>NZ_JCANWW010000001.1:0-928563 GCF_059553395.1 Williamsia sp. z34 | reverse complement strand
CCCGATGATGTGCCCTCAGTGTGACTCTTGTGTTGCCGCCTGAGCGGTGGTTGGGTCCTGGTCACCTGGTGTTTGGCTCTTGATGTGCCTGCCGGCATCGCATTGATGCGCATGTCTGGTCTTGCAAAAGTTATGCCAACACCAGGTGGGAAGGACCGGCCGATGTGGCTTGATAGGAGCGTGGCAACGCCCCCAACTGAGGATTGCCCACCGACCGGCCCAACCGTCCCTGGTCCCTGTTTCTGAAATCAGGAGGCAACCACCATGGTTGTAGTTGGAGTCGATGTACACAAGAGCTCACACACATTTGTTGCCGTCGATCCCGTCGGCAAAAAGCTAGGCCAACTCACCGCCCCGGCCACCACCGCCGGCCATCATGCCGCGATGCGATGGGCCCACACCCAGTTCGGTACCGACCTGCTCTGGGGCATCGAAGACTGCCGACAGATGTCGACCCGCCTCGAACGCGACCTACTCACCGCCGGCCAGACCGCCGTGCGGGTACCCACCAAAATGATGGCCCACACCCGTGCCTCGGCACGTACCCGCGGCAAATCAGATCCCATCGACGCTCTGGCCGTCGCGCGGGCAGTGCTGCGCGAACCGAACCTGCCCGCCGCCGGCGCCGACCCCCGATCCCGCGAGATACGTCTACTAGTCGATCGACGCGAAGTGTTTGTCGCACAACGCACCTCAACAATCAACCGACTGCTGTGGCGAGTCCATGAAATCAACCCCGCCTACGCCCCCAAACCACGCTCGCTGAGCATGCACAAACACCAACAGATCCTCGCCGCACAGCTGGCCACCGAGACCGGACTGCTGGCCGACATCGCCCGCGAAGAACTCGACGAGATCATCTCCCTGACCACCCGGATCAACACCACGGCCACCGAGATCGGCAAACGAGTCCGCGAACTGGTTCCCTCGCTACTACAGCTACCCGGCTGCGGGGAACTCACCGCAGCCAAAATCGTCGGCGAAACCGCCGGCATCGCCCGCTTCCACTCGGCCGACGCCTACGCCAACTACGCCGGCACCGCCCCCATCCCGGTCTGGTCCGGCAACACCGCCGGCCGCGTCCGGCTACCGCGCTGCGGCAACCGACAACTCACCACCGCCCTGCACCGCATCGCCCTGACCCAAACCCGACTCGAAGACAGCGACGGCTACACCTACTACCGCAAACGCCGCGCCGCCGGCGACTCCACCACCGCAGCCCTCCGAGCACTCCGACGCCGCCTGGTCCGCACCGTCTATCAACGCCTGATCACCGACACTGCGCCCCAACCACGAGCCATTCAGACCGCCGCCGCTTGACATAGGAGCAACTTTTGGCGGTGCCCACCTGGGCTTTTACTCGCCAAAAGGGCACATCATCGGGGTGCGGCAGGGGGTTCGTCAGTGGGTGACGGCGCCGACCGAGGCCGAACGGACGAGCTTGGCGTATTTGGAGAGCACACCCCGCTGATATTTGTGGTCAAGCGGCTGCCAGTCCTGCTTGCGTGACTCGATCTCGTCGTCGTCGACGAGGAGGTCGAGGGTGCGGCCGGCGATGTCGACCCGGATACGGTCACCGTCCCGGATGAAGGCGACCGGTCCCCCGTCGGATGCCTCCGGCGCGATGTGCCCGATGCAGAGTCCGGTGGTGCCACCGGAGAACCGACCATCGGTGAGCAACAACACATCTTTACCCAGGCCGGCGCCCTTGATCGCACCGGTGATCGCCAGCATCTCCCGCATTCCCGGTCCGCCCTTGGGGCCCTCGTACCGGATCACCACCACATCGCCCGCCTGGATCACGCCATCGGCCAGAGCTGCCAACGCACTTTGTTCGCGTTCGAAGACCCGCGCCGGACCCTCGAAGGTGTCGGCGTCGAAGCCGGCCGACTTGACCACCGCGCCCTCCGGGGCCAGTGAGCCGCGCAGAACGGTGATGCCACCGGTCTTGTGAATCGGATTGTCCAGTGCGCGAATGACTTTCCCGTCGAGCGGGCCGATCTCCATCGCGTCCAGATTCTCCGCCATGGTCTTGCCCGTGACGGTGAGTGCGTCACCGTTGAGCAGGTCGGCGTCCAGCAGGGCCTTCATGATGACCGGGATGCCGCCGTGACGGTCGAAGTCGTTCATCACGTACCGGCCGAACGGCTTGAGGTCGCCCAGATGGGGTGTGCGGTCACCGATGCGGTTGAAGTCGTCGAGGTTCAGATCGACCTCGGCCTCATTGGCGATGGCCAGCAGATGCAACACCGCGTTGGTCGATCCACCGAGGGCCATCGTGACGGTGATCGCGTTCTCCATGGCGGGCTTGGTGATGATGTCGCGGGTCGTGATCCCCAGACGCAGCAGGTTGACGACGGCCTCACCCGAGCGATGGGCGAAGGCGTCCCGACGACGATCTGCGGCCGGGGGCGCTGCCGAACCCGGCAGGCTCATCCCGAGCGCCTCGGCGATCGACGCCATGGTGTTGGCGGTGTACATGCCACCGCAGGCACCCTCACCCGGGCAGATGGCCCGCTCGATACGCCCGAGGTCTTCCTCGGACATCTTGCCGGCCCGACAGGCCCCGACCGCCTCGAAGGCGTCGATCAGGGTGACGTCGCGCTCGCTGCCATCGGCAAGCTTGACCCAGCCCGGCGCGATGGTGCCGGCATAAAGGAACACCGAGGCCAGGTCGAGGCGGGCCGCGGCCATCAACATGCCCGGCAACGACTTGTCGCAACCGGCCAGCAGGACCGAGCCGTCGAGGCGTTCGGCCGACATCACGGTCTCGACCGAGTCGGCGATCACCTCACGCGAGACCAGCGAGAAATGCATGCCCTCGTGGCCCATCGAGATGCCGTCGGAGACCGAGATGGTGCCGAACTCCAGCGGGTATCCGCCACCGGCGTGCACGCCCTCCTTACTGGCCTGAGCCAGTCGGTCGAGCGAGAGGTTGCAGGGAGTGATCTCGTTCCACGAACTACCGATGCCGATCTGGGGCTTGTCCCAGTCCTCATCACCCATCCCGACCGCACGAAGCATCCCGCGACTCGGAGCCGCACTGATCCCATCGGTGACGGTGCGGCTACGGGGCTTCATGTCGACCATTGGATCTCCTTGGTGTTGTCGTCGGCCGGCGAGAACCCCCCGCCTGACCCGATCAGTCGTTCCGCACTCAGCCTGCGGTGACCGCTTTCTTACGTCCAGTCTGCTTGGCCGCGGCCTTCCGCGGGGCCGCTTTACGTGCAGGCGTCGGCGCCGCTGCACTGGTTGGCTTCAGGATCTCCGCGAGAAACTTACCCGTGTGACTGAGCGGTTCGGCCGCGACATCCTCAGGGGTTCCTTCGACGACGACCGTGCCGCCACCCGAACCCCCCTCGGGTCCCATGTCGATGACCCAGTCGGCGGTCTTGATGACGTCGAGGTTGTGCTCGATGACAATCACTGAATTGCCCTTGTCGACAAGGCCGTTGATCACGTGGATCAACTTGCGGATGTCTTCGAAGTGCAGACCCGTGGTGGGCTCGTCGAGGATGTAGGCGGTGCGACCGGTCGACCGTTTCTGCAGTTCTGCGGCCAGCTTCACGCGCTGCGCCTCACCGCCGGACAGGGTTGTCGCCGGCTGCCCGAGCCGGACATAGCCGAGCCCGACGTCGTTGAGGGTCTTGAGGTAGCGGTGGATCGAGGTGATCGGCTCGAAGAACTCCGCAGCCACCTCGATGGGCATGTCGAGTACCTCGGAGACGGTCTTGCCCTTGTAGTGGACCTCGAGCGTTTCGCGGTTGTACCGCGCCCCGTGGCAGACCTCGCACGGCACGTAGACGTCGGGCAGGAAGTTCATCTCGATCTTGATCGTGCCCTCGCCCGAACAGGCCTCACAGCGTCCACCCTTGACGTTGAACGAGAACCGTCCCGGCTGATAGCCGCGGACCTTGGCTTCGGTGGTCGCGGCGAACAGGGTGCGGATCTTGTCGAACACACCGGTGTAGGTGGCCGGATTGGATCGCGGGGTACGGCCGATCGGTGACTGGTCGACACGGACCAGCTTGTCGAGGTTGTCCATCCCGTTGATCCGGGTGTGCCGGCCGGGGACCTGACGCGCACCGTTGAGCTTGTTGGCCATCACCGTTGCCAGGATGTCGTTGACAAGTGTGGACTTGCCCGAACCCGAGACCCCGGTGACCGCGGTGAGAACGCCCAGCGGGAACACCACATCGATGTCCTTGAGGTTGTGTTCCCGCGCCCCGACAACGGTCAGCTGCCGTTTGCGGTCGATCGGTCGCCGGGTCTCCGGGACCTCCAGCCGCGAGCGCCCCGACAGGTAGGCGCCGGTGATGGACTCCTCGTTCTTCAGCAGGTCTTTGTAACTGCCACTGTGGACGACCCGGCCGCCGTGTTCACCGGCGTGCGGACCGATGTCGACGATCCAGTCCGCCGACCGGATGGTGTCCTCGTCGTGCTCGACCACGATCAGGGTGTTGCCCAGGTCGCGCAAGCGGGTCAGGGTGTCGATGAGCCGGCGGTTGTCGCGCTGATGCAGGCCGATCGACGGTTCGTCGAGGACGTAGAGAACACCGGCCAGGCCGGAACCGATCTGGGTCGCCAGTCGGATGCGCTGCGCCTCGCCGCCGGACAACGAGCCCGCCGCCCGCGAGAGCGACAGGTACTCCAGTCCGACGTCGAGCAGGAAGCGGATGCGTGACTGCACCTCTTTGAGAACCTGGCCGGCGATGGCCTCCTCGCGCTTCCCGAGCTTGAGGTCGGAGAGGTAGTCGGCGCATTCGGCCACCGACAGGGCACAGACCTCCGCGATCGACTTCTCCCCGAACCGCTGGTGGTCGAGGGTGACGGCCAGGATCTCAGGACGTAGACGGGCACCCTTACAGGTGGGACACGGGATGTCCCGCATGTAGCCCTCGTACCGGTCTTTCATCTGCTCGGACTCGGTCTGTTCCATGCGGCGGTGCAGGAACGACATCACACCTTCGAACTCGGTGTAATACGAACGGGTACGGCCGTACCGGTTCCGGAACTTCACGTGCACCTGGTGGTCACTGCCGTTGAGGATCGCCCGGCGTGCCTTGACCGGCAACTTCTTCCAGGGGGTGTCGGTGTCGAAACCCATGGCGTCGCCGAGTCCGGACAACAACCTCAGGAAGTAGTCGGCGTTGTGGCCACCGGCCCATGGTGCGACGGCACCCTCGGCGAGCGTCAGATCGGAATCCGGGACAACGAGTTCCTCGTCGACCTCCTTGCGGATTCCGAGGCCGTCGCAATCGGGGCAGGCGCCGTAGGGCGAGTTGAACGAGAACGAGCGGGGCTCGAGATCGTCGATGGCGATGGGGTGCCCGTTCGGGCAGGCCATCCGCTCGGAGAACCGGCGCTCACGATCCGGATCGTCTTCTTCGAGATCGACGAAGTCGAGGACGATCACACCGTCGGCCAATCCGAGCGCGGTCTCCACCGAGTCGGTCAGGCGCTGCTTCGCGGAGGCCTTCACCGACAGCCGGTCGACCACCACCTCGATGTCGTGCTTCTCCTGCTTCTTGAGCTTCGGCGGATCGGCCAGCGGATGAACCACACCGTCGATCCGGGCCCGGGAGAAGCCCTGCGTCTGCAAGGTGCCGAACAGGTCGACGAACTCACCCTTGCGGGTCCGCACCACCGGGGCCAGCACCTGGAACCGGATGCCCTCGTCCATCGCGAGCACCTGATCGACGATCTGCTGCGGGGTCTGCTTCTCGATGGCCGCACCACACTCGGGGCAATGTGCCTTGCCTGCGCGCGCGTACAGCAGACGGAGGTAGTCGTAGACCTCGGTGATGGTGCCGACCGTCGACCGCGGGTTGCGGTTGGTCGACTTCTGGTCGATCGACACGGCCGGCGACAGGCCTTCGATGAAGTCGACGTCGGGCTTGTCCATCTGGCCGAGGAACTGCCGGGCGTATGCGGAGAGCGATTCGACGTATCGGCGCTGGCCCTCGGCGAAGATCGTGTCGAACGCCAGGCTCGACTTGCCGGAGCCCGAGAGTCCGGTGAAAACGATCAAACTGTCGCGCGGGAGATCCACGTCGACGCCGCGAAGATTGTGTTCGCGGGCTCCGCGCACGATGAGTCGATCAACCACTGTGGTCCTTTTCGGGGTCAATTTGTACTATGCCAACCGTCACTGATCAGCTGGTGGGCGTGCGCCAGGGGCGTACCCGGCAATGCTAGAGGCACCTACTGACAAGATACCGGTGGCAACAAACGGCACCGGCCACCCGCGCTGGCGGCGCCGCGGCCTCAAACCTTCTGACCTGCGAAAACACGCACCACCCAGAGTGTGAGCAAGGCAACGATCACAAAGGGCAACCAGACCGCCGACATACCTATTCCGCGGTAGGCGCCGGCACCGGCGAACGCGCCGACGGCCATCGACGACCACAGCAGGAAATGCCGCGCCCAGACCCATCGCGGGCCGCCGAACGCCGCGTCGACCAACCGCTGTGCCGCCTTCACCAGGGTCCCGGTCATGTAGGTCAGGCCCACCGAGACCTCCCCACCTTTCTCGAACACCGAGTTGAGCGCGCCCATCGCCACCGCCACGACCATCAAGGACGCATATCCCGACCATGTGGCGGCGGTCACTGCGGAGACCGCGAGAAGTGTTGTCACCGAGCACAACACCGCGATCCGCCCGTGGGCATCGGCGATGAGCCTACGGACGACCGAGCCGGCGATGACACCGATGACGAACAATCCGATGATCAGCAGACAACGCAGCCCCGCACTGGTCATGTCCTCGACGAACGACGTCGACATCTGTGTGGTGTTGCCGCTCATGAACGAGATGAAGTAGCCCCCGAGGTGGATGAACGCGATCGCATCCAGGTATCCGGCGACCGCGGTCAACGCCGCGGCCAGCGCCAGTTCGCTGCGATCGATCGTCTTCAAGGCCGCACCGTCACAATCCACACTCCTGCCGAGTCCGGCCAACGGGCTCAATTATGCGCCTCCGGTCCGGTTCAACACGCTCGGCGGCCCGACCCGCCACGAATGCCCCTGCCCTGCGTGGCGACACCGTCGGCCACATGCTCCCCGGACAGGACACCGACAAACCCTCATCCGGACGGTTAGGGTTGACCCCATGAGCGCAGCGGCCCCGATTTCCGACACCTACACCGGCGACTTCAGCAATTCGGATGTGCCACAACGCAAGACCACACCGAATGCGACGATCCTCAAACTGTCCGTCGGTCCGATGGACAACAACGTCTACGTCGTCACCTGCCGGGAAACCGGCAAGGGTCTGCTGATCGACGCCGCCAACGACGCCGAGGTCCTGATCGACCTGATCAAGGCACACGGCAACATCGAATCGATCTTCACCACCCACTGGCATCCCGACCACTGGATCGCACTCGAAGAGGTGGTCAAGGCGACCGGATTGCCCACCGCCGCGGGCCGGATCGATGCCCCACCGATCCAGGTTCCCACCGATCGGCTCGTCGACGAGGGCGACATCATCGAGGTCGGCAACCTGAAGCTGGGCACCATCCATGTCAAGGGCCACACCGACGGTTCGATCGCCCTGTTCTTCGACGACGACGTCACCCACCTGTTCACCGGTGACTGCCTGTTCCCCGGCGGCGTGGGCAAGTCGCAGACCCCGGAAGACTTCGAGTCGCTGATCAGCGACGTCAAGACCAAGCTGTTCGACCGATTCGACGACAGCACGATCGTGTACCCCGGGCACGGACTCGACACCACTCTCGGTGCCGAGCGTCCCCATCTGGACGAGTGGCGCGAGCGAGGCTGGTAGAAGTTCGCCCGGCGGGGTACCCACGGAACGTCTATAGGCTCCAAGAGTCCAGTAGCCGAGAAGTTCGACAAGCAGTTTCGACTTAGAACAGTGTCTTTGAGGAGGCCCTTCATGCTGATTCGCCGAATTGCCCGTCCCATGCTCGCAGCAGCGTTCATCGCCACCGGGGTCGAGGTGATCCGACGCCCGGAATCCCTGGCCGAGACCGCGCAGCCCTACATCGACAAGGCGAAGGGTGCGCTGCCACCCACCGCCGCAGATTTCATCCCCTCCGACCCGCAGGTGGTCGTCCGTGTGAACGGCGCCATCCACATCGTCGGCGGTCTGGCCCTGGCCACCGGAAAGTTTCCTCGACTGGCGGCACTGTCGCTGGCGAGCGTTGTCGTCCCGACCACACTGGCCGGACACGACTTCTGGAACGAGACCGACCCGCATGAGCGGGCGGAACAGCAGGCCCACTTCATCCAGAACGTCGGCCTGCTCGGCGGACTGTTGCTCGCGACCGTCGACACCGAAGGCAAACCATCACTCGCCTGGCGTGGACGGAAGGCCGCTGCCGTCGCGGGCGAGAAGGTGGCATCGGCACTGCCCACCGGTTCGTCCGGTTCGGCGACCACAGAGGTACTGACGGACAAGGCCTCACACCTGGCCGGATTGGTGTCCGAACGCACCGGGGAGCTGGCCGAGGTCGCCGCAGATCGAGGTGGCAAGTTCGCCGACGTGGCCTCCGTACGCGCCGCCGAACTGGCACACAAGGCCTCGGAGAAGGCCTCGATCATCGCTGATGTGGCGGTCGAACGTGGGTCCGAGTTCTCCGATGTCGCGGCCAAGCGAGGAGCTGTTCTGGCAGCCATCGCTGCCGACCGGGCCGCCGAACTCGCCGATGTCGCCTCGAAGAAGGGCGAACATCTGACCGTGGTGGCGTCCGAACGGGCGGCCACGCTTTCGAAGGCTGCTGCCAAGAAGCAGGCCAAGCTCGGTAAAGAGGCCGGCAAGAAGCAGGCGAAGTTCGCCAAACTCGCTGCGAAGGAACAGTCCAAGCTCGCGAAGAAGGCGGCCAAGAACCGCTCGGCCGCCAAAGATCTGGCTGCCGAGCGCAGCGCGGAGCTCGCGGATTCGGCAGCCAAGGCATGGGCCTCGACCAACGGCTACGCCGAGCACTACCTGAACACGGTGCGCGACAAGGCGCCCGAGTTGGTCGAGCGCGCCGCCGACGAGCGCGCCCGACTCGCGGCCCTGGCGCGTGAGCAGGCCAAGAAGGCGCAGAAGAAGGCAGAAAAAGCGCTCTAGATCTCTCTGATCCGGTGGGTGCGCGGGCCTCAGCCCAACACCGCGCGTGCCGCGGCCCGCGCGCCCGCCGGATCTGACGTCTGCGAGACCGCTGCCGCTGCACGACGGCAGTCGTCGAGGCTGACCGTGCCGAGCTTCGCGCCGACCCCGGACACCGCGGAGACCGCTGCCGAGAGCGACGTCACACCCAGCCCGACCAGGACACAGGCCAGCAGTGGATCGGCCGCCGCCTCACCACAGACGCCCACCGGTTTGCCCGCCGCTGCACCGGCCGCCGCCGTCCGGGCGACCAGCGACAACACAGCCGGCTGCCAGGGATCGGTCAGCCCGGCGAGATCGCCCGACATCCGGTCGGCGGCCATCGTGTACTGGGCCAGGTCGTTGGTTCCGATCGACAGGAAGTCGACGTGCTCGAGTACCCGTTCGGCCATCAACGCGGCGGCGGGCACCTCGATCATCACGCCCGGCACGAGCCCGCGTTCACGCACTTTCTCGGCGAACCACTTCGCCTCGGCCGGCGTGGCGATCATCGGGGCCATCACCCAGGGCGCCCGTAGGCCCTCCGCCGCGGCCGCCACACCGTCGAGCTGACGCTCGAGTAATCCGTTGTCCCGCAAAGCCATTCGGATACCGCGCACCCCCAGCGCCGGATTCGCCTCATTCGGGTGCGCAGCGAACCGCAGGGGCTTGTCCGAACCCGCATCGAGGGTTCGCAGTACCACCTTGGAGTCGGGAAACGCCGCGATCACCTCGCGGTAGATCGCCGCCTGCTCGTCGACCGTGGGTTCGTGTTCGCGGTCCAGGAAGCAGAGCTCGGTCCGGAACAGACCGACTCCCCCGGCCGCGCTCGCGGCCGCCACCCGCGCGCCCGCGCCGTCCTGGACGTTCGCGAGCACATCGACCCGATGACCATCGGACGTCGCGCCGGGACCGGTCCACGACGCGGTGCGCTCGGCCACCAACCGGTAGGCCGCAACGGCCTGCGCCGCGGCCTCCCGATCCGGTGACACGGTCAGCTCACCGGCACTTCCGTCGATCAGCACCGGCGTTCCGGCGGCGACGGACTCGAGTCCGGACACCGCCACCACACAGGGGATCCCGAGCTGGCGGGCGATGATCGCGGTGTGACTGGTCGGTCCGCCCAGTGAGGTCGCCAGGCCGACGATCAACGTCGGATCGAGTCCTGCGGTGTCGGCCGGGGCAAGGTCTTCGGCCAGGAGCACCGACGGGACCGCCGGCACCGGGACACCAGGTTCGGGCAGACCCAGCAACTCGGCCAGCACCCGATCGCGGATGTCGTTGAGATCGGTCACCCGCTCGGCCATCAGCCCGCCGATCTTGGTGAACATGTCGACGAATTGGGCGGTGGCGGCAACAGCTGCGGCGGCGGCCGAACTGCCACCGGTGATGAGATTCTCGGCCGCGCCCAACCATCCCCGGTCAGTCGCCATCGCAGCGTTGGCCGCAAGCACCTCCGAGGCCGACCCGGTCGCCTTCCCGGCGCGGTCGGCCAGACGCTTCGCCACCGCCGTGGTCGCACCGGCGAACGCCTTGAGCTCTGCGTCCCGTTCCGCTTCGGGCACCGGATCGGTGTCGACAACCGGTTCCACGCGGGGCCCGGGGACCACGGCCGGCCCCAGGACGACCCCGGGCACGACCGGGGTACCCCGCAGAACCCGCCGCGGACTCCCCACCTGCGCTGACATCTTCATCCGACCTCCTCTGGCAACCCAGTACACGTCATGTGACTGGACATCTCCAACGTAGCGATGTGATCTAGATTACGGAAAACTCTTGACAAGGCAATACAGTCGGGCATAAAACAACATAAAGCAACATTTCAAACCACATGCTCGCACATCGCGGCGGGACACACCGGAGGACGGGATGTACCCAGAGGAACGGCAACAGGCGATGGCATCGGTCATCACCCAGAACGGTCGGATGTCAGTCGCCGACCTCGCCGAGCTGTACGCGGTGACCACCGAGACGGTCCGCCGCGACCTGGCCGCACTGGAGCGGCTCGGACTGATCCGGCGGGTTCACGGGGGCGCTGTCCCGGCCTCGGCCCTGACCGCCATCGAGCTCGGCACCACCGAGCGCGAGAACAGCCATGCAGCCGAGAAGGAACGCATCGGCAAGGCCGCCCTCGACCATCTACCGCCGGCCGGTGGCAGCGTGCTGATCGACGCCGGGACCACCGCGGCCCGGTTGGCCGCATACCTGCCCACCGACCAGGATCTGGTTGTCGTCACCAACTCACTGCCGGTTGCCATGCGGGTCAGCGGGCTCGGCGGCCTGCGGTTGCACCTGCTCGGCGGACGCGTCCGCGGCATCACGCAGGCCGTGGTCGGCCACGATGCCCTGCGCACCCTGTCGACGATGCGAATCGACGTCGCGGTGGTCGGGACCAACGGAATCAGCGTGCGCCACGGCCTGTCCACACCGGACAGCGACGAGGCGGCGGTCAAGCGGGCCATGGTCGAATCCGCGCATCAGGTCGTCGTTGTCGCCGACTCGTCGAAGGTCGGTCGTGAGGACCTGATCAGCTTCGCCCCGATCGACCGGGTCGACGTGCTCATCACCGACACCGACATCCCGGATACCGCCCGCGCCGAGTTCACCGACGCCGGCATCGACGTGGTGACGGCATGATCATCACCCTGACCGCGAACCCCAGCATCGACCGGACCGTGACGCTGGCCGAACCACTGCGTCGTGGTGCCGTTCACCGGGCCACCACCGTGACCTCGCACCCGGGCGGCAAGGGCGTCAACGTCGCCCGGGTCATCACCTCCGCCGGACAACGCGCCGTCGCAGTCCTACCCGGGAACCAGAACGAACCACTCCTTGTGGCATTGACCGAAGCCGGTATCGAGCACCGCGCAGTCGCACATTCCGGTGCGGCTCGCGTGAATCTGGCCGTGACCGAACCGGACGGCACCACGACCAAGATCAATGAACCCGGCGCCGCACTGCTGCCCGAGCACCTCGATGCCCTGGCGTCCTGCCTGCGCGATCTCTCGACGTCGGCCGACTGGGTGGTGTTGTCGGGTTCACTGCCACCGGGGGTCCCCGACCGCTGGTACGCCGAACTGGTGGCGACGCTCCGTTCGACCGGAAGCGCCCCGGTCCGGATCGCCGTCGACACCTCCGATGGACCGCTACGCGCACTCGCGGCCGAATTCCCCACGGCCGCACCCGATCTGATCAAGCCCAACGCCGAAGAACTGGGCCAGATCGTCGGGACGGACGGTCTCGAACTCGAGCGCGCCGCCGAAGAGGGCGATCCCTACCCCACCGCCCGCGCCGCGCGATCGCTCATCGAGCGCGGTGGCCCACAGACCGTGCTGGCCACCCTGGGTGCCGCGGGCGCCGTCCTGGTCACCGCGACCGGCGCCTGGCACGCCACCACACCTCCGATCGCGCCGCTCAGCACGGTCGGTGCCGGCGATTCCTCGCTGGCCGGATATCTACTCGCTGATCTGGAAAACGCCGGACCAGCTGACCGCCTCGCCATGGCGGTCGCGTACGGCAGTGCCGCTGCCGCCCTACCGGGCACGGCACTCCCGAGTCCCAGCCACATCAACCCGGACGCGGTGACCGTCACCGCGCTGACCTCGATCCTCGGCAGCTCCTGATGGCTGCACCCGATCCGAAAACCAGCGCCGCGCACCCTGCCGATCGCGCATCTCCAACCTAGGAATCAGCCATGTCGAACCCGACAGTCCACACCGGCCCCACGCCGGCAATCATCACCCCCGAACTGATCACCCTCGATGCCGGACTCGGCACCACCAAAGAGGCGGTCATCGAGGCCCTGGCCGAAAAGCTCGCCGCCGCCGGGCGCACGACCGACGTCGGCAGCCTGCGCGACGCCGCGCTGGCGCGGGAGTCGCAGTCGGCCACCGGACTTCCCGGTGGGATCGCGATCCCGCATTGCCGGGACGAATCCGTCGTCACGGCGTCCCTCGGATTCGCCCGACTCGACCCCAAGGTCGACTTCGGTGCCCCCGACGGGCCGGCCGATCTGGTGTTCCTCATCGCCGCACCCGCCGGGGCCGGTTCCGAACACATGAAACTCCTCACCGCGCTGGCCCGCGCCCTGGTCCGGCCGGAGTTCGTGTCATCGCTGCGGTCGGCCGCCGGTCCGGACGACGTGGTCGCACTGGTCGAGAGCGTCCTGCATCCCGCCCCGGCACCGACTCCCGCAGCCTCTCCGGCGACCGCGCCACCGGCGCCTGCCCCGGACAACACCGGCACACAGACCCCGGGCACCGAGAAGTCGCCCGCCTCACCCACCGGGGCCACCGGTCCGGGCGGGGCCGAGCGCACCATCGTCGCGGTCACCGCCTGCCCCACCGGAATCGCGCACACCTACATGGCCGCCGACTCGCTGACGGCGGCCGGCAAGCGCGCCGGCGTCGAGGTGCTCGTCGAGACCCAGGGGTCGAGCGGCAGCACTCCCCTGTCGTCCGAGGCGATCGCGTCCGCCGACGCGGTGATCTTCGCCACGGATGTCGGGGTGAAGGCCAGAGAACGATTTGCCGGTAAACCGGTGGTCGCATCGGGTGTCAAACGGGCCATCAACGAGCCGGACACGATGATCTCCGAGGCGTTGCGCGCCGCCGATGATCCCGGCGCGGCCAGAGTCGCCGGGTCCGCGACCGCGGACGCCGAACATTCGGGTGGAGGTGGCGGCGACGTCGGCTGGGGCACCCGAGTACGTCAGATCCTGCTGACCGGCGTGAGCTACATGATCCCGTTCGTCGCGGCCGGTGGACTCCTCATCGCACTCGGCTTCCTGTTCGCCGGGTACGAGATCTCCGACACCGCCGCCGACATCACGCTCGACAACTCGCTGACGTCACTGCCCGAGGGCGGCCTGATGACCTACATCGGCGCGGTCCTCTACCAGATCGGCTCCCTGGCCTTCAGCTTCCTGGTGCCCGCGCTGGCCGGTTACATCGCTTTCGCGATCGCCGACCGGCCGGGCCTGGCTCCCGGTTTCACCGCAGGTGCGGTGGCCGTATTCGTCGGAGCCGGGTTCATCGGCGGTCTGGTCGGGGGACTGATCGCCGGTTTCGCCGCCCTCTACATCGGCCGGATACCCGTTCCGCAATGGGCACGCGGCCTGATGCCGGTGGTGATCATCCCGCTGTTCGCCTCACTGGTGGTCGGTCTGTTGATGTTCATCGTGCTCGGCAAACCGCTGGCCTCGATCACCGAGGGACTGACCGATTGGCTCAACAGCCTGTCCGGTTCGTCTGCGATCCTGCTCGGTGTCATCCTCGGACTGATGATGTGCTTCGACCTCGGTGGACCGGTCAACAAAGCGGCGTACGCGTTCGCCGTGGCGGGACTCTCGGTCACCGACGACGCCTCGCTGCGGATCATGGCCGCGGTCATGGCCGCCGGGATGGTGCCGCCGCTGGCGATGGCACTGGCCTCGACCGTCCGGCCCGGGCTCTTCACCGAGGCCGAACGGGAGAACGGCAAGGCCGCCTGGCTACTGGGCGCCTCGTTCATCTCCGAGGGCGCCATCCCATTTGCCGCGGCGGACCCGTTGCGGGTGATCCCGTCGATGATGGCCGGTGGCGCCGTGACCGGTGGGTTGATCATGGCCTTCGACGTCACGCTGAGCGCGCCGCACGGTGGCATCTTCGTCTCGTTCGCGATCGGTGGGATCGTCTGGTTCTTCGTCGCACTCGCCGCGGGCACCGTCGTCTCGGCGATCTGCGTTGTCGCCGCGAAACAGTTCATCCGTCCGCGCAAGTCCGCACCCGACGAGGCCAAGGTCCTCAGCGCGGCCTGACCCTCATCACCCCCTGATCAGCAATCAACAAGTAAACCAAGGAGAAATCATGCCAAGTACCACCGTTGCCGTCGGATCGTCCATCGGCCTGCATGCCCGTCCCGCGGCGACGATCGCCGAGGCAGTGGCCGCCGCCGACGTCCCGGTGACCCTGTCGGTGGCCGGCGGTGAGCCGGTGGACGCCGGTTCGGCGCTGCTGATCATGACGCTCGGTGCCACGGTCGGCACCGAGGTCACCGTGACCTGCGAAGACCAGGCGACCCTCGACAAGATCGCGCAGTTGGTGGCCTCCGACCTCGACGCCTGATCAACGACGAGGACCGCAGCTGTTAGCAGGCCTCAATACTCAGGTCACGTGGTGGGCCGGGAACGTTTACCCGGCCCACCGCGTTATTCTTTGGCACTATTTTTGTGCGCCCATGGCGCGGTCGAATACCCGATTCGGCACGGTGCTGCAGCAAACCGAGGAGGACTGTGTTCGAGGCCGAACAACACCATCTGGATCGCGTATACGGTCGTCTGGACCGGATGCGCCGCAATACCCAGACGCGGTTGGCATCTGCTCTGCGCGACACCGGCGGTACCCCGCAGGCGCGTTCCGAACGCGAATCCTATGAACGTCTCTACAACGACGACCTGACGAAATTCGATGCTGCCGAACACAACCTCTACTTCGGCCGCCTCGACCTCGAGAGCGGCGAGGTCCGCCGGATCGGTCGCATCGGCATCCTCGACGACGACGATCAGGACAGCACGCTCCTGCTCGACTGGCGGGCACCGCTGAGCCGCCCGTTCTACCTCGCGACCCCGGCCTCACCGGAGGACGTCCAGGTCCGCAGCCACGTCCGTACCCGCAATCGCAAGATCACCGCGATCAACACCGAACGCCTCGACGTCACCGAGATCGCCGACGCCGACAGCACCGGGCACGGTGACGTGGTCAACGAGACGGCACTGATCACCGCACTCAATGCCGCCCGCACCGGGCACATGAACGACATCGTCGAAACGATCCAGCGCGAGCAGGACGTCATCATCCGGTCCCCGCACCGCGGCGTGCTGGTGGTCCAGGGTGGACCGGGTACCGGTAAGACCGCGGTTGCCCTGCACCGCGCCGCCTACCTGCTGTACACCTATCGCGAAACCCTCGCTCGCAGTGGTGTTCTCATCATCGGGCCGAACACGACCTTCCTGAAGTACATCGGCCAGGTGCTCCCGTCGCTCGGTGAGAGCGGTGTGCTGCTCTCGACCATCGGCGACCTCTATCCGGGGGTTCGGGCCACCGTCACCGACAACCCGGTGGCATCGACCCGCAAGGGCGACCTGTCCATCGTGGAGGTGTTGAAGCAAGCGGTCCGCGACCGCCAGGAACTGCCGACGTCGCCCATCATCCGCAAGTTCGAGGGCTATGACGTCGCGATCACCAGCAAGGTGATCCAGCGCGCCCGCGGCCGGGCCCGGTCATCGAGACGACCGCACAACCACGCCCGATCGGTCTTCCTGCGGTCGGCGTTCGATGCCCTGGCCCAGCAACATGCCGAACGCATCGGATCCAGTGTGGTCGACGGTTCGCAGTTGTTGAGCGGCACCGACATCGCCGATATCCGCGACGAGATGCGCGAAGACCCGGATATCACTGCGACGCTGGCCCATTTCTGGCCGCAACTCTCCCCGCAGGAGGTCCTGACCGACCTGCTGACCTCACCCGAACGGATCAAGTCCGCCACACCCGGCTGGTCGCAAGCCGACCGTGACGCGCTCCTGCGGACCGAGCGTGGCGGTTTCAGTGCCGCCGATGCACCGCTGCTCGACGAACTGGCCGAGATCATCGGCATCGACAACAACGACGATGAAGAACGCGAACGCGCCCAGTGGCGGCAGAAGCTCTCGGATGCCCAGGACGCACTCGACATCCTGACCGGTTCGGCACCCCAGGATCTCGAGGACGAACTCGACCCGGAAATCCTGATGGCGTATGACCTGATCGATGCCGAACAACTCGCCGCACGCCAGACCAATCGGGTCGCCCTGACCACGGCCGAACGCGCCTACAACGACCGGACCTGGACGTTCGGTCATGTGATCGTCGACGAGGCCCAGGAGCTGTCGGCGATGGCGTGGCGAATGATCATGCGCCGCATCCCGAATCGCTGGATGACCGTCATCGGGGACACCGCTCAGACCGGTGATCCGGCCGGGACCAACTCGTGGGGTGAGGTCCTGACCCCATATGTGGCCCAGCGGTGGCGCAAGTTCGACCTGACGGTCAACTATCGCACGCCCGCCGAGATCATGGCAGTTGCCGCCCCGATCCTCGAACAGATCGACAGCGAGATGTCGGCGCCCACCTCGATCAGGTCGAGCGGACGGCCACCGGTCTTCGAACACACGTCATCCGACAAGCTCGGTGCGGTCGCCGGCCGGCTCGCCACCGAACCTCTCGACGGTATCGCCGCGATCATCGCCCCGGATGATCTGGTGGACGAGATCCGCAGTGCCACCGAGAATCTCGAGGACACCGGAGAGCTGTCCGTGCTCACCGTGGCACAGTGCAAGGGCTTGGAATTCGACCGCACGATCGTGATCGAACCGTCGATGATCGTGCGTCAGTCATCACGTGGATGGGGAGACCTGTACGTCGCGCTCACCCGGGCAACCCAGCAGTTGGCAATTGTGCACAGCGCCGAGTTGCCCGAGCCTCTGCAGCAGGCCGCTCAGACCGTGTGAACGATCAGGACGTCGCACCGCGACTTGCGGGCGACGTCCGCCGGGACTGATCCCAGCAACCGCCCGGCGATCGAGTTCAGGCCCTTGTTGCCGACCACCAGCAGGTCGGCCTTGGAGACGACCACCAGATTCAAGAGCGCGTCCACCGGCGAGCCGACGACGGGTCGGGTGGCGATATTGACGCCACCGGCCGCGGTCGCCCGCTCCTTGGCCGTCCGAAGGATTTCTTCGGTCGGCGCAGACCCATGTACCTGGTATGCCTCGTCTTTGAGCACATCGGATGCCGCAGAGAAGTCTTTGTCGTCGGTCGGGAAGTACGCACAGGCGATGATCAACTGTGCCCCGTCCCCACTGATCGCCCCCGCTCGTTCCACTGCCTTCATCGACGATTCAGATCCATCGGTTCCCACTACGACGGTCTGGTATGCGCTCATTCATTCCTCCAATAAACGTGCCTGCATAGGAAATCGCTCCACGGCGTTGCCTTCCGAGAAGGGTATATCGACACCTACGGGACACAATTGGGTATCCGGCGAAGCGCACACCGCCGGGCCCGCTGACCTGCGACAACACTTACTGTCACTCGCGTCACATGTATCTGCGGGCCGGCGGTTCGGCTAGGAGATGCCGGCGGCGTCCATACCGCGCAATTCTTTCTTGAGATCGGCTATTTCGTCGCGTAGTCGACCGGCGAGCTCGAACTGCAGATCGCGCGCTGCGTTCATCATCTGATCGGTGAGCGCGGCGATGAGGTCTGCCAGTTCCGCACGCGGCATCGCGGACACGTCCCGGCCCTCGAGAACACCCGACGAGGACGACGCCCGGCCCGGTTCGCCCTGCGCGCGCCGGCCCCGACTGGAGTTGCGGCCGGAACCACCGATGGCGATCGAGTCCTCGGCCTCCTCGTACACCTGGTCGAGAATGTCGGCGATCTTCTTACGCAACGGTTTTGGATCGACACCCATCTTCTTGTTGTAGGCGATCTGCTTCTCGCGGCGACGGTCTGTCTCGTCGATGGCATTGCGCATCGAGTCGGTGATCTTGTCGGCGTACATGTGCACTTCACCGGAGACGTTTCGGGCCGCCCGCCCGATCGTCTGGATGAGGCTGGTGGTACTGCGCAGGAATCCTTCTTTGTCGGCGTCGAGAATCGCGACCAGCGACACCTCGGGTAGGTCCAAACCCTCACGCAGAAGGTTGATTCCGACCAGGACGTCGTAGTCACCGAGCCGCAGCTGCCGCAGGAGTTCGACGCGGCGCAGCGTGTCGACCTCCGAGTGCAGATACCGCACCCGGATACCCATCTCGAGCAGATAGTCGGTGAGGTCTTCCGACATCTTCTTGGTCAGCGTGGTGACCAGTACCCGCTCGTCCTTCTTGGTGCGTTCCCGGATCTCGTGGATCAGGTCGTCGATCTGCCCCTTGGTGGGTTTGACCACCACGTGTGGGTCGACCAGACCGGTCGGCCGGATGACCTGCTCGACGAACTCCCCGTTCGACTGCCCGAGCTCATACGGGCCGGGTGTGGCCGACAGGTAGACCGTCTGACCGATCCGCTCGGTGAACTCACTCCAGGTCAGCGGACGGTTGTCGACGGCCGAAGGCAACCGGAACCCGAAATCCACCAGGTTGCGCTTACGCGACATGTCGCCCTCGTACATGGCGCCGATCTGCGGCACCGTGACATGCGATTCGTCGATGACCATCAAGAAGTCTTCGGGGAAGTAGTCGATCAGCGTGGCGGGCGCCGTACCCGGTCCGCGGCCGTCGATATGCCGTGAATAGTTCTCGATGCCGGAGCAGAAACCGACCTGGCGCATCATCTCAACGTCGTAGTTGGTTCGCATCCGCAGCCGCTGGGCCTCGAGCAGTTTGCCCTTGCCCTCGAGTTCGGCGAGCCGTTCTTCGAGTTCGGCCTCGATGGAGGCGATGGCGCGCTCCATCCGGTCCGGACCGGCCACGTAATGCGTGGCCGGGAAGATCCGCAACTCCTTGACCTCCCGGACCACGTCACCGGTGAGCGGATGGAGGTAGTACAGCGCCTCGATCTCGTCACCGAAGAATTCGATGCGGATCGCCAGTTCCTCGTAAGAGGGGATGATCTCGACGGTGTCACCCCGCACCCGGAAACTGCCGCGGGTGAAGCTGACGTCGTTGCGGCTGTACTGGACGTCCACGAGCAGTCGCAGCAGGGCGTCGCGGTCGACTTCCTGGCCGACCTCGAGTTGTACCGAGCGATCGAGGTAGGACTGCGGTGTACCGAGACCGTAGATGCACGACACAGAGGCCACCACGACCACGTCACGGCGCGAGAGCAGGTTGGACGTCGCCGAGTGACGAAGCCTCTCGACGTCGTCGTTGATCGACGAGTCCTTCTCGATGTAGGTGTCCGTCTGCGCGATGTACGCCTCGGGCTGGTAGTAGTCGTAGTACGAGACGAAATACTCGACGGCGTTGTTGGGCAACATGTCTCGTAACTCGTTGGCCAGCTGCGCGGCGAGGGTCTTGTTGGGGGCCATCACCAGTGTCGGCCGCTGGACCTTCTCGATCAGCCACGCGGTGGTCGCCGATTTACCGGTACCGGTGGCGCCGAGCAACACGATGTCCTTTTCACCCCTGGTCAGGCGCTGCTCGAGCTCCTTGATCGCCGCCGGCTGGTCACCGGCCGGTGAGTGATCGCTGACCACCTCGAAGGTGGCTCCCGAACGTTCGATCTCGCCGACCGGGCGGAATTCCGAGTGCGCAACGATCGGATGTTCTGCTGCAAAGGCCATGTCATCAGAGTAAACGCGACCTCCGACACGGCGCGTACGCCGACAGTGAACATCGCACTGGGCTAGGTTGACGCGATGGACGCGATTCATCCGCCCAAACACGAGATCTTCGACGTGCCCGGGAGCACGAACACCGACCCCAAAGGGTTCATCCGCCAGGTGGATGTCTACCGGGCCACCGAGTTCGGCCTGTACATGGACCGGCCGGCCGATCATCGCAAGTTCAGCCGGATACAGTCCTGGCTGCTCCCCGACTTCGGACTCCGGGCCACGATATTCCACTTCCGGCCCGGGTTCGAACGTGACCAACGCCTCTACCTCGACATCGGCGAGTTCACCCGCCCCGACGCCCAAGGGTGCTGGCATTCCGAGGATTGGTACCTCGACCTGATCGAGCGCCCCGAATACCTGGAACTCGAGGACGTCGATGAACTGTTCGACGCCCACGCCGCGGGGATGCTCCCCCGCGAACACGCCGAGGCCGCGGTCCGCATCGCCACCCGCACGATGACCGGCGCAGCCGCGCACGGCAACGACGTCGAGGCCTGGCTCGCCGGCCAGGGCGCCACACTGGTCTGGCAGTGACCCCGGCCGGGCGGTGAACCCTCAGGTCATGGTGTACGTGACACCGAGTTGACCGTCACACCAGCCTGATCGTCACCGCACGCCCGGGGTCGGCGTTGGCATGCACTCCGGGACTGCTCACCGGGAAACCACCGTCCGAGAGCGGATCGATCAGATCTGCGGCCGAGACCCCGGCGGCCGGCGAGATGTCGAGGTCGATGACGTCGACGGCCGCGGATCCGACCACGGAGGTGGGGCCCACGTGTTGTATGTCGGCGATCTTCTCGGCACCGAGCACCCTGAGCCGATTGGCCAGCCGGGTGGCATCGACCGGCCATTGCTCCCGGTAGGCGACCTCCGTCGTCGGTTGCGGCGCGCAGACCCGGGTGCGGACGCCGCGTTCGTACGGCACGAGCCGCTCGTCCCAGAGCGTGGCCGCCAGCGCCGCGAGGTCGTCCGGGGTGCCGCTGTTGTCGAGCCAGACATCTGCGACGGCCCGCCGTTCCTCGACGGTCGCCTGCGACCGGATCCGTGCCCGCGCATCCTCTTCGGGCATGCCGCGCTGTTCGGTCAGCCGCGCCAGCCGGACGTCTTCGTCGGCGTGCACGATGACGACCAGATGGAAGAACGGCGCGGTCCGATTCTCCACCAGCAACGGGATGTCCTGCAGCACGATCGCGTCCGCCGGGGCCGCGTCGAGCAGTTCCGCGGCCCGGGCACCGACCAACGGATGCGTGATGCCGTTGAGAATCTTGCGCTGTTCCTCATCGACAAAGGCCTTGGCCGCCAGCGCCGGCCGATCGAGGGCGCCGTCGGCGAGCAGGATGTCCGCTCCGAACGCCTCGACCAGCTTCGCCAGACCCTCGGACCCGGGCGCCACGACCTCCCGGGCGATGACGTCGGCGTCGATGAGATACGCGCCGCGCTCTGTCAGTGTGCGTGCCACCGTGGATTTTCCGGCGCCGATACCGCCGGTCAGGCCTACTCGAATCACCGACCCAGTGTTGCAGACCGGCCCGCCGTCTTCCCGCATCCACCCACCATCGGCTTATCCGGTGACTCCGGTCAGCTCGTTCGGGGCCGCGGCGAACTCATTCTCGGCGGTGATGTCGCCGGTGCCGAGATCCACCGCGACGATCTTGTTGTTCGCCGGATCGGTGACGTAGGCGGTCGACTCCATCACAAGCAGGGTCGGGCGCGGAGCCTGCCACTCGACCGGCTCGGCCCAGTCCGCGATGACCTCGATCCGCTTGATCGTGGTGCCCGAGACAGGATCGATCACGTGGATATCGCCATCGGTGCCCAGGACCAGCGCTTCACCGTTCGGTCCGCGCCCCAGTGACCGGAAGCTGTAGCTGGTACCCAACTCGACGAGTCTGAGTTCGGCGGTCTGCGTGTTGGTCAAACTGATCCGGGTCGGGCGTTCGAGCTCGGCCTCGGCGTCCACCTTGTAGTCCCCGAGCACCACCGGTGACGTTTCGGTGCCTGCTTGATTACCGATCCGCCCGTAGGTGTGCGGGCTGGTGATCTTCTCGATTGTGTTGCCCTGCACCACCAGAAGGCCGTCCTGACATCCGAATGCGAGCACACCGTCGGCGGCGATGGCCTCACCGTGGACGCCGGGACATCGATCGTTGCTCGCCAGTACCGCGTTGTCGGGGCCGAGAACCTGGACGCCACTGCGGGATTCCTCGGTACCGACGGTGGTCACCAGGGTGCCGTCGGCGCGCGCCACGGCGACACCGTGATGCGCCGGGACCTGATGTCGTTCCGCCTGAGCCTTGCCCCGAGACAGTTCGGCCGGTGCGACCACATCGATGCCACCGGTACCATCTGAGAACAGCGTGGTCCGATCATCGTGTGGCACAACATGTCCCGGCTCTTCCCCGCCGAACGCCAGCGCGGTCATCGCCGGTTGCGCCGTGTAGTGGTGGCGGTGATCGCCGTGCTGACGTGTCCAGGTGCCCATGTCGAGGACGCCGAATCCCCCGGGGCGCGAGACGAACACGTGGCGTCCGTCCCCGGCCGGGTTCAGCCGGATGAATCCCTGTGTTGCAACCTCACCGACCGGGTCCAGATCGTCCGCGTCGACGATCACGATGCCTTCATCATGGGTGAATGCCAGCCGCTTGGTGGCCGAGGTCTGCTCGACGGGTTCAGAACCGGCAGCGGCTTTCTCGGCGGAGGCCCCGGCAGAGGGTGAGGTGGTGTTGTCACCGTCGGCGCCACAGGCGACAAGCAGGCTTCCGGCACAGAGGGCGGTGATCAGTTGGACGGCACGAGTATTTTTCACGCCCACATGGTCCGCCTTAATGACAATCATTGTCAAAAAGGAATAGGTGCATGGCTCGGCTTCTTGGCGTAACCGCGTCCCGCCTACGCACTCGAGCGGTACCGTCGCACTACCCCCACACGGAGCGTCCCGCCTCGCGGGATCGGCGCGTGCTGGATTACCGAGCCGCCCATCTGGTCTCCCGAAGCTCGTCCGAACGCCACTGCCTCCCAGATGGATCGCTCCCCGCGGCGTGATCGACCCATCGGAAGCGAGCAGAATGTTCCCCCCGAACCCGTTGAACACCAGGGACGTACATCAACCATCCCGTCTGCAGCGACGTACCACCGCGGTCACCCTGATGCTCACCGTCGCACTGGTGGGCGCTGCCTGCTCGTCGGATGTCGACACGTCACCGACGACGAGCGATTCGGCGTCGACCAGCGCACTGTTGCCGCTCGACACCGCCGCCATGGACCAAGTGGTCGACGACCTCGCCACCGGGTTCCATGAAGTCGGGATGCTGGTGCTCATCCGAACACCTACGGGTGACTACACCAACGCATGGGGCACCCTCGGAATCGAATCCGACGACGAACCCACCGTCGACACCAGGATTCGGGTCGGCTCGAATACGAAGACCTGGACCGGCACCGCCATCATGCAGATGGTCCAGGAGGGCACGATCTCGGTCGACGACCCGGTCGGCAAATACCGGCCGGATGTCCCGAACGGGGAGAACATCACCATCGGCCACCTTCTCGACATGCGGAGCGGGCTCTACAACTACACCCAGACACTCGAACTGAACACGGCTCTCGACGAGGACACCCAACGGGTCTGGACGCCGGAAGAGCTACTTGCTCTTGCGTTCGAGAACCCGCCGTATTCCGCTCCCGGCGCCGAATATCACTACTCGAACACGAACACCGTCCTGCTCGGACTGATCGCCGAGGCACTCGACGGCAAACCGATCGCCCAGATCTTCGAGGATCGGTTCTTCTCCCAACTCGGCATGACGGGCACGTCGTTTCCTGCCAACACCGACACCGCGCTCCCGGTCCCGTACGTCAGCGGATACTCCTACAGCGGGAACGTCGAGACCCTGGGTGAGGGCAAGGAATCCCTTCCGCCCGAACGCCTGGCGGCGATCGAGGCGGGCACGGTCCAGCCGAGGGTGACGACCAACGACAACCCCTCATGGACGTGGGCCGCGGGGCAGGGCGTCTCCAGCGCCAACGACCTGGCGATCTGGGTGAAGGCCCTGGGCAGCGGCCGGTTGCTCGATGCAAAAACGCAGCAGCTGCGGATGGACAGCATCCAACCCGCCGATCCCGACGACCCCGAGAGCTCGGGATACGGCTACGGCATCGCCCAGATGGGACCACTGATCGGGCACATCGGCGAGATGCCCGGATACAACTCGTTCATGGGCTACGACCCGGTCAACGACGTGACGATGGTGGTCTGGGGCAACCTGGCCCCCACCG
Source organism: Williamsia sp. z34 (assembly GCF_059553395.1). NCBI lineage: Bacteria > Bacillati > Actinomycetota > Actinomycetes > Mycobacteriales > Nocardiaceae > Williamsia > Williamsia sp. z34. Next base: position 903,845 of record NZ_JCANWW010000001.1, on the reverse strand, counting down.
CCGACGGGCTCCCGCCGGCGGCCATGGTCGCCAAGTCGCTCGTGCCCTACGTGTACGCCGGATCTGCCGACGACACCGGCGAGGACATCGAGGATGCGGCGGAAGACACCGGCGGCGGCTGAACCCCTGAACCCCTAAACCCCTGAACCCAAACAAACCGCCCCCGACCGAAAGGCCGGGGGCGGTTTGGGGTTGGTGCTCTATCAGGCGTTGCCCGAAAGCTTTTCGCGCAGAGCAGCGAGCTGCTCGTCGCTGGCCAGCGAGCCACCGCTCTTCGGAGCGGACGACGAAGACGACGAGGACGATGCGGTGGCAGCGTCGTCACCACCCTTGTCAGCCGAATCCGACGAGTAATCCGTCGGAGCGTTGGCAGCGGCCTCGGCGGCAGCGGCGAACTTCTCCATCTGGGTGGTGTGCATCTTGTGGCGACGTTCTGCCTCGGCGTAGCGCGACTCCCACGCTTCCCGCTGCTTGTCGAATCCGTCGAGCCATTCGTTGGTCTCGGAATCGAAGCCTTCGGGGAAGATGTAGTTGCCCTGCTCGTCGTAGCTGTCGGCCATGCCGTACTTCGAGGGGTCGAACTCTTCGGTGTAGTCCTCGTTGGCCTGCTTGAGGCTCAGCGAGATCCGGCGACGCTCGAGGTCGATGTCGATGACCTTGACCATCGCGTCGTCACCGACGGCGACAACCTGATCCGGCACCTCGACGTGGCGCTCGGCCAGCTCCGAGATGTGGACGAGGCCTTCGATTCCCTCTTCGACCCGCACGAATGCACCGAACGGAACCAGCTTGGTGACCTTGCCGGGCACGATCTGGCCGATGGCGTGGGTGCGAGCGAACTGGCGCCACGGATCTTCCTGGGTGGCCTTGAGCGACAGCGACACGCGCTCGCGGTCCAGATCGACGTCGAGAACCTCGACGGTGACCTCGTCGCCGACGGCGACAACCTCGGACGGGTGATCGATGTGCTTCCAAGACAGCTCGGAGACGTGAACCAGACCGTCGACTCCGCCGAGATCGACGAATGCGCCGAAGTTGACGATCGAGGACACGACGCCCTTGCGGACCTGGCCCTTCTGCAGCTGGTGCAGGAACTCGCTGCGGACCTCGGACTGGGTCTGCTCGAGCCATGCACGGCGCGAGAGGACGACATTGTTCCGGTTCTTGTCCAGCTCGATGATCTTGGCTTCGATCTCCTTGCCGATGTACGGCTGCAGATCGCGCACGCGACGCATCTCCACCAGCGATGCGGGGAGGAATCCACGCAGACCGATGTCCAGGATCAGGCCGCCCTTGACGACCTCGATGACGGTGCCCTTGACGGCCTCGTCCTTTTCCTTGAGCTCTTCGATGGTGCCCCACGCCCGCTCGTACTGAGCGCGCTTCTTGGACAGGATCAACCGACCCTCTTTGTCCTCTTTGGTGAGGACCAGTGCTTCCACCACGTCACCGACGCTGACGACCTCGCTGGGGTCGACGTCGTGCTTGATGGACAATTCGCGGGACGGGATCACTCCCTCGGTTTTGTAACCGATGTCGAGCAGCACTTCGTCGCGGTCAACCTTGACGATGGTGCCCTCGACGATGTCGCCATCGTTGAAGTACTTGATAGTTGCATCGATGGCAGCAAGAAAATCCTCAGCCGAGCCAATATCGTTAATGGCTACTTGCGGCGAGGTAATGGTCGTGGACGGCATATGTTAGATGGCTCCGGACAGGTTGGGTTGTAGGGACAGATAATGCAGATATTGCTGGAACGACACGGATCACTGCGAAGTGATCGGCATGTAGAACCACACGAGCTCAGGCACGCGCGTGGTTGACGATACGCCAGGCCCGGTGGCCTGGGCAAATACCGGCGGTTCGCACCCGCTGATCCGCGGCTCCGTGGACTCTCGGACGAGCGCTGCGGCGAATCGCCGCTGGTGGGACGCCGACGCCGACGAATATCACATCAGCCACGGCGAATTCCTCGGAGCGGGCAGCGAGGCGGGCGACTTCGTCTGGTGTCCCGAGGGACTCCGCGAATCCGACGTTCACCTCCTCGGCGACGTCACCGGAAAGGCCGTTCTCGAGATCGGCTGCGGGTCGGCGCCGTGCAGTCGGTGGCTCACCGCGCAAGGCGCCCATGCGGTGGGCCTGGACCTGTCCCGGGAGATGCTGCGCCGCGGTCAGATGGCGATGGCCCGCGGCGGTCCGCAGCCGCCGCTGGTCCAGGCCGGCGCCGAACAACTCCCCTTCCGCGACGAGGTGTTCGACGTGGTCTGCTCGGCGTTCGGGGCGGTGCCCTTCGTCGCGGACTCGGCGGGGGTGATGGCCGAGGTGGCCCGGGTGCTCAAGCCCGGCGGCCGATGGGTCTTCTCGGTCAACCATCCGATGCGGTGGATGTTTCCGGACGATCCCGGACCGGCCGGACTGACGGTGATCCTGTCCTACTTCGACCGCACTCCGTATGTGGAGACCGAGGACGACGGGACGGTGTCGTACGTCGAACATCACCGCACCGTCGGAGATCGGATCCGGGAGATCCGGGCGGCCGGCCTGATCCTGGACGATCTCATCGAGCCTGAGTGGCCGGAGGGGTTCGACCGGGAGTGGGGCCAGTGGAGTCCGCTTCGCGGGCAACATTTTCCGGGCACGGCCATCTTCTGTTGCACAAAGCCATGACCTCGGCTGAAGCAGGCCCGGACGGCCCGGCGTCTGACAAGGTTGATTGATGCCGGCCGTCGCCAGGGTGATCAGGTCGCTGCCCCGCCCGTTCGTGGCAGTGATCGCCGTCGGCTGCGTGGTTCTCGGGGTGATCCTGGGACTCCAGCCGTTCGCGTCGGTGGAGGTGCTGACGATCCTCGCCGGGATCAACGCACTCCTCGTCGGGATCTCGACGATCGCCACGCCCGGCGATCATCCGGTTTTTCGCCGCCTACTCGGGGTGGCCTGGCTGCTGGTCGGCCTGGTGATCTTGATCTGGCCCCTCCTGACCACCGAGCACCTGTCGCTGATCGTGGGGGTGGCGCTGGTCGTGGCCGGCATCGTCCACGGCTTCGATGCGGTCAGGACCTCGACAGCCGGCGGTGGCATCGACACCGCAGCAGGTGTCATCGGCGCACTGGCGACGGTGACGCTCGGCGTGGTGGCACTGTCCTGGCCCGACGTCACCGTTTTTGTGGTGGCCGTCGTGTTCGGCGCCTACGTCGTCTGGTTTGGACTCACGTCGCTGGTCGCGGTGTTCCGCCACCGCACACCGCCGCCGGATCAGAACGGGCACAGTGTGACTCCGCCGCGGTCGACGCCCCGACAGTTCCTGCGCCTGGGTGGCCGATCGATCGCGTTGGCACTGAGTCTGGTCCTGGTTGCGGTGAGCATCGCAGCACACGTGAGCCGCCACGACCCGTTCTATGCGACGCCCGACCCGATACCGGGGCCGGCGGGCACGTTGATCAGGTCGATGCCATTCACTCCCGCCGACCTTCCCGACGGCGCGGAGGCCTGGCTGATCCTCTACAGCACCACCGATTCACACGGCAGGCCCGCGGTCGCCTCCGCTTCGGTGCTCGCCGCGATCGACCGGCCCGGTGGACCGCGCCCGGTCATCGCCTGGACTCACGGCACCACCGGCGTCGCGCGGCCGTGCGCACCCTCGTTGGCGACCAACGCGTTTGACGGGATGCCGCCCCTGTGGCCCGTCCTGAAAGCCGGCCGGGTCATCGTCTCGACCGACTATGCCGGGATGGGCACCGAAGGCGTCGCGCCGTATCTGATCGGCAACGGCCAGGCCTACTCCGCGCTGGACTCGATCCGGGCAGTGCGTCAGTTCGATGAGGTCGAGGTGTCCGAAAAGACTGTGGTCTGGGGCCATTCCCAGGGCGGTCACGCGGCGCTGTGGACCGGGATGCTGGCCCCTGACTATGCTCCGGACGTCAACATCCGCGGCGTCGCATCGCTGTCGCCGGCGACCGATCTGGTGGCCATGGCCCAGAGAATGCAGGGAATGCTCGGTGGCGCCCTGCTGACGGCCTATGTCACACGTTCCTACGCCCGCACCTACCCCGACATCGATCCACGCGCCTATATCCGGCCCGGTGCGTGGGCCAACGTCCGGGCCGCGGGCGACCGCTGCATCACCGACCCTTCGCTGATGGCCTCGGTGGTGACCTCGCTGCCGGCAACACAATCGGTGACGCTCGCCGATCCGTCGTCCGGTGCGATGGGTGATCGCCTGCGGCAGAACATTCCGACGATCCCCACCCAGCCGGTGTTCATCGGCCAGGGCACCGCCGACGAGGTGATCCCCTTCGACATCACCGAGAAATGGGTCGAGCAGCAGTGCGCTGCCGGGGCGAGCTTCGAGTTCCAGGCGTATTCGGACCGCACCCACATGAGCGTGCTGGACCGGGATTCTCAGATGATGAAGGATCTGCGGGCGTGGACCACGGCCAGATTCACCGGTACGACACAGACGCCCACCTGCTGAACGATGCCTCCGGACGGCACAGCTGCAACACTGTGGGACATGCCTGAGGAAGCAAACGTCGAACGATCGGCAGGGGTTGACCGGTCGGCAAAGGTCAACAGCTCACACTGGGGTGTCTTCACCGCTTCTGTCGACGGCGACGTGCTGAATGTCGAGCCGGATCCCGCCGACCCCGATCCCTCACCGCTCCTGGCCAACATCCCTGCATCATTCGACACCGGCGCCCGGATCCTGCATCCGTACGTCCGCCGCCGATGGCTCAGCAACGGACCCGGCGCCGACAACACCCGCGGTGACGACGATTTCGTCGAGGTGACGTGGGATCATGCACTCGACCTGGCGGCCGGCGAGTTGGCACGCGTCCGCGGCACGTACGGCAATCCCGCGATCTTCGGCGGTTCCTACGGATGGGCCAGCGCGGGCCGGTTTCACCACGCGCAGAGTCAGATACACCGTTTTCTCAACTGCATCGGCGGCTACACCCGATCAGTGCACAGCTACAGCCACGGTGCATCGAGTGTGCTGCTCCCCCACATCGTCGGGAGCGAAGAGCCGCTGTACAACCCCACCACGTGGCAGGTGATGAGCAAGCACACCGAGCTCTTTGTCTGCTTCGGTGGCATCCCCGCCAAGAACTTCCAGATCAACGGCGGCGGCATCAGCAGACACATCGTCCGCAGTGCGATCGATGCCGCCCACGACAACGGTGCGCAATTCGTGTTGATCGGCCCGCTGTCCGACGACCTGGCGCTGACGGCGCAAGACGAGTGGATCGTCACCACCCCGGCCAGTGACACCGCGCTGATGCTGGCACTGTGCTGGGTCCTCCTCGACGAAAACCTCTGCGACCGCGACTTTCTCGACCGCTACTGCGTAGGCTTCGAACGGTTCGCCGACTATCTGCGCGGCGCCCCCGATGGTGTCGTGAAAGACCCGCGGTGGGCCGCAGAGATCTGCGGCATGGATCCGGATTCGATCAGCGGCCTGGCTCGGCGGATGGCAGCCAAGCGGACGATGGTGACCACGTCCTGGTCCTTGCAGAGAGCCACCTACGGCGAGCAGCCCCTGTGGGCCTCCATCGCGCTGGCCGCATTCCTCGGTCAGATCGGCCTTCCCGGAGGCGGTTTCGGCCACGGTTACGGTTCGACCGGTGGCATGGGTGCGGCCAAGCTCCCCTATTCACTGCCGACGTTCTTCCAGGGCGCCAATCCGGTGGATGAGTTCATCCCGGTCGCCCGCATTGCCGACATGCTTCTCCACCCCGGCGAGAGTTACGAGTTCAACGGTCAGACCAAGGTCTATCCCGACACCAAGTTGGTCTATTGGGCCGGCGGCAACCCGTTCCATCACCACCAGGATCTGGTCCGGCTCCGGCGCGCTTTCGCGCAACCGGAGACCGTCATAGTGCACGAGCCGTTCTGGACGGCAACTGCCCGCCACGCCGACATCGTGTTGCCGGTGACCACCACCCTCGAACGCAACGACATCGGCTGCGGACGGTACGACCAGTCCATGATCGCCATGCGACAGGTGTCCGCGCCGGTCGGTGAGTCGTTGAGCGACTTCGACATCCTGGCACAGCTCAGCAAACGTCTCGGCGTCTTCGATGCCTTCACCGAGAATCTCGATGAGCGGGGCTGGCTCGAGAAGATGTACGAGGACTGGCGTCGGGCCACGCCGGCGCACCACACCCCGACCGAGGACTTCGCCGAATTCTGGGAGAAGGGCCGACTCGAGCTGTCCGGCGCGGACACCGAACACTCGCTCTACCAAGAGTTTCGCTGCGACCCGGCCGCACACCCGCTGCCCACTCCCAGCGGCCGGATCGAGATCTACTCGGACACCATCGAGGGGTTCGGCTACGACGACTGCCCGCCCCACCCGGCCTGGCTTGCCCCGCCCGAGGCCGAGGGACTCGGTTCCGGCGCGTACCCCCTGTGCCTGATCGCGAACAATCCGAAGACGCGACTGCACAGCCAACTCGATCATGGTGACTACAGCGTCGCGTCGAAAGTCCAGGGCCGCGAGCCGATCCGCCTCCATCCCACTGACGCCGCGACGCGGTCGATCTGCGACGGCGATCTCGTCCTGGTCCGCAGCCAGACCGCTCAGATGCTGGCCGGGGCGGTCATCGACGACCGGGTCGCACCCAACATCGCGCAGCTGTCCACCGGGGCGTGGTTCGACTACAGCTCCCCCGACATCGCCGGTTGTGTCCACGGCAACCCGAATGTCCTGACCCGCGACGTCGGCACCTCCCGGTTGTCACAGGGATCCACCGGACAACTCGTCCGGGTCGAGGTCGAGGTCTACCGCGGCGACGTTCCCGCCGTCACCGTGCACGACCAGAAGCAGTGGAGCCGACGCTGAATGGCGCACTCGATCGAGCTCATCTTCGATGAGGCGACCAACGCGATAATCGGGCAGCAGTGGCAGAAGATCGCGGAGGCCGGATTGCCGAGCCAGGGCAACATCCGGTCGACGTCCAACCGGCCGCACGTCACCCTGGTGGCGGCGGACTCGATCGACGCCGCGGTGGACGAGGGGCTCCGGGGGATCCCCGACGTTGTCGGGATGTCCGTCAATGTCGGAGCCCTACTACTGTTCTGGGGTCGCCGGGGTACCGCGGCCCGACTGGTGGTCGCCTCCGAACGCCTCCTGAGTCTGCACGCCCAGGTATTCGCCACCACCCGGCCACACATCGGCGGACGGGCATTGCCGCGTATCCAGCCGGGCGGCTGGACACCGCACATCACGCTCGCCCGCCGACTGCTGCCGGGTCAGCTCGGACACATCGTGAGGGCCATCGGCGACGACCCGGAGATGTTCACCGCGCGCGTCGCCGGCCTGCGCCGCTGGAATGGCGAAACCCGCGAAGAGTTTCAGCTCTTGTGAAGAATCACGACCGTCGGTGGCACCATCACACGGAGACGAGCCGCTCGATCGCGTTCAAGGGCAATGGCAACCAGGCCGGGCGGTGTCGGGCCTCGTACACCGCTTCATAGACGGCCTTGTCGAGCTCGTACGCCCGAAGTAGTGCGGAGTGCGTTCGTGGATCCTCACCGGTCACGGCGGCATATCCGTCACAGAACGCCGCCGAATTACGTTCCACCCATTCCCGTGCGCGGAACTCGAGTTGTCCGGTGCGCGCCGGCGATCCCTCGCCGATCAGGTGGTGGCCGGCATAGTCGAACGATCGAAGCATGCCCGCCACGTCGCGCAGCGGGCTGTCGGGTAGCCGACGCTCGGCCACCGATTTGAGCGGTTCCCCTTCGAAGTCGATCACCAACCAGGTCAACGGTGTCCGCAGAACCTGACCGAGATGGAGATCGCCGTGGATGCGCTGCACGAGTGTCGGGCCCGCGTCCGCGGCCTCGTCGAAAACCGCCGACACCGGTTCTCGCAGTTCCTCGAGTTGCGGAACCGATTCGGCCGCGGCAACGAGTCTCGCTCGCATGTCTCCGATCACCGAGCCGTTGCCGTTTCGCTCACTCACTCCCAGGCCCCGGGCCAGGTCCGCGTGCACGTGTGCCAGCGCGGCCCCGAGTCGCTCGGCGTCGCCGGCGAAATCGCTTCCCAGCTCGGCCGCATGTAGGTCGGCCTCGGTGAACAGGTCACGCACACTGATCAGCGCCATGCTCCAACCGTCGGCGGCGTTGTCGATGAACTCCTGTGCCATGGCCAACGTCGTCGGACCACCGTCGATGTCTGTTTCGATCCAGCCGCGGAGCTCGGCCACATGCTTGCACCCGACCTCACTGAGGGCGCGGTGCAGTTCCACATCGGGATTGATCCCGATATCCAACTGTCGAAACACTTTGAACAACAGGGATTCACCGAACACCACCGACGTGTTGGACTGCTCGGCACTCATCACCCGACCGGGCGCCTCCGAGTCGATGACGCCACCGGGCAAGGTCTCGAAGCGCAGTCCGCCGATGGTCTCGTTGGCAGCCAATGCCGTCAGGAGGCGACCGGCCAGCTCCGGATCCTGCAGGCCGTCGTAGGCGGTCGCCGAACCCGAAAGCGGATCGGTCACCGCCCATGCCAGCAACGGTTCCGACAGGTGGGTTCGGTATCCGAGGGGTATTTGGTAGCGCAGATCGGGACCGGAATCGAACCCGACGGACACGAGGACCTGTTCGGCCGCGTACCCGTCGTCCGCCGCCAACGGGACCCGCGTGTTCACCCGGACCCCCGATATCTCACGGTTTTTCGCCGAGAACCACCGCTGCTGCGGGAGCCACCGGGCCAGACCCTCGGCAATTTCCTGATCGTCGGGCAATTTCACAGTCATGGTTGGACCGCCGCCTCTGCTTCGCTGCTGAGTGGATACCCCTGTGCGACACCGGCATCAGCCGGGTCGGGCTGCAACGCAAACCAGTAGAATCCGTGGCCTGGCAGCGTCACCATGTACGACGCGGAATCGATCTTGGGGAACGGGATGGACCCCGTCAGTTCCACCGGAATCCGGCCGTCGAACATCGACAGGTCCATGATCACCGCTTGCGGGAAGCGCGAGAGGTTGTTGACACAGAGGATGACGTCACTGGGTCGACGCTCTTCGGCCGACGGCGCCAGCTCCCGCAGGTAGGTGAGAACCGACGGATTGCTGTTGCCGAGTTCGGTGAATGTCCCCAGGCCGAAGGCCGGATGTTGTTTGCGCACTTCGATCATGCGTCGGGTCCAGTGCAGCAGGGTGTTGGTCGAGTTCATCTGCGCCTCGACGTTCAGCGCCTGGAACCCATAGGTCGGATCCATGATGACCGGCAGATACATCCTCGCCGGGTCGGTGCGCGAGAAGCCGGCGTTGCGGTCGGGTGTCCATTGCATGGGGGTACGCACCGAATCGCGGTCACCGAGCCAGATGTTGTCGCCCATGCCGATTTCGTCCCCGTAGTAGAGCATCGGGGATCCGGGCAGGCTCAGCAGCAACGCGGTGAACAGTTCCAACTGGTTTCGATCGTTGTCGAGCAGTGGCGCAAGCCTGCGCCGGATCCCGATGTTGGCCTTCATTCTTGGGTCTTTGGCGTACTCGGCGTACATGTAGTCACGCTCTTCGTCGGTGACCATCTCCAGCGTCAGCTCATCGTGGTTGCGCAGAAAGATCGCCCATTGGGCCGACTTCGGAATGGGCGGCGTCTGTTCGAGGATCTCCGAGATCGGAAACCGGTTCTGCCTCCGGACGGCCATGAAAATGCGTGGCATCAAGGGAAAGTGGAATGCCATGTGGCATTCGTCGCCGACCTCGGGCTCACCGAAGTACTCGACCACATCCGCCGGCCACTGATTCGCCTCGGCCAGCAGGACGCGTCCGGGGTATTCATCGTCGACGACCTTGCGGCACCTTTTGAGGAACTGGTGTGTCTCGTTGAGGTTTTCGCAGTTGGTCTGTTCCCGCTCGTACAGGTACGGCACGGCGTCGAGCCGGAACCCGTCGATACCGAGATCGAGCCAGAACCGCAGCACGTCGATCATCGCTTCGGCGACTTCGGGATTGTCGTAGTTGAGGTCGGGCTGGTGGGAGAAGAAACGGTGCCAATAGTATTGCCCGCGAACCGGATCCCACGTCCAGTTGGAGATCTCGGTGTCGACGAAGATGATGCGGGCATTCGGATAGCCCGAATCGTCGTCGGCCCAGACGTAGTAGTCGCCGTAGGGACCGTCCGGATCGGAACGTGATTCCTGGAACCACAGATGGCTGTCCGACGTATGGTTCATCACCAGGTCGGTAATGATCCGGATACCGCGACGGTGCGCTTGATCGAGCAACTCGACAAAGTCGTCCACCGTGCCGAACTCGGGTAAGACGGTCCGGAAATCACGGATGTCATACCCGCCGTCGCGCAGCGGTGAATCGTAGAACGGCGGTAACCACAGGCAATCGACACCCAGCCAGGCCAGGTAGTCGAGCTTCTCGGTCAAACCGCGTAGGTCTCCGACCCCGTCGTTGTTCGAGTCGTTGAAGGCCCGTACGAGTACCTCGTAAAATACGGCCTTCTTGAACCACTCATTGTCCACACGCAGCGGCTTCGCGTGATCGAAGTCATCGGACTGTGCCTCGACCAGGTGTCCGTCGGCTGTGTGCTCAGCCTCCGACAGGTCGACTGGCGGTCGCGATGAGTCCGACTGGTTCTCCAGGGGCATGCACACCTCGGTTGCTTCGCTCGGCAATGTTCCGTGTCCAACCCTACGGGCTGTTCACGCGATTGGTTTGTCGAGCGAGCGAGTACCCGGCGAGGAGAATTGTTACACCTTCGGGTCGACTACCTGCGAAAGAGCTTGTTCCCCAACCACACCAGCGGGTCGTACTGACGATCGACGACACGCTCTTTGAGCGGGATCAGTGCGTTGTCGGTGATCTTGATGTTTTCGGGACACACCTCGCCGCAGCATTTGGTGATGTTGCACAGCCCCAGGCCGTGCTCGGACTGCGCCGACTCCCTCCGCTCGGCGACATCGAGCGGATGCATGTCGAGTTCGGCGATCCGCATCAGGTGACGAGGGCCGGCATAGCTCTGCTTGTTGTCGTCGTGATCCCGGATCACATGGCAGACGTCCTGGCAGAGGAAGCACTCGATGCACTTGCGGAACTCCTGGGATCGCTGCACATCGACCTGCTTCATCCGGTACTCCCCCGCTTTCAGTCCTTCCGGTGGGGTGAACGCCGGGATCTCGCGGGCCTTCTCATAGTTGAAGGACACATCGGTGACCAGGTCGCGGACCACGGGGAACGTCCGCATCGGAGTGACGGTGATGACCTCGTCTTCGGTGAAGGTCGACATCCGGGTCATGCAGAGCAACTTGGGGCGACCGTTGACCTCCGCCGAGCACGACCCACACTTACCGGCCTTGCAGTTCCAGCGCACCGCCAGATCCGGGGTCTGGGTCGCCTGTAGGCGGTGGATGATGTCGAGCACCACCTCACCGTCGTTGGCCAGCACGGTGTAGTCGCGCAGCTCACCGTCCTCGGCATCACCTCGCCACACCCGGAACTTCGCGTCATAGCCCATGTCAGTTCTCCTCGCTGCCCCCGGCGTTGGGATGACCGGCGATCTCACCGGATGTGTAGTACTTCTCGATCTCGTCGAAATCGAACAGCTCCAGCAACTCCGGGCGCATCGGGGTCTGCTCTTCTTTGACCACCGTCACCTCCGGGACCGGCGAATCGTCGCCGGGGTCGGCTGTGCAGACCAACAGCGTGTTACGCCAGGTCGGGTCCATCGCGGGATGGTCGTCGCGGGTGTGGCCACCGCGGCTCTCGGTGCGGAGCAGAGCCGCTTTGGCGACGCATTCGGAGACGAGCAGCATGTTCCGCAGATCAACGGCCAGATGCCAGCCCGGATTGAACTGCCGATGGCCTTCGACCTGCATGCCGGGCATCCGCCGACGGATGTCCTCGAGAACCCTGATCGCCTCCTGCACCTCCTCCTCTTTCCGGATGATGCCGACGAGGTCGTTCATGGACTGCTGCAGATCGGTGTGCAGCGTGTAGGGATTCTCGGGCTTGCCCTCGACAGGCGGGTCGAACGGGGCCAGTGCGAACGCCGCGGCCCGATCGATATCTGCGGCAGAGACTGCGGGACGGCTCTGCAGCGATCCGACATACGATGCCGCACCGAGCCCGGCCCGGCGTCCGAACACCAGCAGGTCGGAAAGGGAGTTGCCGCCCAGACGATTCGAGCCATGCATACCGCCCGAGCATTCACCGGCCGCGAACAGGCCCGGGACGCGCGCGGCCCCGGTATCCGGATCGACCTCGATGCCACCCATCACGTAGTGGCAGGTCGGGCCCACCTCCATGGGTTCGGCCGTGATGTCGACATCGGCGAGTTCCTTGAACTGGTGATGCATCGACGGCAGCCGGCGGATGATCTCGTCGGCGGGCATCCGCGAGGCGATGTCGAGGTAGACGCCGCCGTGTTCGGTGCCGCGCCCGGCCTTCACCTCTTCGTTGATGGCGCGGGCGACCTCGTCACGCGGCAGCAGATCGGGTGTGCGGCGCGCACTGTCGTTGTCGGCGAGCCACTTGTCGGCCTCGTCTTCCGTCTCGGCGTACTGCCCCTTGAACACCGGTGGGATGTAGTCGAACATGAACCGCTTGCCGTCGGTGTTCTTCAGTACGCCACCGTCGCCGCGAACACCTTCGGTCACCAGGATGCCCTTGACGCTCGGCGGCCAGACCATCCCGGTCGGATGGAACTGAACGAACTCCATGTTGATCAGGCTGGCCCCGGCCCGCAGCGCCAGTGCATGTCCGTCGCCGGTGTACTCCCACGAATTGGACGTCACCTTGAACGACTTGCCGATGCCGCCGGTCGCGAGCACCACCGCGGGGGCCTCGAAGAGCACGAACCGGCCGGACTCCCGCCAGTATCCGAACGCGCCCGCGATGGCATCGCCGTCCTTGAGCAGTTCGGTGATGGTGCATTCGGCGAACACCTTGATCCGCGCCTCATAGTCGCCGGTGGCCGCGTAGTCCTCTTGTTGCAGCGAGACGATCTTCTGTTGCATCGTCCGGATCAGTTCGAGGCCCGTCCGGTCACCGACATGCGCCAGCCTCGGGTAGGTGTGACCACCGAAGTTGCGCTGGGCAATTCGTCCATCGGCAGTCCGATCGAACAGGGCGCCATAGGTTTCCAGCTCCCAGACCCGATCGGGCGCCTCCTTGGCGTGCAGTTCCGCCATCCGCCAGTTGTTGAGGAACTTGCCGCCGCGCATCGTGTCCTTGAAGTGCGTCTGCCAGTTGTCCTTCGAGTTGGCGTTACCCATCGACGCGGCACAACCACCTTCGGCCATGACCGTGTGCGCCTTACCGAACAACGACTTGCAGACCACCGCGACGGAGTAGCCCTTTTCCCGGGCCTCGATGACCGCCCGCAGGCCGGCGCCCCCGGCACCGATCACGACGACATCGTATTCATGGCGTTCGGTTTCGGTCATCTGGCAACGGCTCCCTAGCGTGAAGTCGATTGCGCAACAGCCGTTGCGCGCGAGAAGAGGTCAGTTCACAAAGCGAAGGTCGGAGATGGTGCCACTGGCGACGAGCATGACGTAGAAGTCGGTGAGGACCAGCGTGCCCAGCGTGATCCAGGCGTACTGCATGTGACGGGTGTTGAGCTTCGACACCTGCGTCCAGATCCAATACCGGATCGGATGCGCCGAGAAGTGCTTGAGACGGCCGCCGGTCACGTGCCGACACGAATGACACGACACCGTGTACGTCCACAGCAGGATGACGTTGCCCAGCAGGATGATGTTGCCCAGGCCGAAGCCGAAACCACCCCCCTCACCGTGGAACGCGGTGACCGCATCGTAGGTGTTGATCAGCGAAACGATCAGTGCCACATAGAAGAAGTAGCGGTGGGCGTTCTGGACGATCAGCGGAAAACGGGTCTCCCCGGTGTAGCGGTTGTGCGGCTCGGCCACCGCACACGCCGGTGGCGAGAGCCAGAACGAGCGGTAGTAGGCCTTGCGGTAGTAGTAACACGTCAGCCGGAAGCCGAGCAGGAAAGGCAGCACGACGAAACCGAGCGGAATCCACATCGGCAGCTCGGGGAACGGGGTCCCGAAGTGACTTGCTCCCGGGACACACGACTCGCTCAGACACGGCGAATAAAACGGGGAGAGATAGTGGTAGTCCGCAGCCCAATAGGCGCTGCGGACAAATGATCGAATCGTCGCGTAGATGACGAACGCCGACAGACCGATGACTGTCAGCAGCGGCGGGACCCACCATCGATCCACTCGGAGGGTTCGCGCCAGGATGCGCGCCCGCCCGGGAGAAGTAACCCCGGATGTCTCCCGCTCAGCCGCGGGGGCGCTCACTTCGTACGCTCACGCGAATGGAAGCCCAGCCCTTCGTCTTGCGCGCCGAGCCACGCGGACTCGTCTGATTTGCTGTCCGGCACATAAACCACGTCGTCCTTGCCCACCGGCGACCGGCGCACGGGTGGCGGGGATTGTTCGAAATCGTGCAGGTCGATTTCCAAGCGATCCAGATCGTTGGTCATCCGCCGGACGGCATCGACATCCCCGTAGTGCAGTTTCAGCGTGACGATGTGATGCCGCAGCGCGCCGATGCTGCGATGGAGTTCGTTCATTTCGGCAATTGCCATGGCTTGCCCTCCAAGACCTTTGTGATACGCACCACAGTACTGGCAGGACCGATTCAGTCAACGGTTTTGACCGAACGTGTCGGACATCGAGTCGGCCCTGGCTCGCAGAACTTCGCTCTCCCTTCGGTTTCCGGCCATCGCCGCAGCCTTGTTCAGCTCCGCCCTCGCTTCGGGATACCGCTCCAGACGCGCCAGGAGTTCACCGCGCACCGCCGGCAACAGATGCGACCGGGCCAGCGCACCGTCGGCGACCAGGTCGTCGACGATCTGTAGAGCCGGACCGGGCCCGGACTCCATCGACACCGCCACCGCCCGGTTCAGGTCGACCACCGGCGACGGCGCCAACCTTCCCAGCGCCTCGTACAGCAGAACGATGCGATGCCAGTCGGTGTCCTGTGCGGTCGCGGCGGTGGCATGACATTGGGCCAGCGCAGCCTGCAGACCGTAGGGTCCGCGGCCCCGCCCGCAGGCGTCGGCACGCTCGAGTGCTGCAGTGCCACGGGCTATCTGGGCCCGATCCCATGTATTGCGATCCTGGTCCGACAGCAAGATCGGGGTCCCGTCGGCGGCGATCCGCGCACCGAAGCGCGACGCCTGGAACTCCATCAGGGCCACCAGCGAATGGACCTCCGGCTCGCCGGGCACCAGTTCCGCCAGGACCCGGCCGAGCCGCAGCGCCTCCGTGCACAGTTCCGACCGGATCAGCCGGTCGCCGGACGACGCCGAATACCCCTCGTTGAACACCAGGTAGATGACGCTGAGCACCGCCGACAGCCGTTTCGGGTAGTCCTCGCGGGGTGGCACCTCGAACGGGACCTTCGCCGCCTTGAGTGTCTTCTTCGCGCGCACGATGCGTTGCTGGATGGTGGCGGTCGAGGTCAGGAACGCCTGCGCGATCTCGGTGGGCGTCAGACCGCCGACGACCCGCAGGGTGAGTGCGATCTGACCTTCCCTGGCCACGACCGGGTGGGCCGAGACGAAGATCAACCGCAGGACGTCGTCGTCGATGCTGTCGGGGTCCCAGCCCAGCTCGGCGTCGGGTCGGGTGTCCAGGTCCCGGGCGATTGCGGCATATTTCGCATCCAACCGCTCCTGCCGCCGCCATCCGTCCACGGCACGGCGTTTTGCAACGGTGGTGAGCCAGGCGCCCGGATTGCGCGGGACACCTGACTCCGGCCACTTCGCCAGCGCTTCGACCAGCGCTTCCTGCGCCAGGTCTTCTGCCGACCCGATGTCGCCGACCATGCGGCTCAGGGTCGCGACGATCTTCGCGGCCTCCATCCGCCACACCGCGTCGACGGTGCGGCCGATGGCGTCGGACCGGCTCACCGGCGTCAGCTCAGCTGGACTTCTGGTCCAGTTCTTCGCGCCACCGCTCTTCCTTCTGGATCCACTCGTTGTCCTGCGGGAAGTCCTCGGGCCCGTGCACCCGGCGCAACTCGAGCTTGCTACCCGGCCCCAGCGGACACTGCGAGGCCCACTGCGCGGCCTCTTCCTTACTCGAGACCTCGATGATCCAGAAGCCGCTGAACAGCTCTTTGGCCTCGGCGTATGGTCCGTCGGTCACCACCGGCGGATCCGAGGCGAAGTCGACCACCAGGCCCTCCGAGGGATCCGTCAGACCTTCACCGGCCAGCAACACCCCGGCCTTGATCAGCTTTTCGTTGTACGCCCCCATCGCCGCGATGATCTCGTCGAAGGGGACCTCTTTGCTCGCGTCGATCGCTTCCTGCGTGTCGCGCATGATCATCATGATTCGCATTGCCTTCTCCTCATTCGGTAGGGAATTTCGAGGTTCGGTTGCCCTCAACCCTTCGTCGAACGAGCATCAACCGGATCGACAGGCCCGCAGAAATAGTTTGCACCTAGTGCGCGGCGTCATCCCACGAACGGCCGTAACCGATCGACACATCGAGCGGTACTGACAGCTCGATCGCACCACCCATCTTGGCCCGGACCAGCTCCTCGAGACGGTCCTGCTCACCGGCGGCGACCTCGAAGACGAGTTCGTCGTGGACCTGCAGCAGCATCCGCGAGGTCAGACCCTGCTCCGCGAGCGCCTTCTGCACGTCGATCATCGCGACCTTGATGATGTCGGCGGCGGTGCCCTGGATCGGCGCGTTCAGCGCGGCACGCTCGGCCACATCGCGACGCTGGCGGTTGTCGCTGTTGAGGTCGGGCAGGTACCGCCGACGGCCGAACAGGGTGGATGTGTATTCGTTGCGCCTGGCCTCTTCGACCGTTTCCCGCAGGTAGTCCCGCACACCACCGAAGCGCGTGAAGTACGCCTCCATCTGGTCCTTGGCCTCGCCGGTGCTGATCTTGAGCTGCTGCGAGAGACCGAATGCACTCAGTCCGTAGGCCAGGCCGTAGCTCATCGCCTTGACCCGCCGCCGCATGTCGGGCGTGACCTCCTCGATCGGCACACCGAACGCCCGCGACCCGACGAAGCTGTGCAGGTCCTCCCCCGTGTTGAAGGCCTCGATCAGGCCTGCGTCACCGGACAGGTGCGCCATGATCCGCATCTCGATCTGGCTGTAGTCGGCGGTCATCAGACTCTCGTACCCGGCGCCGACCACGAAGCCCTGGCGGATCTGGCGACCGGCGTCGGTACGCACCGGGATGTTCTGCAGGTTCGGATCGGTGGACGACAACCGGCCGGTCGCGGCCACGGTCTGGTTGAAGGTGGTGTGGATCCGGCCGTCGTCGGCAACCGTCTTGAGCAGGCCGTCGACGGTGACCTTGAGACGGGTGGCATCGCGGTGGGCCAGCAGGTGCTCGAGGAACGGGTGACCGGTCTTCTCGAACAGTCCGGCCAGCGCGTCGGCGTCGGTCGTGTACCCGGTCTTGGTCTTCTTCGTCTTCGGCATCTCCAGCTCGTCGAACAGCACGACCTGCAGCTGCTTCGGCGACCCCAGATTGATCTGCTTCCCGATCACCTCATAGGCCAGATCGGCCGATTGCCGCACCCGCGCAGCAAAACCCGACTCCAGTTCTTCGAGATGTGCGGTGTCGACGGCGATTCCGGCGGCCTCGAGCTCGGCCAGCACGAACAGCAGCGGCAGCTCCATGTCGGTGAGCAACGAACCCGAATCGATCTTCGCCAGTTCTTCGTCGAACCGATCGGCCAGCTCCGCCACCGCCTGGGCCTGGAGCATCGCCTGGTCGGCGGCGGCCTGCGCGCCGGAGTCCTCGTCGAGCAGAGACATCTGCCCGTCGTCGGCCACCGCATCGGCGACGAGCTCACGCTTGAGGTAACGCAGCGCGAGGTCGTCGAGGTTGAACGAGCGTTGCCCCGGACGCACCAGGTAGGCGGCCAGCGAGGTGTCACTGGTGACACCGCCGAGCTGCCAGTCGCGGCCACGCAGCGCGTGGAACGCCCACTTCGCCTCGTGAATCGCCTTGGGCACGTTGGCATCCGCCAGCCACTCGGCGACGGCCTTCTCGTCGTCGGGACCGATTTCTGCGGGGTCGAAGTAGGCCGATTCCCCGTCGGCGGCCGCGATCGCGATGCCGGTGACGTCCGAGCCGTAGACCTGACGCGGCCCGAGCACGGTCAGTCCGGCGCGGGCGCCCCCGGGAGCGGCGTGCGCGTTCAGCCAGGCGGAGACCTGACCGGCACCCAGCACGGTGCCGCGCAGGTCGAAGCCGGATTCGGCTTCCGGCTCGGCCGACGACAGCGTGGTGAACAGCCGGTCACGCAGGACGCGGAACTCGAGGTCGTCGAAGAGCTGATGGATCTTGTCGCGATCCCACGGTGCGAGCACCAGGTCGTCCGGCCCGAAGGGCAGGTCCATGTCGCGGACGAGTTCGGTCAGTTGGCGGTTCATCTGAACATTGGCCAGGTGCGTCCGAAACGATTCGCCGACTTTGCCTTTGATCTTGTCCGCGTTGTCGACCAGTGACGAGAGCGAGCCGTACTCACGGATCCACTTGGTGGCCGTCTTCTCCCCCACCCCGGGGATGCCGGGCAGGTTGTCGGACGGGTCGCCGCGCAATGCCGCGAAGTCCGGGTACTGGGCCGGCGTGAGGCCGTACTTGGCCTCGACCTCTTCCGGCGTGAAACGGGTCAGCTCGGAGACACCGCGCTTGGGGTAGAGCACGGTGACGTTGTCGCTGACGAGTTGGAGCGCGTCGCGGTCGCCGGTGACCACCAGCACGCGGTACCCGAGTGCCTCGGCCCGCGTGGTCAGGGTGGCGATGATGTCGTCGGCTTCGTAGCCCTCCTGCGCGAAGACCGGAATCCCCATGGCGCCCAGGACATCTTTGGTCAGATCGACCTGGCCACGGAATTCGTCGGGGGCAGAGCTGCGCTGCGCCTTGTAGGCGGGGAACACCTCGGCACGAAACGTCTGCCGGGAGACGTCGAATGCGGCCGCGATGTGCGACGGCGCCTCATCGCGCAACAGGTTGATGAGCATCGAGGTGAATCCGTATACCGCGTTGGTGGTCTGACCCGAAGCGGTTTTGAAGTTCTCTGCCGGCAACGCGAAGAACGCGCGGAACGCCAGTGAATGACCGTCGAGCAACATCAAGGTCGGGCGATCACCCGATTGGGTTGGGGACTTCGCCGTTGCACGGCCGGGCTGACTGGTTTGGGCAGGACTCACGGGTCCAAGTGTATGGAGCGGCCCTGACAGGCCTTGCCTTACGGGCCAGAAACTCCCAATTTTTCATCATTAGTCGAGGTCACGAACTCGGTTACTCAACAGTAACGGCGAGGAAACTTCTAAAGCCTGCCGAGCGCGACCGCTGGCTATAGAGTCCGCAAGGATGACTTTCCGCCGCCCGGCCATGGCCGGGCGCTGACCATTTTTCGGGAGGACACACGCGTGATGCCCCATCCTGCTCAACGGGTAAGGGTCTTTGGAGCCAGATGGGGTGCAGGAGCATTACTTGCTCTGCTGATCTCACTCATGTTCGCCGGGCTGATGGGCTCCGGCCTGGCCTCGGCCGCTCCAGAGGCTCCCGCCGACGATGACACCGTGCGCGTGTTCGGCACCCTGCGCAACGGTTCTGAACCTGTTGCCGGAGTCCAAGTCGATGCGAAAGACCAGTCCGGTGTGACCGTCGAGTCCACCGTCTCCGCCGCAACCGGCGTCTGGGAAGTGTTCGTGCCGCCGGGTACCTACACGGTCGTCATCGAGAAGACCACGATCCCGAGTGGCGTCGAGGTCCAGAAGGACACTGTGCCGGTCACCGTCACCCAAGGCTCTCCGCGACCGGTGATCTTCCTGTTCGGTGAAGAACGGACCAGTACCGAGATCTCCGCGGCCGAAGAACTCACCCGGCTCACGATCGACGGTCTGCGGTTCGGCCTGATCATCGCCATCTGTGGGGTGGGATTGAGCCTGATCTTCGGCACCACCGGCCTGACCAACTTCGCCCACGGCGAGCTGGTCACCCTCGGAGCCGTGGTCGCCTGGTTCTTCAACGTCAAGATGGAGATCCACCTCATCCCGGCGACCATCCTCGCGATCATCGTCGGCATCGGGATCGGCATGCTCAACGAGCTCGGCATCTGGAGACCACTGCGTCGACGACGTTCCGGTCTGATCGCGATGCTGGTGGTCTCGATCGGTCTGGCGTTGATCATGCGGTACCTCATCCTGATCTTCTTCTCCGACCGCGCCGAACCGCTCGACGACTACCAGGTGCAGAAACAGATCGGGTCAGGTGCTTTCGCGATCACCCCGGTCAACCTGTGGTGCATCATCATCAGCCTCGTCGTCCTGCTCCTGGTGGCGGTCATGTTGCAGAAGACCCGGATCGGCAAGGCAATGCGAGCCGTCGCCGACAACAAGGATCTCGCTGCCTCCTCCGGTATCAACGTCGACCGCGTGATCCTGTTCGTGTGGTCGCTGGCCGGCGCTCTGGCAACGCTCGGCGGTGTGCTCTTCGCGATGTCCGAACTCGGTGGACGTGTCCAATGGGAGATGGGATTCAAGCTGTTGCTGCTCATGTTTGCGGGCATCACCCTCGGCGGCCTCGGCACGGCCTACGGTGCGCTCCTGGGCTGTGTGATCGTCGGTCTGCTGGTGCAGCTCTCGACGTATTGGATCGACCCGGACCTCAAATACATCGGAGGTCTGTTGGTCCTCATCGTCATTCTCACCATCCGACCCCAGGGCATTCTCGGGTCCAAAGCGAGGATCGGCTGACACATGGATATCATTTCGGCACTTCAGATCTCGGTTGCCCAATTGGTCGGCCCATCGGCGATCTTCTACGCGCTCTTGGCCATCGGCCTCAACCTGCACTTCGGTTACGCCGGACTGCTCAACTTCGGTCAGATCGGCTTTGCCCTCCTCGGCGCCTACGGCGTCGGCATCATGGCCGAGAACTATGATCAGCCGCTGTGGATCGGTGCGCTCGTGGGCA
The DNA here is from genome assembly GCF_059553395.1 of Williamsia sp. z34. NCBI lineage: Bacteria > Bacillati > Actinomycetota > Actinomycetes > Mycobacteriales > Nocardiaceae > Williamsia > Williamsia sp. z34. The sequence goes on along the minus strand of NZ_JCANWW010000001.1, from coordinate 882,875 downwards.
TCATCGCCGCCGGCGTCCTGGCCCTGGTCCTGGGCTTCCCCACCCTGCGCCTGCGAGCGGACTATCTGGCGATCGTCACCATCGCCGCATCGGAGATCCTGCGACTGATCTTCCGCTCCACCGCCGCTGACGACCTGACCCACTCCACCAACGGCATCTTCGGTTATGCCGGCGGGTTCTTCGAGTACAGCCCGTTCGAGAACGGCAAGCAGTATTCGTTCCTCGGGGTCAAGTTCCAGGGCACCGACCTGTGGGCGATGGTGGTCGGCTGGTCCATCGTGTTGCTGCTCTGCCTGCTGGTGTGGCTGCTCGTCCGCAGCCCGTGGGGCCGCGTACTCAAAGCGGTCCGCGAGGACGAGGACGCCGCCCGTTCGCTCGGCAAGAACGCCTATCTCTACAAGATGCAGGCGCTCATCCTCGGCGGATGCATCGGCGGTATCGCGGGTGTCTACAACGCGATTCAAACGCAATCGATCAACCCCGACTTCTACTCCACCGCGCAGACGTTCTTCGCCTACGGCGCCCTGATCCTCGGTGGCGCTGCAACGGTATTCGGTCCGGTGGTCGGTGCGATGTTGTTCTGGTTCCTGCTCGCCATCCCCGATGCCCTGCTCCGCCAGGTCACCACCGGTCCGGACGCCTGGTTCGATCTGAGCCAGCAACAGGTCGGTGCCATCCGCTACGTCTTGTTGGGATTGGCCATTGCGCTGATGATGGTCTTCAGACCGCAGGGAATACTGGGTAACAAGCGGGAGGTGCAACTCGATGCCTGATGGACGCCATCTGAAGCCCGACCCTGCCGGTGATGTGCCCGCAGGCGAGTCGACCACCCTGACCGCAGACGCCGCTCCGGCCACCCTCGCCGAACTCAAGAGGTTCTCGGCCGCCGAACGCGCCGCGATCTTCGAGTCGGTCACGCCCGAGCCCGGCTCGGCCAAACCCGACCCGATCATCACCGTCGACGGGATCACCCGCACCTTCGGTGGCCTCAAGGCCGTCGACGTCGAACATCTGGAGATCCAGCGGGGTTGCATCACCGGTCTGATCGGCCCCAACGGTGCCGGCAAGACCACGTTCTTCAATCTGATCACCGGTTTCGACAAACCCGATACCGGTACCTGGGCGCTCAACGGCCGGGAAATGGGAAACGTTGTGCCGCACCGGGTTGCTCGCAACGGCATGGTCCGCACCTTCCAGCTGACCAAGGCGCTCTCGAAATTGTCGGTACTCGACAACGTCCGTCTCGGCGCCCGCCACCAAACGGGCGAGCACATGTTCGCCGCGCTGGCACCGTGGTTGTGGCGCAAGCAGGAAACCGAAACCACCGAGCGCGCATACGAATTGCTCAAGCGATTCAAGCTGGACGCAAAGGCCGACGACTACGCCGGCTCGTTGTCCGGCGGCCAGCGCAAGTTGCTGGAGATGGCCCGCGCGCTGATGACCAATCCTGAGGTCATCATGCTCGACGAGCCGATGGCCGGCGTCAATCCGGCCCTGACCCAGAGCCTGCTCGAACACATCAAGTCACTGCGCGACGAGGGCATGAGCGTGGTCTTCGTCGAACACGACATGGACGTGATCCGTGAGATCAGCGACTGGGTGGTGGTGATGGCGCAGGGCAAGGTGATCGCGGAGTCGCTCCCCGGACGTCTGGGCGACAATTCGGCGGTGGTGGACGCCTACCTCGGTGGCCATCACGATCAGGCACTGGAGTTCGACGACGAGGGCAACCCTGTCGGTGAGACCGCGGTGCTGGCCGAAGAAGTCCAGGCGGCCATCGAGGAAACCCTGCAGGCCGGCGGCGACCTGTCCGAACCGGTCATCACCGAACCCGAGAAAAAGCTCGAGAAAAAAGCTGACGACCCGGACCGAAAGGACACACCATGAACGGGCCGGACATGTCGAAACCCGGTGAGACCCCGCCGGAACGGACGTTGACCCACGCAGAGCTCGCCGCGACGCCCGAGGCACATCGCAGGGACGCCGAGAATGCGCTGCTCCGGGCCGATGACATCACCGCGGGTTATCTGCCGGGCATCAACATCCTGGAAGGCTGCAACTTCTATCTCGACGACGGTGAGATCGTCGGCATCATCGGCCCCAACGGCGCCGGCAAATCCACCCTCCTCAAGTCGCTGTTCGGTCTCATCCCCGTGCGCGTCGGATCGGTGACCCTGCGCGGCGACGACATCACGTCCGCCAAGGCGCACGTGCTGGTGACCAAGGGCGTCGGCTACGTACCGCAGACCTTGAATGTGTTCTCGGCGCTGACCATCGAGGAAAACCTCGAGATGGGAATCTATCTGCGGCCCAAGAAGTTCAACGAGCGGTTCGACTTCGTCTCGGAGTTGTTCCCCCTTCTCTCCGAACGGCGCAAGGTCAAGGCCGGTGCGTTGTCCGGCGGCGAACGTCAGATGGTGGCCATGGGCCGCGCACTGATGATGGAGCCGTCGGTGCTGCTGCTCGACGAGCCGTCGGCGGGGCTGTCACCGATGTTCCAGGACGAGGTGTTCATCCGGATCAAGAAGATCAACGCCACGGGGGTATCCGTGGTCCTGGTGGAGCAGAATGCCCGTCGCTGCCTGCAGATCTGCGACCGAGGCTATGTGCTCGATCAGGGTCGCAATGCCTACACCGACACCGGCACCAATCTCGCCAATGATCCCAAGATCATCGAGCTGTACCTCGGGACCCTGGCCGGCAGCTCCGAGAAGAAGTAACCACTCTAGACAGCGACAAAGAAAGGGGCCCAGGTCTTTCGACCTGGGCCCCTTTCCTATTGGGTTATTTCTCTGCCGCTACCCGCGATCAGGTGTCGGACACCACCTTGAAGTCGGCGACCGGGGTGATCAGCTTATTGTCGGCGTCGAACTCGAGGACACCGTACGAACCGATCGACGGTTCACCGGCGGTGACGAATGCCAATTCACCTGTGACACCGTCGTAGTCGATGTCGGTGCCGGCCTGGACGAGTGCCAGGCACTCTTCGTAAGTCGTGCACTTGGTGCCGTCCTTGGTCACGTTGTTGATCTCCGAAGCGATCGACTGACCGTTGGTCGACTTGGCGATTTCCGCCGCCAGGGCCGAGATCACCACTGCGTCATAGCTTTCACCCGCGTAGTTGAAGTCGATCAGGCCGGGATCGACGGCCAGCAGGCGGCCTTCGAAGTCCGGGCCGACCTCGGTCAGCGGTGTGGTGCCCTTCATCCCCGCGAGGATTCCGGCGCCCACCGACTCACCCAGTGCGTTACCCATGTTGCCGTCGACACCGAAGACCAGTTTGTCCTTCGGTCCGATGCCCACCTCGTTCATGCGGGTAAGGATCTTGGCGCTTTCCTCGAATCCGATGATGGCGATGCCATCGGGATTGAAGTTCTTCACCTGGTCGACCTCAGCGTTGAACGACTGGGCATTGGGGTCGTAGATGATCTTCTGGATCTGGTCGGACGGAATGCCGGCAGCTTCCAGGTCAGCGACCGTGTTGGAGGCCAGGCCGGTGCCGTACGGGTCGTTCATCGCCAGGATCGAGACGCGCTGCACGCCACCTTCGGCGATGACCTGGGCCAGGGCCTGGGCCTGCAGGGTGTCGGCGGGGGCCGTACGGAAGTACATGCCCTTGTCGGCGTAGCAGGTGAACTCGTCCGACGTGTTGGCCGGCGAGAACATCACCGCGCCGGCGCTGGCGACCTTGTCGATCACCTTCAGCGACACAGACGATGACGCCGCACCGACGATCACCTGGGTGCCGGCCGCGAGCTGGCGGTCGACGGTGGCGCTTGCGGTGTCGGTGGTGGTGTCACCGGAATCGCCGTTGACCTCTTCGACGGGCTTGTCGAGGACACCGCCGGCGGCGTTGATGTCTTGGATGGCAAGTGCCACGCCCGCGAACTCAGGCGGGCCGAGGAATGCCAGGGAGCCCGTCGCGGGAAGCAACGTGCCGATCTTCAAGGGGGCGGTGCTCACCGGGCCAGGTGTGGCCTGGGGGACGTTGTCGCCACAATCAGTGGTGGTCGTGGTCTCCGATCCGCTCGGCGACGCCTCTTCCGACGAGTCATCGTCGCTACTACATCCGGCCAGCGCCATGGCTGTTACAGCCAGCGCCACCGTTCCCCTCAAGAGATATCTATGAGCCATCAATATTCTCCTCGCGGTACATCCACAAAGCGCGGCGCGCCATCGACGACGCATACGACCGACGCTTGCTGGGGTAAAGCTAGCGCCAACGTGTTGCCCGCGAGTAACGTTCGTGAAACTACAGCCTCTGAGAGCCTGCCGTGATCAATTCGAGACCTCGGCTGGTTCAATCTGACTTCACGATCGCGAAAGTCGTTCTCTACGAGATCAGCTCGGCTTCGTTCCCAGAGTTTCGATGACCACTTCGGCGACAGCCTTCATGGTTGTCCGGCGATCCATCGCCGCCCGCTGGATCCACTTGAACGCCTCGGGCTCGGTGAAGGCGTGTGACTGCATCAAAATGCCCTTCGCCCGCTCCACCAATTTGCGGATCTCGAGCCGCTCGGTCAGGTCTGCGACGTCACGCTCCAACACATGGAGCTCGTTGTAGCGACTGACCGCCACCTCGATGGCCGGCACCAGGTCGGCCTTCGTGAACGGCTTGACCAGGTACGCCATCGCCCCGGCATCACGCGCCTTCTCGACGAACTCCCGCTGGCTGAACGCCGTCAGCATCACCACGGCGGCCAACCGCTTGCTCGCGATCTCCGCTGCGGCGTCGATGCCGTCCCGCACCGGCATCTTCACATCCATGATCACCAGATCGGGGCGGAGTTCCTCGGTGAGGTCGACTGCGACCTGACCGTTCGGCGCCTCCCCCACGACGTCGTACCCCTCTTCCCGGAGCATCTCGATCAGATCCATCCGGATCAAGGAGTCATCCTCGGCAACCAGAACCCGACACGTCGAGGCAACCGGCTCCCCGCCCTTGGCTGCAATCGCGTCCGTTGTCGCCATCAGTCCACCTCCACATTGAAAAATCGCCTGGCCACCAGCGCGGACCAGCAGCAATACACGCTACTGCCCCCGCGACGATGTGACGCAACAGTACCGGTTTGGTTGGCGTGAGGCCTGTCCTCTAAAGTGACTTCTGCGACGAGCCCCCGTAGCCCAATTGGCAGAGGCAACGGATTCAAAACCCGTCCAGTGTCAGTTCGAGTCTGACCGGGGGCACCACATTCGCGCAGGTCAGAGGTAGTTTCACTGCTCTTCACGATCGCTCGATTCAATCCCGGTACGCAGACGGTACGCAGCAGATTCAGCAGCAGCGTCCATTGCCTTGGAAATTTCGTCCAGATCGTCCGGCATCAGGTGTCCGTAACGATCCAGTGTCATCGTCGCCGTCTTATGGCCAAGCAGCGTCTGCAGCACCTTCACGTTCGCGCCCGCACTGATCGCCAGCGACGCACAGGTGTGGCGAAGCTGATGCGGAGTGATCGTTGGAAACCCGGGCGAAGACTCGACACACCGCGTCACCGCGGGGTCGAAGACCCACCGCAATGCGCCGATGGTCAACCACGTGGTCGAGCTGGTCGGCGGCCACACCAGACTGCCGGCCGATCGCTTGCCGATGTGCTCGCGCAGGGGCTCGAGGGCCACCGTCGGAACCGGGACGGTTCGAGAAGAATGATTCTTGGTCATACCTTCCACGTAGCCTTGTCCGCTTACATGCGTCGCCGACCGTCGGACTCGGATTCTTCCCTTGTCGAGGTCGACGTCACCGACCCGAAGCGCTATCGCCTCGCCGAACCTCAGACCGCAGTATCCGAGGACCAACACCAGCGACTTGAACTGCCGACACTCCTCCGCCAGCTGAAGCAGTTGTAGGTGATTGAGATAGACATGCTCGGCTTCCCCTCGACGAGGGAGTTCGACGTCGTCGGCCGGATTTCTCATCAGCAAGCCACTCTTGACCGCGTATTTCAGTACGGCTGAGAGTGTTTGGTGCGCCTGAATCACCCTCGATGGAGACAATCCCCTGTCGACGAATCTCAAGCTTCCGCCCACGCCGCTGAGGCTACTGACCCAGGTTTGGATGGACGCGAAATCGATGTCGACCAGTCGCTCATCTTCCCACCGAGGTAGCACCACGGTGTCAAGCAAGCTTCGATAGCCCGCAAACGTTTTCGGCTTCAGCCCGGCCTTACTCAGCATCCATCGTTCAGCGACGGTCTCGAACCGTTCCTTGCTCTTCCCTGGTTCAACCCACGTCCCGGCGACCATGGCGGCTGTGTTGCTATCAAGCCAGCCCTGAGCGTCAGCCTTCGTTCGAAAGGCCCTCGTGTACTCGGCGCCGGATGGATCGACATACACAGCGCGCCAACGCATGCCGCGGCCATATCTTGACGTTCGGGTCTTCTTGTCCTTCGTAAGCCACAGATCCGCCACACCCGCTCGTCGGCCTCGGCGTTGCCCGGCACGCGAACGTCTACCAACTCGATCACTCGCCGCTGCACCCTCCAGAGTTTCGTCGCTCACTGGCAATCCTCACGCCTACAACGTCTTCACACGGCGCCGCTACTGTCGCCAGGATCCTTCGCTAGGGCGGATTCCGGCGCCAGGCCACGCAGCAGGTTGGTCAGATACGGGACGCTCCAGTCCCAGTCCAGGTCTTTGAAGTCAACCGGCTTCGCGTCGTAGGCCTTCTCAGAACCTGGCAACGTGGCCGTGTGCGCGAGGAACTCGCCGTCGTCGTCCGACGACGGATCGCGTAGTTCCCACAACTTGTATTGCGTGGCTGCATTTTTCGCCGCATGCAGATAGTCCGCCACCGCGGAGCGAGCGTCGAAGTACCGCTGGGTCGCTTGCTGCATCGCGCCGTAGTAGCTGACGTTCGGCTGGTCGATCTCGACCTGCAAAATGTCGAACTGCAGGTACTCCGCGATCACCACGGCTTCCGATAGCCGCGGCTCGCGCTGACCGCTCTCCATACGTGTGATGCCGGCCTGGTCGATCGAGACGCCCAGTTCCGTCAGCTTCTGCGACAGGGCCCGCTGACTCAGACCTAGCGCCTGTCGGCCTTGGCGCATCGATGCAGCGAAAGTTCGGCCACCCCCACCAACCTCATCTTGATTCATATTTGCCACCGTAATGCTTGACAGCATCACCAACAAGTGCCACGCTCGAATTGATTCACTACAGACTCGTCATGCACTGTCGAATCAGCGAACCACTACCGCCAGGAGGAGCGCGATGTCAGAGGAATTTCTAACAACGAACCAGGTCAGCGAGCAGTGGCCGTTTCTGCCGGCCGCGACATTGCGGTATTGGCGCCACGCGGATCAAGGTCCCGCCTCATTCCGCGCCGGATCCCGAGTCCTCTACCGCCGTAGCGAGATCGAGCGTTGGCTTGACGCTCAGGAAGAGGCAACCAGGCGCGGAGGCGCAGATGGCGTCTGTCCGGCACATTGAAGCCCTAACGACCCTTCGCTCGATCGATGCCACCCTCTGCGACCCCATCCTGCCACCCACATAGAACTCCCAAAGCGACACACAACTTCCCAAGCTGCATACGCGGGTTCGATTCCCGTCATCGGCTCCACCATCACCCCAGGTAGAGCGCCTTCAGTCGGGCTCGTGGTAGCCACCCCTGGGCGTGCCCACTCCCCACACACTCCGGGCGTTGGCAGATGACCAAGCATCCAGTGTGTGTTGGGTAGGATCTGACGGTGCCGAACAAGATGGACACCCCCTTAGCAGTCACCAAGACGATCTATACCGTCACGGACTTCGTCGAGTGGCAGAGGCAGGGCACGCTTGACCTCCGACCGTATTTTCAGCGGGGTGACGTTTGGACACCAAAAGCAAAAAGTTTTTTGATCGACACCGTACTGCGCGGATACCCCATACCGATTATCTATTTGCAGAATAAGCAGGATCGCGACTCACTTCGCAACATGAGGCTCGTGGTCGACGGCCAACAGAGACTACGCACGATTCTGGCTTACGTCGCCCCCGATTCATTGGCCGATTTCACCGAACGCGATGATTTTTCAATACTTCGCGCGCACAATGCAGAATACGCGCGGCACACATTTCGCGATTTGCCCAATTCGGCCCAAGATCAAATTCTTGGGACCGAATTGTCGGTGCATGTACTTCCTTCAACGCTGTCCAATCAGCATTTGCTCCAACTATTCGCGCGCCTCAACAGCACAGGCGAAAAACTCAACGACCAGGAACTACGCAACGCAGAATTCCACGGCAGTTTCAAGAGTTCCGCTTATAGGCTTTCCTATGGACAGCTAGAGCGATGGATTGACTGGAAGATATTTAACCCAAGAGCGATAGCGCAGATGCGTGATGTAGAGCTTATGAGTGAGCTAATGATGATGACGCTATTTGGGATGCAGAGCAAATCGAAAAAGCACATTGACGACACTTATCGACGTTTCGATGATGAGTACGACTATGCCACAGAGGTGGAGAGAAGAATAAACCGAGCTTTTGACGACCTCGATAACTTGTACCGCCGAATCAGCGAAGAGCGAGCCAGAAACTTAAATACCCAGTCATGGCTGTACACGTTCTTTGCCGCCTCGTACTACGCCCAGAACGCCGGGCCCATTCTTCCCGACGAGGGAGGTCTGAAGTTTCCGAGCGAAATCAGACTGCCGCCATCCGCTTTGGCGCAGAAAGCACAGCACCTGGCGTGGCAGTTTGAAAATGGGCGCATTCCGCCTGAAGTATCAAAGGCCGTTCGCGGGGCCTCCTCCGATCTAGCTAGCCGCGAGTTAAGGCTGCGTTATCTACTCGCGCTGAAGTAGAGCCGAATGGCAGCCGAGCTGACAGCCAAGCAGGCTTTCGACGCTTTTGACCGGAGGGCGAAACGCGCGGAGAGCTTGACCAACGAGGGTTTGCGTCTGTTCCGCCAAAACAGGCTGAGTCAGCGTAGTACAGATGCCCTATTTACCTCGTCACTTTTGTCATTGCACACCGATTTCGAGATCTTACTGGAAGACCTCTTCTTCTCAACCGTAACCGGGGTTAGCGGTATCGAAGACTGCGTTCCGCATGTCACGTTCGCTAGTCGCGAGATTGCACATCAAGTCTTGTTCGGTGGGAAAAGTTACATCAATTGGATGCCCTACGACACCGAAGTCCAGAAGGTTAGCAAGCGTGTGTACGCCGATGGAAACCCATTCCTGAGGCTAGATCGGCAGCCAGAGAGGGCCACCTTAAAGGACTTCGGAAAGTTACGGAATGCGATAGCTCATAAAAGCACATTCTCCCAACAGGAGGTTCAAAAAATAGTTCGCGACATGCGACCCAGGCGCCGCCACGTTGCGGGCTATTTGCAACACAAAGTTCAGAGTGATACGCAGTTTAGCTTCTTCGTCCTAACACTTCGAGGAATAAGCGCCGCCTTAACAGCTCCGAACCTCGCCGCCGCAAAGACACTGCTTCAACCAGAAGAAACGTACCGTCCGGTTGACACCGCCGGTCCTGGGCGGTATCGATGCGCGCGCTGCAGCAACTCCAAAACGCTAACGACCTCGTCCGGGCATCTGGGCAAGTGTACGAGGTGCAATAAACGGGGAAGCCCTCAACTTGGATGGAGAAGGGATTACAGCACCTAACCCGCAGTTTGGGTTTGATCACGGCTTGATCACTGGCATCATTGATCTTGCTACACAGATCGCCTGTGCCGTAAGCGGAATCGCCATACCACCCACGGACACCGAGCTCCTCGAAGAAGGGTCTATCGGCGTCTGAGTCGAGGAATGAGCCCGCCACGCCCGGATCAGAGTTGTCGGTCCCGGAAGCCTTGGTCAGCGCTTCGTCGGTAATGATTCCGGTCTCTGGTTCGGCCACCACATGGGCCCGATATCCGTCGCGGCGTGCCTCGGGCGACTTGCGGGTATAACGGGCGTCGGGGTTGATCGTAGAGATCACCCGATCGGGGCGACTTTGCGGGCGACGCGCCAGCGCCCGTCAGCACCATCAGAGCCCTCTGCTGGTTCGACGTCTTGTCCAGCAACGCCGACGCAGCCCGCGCAGACTCGTCCCACCCCTTCTCGTCGTCGATGCCAGCGAACACTTCGAGCAGCGCGTTCGCGTCGTTGACCAGCGCGCTGACCAGCATGTCTTTCGCGCCAGGCTCGTCCCAGTCGATGGCCGGTTTACCGGCAGGTTGTAGTCATGTGCGGTGCACACCGCCGCGATCGCCTCGCTCCCGCCCGGTACCAACCGCCCGACCCGCCGGATCGCCGAGACCAGTTGGGTGATGGTGTCCTGGGTCGCGACCGCATCGGCCAGGATCGTCGAATCCATGGCCCGTTTGTTGCGGCCACGTACGACTCTAGTGGCGTCCACCACCTTGCGGACTGCCTCGTTGATCCGCTGCGGGCGATCGGACTTGGCCAGCCTTTTGCGCCAGAACACCAGCATGGACGGATCGAACCCTTTGTGGTCCAACGCCATTCCCGTCGCGACTTTCCACCGCAGATCGCACCGGGCCGCTTCGGCGGTCTCTCGATCAGATAGATCGTGCAGCGTTTGTAGCACTAAAATTGAGGCCATCACCGATGCGGGGATCGAGGGGCGTCTCCGCCCGAGGGAAACAAATCCTCAAACTCCCCATCAGCGAATACATCTCGACGATGGGTAGCGAGGAATCCGAACATACTGCCTTCGGGCACCAGGTGCCCGACCAACGCCTGCGCGTCCAAAAGCTCCCGATCGGTCCGCTCGACACCCTGCATAACCATATTGTCCCAGTTCAGGGGCGCACACCGGTGAGACGCGCCGATTATTCAGCGGGCTCCTAGAGCGTGGCGCGGCGCGCGGTCGCGTCCCGAATGCTTGTAGTCTCGGATCAACGGACGGTTCCACTCGGCAGGCATGAGCCGATCCAGCCCACACGTCTCATGCACCGTCGGCGAGAGTTCGAGACGCGTATTGGCAGTTCAGCGGCGTATTTGGCACGGTACTATTCGTGCAATCAAACGGACCTTACGAACGGAGCGTCTCGGTGCGCCGGATCATCGCCACACTTGCTGTATCAATCGCGCTAGCCAGCCTCGCGGGATGTAGCAATAACGACACTTCGACGACTGGATCGACCGAAACAGCGGACCTGGCCACGGCAACAGCCGAGTACCCGCGTACAGGGTTGCAGCTGTACGAATCCATAGAGCAGCTCTACACCGACGTACAGAACGGCGTCGTGTGCACCAACTTTGAGCGGAACACCCGAAGCATAAACGCAGCAAGTTCCGGCGATTGCGACGTTGCGATGGAAAGCGGCTCATCACGTGGCCTGATACTGATGCTCTTCAGCTCTGACATCAACAAGCAAAGCCAGATTGGTTTGTACCGCGACATAGGAGAGACACTCGGAGAGTATGGCTTCGTTGAAGGCGGCAATTGGCTCGTCAACTGCGAGACGATTCCAGTGTGCGAAGCAGTCGCCGGAGCACTTGGAGGACGCGTAGAAACCCTCCCTGTGCTATAGCAAAACCGCACGGCCGAGGCCCAGTCCGCAGAGTCCGGGTCTTAAGCCGTCTTGCAACCTGTCGCTAGCATCCGCTAGTAATTGCCGCGAGCTTGAGCGAGGTGACATGGAAGGCTTCCAGGTCAGTAACATTTCGGCAACAGCAATTCTCACGGCGAAGATGCGCGCGTTGGAGACCGAGCGAACCGAACGCTTGATCTCAGATCCGTACGCGGCACTACTCGTCGAGTACTCCGGGTTGGACATGTCGTCGTTGCAGCTCGCCCAAGTGACGGGACAGAGGCTCTTCGAATCGAACGTCGTCCGGACTCACTTCCTCGATGGGGCACTCGTAACTGCGATCGCCCGCGGCATTCGGCAAGTCGCAATCCTTGGATCAGGACTCGATACCCGTGCCGCACGTCTCGAATTGCCCAGCGGAACTGTCATATTCGAAATTGACCAGCTTGAGGTCATTTCGTACAAAGAGCGACTCTTCGTTGAACACAGGGTTGCAGTCGACGTTGATTGGCGTCCGCGAGGTGGGGACCTCGAAGGTGACTGGCTCAGTGAGCTGACCACCGCTGGCTTCGACCCAAAGACTCCGACCGCCTGGATCATCGAAGGCGTCCTTTTCTACTTCTCGGATGAGACTGTGGCCCAACTGATTCAAACTGTGACCGCTCAGAGTGCGCCAGGCAGCGAGTTGCTCGCGGTGCACTTCGGCGCCGGCGCGCTCATCGAAGCGCAGACCCGCGAGATGGCCGCCGCCGCAGAGAACTCGGGGTACGGATTCAAGTCGACAGTCACCGACCCCGTCGAGTGGCTCGATGGCTACGGGTGGGATACCGAAGCGGAAACCTTCACCGCAGCCGCGCAACGACTGGGACGCACGATCCCCTACGACATCGAAGAAGGCCCCGGCCGCGAGTCGGTATGGATCCGGCGGATCTGCGCCACGGTCGCGGCCTCCTCTGCGGCACGCTCGGTGCGCGTATCGGCGGTGGCCAGATGCCGGTAGTAGCCGGACCGGGACGCGCCGAGGACCCGGCACAGCCGCTGCACACCGAACTCGCTGCGGTGGGTGGAGATGAAGTCCCAGCGGCAGGTCTTCACTTCATCTCCTGCGCAAAATAAGCCGCTGCCCGGCGCAGGATCTCCCGTTCGAACTGCCATTCCTTCTCCGCACTGCGCAGCCGGGCGTTCTCCGCCCGCAGGCGCGCCAACTCCTCGGCTGGGGGTTCGCCGCCGCCGGCTCCACGGTCCGCCGCACCTCGACCAACGGCGTTGTCCTTGCGGACCCAGGTCCGCAAGGTCTCGCCGCTGATACCCAAGTCCGCAGCCACCGCCGCGTAGGTGCGGGCACCACCGGCCGCGCGATACAACGCAACCGCGTCCCGGCGGAACTCTTCCGTGTACTGAGACTGACGTCCCATGTGAACATCCCTCCTGGTTCTTCTGCGAACCAATGTCAGGGTGTCCACTCCGAGGGGGCAGCCTCAGTTCCTGCCGATGGCGGAGTGTTGCCGGTGGTGATTGTAGCTGTGTAGCCACCCAGGCAACGCCGCTCGCCGGGTTTGTTCTGACGGGTAGTGCCGGGTGAATGCCCATTCGGCGGCCATCGTGCGGTGGAATCGTTCGATCTTTCCGTTTGTCTGCGGCCGGTAAGGGCGCGTGTACTTCGCCGTGATTCCGAGGTCGGTGCAGGTTTGTTTCCACAACGCAGAGCGGTAGCAGCCTTGTCGGAGAGGACTCGTTCGACCGTGACGCCGGACTGCGCACCAGCCGACGGCACGTTGGAGGACGCCAGCTGCGGTGACGGCGGTTTCGTCGTCGTGGATCTCGGCGTAGGCGACGCGGGAATGATCGTCGATGACGGTGTGCACGAAGGCATGTCCGAGTAGTTCGTTGCGGTGTTTGCTGCGGCGGGTCCCGGTGTGGCCTGGCGGTTCTTGCGCCCCTTGGGGCGGCCGACGAAACGCCAGCCGCCGCCGACGGGGATGTTGCCGAGTTTCTTGACGTCGACGTGGAGCATCGACCCGGGGTGGGGGTGTTCGTAGCGGCGGATCACCTCTCCGGTGCGGATATCGACATGCGAAAGCCGGTTGAGCCGGCATCGGACCAACACGGCGTGCACCGTCGAGGCCGGCCCGCACAGTCTCCCGAGTCCTACGGCGCCACCAGGTGCCACACCTGGCGGACTTCGACCCGGTTACCGGTCAGGTGATCCGCTCGTCGAAAACCACCGCCGTGCGCTACGAACGTGAGCGGCCCGGCGAACTGGTGCACTTGGACGTCAAAAAGCTCGGCAGAATCCCCGACGGTGGCGGATGGCGCACACGGACGAGCCAGCGGATCGACAGCCCGCGACCGCAGCACCCGGACCGGTTTCGACTACGTCCACTCGCTCGTCGATGACCACTCCCGACTCGCCTACTCAGAGATCCTCTCTGGACGAAAAGGGCTCCACCTGTTCGGGTTTCCTGACTCGTGCGGTCGACTACTTCGCGGACCACGGCATCACGAAAATCGAGCGGTTGATGACCGACGACGCCTGGGCCTACCGATGGTCCCTACGCGCAGTCTGCGCCGAACACGGGATCAAGCAGAAGTTCATCAGACCGCACTGTCCGTGGCAGAACGGCAAGGTCGAACGCCTCAACCCGACCCTGCAAACCGAGTGGGCCTACCGTCAGGTCTTCACCAGCAACATCCAACGTGCCGATGCGCTTGCACCCTGGCTCGAGTACTACAACACTCGACGACGCCACAGCGCACTCGGAGGACTCCCACCGATCAGCCGACTGCAACCAACCTGATGGCCAGGTAAATCTAGAGCTGCGCGGCGCGAATCCGAGCCGTCTCAAGCCGCGCGTCGCGCCGGTTGGCAGCATCGTCTTCACGCGGTTGCCCGCGTAGGCTTGAGGCGAATCGGTCTCTGTATGCGATGTTTGCTGCACCGAGGCGGGCATCGACCTGGCCGACACACGCCTCGAGTTCGGTGTCCCTCGGGCGCAGTCTGATCTCGCGCCCACTCAGCTGGGGTGCAGGCAGCGCCGAATCCAGGCGGACTCGCTGCGGGTTTGCGAAGAAGTCAGCCCACTCTGGTGGAGGATCGGCATCGAGTTGGATGCGGACGTCGAGGCGAGAGGGATCGGTCGGGTCGACGCCAATAATCTGCATGCCGGACCGGCCTAGGCGTGTCCACTCCACTGTCGACCTCCTCTGTACCGTCAGCGAGAATACGTCTCGCCCGACAGTGCGCATTGCTACGATAGATCTGCTTTTGCGACCCGATTATCAATCCAGTTGAGCCTCGCTGTCGAGCTCTCTGCTTGCATCCCGTGATATAGCCGCGGAGGTACCAATGGAGACCTTGTTCAGGCTGCTGTTGGTAAGACCTGTCGAATCTCTGCAACCGGAGCAGGATGCAATAGTTGCTACGCCATCAGAGGGTGTTCGTATCACTCTGGCTCGTGCCTTAACCGCAACTCAGCCCTCGGGTGCGCTTCGCGGGGCCGCGCGAGAGATCGCTGCAGAGGCTCCTGCCTTTTCCGACGAAGAGATAGCACTCCGAAAGGCGGCCCTCGGGTTCAGCCAAGACGTCGCGGCAGGAGTGATCACCACGGCCGCTGAGGCGAGTGCGGCCATTGCCGCCCGTTTAGGGGCGGAGCCCGTCGATCTGATCGTCGACGAGCGGTTCCAACGTTTTGTCACCGCCAGCATCGACCAGCTGGCCGCCGCGAAGTTCGGAGGGCGCGCCGACTCGGCAGCTGCCGGGTCGGCCGCGGTGGTCCGCACTGTTGCCTATGCCGAGCATCTGGCGGCAGAAAACGCGTCCCCTCCGTCGGATTTTCTTCGCCGTGTCATCGTGCTCGAAGGACTCACGACACGACCCAGACAGGTGAACGCGCGACAAGAAGATGCCGGTGCCCGTCCCGCACAGGACACCTGGCACCGAGAACTCGTCGCTGAACGATCGCGGCTTGAGCAGCGGCGCGCGGCTGTTGAGTCGACGATCGCAGAACTGGCTGCGGTGCCTGCCGAACGCTTGGTGCATGTGAGCGAAGCTGACGACGAGCAGCATAGGGCTGCGAGCGTCGAGGCGAGCGCCCCGGGCCGGGCCGGAATGCCTGAAGCGGTAGCGAGTATTCGACCGCCGGCAGTCGAGTTCTCCCGCACCGTCGGGAACGAGCTCAGTGAAGCCGCCCGTGTCATGTTTAACCAGCTCGTGACTGGGCCTGATCGGACATCGATCGCCGTGGCAATGCGACGTCTCGACGACGAGCTGCGCCAGATCGGCGCCCGCGACGCGGTGATCGACGAGCAGCTGGCACCCCGTACGAAAGTTCTGGTGGTCGGAGGCGGCGTATACGCCTCGACGACGACAAGGTCGGCGCGACGTGAAGAGGTTCGCGGAGAGGGGACGCCCGGTGTGCCAGCCACTCATGGCAAGGTCACTTCCGTCGGTTTAGGCGATCTTCTCGTAGTCAAGCAGCACCTGAAACGCTATGAAGCGCACGAGTTGTCGCACATCGACAACGTCTTGAAGAGCGAGCACAAGTCGACCTCCACTAAGCGAGTGCACACCACCGAGGAAACGGTGGTGGATGAGCGCGAGACGACCACCGAAGAGGAACGCGACCAGCAGTCCACCGAACGATTCCAGATGCAACGCGAGTCATCGAAGGTGCAGAAGGAAGACGACAGCCTCAAGATCGGCGCCTCGCTGTCGGGCTCGTACGGGCCGATGGTTGAGTTCAAGGTGACCACCGACCTGGGCATGTCCAACTCGAAGGAAGAAGCTCATAAGACCGCCGAGAATTACAGTAAGGACGTCACCGCCCGCGCCGCCAGCAAGATTACGGAGCGAGTGCGCAAACAGGTCACAGTTCGTACTGTCGAAACGTTCGAAGAGGAGAACGTCCACGAGTGGGACAACGTCCGCGGCGATGAACATGTTGTCGGGCAGTATCAATGGGTCGACAAGGTCTACGAGGCGCAGGTCTTCAATTACGGGAGCCGAGTGCTATTCGACGTGGTCGTGCCCGAACCCGCGGCCCTGGTGAACTACACGCTGCAAAACCGACCCGCCGCGGGCGAAGAAATTCCGAAGCCACTGCCCTTCAACCTCAACGCAGAGCAAATCAACGTGGGCAATTACGCCACCTATGCTCACCGCTACCGGGCAGATGGAATCGAGGCACCTCCTGCCCCCACGATCACGGTGTCGAAGGTGTTCGAAGGCATCGACGACGACTCTAGCCGTGGCAGCGTCGTTAAGACGGCGGAGATTCCGCTGCCCGACGGATACACCGCAGTTCATGGCAGGGTACAGATTTCGAGCACATACTGGGAGACCAATTACCGCGTAGTGGTGAGCATAGGCACCAAACAGTGGACTCATTTCGGCTCCTCCACTGCCTGGCGGGAAGGGGCTCTGGACAACCAGGAACGCTCGATTACCGCCACGCTGATCACCTTCAGGGTCAACATCGTTGCGGTCAGTATGGAGATCACATGCAACCGGACCGCTGAGGCGCTCAAACGCTGGCAGATCCGGACCCACCAGGCAATCCTCGCCGGCTACCTCAAGCAGCTGAAGGAGTATGAGGATCGAGTCGAGGCCGCCAAGGCCCAAGCGGAGGCGGTGGAGCAGGCTCGGCCCCGAAACCCCGCGCTCAATCTCGAGGTCCAACGCGAAGAGCTCAAGAGGGCGGTCATTTCAATGTTCACCGCCCAGCATTTCGACAGCTTCGGCGCGATCACCTGGGGTGGGCTCGGGTTACCGCAGATCGATCTCAACGAGGCAGCTCTCGAAGGCCCCTATATCCGGTTCTTCGAGCAAGCCTTCGAGTGGCAACAGATGATGTACGTGTATTACCCGTACTACTGGGGCCAAAAGAGCCGGTGGGTCGAGGTATCGATGTTAGGTGATCCCGATTTGGAATTCGGAGCGTTCATGAAAGCGGGTGCTGCTCGGGTGGTGGTGTCGGTCCGGCCGGGATTCGAGCTCGCGGTCCAGCACTTCTTGGAGACCGGGCAGATCTGGCAGGGCGGGGATCCACCGTTGGTGACCAGCGCGGACTATCTGAATATCGTCGATGAGATCAAGGAGCGTCAGAATGCGCCGGGCACGGAGGTACCCGTGGGAGATCCCTGGGAAGTCCGGGTACCGACAACTCTGATTCTGTTGCGCGAGAAGAAAGAGCTGCCGGCCTGGCAAAAGAATGCTGACGGCAGCTGGGCTGAAGTACCCTGAACCATGGTGCATCCCACCCGCCCCCGGCGGCCCGCACATCCCCACCAGCCAACTGCCCCCGCACAGGCCGGTCAACCGGGCCCGCGACCGGCCCGGCCCACGCCGCCACGACCACACCCAGCTGCGGGCGCCACCATCGCCACCCGGCCCCAGGTGTACGCCGGACTCGACAAAGACATCATGCCCGAAAGTCCGCGTGCCCCCGGTCCGCAATGGCTCGGACTTCTGCTGCGCGAGTCAACATTTCGGGTCGCCGGCGCATACCTTCAGTTCGCCCCAATCCGGCACTGGCTGGGCAACATCGCGACATTACGTGGTCAAGGATGGGGAATCGGTGCCATCTTTCTCGGAGATAGCCGCGAAACCTATGTCCTCAAGGTACGTCGACGGCCCCCAGGCGGAGGTCCACCCGTCGAGCAACGGATCTTCGGCCCCACCGAAATAGCTCGATGGAAACGAGACATGGTGGCCGCCCGCGGCACACAGCACGCGGCAACCGCCAAAACACTCGCAGCCACCGCCGGGCTAGCCCCCGGCTCGATTATCTGGTTCGACAACGAAGACCCCAGCGACGTGCAGTTCGAGGCGCATGAATTCGAGTACTACGCCGCCTTTTTCAACGCGCTATCGACAACGGGAACAGATGGTCCTGCATATCGGCCCGGCCTCTATGCACACCAACGTATCGCCGCTCAACTACTCGCGCGCCACCCCGAACTGTGGATCTGGGAGGTCGACTATGGCAACAACGTAAACAGAATTACTCCACCCCCCATGCGAGCCCCAACCCGAGCCGATCGACGAATCGGCCTAGACCCCAACAACAACGACGCCACGATCAGAGCCTTCCACGTCCTGCCAGCGCCAGGTTTAACCGGCCAAGGGTGGGGCTGCTGGCCCGTATGGCGTCAATGGCAAGGCAACAACAACGTGGACTTGCCGGCGACCGCGATCGCCAACCTCACTCCGGTGCGCAAATGGGACTGGAACTCCGCGATCGTCCGTGACCCCACCGACCCAAACGCAACGCCACGGGTATCTGTCGCTGGGAGCGGTCCTGCCGCCTGGGTCGCGCGAATCGACGATACCGACCCCGCTTTCGACGCCACAGGCCGACAAATCCAACCCCGCCGCGGTCGGCTTACGTTACGGTTGCCAGTGCCAGCCAGCCGACCGGTCGAGCCCCCAGTCGAGCACGATTGGCATATCCACCCTTCTGGCCCCGCGTACCCAGTGACCGGCGCAGCCACAGTCGAATTCATGGTCATCTCAGCCACCGGGCAACTCGGGTCCACACGTTGGGACGCACGCCAATGGTCGCCCGTGCAGCCGCTATTCGCCCACCCTGCGGTCGCAGTGCGGCTGCCACATGCTGCAGCAGCCGCAGCGCCCACGCCCATGGATGTTCACGTGGTCTGGGCTGGCGATGGCGACGAACTGTGGACAGCCCGCCGCCAAGCGCGTGGGCCATGGGGAACACCAGCTCGAATGGCGGGACAGCTCTTGCTGCACCCGTTCGGGCGGCTGGTAGGGACACCAGCCGACGGCGCACTGCACGTTGTGACCGTAAACCGCATGCGCAGGCTCACCTACATACGCTCGATGTCGGGATTAGCCTGGCCGCCCGCGACGTCCATCGAAATCAGCAACGACGCGGTGCTGCCCGCCGCCGACCTCGCATTGATCGCCACAAACCACACGCTGATCACTGTTGCCCTGGGCGCCGACCTACGACTGCACCGCTGGACTCTGCAGCTGAATCAAACCCGCGCCGGATGGAGTGCCGTGGCAGCGCTCGGCCGCGACACCGACACTATGCACGCCCAAACAACGATCGCAGTACACAACCCACGGCCAGACACCATCGTCGTAACCGCGATCGGCGGCGACGGACTGCCGCGACAACTTACCTTGACTCGCCAATCGAACTGGACCACCACCACCGTGACACGCATCGACCGAGGCGCCTCCGTTGGGACGGTGCATCCCTTCACAGACATTGCGACCCTGCCAGACGGCAGGGTCATCCTCTCCACAGTGGGACCAGGCCAGACAGCAGCCGCCTACGTTGACCCAGCCACTGGCGCCGCCACACCGGTGACCTGAAGCGGAATCAACGTTTGGCGCTCCTCCACGCGACAACCCGACGCGACGAGGTACCGCGAGCTCTGCTCGACATCAATCAGGCTCGTTGCGGAATTGGATCGAGAAGGACACGCCTGTCGTCACGGATAAGTCCCTCGGAGTGGTGGACTTTAGATAAGGCCGGCACCAGCAGAAACGTGTGTCGCTGACCTGATCAGGGTGGGCCATCGCGTAGTGATCAATGAGTTACCGCCACAGTGACTCAGAGAAAGCGATCTACGCGATGACCCACGACCATTCTGCCTTGCTCGCCCAGCTCGATGCACTCACCAGTGCCGATTCGGCGTCCGTGTTCGCCGAATTGATCCGCGCCGGCCTACAAGCGCTAATCGAGGCCGAAGCCACCGAGAAGATCGGTGCCGCCCGCTACCAGCGCACCGAACGCCGAAGCACCCAGCGCAACGGTCACCGACCAAAGACCGTGTCGACAACCTCAGGTGATGTGGAGGTGCAGATTCCCAAGCTGCGGTCAGGATCCTTCTTCCCGTCGCTGCTCGAGCGCCGGCGGCGGATCGACAAAGCCCTACATGCGGTGATCATGGAGGCCTACGTCCACGGCGTCTCGACTCGCAACGTCGACGATCTGGTCGCCGCCCTCGGTGTGGACTCCGGGATCTCAAAATCGGAGGTTTCGAGGATCTGCGGGCAACTCGATGGTGAGATCGCCCGGTTTCGGGAACGCACGTTGACGCACACCACTTTTCCCTACATTTTCCTCGATGCCACCTTCTGCAAAGTCCGTGTGTCGGCGCCCACGTGGTCTCGCATGCGATGGTCGTGGCGACCGGGGTCTCGATCGACGGCACCCGCGAAGTCTTGGGTACCGCCGTCGGCGACAGCGAATCGTTCGAGTTCTGGCGCGAGTTCCTCACCGGCCTCAAAGCCCGCGGGCTCAATGGGGTGCATCTGGTCATCTCCGATGCCCACGCCGGTTTGAAAGCAGCTGTCGTACAACAATTCACTGGTGCGGCGTGGCAGCGATGCCGAGTCCATTTCATGCGTAACCTGCACGGCAAAGTCGCCGCGAAACAGATCCCGCCAGTCATGGCGGCGGTGAAAACGATCTTCGCTCACACCGAACCCGACGCCATCCATGCCCAGTGGGATCAGGTCGCCGACACCCTCGCACCCTCGTTCCCGAAGGTCTCGGAGATGATGCGTGAGGCCAAAGCCGACGTCCTGGCGTTCACCGCGTTCCCCAAAGCGCACTGGCAGAAGATCTGGTCGAACAACCCGATTGAACGGCTGAACAAGGAGATCAAGCGCCGAGCTGACGTCGTCGAGATCTTTCCCAACCCGGCCGCTTTCCTGCGCCTGGCGACCGCGGTGGTCATCGAGGCGCACGACGAATGGCAGGTCACCCGACGCTACGTCTCTGATGTCAGCATGGACGAACTCAGAAAGGTCATCGCCGACAAGGAACGCGCTGCAGCGACCGCCACCACGACTGAATCTCTGGTGAAGCAACACCAAATCACCTAGCATTCATCATGACTCGTTGATCACGCGCTAACGCTCAACCTGATCCGAAGTCCACCACGCCAAGGGGCACTATCGTCGTCACCGCTCGGGGAACGACGACAGTGGGCGAGCAGGATGCCGAGCTGTGTCAACGGCCAGTTTGATGTCCCCGCTGGTGGCCAGGTAAAAGTCCCCACCCTGTGCGGGATGTTCTAGGTGGGTGGCACCTCCGTTCGGTGTGTCATGCGGTAGGAGTCGCCGTTGTCAACGGCGGCTGAAATCTGACCCGTTATCGATGAGCCTCGTCAGTAGTCCATCCTGGTCGATGCCACGAAAGCCTTGACCTTCCCAAATGCCGCACCAACAGTCCTCGGGTGTGGTGGTGAATGCAGATAGCACGGCAGCTAGACCTCTGCGCCTAGCGGACGATGGATTGCAACGCCATCCGTCATGATTAATCCCAGCGCGTTGGTGGCGTCAGTGCGATCTCGCGTTGTCGTCCTTCGAGGTCTGCGGTTGCTACCGCAGGTAACGTGACAGGCGTGAACCATGGTGAAGTGCCTGAGGGTGGCGGCGAATTGAGTTTGGTCGACTGCCCCTTTTGCGCCATAGCTGATCAGCGTGCCCCGGCACGCGAAGTCATGCGGACTGACTCAGTCGTCGCGTTTCTCCCGGACGTTCCGGCCGTCCTGGGTCACACATTAATTGTTCCGCGTATCCATGTGCGTGATATTTGGGGTCTCGACGCATCCACCGGCTATGCCCTCTCAGATGCCACCCGTCGGGTAGCGGGTGCAGCGGCAGAGACGATGAACGTCGAGGGACTCAACATTATCCAGTCCAACGGAAAAGTAGCCGGACAGTCAGTCTTTCACCTACATGTGCACGTGGTGCCACGCACATCTGGTGATCGGATGCCGGCGCTGTGGCCCACCGACGAGCAGTGGCCGCCGGCGGTTCTTGACTCCGCGGCAGAAACTCTGCGCTCTGCGCTGCGGTAGCACCCGATGAACTGTGCCCCGGGGAGAGCATGAACATCCGAGTTCTTGCGGGCTCGTAATCAGCGGCCAGCAGGAATTGTCTCGGGTGCCGGTGGTGCCGAGGTTTGAGTTCTGTGTGGCGGCGTCTCCCCCTGAGGGTCGTGGGTCATTCCGGTCAAGATCAGTGCGACCAGTCCGGCCAGAATGATGATTGTTAGGTAAAAAACGCTGAGGCTGACCGACAGCCCAGTCCGAACCCGTGGCTGCAATCGCGCGTAAGGCGCGGGCTCAATCTTGAAGTCCCGCACCGTCTGTGCCGCTACGTCCCGATACATTGCACGGAACGCGCGTTCTTGCCGTAGGTAGTACGTATCGAGTGCCCAGAACGCCGCCGCCGGGACGATGGCCGCCGCCGCCAGGCCAGCATGTTGCTGTGTGACAGCGAAGCCCAGTATTGCTGAAGACAGAGTCAGAGCCCAACCCTTCATCAGAAACGAGTTGTTCGCCAGCCGGGTGATGACAGCTTGCACAAACTCCATGTGCTTATGGTGATCGCTGCGGTCCACGCCGCCCGGCTGGATGGGCCCGGTCATCTACGACCAGGGTGCTGGGAGTGAACGAACGATTTCAAGGAGGTGGCCTGGCCGTTCAGATCCGTCACAGACGGCCTCGAACTACCATCCGATCGCTGTATCCGCTCAATCTGCTTGTAGAGGCCTACATACTCCTCACCAACGAAATTGCCACGGGATGCGCTCTCAATGGGCAGGATCGAGATTTGCCCGCTGCCCTTAATTCCGTCGAAGTATCCCAGCTCCCAGGGCATCCACCGGGAGGCTCGAGCAGCCCGCGATGTTGCGTAGATTAGGGCCCGCGAGCTCTGCATCTGCGTGCGCAGCCTAGCTGCGGTGGCGGGTGATACCAGGGCGCGATCGAGTTCGGGGTCATCGATCCAATCGACGTAAACGCTGAGTTCTTTCGAGATCAGCCACTCCCGCACGCCGAGGATGACACGAGAGTCGAGCATGCTGTGGCTCAGGAACACATCGAACGGTCCGGTAGCTGCCTTAATTGATCTGCCGAGCTTTGCCGTTGCAGCCGAGGCGGTCACTCCCCCGGACTGGCTTACGAAGAAGCTCTCTGTGTAGAGTGTCATAGCCTTTTGACACCCTGGTCTGACCACGAGGCGAGGTTGGCGCGGAGCGCTGCGTATGTAGCTTGTGTGTCCACTTTCTGTTGCCAATCCCGGCGAGTCGGGTCGAAGATTGGGATGCGCGCAAATCCCAATCCAGCGGCTTCAAAAGGGTCTTTGCCCATGAGGTCGATCTCCCCCATCGATGAGAGACTGTGGATCCGAACGCCCAGTAGCGGTCGGCGATCAGTCCAGGCCTTGTTAATTTCGTAGTTGACCCACGGGCGTTCTGCGGTTTCCCTGCCGATCAGCACGATGACGGCGCGCTTGTAGCGCATCTGTTCGTCGATCCAGTTCTCGATTGCCTGGTCTCCGCGGCCGCGGACAGTCTCCCAGTCCTGGGAGTTCAGCAGGGTTTGCCCCTCAAGCGCGTCGATATTCCGGACTAGTTGAACGCGCTTGACGTCGCGCTCGTAATGAAAGCTGTAAAACACTGTTTTCGCCAACGGGACTTCCTTCTAAGTGTGTTGTATCCGATCCTGGCAAGCCACGACGAGTGCGCACAGTATTTCCGCCACCTATGACATGCGAGTCGAGATGATACTCGGACCGGCCCCGTGCGGGGCCGGGCCGAGAGTGTTCGGGTAAATTCCTGACGTTGGCCAGTTTTAGATAGGGTCGCACCCGATAACCGGCAGTTATGTCAGGGAACTCCCGTTCCAGTCCAGTAGCTTCAAAGTGGGTCTGAACGTGGCCACGCGAGGCGGTCGATGGCCGCTCCCCCTAGGGCCTCGAGGAACGTGGGTTAATGCCGTAGGTCAGACCAGCACCCCCACCGTGAGCAGGAGCCCAGCGTCCACGGTCTCGTCGTAACTGATGCTCAGCTGGGCGCCGTCGGGTTCGCTAGCTGTGAACACCTGCCTGCTGCGCTCGAGGTTCGGCCGGCGCACCTGTTCCTGGAATGGGCCGTCGTTGATGCTCACCATGGATCGGTCGAGCTCCTCGGTGACGCCGGACCGCGTTAACAAGGCATCGCGCGTAGCCCGGGATACGGTGCGCACCATGATTTTTCCCGAGGAATCCAGGAAGTGTGGATACCATTCACACGAGAGCACCTGGTCGTCGTCGGAAAGAACCAGTCCCAATTTCCTCGCGTGGGGCATAGCGGTATCGCACGGGTCGGGGTGCAACACCCGTGACACGACGATCGTCCCGGCCACCAGAAGAACGATAACAACGGCTCCGCAGCCAAGCCAGAACCACACCCTGCGCACGCGCGCCGTCTTAGTCTGCACCCGCCAGTTCGTACGAATCGCGGCCCCGTCGTCAGTCGGTCGACATGCGTGGCGAAAGAATCTCATAACCGCTCACCGCCACCAGTGTTGAACGCCAGCCAATTCCACTACTGAAAGCCTCATTGACCAGTGCGATCTCCCCATCCCAGCACACGGGTCACTGCTCGCCGTCCTGTTGCCGCCGCCGCTCCAGTTCCCCCTGTCGACGCTGCTCCTCGGCCCGTTCACGCACCTGCCGCAAAAACTCGGCATCGGCAGCAGGGTCTTGCGGTTCAAAGCGACCCGGCTCGTCATACTCGGGAAACCCCAAAGCTGTCGCACGGCCCGAGCCACGCGGCCGACCATAAGCCCCGCCCGCAACCGGCCGTCCGGCCACAAACCACACGATCGAACCCACCAGTGGCAGCACGATCACCAACAGCAACCACCCCACCGCGGCAAGCCGCGCACCC
This sequence comes from Williamsia sp. z34, assembly GCF_059553395.1. Classification (NCBI taxonomy): domain Bacteria; kingdom Bacillati; phylum Actinomycetota; class Actinomycetes; order Mycobacteriales; family Nocardiaceae; genus Williamsia; species Williamsia sp. z34. The sequence continues at coordinate 857,699 of NZ_JCANWW010000001.1, read as the reverse complement.
CGGCCTCACTCCCGATGATGTCGACCAACGCCGCGATCATCACCACCAGCACAATCACACCCAAATACGGCATCGCTCCCCCTCATTGACAAAATTCCTTCGGCGATCAGATGATCCGCCCTTGTCAGGACTGCCGACGCCGACGCTCGGCATCAGCCTCACGACGCTGGAGCTCCGCCCGCTCACGGCACCGCTGCAAGAACTCCGCATCAGCCACCGGGTCCTGCGGCACAAACCGGCCCGGCCGGTCATACTCCGGGAATCGCGCCCCGTTCGCGGTGGTCGAGCGCCGCGCACTGCGGCCACCCCCGCCTGCGGGGACGACCACAGATAAACCACGCCACCGGGCCGACCAGCGGAATGAGTACCACCACCAGGAACCAACCCGAGCGTGGCAACAACCGGACCCCCCACGTCGTCGCGGCACAACATCAATCAAGGCTGCGGCCAACACCAGCACAATCACCGCGGCGATCACCACCGCAGACGGCATGGCAGGAGTACCGATCAGCATCAGATACGACCCCACCGGATTCCCCTCACCTCGCCCCGGACAAACCGCCATAGTTTCACGGGCTAAGCGAAACGAATAGACATGATTCGATGGACACGCGCGAGCCCGCGCACCCCGGGGGGGACTCGTCCGGGTAGCGGCGATCCGACCGTGGCCGACGTGAGTTTCCGATCGCAAACAGCAAGCGCCCGTTCCTTATTGGCCCGTCTGCTCCGGCCGCGCGGGCCCCGCACAGAACGCCCTCTCATCGCCTCCTTCGCCCCTGTTGTCCAATATTTTTGGCTTCCCTCCCCCGGTGATAATCTTCCGGCAACGTCAACCACGTTGGGAATAAGTACATCCCAGCCCACCGTGCACATGGCTTCCCTGCCCTTGGTACGGGGTTCACCCACAACACCCCTATCGAAGGACGGGCAGAGACATGACCGGCGAGGAAACACGGTACGAGGTCACTGAGATCAAGGCGATCCGGGGCACCGAGGCGAAAACGATCACAAGCAAGCAGCAGGAAGGCTGGGAACTGGTCACCCAACAGCAGGGCCGCCTGCGAACCACCATGACCTTCCGTCGACCAAAGCCAAAGACCCCCTGGCGATTGTGGGCCGCAGCCGGCGGTGCCGCTGTCATCCTGGCGGGCATCATCACCGTCGGGGCGCTGCTGGAAGGCGACAGCGACGCGTCCACGACCGACGCCGCGGCAGCCGCGAGCACCGAGCAAACCTCCCCGCAGCCTTCCCCCGAACCGGAAGCGGAACCTGCGGCCCCTAAAACCGCTGAGATACTCACCATCGAAAACAACGAGGATCTCGCCCGGATCCTGCACGATACAGACAACTGCGGCCAACCAGTCGCCGATTGGGCTACCGAATATGCAGGCCGGATCATTCAGTTCGACGGTCACATCGCTGCGATGAACAACCATGGCAGTTACAAAACACGCCACGACATCCTGATTGGTGCCAGAGATTTCGACGAAAGCGACGGCCGCGGGCCGAATTTCCAGTTCCGGGACGTCAACATCGTGTCTGATCTACGGCTCACCGGACCGGACATCCCCGATACCCTGGGGGTCAACGACACCCTTCGTGTCACCGCAGTCGTGAAAGAATTCGCGGAGAGAACCTGTCTTCTCCAACTTGACCCAGTCTCCACCGAGATCCGATAGAAACCACCCCGTCGCTGACACTTGAGGGGAGGCCTCCACTCGCGGGGAGACCTCCTCGTCAAGGTCCAAGGACGCTGCCGCTGACCACCAGCCGACGCCTGCGAATAAGTTGGCTCGTCTACGCGCGGAGAACCTGCGATTACTGGCCGAGACTCAGAAGCTGACCACCGAGCGCGACATCATACGCAAGGCGGACAAGTGTCATTGAGATTGAGATGACACCTTGCCGGTACTGTCAGCGGCCACGTAATTCCGGCCGGGTCGGTGTGGCTGCCGGTCAAGATGTAGCGCTCAAGGTTACGGAACCCCACGCGATGTCCCTCGAGTCGCGCTTTCTGCCGATTGATACACAGCTTCTCGTGGAGGATTGCCGATTCGAAACCAAAACCGCTGAGCGTCCTCCTGCGGCTTTAGTCGTGCGTTTTGACCATCGTCATAACGGACGGCGCTCATTGAAAATGCCACGTCTCGCCACCAGTAGGTACTGTCGAGGGATATTGCCCCCGGTACGCAGAGGGTACGCAGCAACAACGAAATCACCTACACTGGCCCAACACCGCAAACACGAATACCGCTCCCCCACTGCATCATTCGTAAACCATCAACAGCGCCAACGATCAGCAAACATCCACGACCGCAGGTTCAAAACCCGTATAGTGTCAGTTCGAGTCTGACCGGGGGCACAAATCCTCAGGTCACAGGTGCATAGGACTGCTAACGGACCCCGGCATGCAGTGGGTATGCAGAAGTTCTGGTGAACGACCGTTCTGGGTGGCCAAATCAATATTGTTTGGACGCCCAACAGCGCAGGAATCCTGCTCATTCAGTCGCGAAAAAATTTAGGACTCGCCTCCGTCAGTGGCAGGTAATGGAGATTCTGCGGACAAACTGCCGGCGAACCCGCAAGCACCAAGACCGTCCACACCCACGCCACAACATGTCGAAGCACCTTGAATGACCGGTAATCCAGCAGCGCGCGCTTTGAGAACCGATAAGTTCCAACACGCCCGAGGGGGCAGGCGCGCACGATCTCGCATGGAGTACAGGTGCTATTAACTACCGATACAATTCTTGCCACAACCCCTCCAAGAATCTAGACCGCGGTCTAAACTCCATCCATGACTTCTTCCACCGGTGGTGGTACTGCGACACTTCCCCCGAATTTACTGGCTGAGCAGCGGGCGCTATGGCGCAGGCAGGCGTCTTCATTTCCCGCCCTACGCGGAGGGAAGCGAGCCTGGTTTCCGCTGGTTCGCGAGCTCGTGGAGCAAATCGGTGCAAGCACACCGGTTGATATGGAAGCCCGGCCTGACATTCCTGCTTCTGTCTTCAGCCAAGAACCACGCAAGGGCGCGCCCCCACTCGTAGAGCCGACTACCTGGCGCGTATACGGCAGATTCCTAAAGAGTGCTGGGCTTGCGCGGACCGACGACGGAGAAATGCGGTTGACTTCCGCTGGCGAGGCCTTTCGTTCAGACCCAGTGCCGGAAAGACTTGGCTCAATAATGTTGGGGCGCTATCGCCTATTGGCGGAGTTGCTATCCTTAATCGCCGAAACGCCCTCCACGATCGAGGATCTCCACAGCCGACTTCGGGATCGGTACGAGACGGTGTGGAAGAGCCTCGGGGGCACTCGTGACCGAGCGGACTGGCTTGAGGCGCTCAGCCTGATCGAACCAAGCGGAGGCCGACGATGGAAGATCACTCCAATCGGCGAGACCGTGCTCTCGCTATGTACCATCGTAAGTCCGCTGGCCATTGCAACTCGTCCCACTGACGCTGAACCGATTGCTGAAGCACCAGACGAGATCCAGAGCCTGCTCCACGAACTGTCGACGGTCGAGCGCAGCCACGAGTCCCGGAGCACCTACAACATCTGGGTACCAAGCCCAGCTTCAAGCCCCAATAAAGTGGAGAACCTGAGGACCATCGTTAACGCTGCCATCGATCCGATTGATCGCGAGGAACTTCTGGGATTCATCGCTGAAACGTTTTCGCTTCGGCGCAGCAGTGTCGATTCGATGATGCCCTTCCTTCGTGCTGCGGGGCTTCTGCACGAAATTGGGCTCGGTATATACCAGGCTACGACACCCGCCAGAGCATGGATCGAGTCGGGAGATGACGTCAACTTCGTCCGAATCCTTCATGCACGCATGCGGTTTGTCGGTGAAATGCTCCGGACCGTCGAACCAGATATCACTCGTGCCGACATGTACCGCGAAGCCGCAAAATTTGGTCTCACCACAGACAAGAGCCGGTGGATTGCATCGTTACTCGAAGACACGGGCCTCATTGAGCAGCCCCGGTACGGGAGCCTCCGAACCACCCCGTCCGGGGTCGCCCTTGTCGCTGAACTTCCTCTCGCAGCGACACCTTCACCTGGTGATCGAGACCAAGACCACTCAGATACACAGCCCCAGACCGAGCGTGCTCTGCTGACCTCGCAAACACGTGCAGCGCTGACCTCGCACACAGACGAACTGGTGATGCTCTCGCAATCACCACAGGCACTCAATCGAGGTTCGGGTAAAGCCTTCGAGAACGCAACCCGCGATGCGTTTCGAGCACTAGGATTCCACGCAGATACCGTCAGCGGAGCGGGCGACACTGACATTGTTGTTCGATGGCGAGATGATGCGGACACTGAAGTGGTCGCGATCGTCGAAGCCAAGTCGCGATCGAACGGCCACGTCACGCACACAGACATCAGCGATGTCGCGTTGGAAACCCACAAGAACCAGCACCAAGCAAGTTTCGCCGCCGTGGTGGGCCCCGCATTTTCCGGCGACACCATCAAGAACATGGCAGCCACGCGGAAATGGGCGCTCGTTGATGCCCCGCGGCTTGGGAGCATCGTCGAGGCTGCCGCCGAGCTCGGGCTGGGCCCAGAGACGACGGGACTTCTATTCAAGGTTCCGAACGGACTCGACGAGCTTGATCGTGTAATTGAACAGCGACGCCGGAAGTTGTCCGTCGTTTCGTTCGTGGTCTCGCAGCTTGTCGAAGAAGCGGCGGACACGGGAGACGCAATAACTGCCCGAGACATATCACGCGACGGACGAAGGACAGATCTCCGGCCAACCATCGACGAGGTATTGGAGGCACTCTCCTCCGTCACAAGCACCGCAGTCGGCGCAATCCGTGTCGTGCATCGGCATGATGACTTGAAGTTCTCAACGTATGTACTCGGAGATGTACGGTCAGCTGCGTTGCGCCTACGAGCGTTGGCGGACGCCATTGAGATCTCGCGGCCGAAGACTCCCAGCGACCAACAATAGGGTAGGGCTCGGGTAAGCACATCTTATTCGCTGCAACATAGCTCACGATCGGCGAACAGGGTGCAGGCGAGGTGGATTGGCGCCTGTCGGCTCGTGGGGCGAACGGCAGGTGCAGCGGCGGCAGTGAAAGTGGCGCACTGCGGCACTGCGCTAACTACCGCAGCCACCAGTCGAGCGACTTCGGGTCAGAATTGCCGCCAAGTAGTAGGAGGAACTCTGCCCGAACCAGTGGGTGCATCACTCTTGCGACCTCGCGAAGATCATCGACGTCGTAGTTCTTTGTGCCATGTGAAAGGTGATTGCGAATAACTCGGAGCGCTTCTACTGGGACGTCACATCCTCCGCCTCGTCTGGCATGTCCCCGCTAGATGAGTCCACGTCGTGACGAGGCTCATCGAAAGTGCCCAGTTGTGCTGATCGAAACTGCCCGCTTGTGAAACGGGTTCCACTGGGTGTCGGCTCCGGTCCAAAATTAAGCAGGTAAATCCGGGGCGGGTTCTAGTCAACGTCGCAACACCGACTGATTTCCTGAGGCTAACAGGACAGCGAATCGCTCGGCCGGCGTGCAACCGTCGAGGACAAACCGCGGCCGGCTATTGAGCTCATCTTCAACCGCCCGTAGATGATCGACAGAGTGAATCCTTAAGTCCGTTCCTTTGGGAAAGTAGTCGCGCAGCAGACCGTTCGTGTTCTCGTTGCTTCCCCGCTGCCACGGCGAGTGTGAGTCGCAGAAATAGACCTGAACGCCAAGGCTTTTCGATATTTCGATGTGCCGAGCCATCTCGGTTCCTTGGTCCCAGGTGATGGACCGGAACACCGTCGGTGGCAGGTCTGCCATCCGTGCTCGCAGCGACTCATGTAGAGCTTCGCCTTGTCGGCACGGAAGGTGCAAAAGCCGCACCATCCTTGATTGCCGTTCCACCAGGGTGCCGATGGCCGACCCCTGATCTTTGCCGACGATGAGGTCGCCCTCCCAATGTCCCGCCTCCGAGCGGTCTTTCGGATCAAATGGGCGCTGGTGCACGCTCAACATCGGCTGCTGAAACCTCGGCCGACGTTTGTGCATATTCGAGTGGGCCCGTCGATGATCACGTCCGGTACGCAGCGGGAACCGGACCCGCAGATGGCGGCTGATCTGCGCAGGACTCCATCGCTGGGCAAGCAGGTCAGCCACGATCAGCCCCAGTTGCTCATTGGTGGCCAATCGCCTCGGGTGTCGACGCTCGCGCCGCGGGTGTTGCCCGGCGATGAGCCTCGAACGGTTGATATTTGGCCGAAGACGCTGCATTGCGGCGTAATTCGCGCGAGATCGTGGACGGCGCCCGTCCCAAGACCGTGGCGATGTGCCGAATGCTGTGCCCAGCCCTGCGAAGGTCGGCGATCTCTATTCGCTCATCTTGCGACAAGAAACGAGGGCTGACTTCGCGGACCATCAACCGGTCCAGCGCCGGCACGAATCCGACAGCCTTGCCGCCGCGGTAGGTCTTGTGCCCGCGCGACCAGTTGTTTCCGGCGGTCCTAGATACGCCGACTTCTCGGGCAGCAGCCACGACGCTCCACCCGCGGGCACGCAGTTCCATGAACCGGCGACGCTTGGCCGACTGCGGACGACGCCCCGGCCCCTTCTTCACACGACGAGACAATGTCAACACACCTCCAGAATCTAGAGAAGTGTTGCGACCAGCCCTAGAAACCACCCGACACCGAGGATCCGACGAGAATAGGCATCGATCACGAAGGCCACATACATCAAACTCGACCTGGCATCTAGACCGGCCCTTGATTCGCTTGCTGGCGATCAGGTCGACAATTCGGGCCCAAAGTGTCGACAAGACGGTGGCTGAACACGCATAGCGTCAGCTCCCAACGACGGCCGAAGGTACTAGTTACGTTCAGGGACTGCTTCTCTCGAAAGATCGTTGGGCGGTCCTTCTCTACGATCGCCGATACCTCGTTGGTGAACAACGCGGTGAACGTAGCCGTTCAGGAGCGATCGCTCTGTGGTGCAACTGTTTTGCACTCTGATCACGGAACGCAATTCACCTCATGGAGCTGGGGTGAGAATCCACGCGGTCAGGATTGACACCGTCGTTCGGGTCGGTAGGCGACTGTTTCGACAATGCGGTGATCGAGGCGTTCTGGGGGCGGATGCAGGCCGAATTGCTCAACACCAGGCGATGGGCAACAACGTTCGAACTGGTGGTGGCGATGGCCAATTGGATCGACACCTTCTACAACACCGCCCGTGTTCACAGCTACATCGGTAACATCAGCCCCGACCAGTACGAAGCCCTCTGGGCCTCGTCCCACACCCTCCAACTCCAGTAACCCACGGCCGAAAAGTGGGGAACACATCAATGAATCACCCCAGGTTTTGTGCCGCCTCCAATGTGGGGGCTTGCTCGATGATGAGTCCAGCGTAGTAACTGGACTCGTACTCGTTGGGTGGAACCAGGCCGATACTCGAATGCAGCCTGCTGCAGTTGTACCAGTCGACCCACGCCGCCGTGGCGTACTCGACGTCGGCGATTGTCCTGTAGGGCCCTTGATGGAAGATCGTCGTGCGAATGCATTCGGTTTTGTACAGCCCGTTCGCAGATTCGATCAGCGCGTTGTCGTAGGCATCTCCCACCGACCCAATGGATGCAGAAATATGTTCCAGCGACAATTTCTGCGTCAGACGAGTCGACGTGTACTGCGATCCGGCATCCGAATGCTGAATCAGCTCATCATCTTTGACCGGATGGCCGTCATGCTGGCGTTGCCACAGCGCCATCCGCAGCGGGATGGTCACCAAACTGACGTCCTTGCTCGTTGCGGCATGCCAGGCCACGATTTTGCGGGAGAACACGTCGATGATGAACACGACATACACCCAGCCGGCCCACGTTCTGACGTAAGTGAAGTCGGTGACCCAGACCTGGTTGGGTTCCTCGGCACGGAACTTGCGGTTCAGCAAGTCTCCAGCCCGGATACCATCGGCCGATGGAATGGTCGTTCGGATGCCTTTTTGATCGACGAATTCCATTGAGGTGCAGCACTTTCATGGGACGGTCCACCGCCCCGTACGACACCCGTGGCATGCTGGCGCGGCCGAGATGGGCACGCATCTTCACGCGCCCGTAGAGCCCCTCCGGGGTGAGCCGGCGCCGGCCCTGATGATCGGTACGCCAGGCGACATCGCGGACCGCGTCGACGGCCTGGGCATCGGTCACGGTGCGCGCAGCGGGCCGTCGCGCACGCCAGGCCCGGTAGGTGCGTGCAGCGACCTGACAACCCTGCTCGCGCAGGATCCGGCAGATCGACTCGACTGCAACACCTTTAGCGCGCATCGCGTCAATGAATGCGATGATCATCGATTGCGGGGGTCGAGTTCCCCCGCGAAGAAAGTCGTTGCAGCCTTCAAGACCGCGACATCCTCACGCAGTTGCCGATTCTCGGCCTTGAGCTTTTTGATCTCGGCCGATTCCTCCGACGTCACCCCCGGTCGGGTCCCGGTATCGATCTGAGCCTATACCGCCCACCGGCGGACCGTCTCCTTACCGACACCGACCTGCTTGGCAACGGCCGCGGCCGCGGCGGTCAACGACGCGTACTCACCACCATGGGTCTGCAGCAACCGCATCGCCCGCTCGCGGACCTCCGGATCAATCTTCTTTGGCCTAACACTCATCCTTCCTAACTCAGAAGGAAACGGCATCAAACCTGGGGTGATTCAGGGCCTCGACCCAACCCATCCAGCTCCAGTAACCCACGGCCAAAACGTGCTGAACACATCGCGTGGACTCATCTACAGGGACACGCCAATTGCTCATGTCGGACAGTGCCAAAGGAATGCTGTCGGAGGACTGTTGCAGCGTGCGGAAACGAACTTCACCTGGCCACCAGCGGGGACTGAATGGTCACTGACACGGGTGTGGATAACAACGACTGGGTACCGTGGCACCGCCACTCACGCAAGGCTTCTTCCGTAGCTGGTGATGTGCCAGTCTCGGACGTGGCGATCTTTTGTCGTCCGAACAGGTGAAGGCCCCGCTGGATGCTAATGTCCGATTCTCAGTCGACAGATCTTAGGAGAACAGCGTGGTCGGGACGAATGGATTTCGGTTTGCGCTGGTAGGGTTGTTTGCGGCACTGCTGCCAGCACTGGCGGCATGCGCGGGTGACGATGAGCCACGCCGTCCAACGATCGAGTCGGCGAGTTCGGTGTCGACAGTAACAACAACAACCAAACGGGCGCATTCTGGTCACAGTCCCGAGGACACAGCATTCCTTGTCGAGTCGGATCGCTATGGACAGACCTACGACAATGATGCCGAGATGATAGAGGCAGGCCGTAAGGTATGCGCTTCCTTCGAGGCCAATCCTAACGATCCGATTGCCGCCTACAAGCAGGCGCTGGACGTGGTCACAGCAAGCTCGATTAGTAAGGATGCTGATCCGTACTATCCGAGGCATATATTCACTGAATATGTGCTCGAGTCTGCAGTGCAAATCTTATGCCCACGTTTCGAGCCGATCTTTTCCCCGGCAATGGAGCAGGTCAAGTACGGGCGAGTTATTACTACCCCGACCACCAAAACTCCTACAGGGCCACCAACACTTTACGATGGCAAGAAGCTTGTGGGATACGATCCAGGTCAAGCGCAGCCCGGTACCTACACGATCGCTGGCCGGGTGGCAGACTGCTACTGGGAGCGCTCAGATGCACAGGGTGAGATCTTGGACAACAACTTCGTGTCTATTGCACCGTCGCTTACGGTGACGATCTACGAGTCTGATTCAGGCTTTACATCCGAAGGCTGCGGGACGTGGACGATGGTTCAATAGCTACTGAAGCTTGTAACAACGGTCGTGTAGTGAGGTTCCCCAATCGTCGCCGCCAGCGACAACATGCCACCATCGGGCAACACTCCCCGGCGTCCTTCGGTCACGACCAAAACATCCGGGGCAGCGGCGGCCAACAACTGACGGCCCATTGACCCCCGCTGGGACTGCCCCCGCTTTGCTTGACATCTGACCTGTGAGATTTCTTCTGGCGGTGAAAGGATGTTCGTCATGCCAAATCCGTATCCGAAGGAGTTCCGCGCCGAAGTGATCGCTGTCGCCCGCAAGGGTGAAGCACCGATCCGTCAGGTTGCCACTGATTTCGGGATCTCGGAAACCTGTCTGCAGCGCTGGCTCAGGATCGCCGACCGCGACGACGGAATCGACCGCAGCGCTCCGCCAGCTGCCTCCACTGTATGTGACGAGTCGGCAGAGCTGCGGGAAGCCCGCAAACGGATCAAACTGCTTGAGCAGGAAGCGGAGGCAATGCGCCGGGCTATGGGCTACCTATCCCAAACATCAACCAAAATGATGCACCCGCTGGTCCTCGACCTTGCTGGCGACGGAATTCCCGCCACAGTGACCTGCCGTGCTTGGATTCTCCACCCAACGTTCTAGAGATGGCGTAAATGCCGAGTGTCCCATCGTGACTGGGACAATGCGCATCTGATTAATGCCGCCCGCGACATCCATGCCGACGATCCCGCGTTCGGTTACCGGTTTATCGCCGACCAGCTTCCCGAACGTGGCATCGCTGCCGGCGAGAACCGCGTGGCGCGCCTGTGTAGTCAGGAACAGATTTGGTCGATTACCTGAACTCGCTGATCTGACTGCATTGACCCAATCTGCACTATCGGCGTTTGTTCCTGTCGAGCGACATTGCCCGGTACGCAGAGGGTACGCAGCAGCACCGGAACCGCCCACACTCATCCAACGGAACAAACACGAATACCGCTGCCTTACTGCATCATTCGCAAACCATCAACAGCGCCAACGATCTGCAAACATCCACGACCGCAGGTTCAAAACCCGTCCAGTGTCAGTTCGAGTCTGACCGGGGGCACAAAACCGCAGGTCACAAGCGGTGCATAGGACTGCTAACAGACCCGGTATGCAGTGGGTATGCAGGAGATCTGACGAACGCCCGTTCTGAGTGAGGGCACAAAGCCGCAGGCCACAGCAGCGCTTAGACTGGCTAAAGTAAAGGCTGTGCAGCCGGTACGCAGTGGGTACGCAGGAGATTCAGCAGTCAACCCTGCCTCGGCGGCCAGATCTGCGATCCAGCGAGCGGCCATACCTCGGGACGAATACACCTCCTGGGCCGGACACAGCCGGGAAAGCGCCTCCCCCGTAACCGATCTGGTGAGCGGGCGAACCTTGATCGCCGTGACCCGACTGCCGACGCCACTCAGCACGAATCGGGCCCCCTTCCGCGCCCATCACGCCACTGAACGGATTTCTCACGGGCAAAGTTGCCCGTGTGCCGAAAGCCGAGGTCCGTCACATGACGAACACTGGTCACCCGACCCGCCTCCAAATCAGCCCTCGACAGGTCCGAGAGACCAAGAAGGTAATCACGCACAGCCGACGCCAGCCGCCCGATCCCCTAGCGTAAGCGGAGCACCGATCACCATTCGGCGAACCGCGACAGAATGCGACTGAGGCAACAAGCACATACGAAACCGGAGGCGAACGGATTCAAGGCGGCGCTGACGGGATGTGAGTTCTCTAATTCCGAGGCGACGTGATATCTCTTGTCGGCACGCGAACCATATTGCATATCAACAGGTTTCGCGGGCTGGCGACGTAATCGCACTGCGCACTCAATTTGCTGTCGAGATCCCTGTGGCGTGCCCCCAGGTCAGCCGGGGGATCTGCATAGGCGCTCGTCCCACATCCCTACGTGGCTCTGTTTCGCTTCGTTTTCGTCGCTGACGTAGTTGAGTTCCTGTTTGTGGTAGTCGCCGCGATGAATCGTTTCGGCGTAGCCTGCGCGCAACTGTTCCGCCCCGGCCTGCGAGCCCGTGGCCAGGAGCCGCACGTGTGCAAACCGCCTGCCTTTGTCGTCCGTCCGCGATTGACTTGGGTCGAAGAAGAGGCGAACTCCGCCGCCTGCCTCCTTGTCCCGAAGATGCGCAGTCGACAGCCTCCCGAGACACTGCTCGACCGCATCGACCGCATCGACGCGGGGCGCCTTTATACCGATGATCGCAACCTCAACGTCGTCACCGTCGACAGTCACACGCAACGTATCCCCTGAAAGCACTTTCGAGACAGTCAGCGCGTCTGGGTCTATGCGAGCCCACTCACCCGACGCCGACGGGGACGCCGCCGGTGATGCCGGCTGCCGCGGCGGCTCACCTTGACTCGACGAGGCGCACCCGCTTACCAGAAAGCCAACTGTTAGAAGCACCAAAACGCGCTTTGTGCCCATGTTCTTCCCTACAAATCCAGGAACCCCAACCACAGTGTGCAATAGCTAAAACCACCCACACCTGAATGCTTAGTCAATCTTAGCAGCGTTAACCCGAGAATCCCTATCGTCGAGAATGGGTGTCCCCATTATTGGGGACATTAAGCAATAGTCATGCGCCGCACTGTAACCCATGGCGACGGCGCTTTTTTAGATCGCCGTCCTCGATCCGAAAACACTCATCCGCGGCTACAAGCTGGCCTCACTCCCCCGATAGCCGAAAGTTATGTCAGGTCTGCCACAGCGCTCACGTCTCAGCCGCGTCCAGTGAGCCGATGTGGGCCACGACCTCGTCTGTGGATGGATCGACCCAGACTGCTGCAGTGTTGCGGAGCCGGGGGGCCAACATCCGCCAACCATCCGACGGCCACTGAACGAACTCGTAGCCGCTCAGATCATCCTGGACCGTTTCAGCCACCCACACTGTTGCTTGGGCCCGCGATGTGGCGAGGGTGAACCCCTGCCCGATCATGCAGCCGCCAATGTCGGCGCCGGTAGCTGCATGGATGCCGATGAGAACCCAGTACTCACTGTTGAGCCGCATCTCCCAGGTCAGACGGTCAAGCCCAATCCTCCTGCCGTAACGCCGCTGGTGCAGGTCCCGTCCCACTGCCGCAAAAGCTTCAACCCAGTAATCGGGCACATCGTTCGGAGCGTCGTCGCCCAGCAAAGCGAATCGCCAAGTCAGCACGTCGGAGTCTGCCTCCCATAGATTCACCTGAACACCTCGGACCTTCAAATAAGCTGTCCGGCAGATTAATACCGGTTTCCAATTCGGTCGACCCGTAAGGACGCTGTTCGCCCTCCCACCGCCCTGATCAAGCTAGCGCAGTACGCATTGTGCATCCTAGATTCTTCTTGACTCACGGGTACTCGCGGAAACTCCCCATCGCACATCTGTACACCCAGCGATCGATGCCGTTCTGGGTTTGTTGGGCAATCTGAATTGCTCCCCGAACGGCATACGGCAGTGGGAATGCGGGGCTGCCCCCAATCGGCGACCCGGCACAAGATCTCCTCCCACACCGCTTGCTCGGTATATTCGCCCCGTGGCCGAGGCAACCAAAGAAGCCCGCCACCAGGTCCGTATGGAATGCGAGGTCACCCCCCGGCATCTGACCATCGTCGAGCGCCGCGCACCGTGGCGTGAGGATTTCGGGCCTGAATGGACCAGCCTGCCCATCGCCCGGCTGCGCTACACCCGTACCACCGCAACCTGGAGCCTGTACTGGCGGGACCGCAACCTGCGTTTCCACGCCTATGAACCACTCGCGCCCTCGGCGCACCTCGAGCCCCTGCTCGGCGAACTCGATCAGGACCCGACCCACATCTTCTGGGGCTAACGCCCGTCCTCGGTGTGGTTGATCGTCACAAAACCCGACGACCGACCGCCTTCATCCGGTCGGTGCGGTTCCGTCCGATAAGGGGCCCTTATGTCAGATAGGCACGCACCTCGAGCGCTCGCGTAACGACTCTCAGAGGTTATGAGTATGGCCAGTAGCGGAACTGGGCTTGTTCTCCAGGCTTCTTGGCCACGCTGCGGCCATGCGGTCCTATAACTTCGTCCCACAGCGGGCCGCCAAGGACGGGCGTCACAACGAAACCAGAGCGCTTAGCTGGCTTACCCTTGTAGGTCACCGCATTGACTGTCTTCGCGCTGGCGGGAGCGATTTCGAAAAGCGCACGTGTGACCCCGTGATACAGAGCGACGATGTGCCCGATCCCCTGCTGGTCAACCGTCGCGGGGTTGATTTTCCACCAGCAGCACACTGATTCGCCCAGCAGCTCGATATCGTTGGTGAGCTGGTTGCGGTCAGTCCATTCGGGTTTGAATCCATGGCCGGCGCGGGTCCCACCACCAGGAAGTTCCTCGACGCCGTCCTGCCACGGGCCGAGCGTGATCAGAAGCAACGGCACCTTCGTCTGCAGCGGGGTTGCGCTCATATCTCGAATGATGTCGTTAAGGCGGGTGATGCCGCGTTCGGCACCCGCGCCACGAACTTTGTTGGTCAATGCAGTGCCACCATGCAGTGGGATGCGCGGCACGGTGCTCTCTAGTGGGACTATCGGAAAGGTACGCAGTAGATCGATGATGGTTGCCTCCACAGCGCTGTATTCCCTGGAGGTCATCCCGGACCGGAGTATCCAGACATCCATTTCGTCGCCGAGATCTCGTATCTCGTTGATGCGAGCTATCTTTGCGCTCGCGATGTCATCGGGGTCGTCGCTCTCTGCCCAGCGAGCGGCGTCAAATCCGTGCTGTAGCACGCGACTGCTCGTACCCTTACCGATGTAGAACGGAATCCCATCCCGGGGATCTACCAAGGCATAAACGTAACGCTGAAGATATTCAGCTACCTCGACTTGAACTCGTGAAGGCGAATGCGACTGAGAAGGCGGCACGTCAGGGTCAGTCTGGGCAATGGATGCTTGGGTCGAAATCGAGCCTGTCGGCGAGGGTGGACCTGTGTTCACTTGCGGCGCCGGGGTCCCGACGGGCGGTATGTAGATGAAGTTCCAGTCACCTTCATTAGTCTCCCACCTGGATTCATAGACATGCTGGTCCTCTGGCTGTTCGTCGCGATTGGTCCGCCTGTCATCCATGGCGGCCATTGTCGCAGAAATCGCGATTACTGGAACCACGTTGCCCAACTATCGGTGAGCTGCAACCGGCGCACCGCTGGCAAGGTGGGGTGGCCTCTGATAATTCGCCCTTCTGCCGTGTCCAGGCGTTGCACCCCGCAAGCCTGCACCTGCCTGGGCGCCGCCCTCACGCCCGATACGGCCTCGTTGAAATGCAACCCGGTACGCAGAGGGTACGCAGCAGCACCGAAACCGCCCACACTCATCCAACAGAACAAACACGAAACACGCTCCCCCACTGAATCATTCGTAAACGGCCCACAGCGCCAACGATCTGCAAACATCCACGACCGCAGGTTCAAAACCCGTCCAGTGTCAGTTCGAGTCTGACCGGGGGCACAAAACCGCAGGTCACAAGCGGTGCATAGGACTGCTAACAGACCCGGTATGCAGTGAATATGCAGGAATCTGACGAACGCCCGTTCTGAGTGAGCCTTAACCACGGACACAAAGCCGCAGGTCACAGCAGTGATTAGGATGGCTAAAGTAAAGGCTGCGCAGCCGGTACGCAGTGGGTACGCAGGAGATTCAGCAGCCAGCCCTGCCTCGGCGGCCAGATTTGCGATTCAGCGAGCGGCCATACATCGGGGCGAATACACCTCCTCGGCCGGACGCAGCTGGGAAATGGCCGCCGCCGTAACCGATCTGGTGAGCGACACACCTTGAGCGCCGTGACCCGACTACCTACGCCACTCAGCACGAATCGAGCCCCCTCCGCGCCCATCACGCCACTGAACGGATTTCTCACGGGCAAAGTGCCCGTGTGCCGAAAAGCCGAGGTCGGCGACATGACAGACACTGGTCACCCGACCCGCCTCCAAATCAGCCCTCGACAGGTCCGTGAGACCGAGAAAGCAACCAAGTACACCCGCGACCAGCCGCTCGTACTCTGGCGCACGCCGAGCGACAATCACGATTCGTCGAGCCACCACGGACAGCTGAGGCAACGAGCACATCTGCAACCGACGTCGAACGTCTTCGAGGCAGCCCCAACGGGACGGGAACTCTAGTTCCCGGGCGAGACGTAAGGTATCCACCCTGCCAGCCACGGCGTTGAGGTGGGTGCTGGGCTCAACCTGGCGCTGCGATCGTGGCCGCGACGCCGGCAGTAACCGACGAGAGCACGCGCGCAGATGAGGTGAACAAGCTTCCAGCAACGTTACGGGCCATAGTGACCACCGTCCTTCCTGTGTTACGAATTCCGTCGAGGACGGAACCGTGCGAACAGATTTCGAACAGCGTCGCGAGCACGATCAGCAGGAGAAGCGCCAAGCCTGACGACGTCAGGTTCAACCCAGCAGTGCCAGAATACCGGGCGAAACGTCGTTTCGGGAGCGCCCTCCCCGTTCACGCGGCAATGTTGCTGAATGGGTGATGGTTCGCGCTATGCGGACTTGAGCCGTAAGATTTAGCGGGCTCAGGGACTGGAAGACGTTAGACCCTCCGGAGCGTAGCTAGGACGCCGCCACCAACATCCAAGTCCGGCGACTACATCCTCACCGTGACCAGGTTCGCCCAGTACGCAACGCGTCGTCAACGAGGAATGGGTTGTGAACGGCACGATGGATCGACGGACCAAGCCTGCACAGTCGTAGTGCGGTAGTCGATGCCGCTCGAGTGATCGTCGTGTCGTTGAGGAGTTGCTCGAGACTGTCGAGACTTGCCGCGTGCAGGTTTATCGTGCCGGGCCCGAACTCGCGATGGGTGGCGATATTTAGGCTCACGCCAGGGTGCTGACGCACCAGCCGGATCATGCCGCCGTCGTTTGCGAGCCCAGCCTCTATTTCATTGACGGCGATGAAACCTACTGCCTTCTGCGACCAGTCTTCACGCAGAATCGTCAGTGCCTCCGTCTTCGAGATCGACAGACATGCGATCACAGACCACTTGTACGGTCCCTCCTTGCCCCGTTTAGCCGCCGGCAGGCAACTGATCGCCCAGCTGTCGAGCTCTGTACGCGCGGGAAACGGCACGCATCTGCGGAGGTACGCCTCGATGATTCGATTGACTTGCTCAGAGTCGGGGTCGTTTCGATACTGCCGAATCTTGTCCACTGCGCCACCAAAATCGTGGACACTCAGAGGCTTGAAAGGTGTTACGTCATTCTGGTTCGCTGTGTCCGGGTGAACGAACCAGTCCGCAATTTGCTCAGGTTTATCCAGTAGATCCAGGAACCCGGTCCACGGGTGCAGAGGGTTGGCCATCTCTCGAAAATTGCTTGCGGACAACTTGTTCTTTTGTGCGTCGTGAATCATTTGGCGCTCCACCCCAAGCAGTCGACGCTTTCGTTGCTTACTCCGGGGCGGTAGCGTGGCGGCACTCTCATCGCACCGGAGATAGAACGCTTCGATGCGGCCTGGGTAGGCCTTTTGGTGTTGGGCAAAGCGTGTGTTGAAGTTGGACGTTTCCCCGACGTAGCAACCACCGTCTTGGAAACCAAGAACATAGTGGCCGACAGGGCTGCGCGACGCGAGAAAGGCTTTGACGGCGATGCGGTCGCTGAAGGGACCATCCATCTCTTCCTTAGTTGTCCATTCAGACAGTGCCGCTTTACGTTTCGCGATCTCTTCGGCATCAGGCTCAGACAGTGGAGCATACGAGTCCCTCGGGAGCTCCGTTTCGGCTACCGCTGCTCCCGTGCTGTGCCACCCGGGTTCGTCGTTCACTTCCGGGGGCATGAGCCAATCCGGCGCGATCGTCAGCGCCAAAAGGAAGGCGTCGCCTTCGTCGACGAGCACTCGCGATTGGTCGATTCCCGATGATTCGGATTCAGATTCGTCGAGTGCCCAGTCATCGCCGGCCACTTGCCGTCTCCAGACGTAGACGAGTTGCGAACCAGGCAAGACGCGGAGTGCCTCCCACGCCCTCGTCGTAATGCCAGCAGTCTTCGCGAACCGCGGTTTTGCTCGCACCGTCGCGCATTGCGTCTCGATTCGGGCCGTGACTTCCCAGCCAAGACTCAGCAGGTCGTACGCCAGATCGACCGGCTCCGGTCCGCTCGTGTCGACGTTGTCGCCTCGCGCCGGCGGTGCGGTCGCGGTGGGGATCCAACCTTGATCCTCGTCCCAGGTGGCGATGGGTTCGGTTTCGGGCGCAACGCTGAGTTTGATCGTGTCGTTGACCGTGTGGATCCACGCACGGGCGCCAGTGGAGTCTGTCGAGTGCTCGAAGATCGACGGCATAGTTATGTCATCGGCGAGCAAGACGTATTGCTGTTCGCCAGAGGTGAAGTCGATTGAATCTAGCTCTGTAGGTTCGATCTCTTCGACTTCTACCGGGCAACCAATGTCGCTGGCCATACAACTCGCTCCATTCAAGTCAAGGGCTCTATCAAGTACACGTCGGCGATCAAGTACACGTCGGCGCCAAATCTCGACAGCGTCGAGTCGAAACACGCAGGCTGCAATTTACAGCCACATTTCACACACGACGTAGACGAGTCGAACTTCTCAAGGTAAGTAGTCGCTAAGGGTCTCTGATCGGATCAGCAGGCGTGGGCTAGTAGACGACGAAGCCAATGAACAGGAAACCCATGGCGAGCACCTCGAGCATGCCGAGGAAAAAGGCTGCGAACGCCAAACCTTCGCCGGTCTCGTGGTCCCGACGCGGCACTTCGACCAGTGCGATCACGCTGAAGATGATGGCGGGAAGAGCGAGTCCAATCAGCGCGCTGAACAGCGCAATGATTGCGCATGTGTTTGTTCGACGGCCGGACTCGAGGTCATCCTCGATGTACTCATTTTCGAAGTCCTCATCCTCGTAATCATCGGTGGGCAAGGGCATCTGGTGCTCACCTCGCACGGTTCTTCACGATTCCTGCGGCGAGCACGATAGAAGCGATGCAGCCAGAGTGGGGATCACCCCTATGTAGTCGCGAATTGTCGAGATCGGCGGGCTGCCCGGCGGTTGAGGCGCCGCGTGGTGTGTCTGACACAGAAAGTGACCTTTCGAGAAACTGGGCGACCGAGTTAGGTGCCTGCTACCAGCACATTTCACCGAACGGATTCGGAGCGTCACATACTTATAGCAGTCAGAGCCGACGCCCTCATCCTCACCCTGAATTGTTGCAGCACACTGGAATAACGGATTTACTAGTTAATCCGAACGGATGCTTGCGGTTGCAGGATTCACCGCATAGCAAGGGTGCTCCAGTCCCCGAACGTGAACAGAAGCTTGTCGAGTATGTGGGTAACCATTTCAGCCAAACATGGGACGTTGGGACTCAACGTGAGTTGGATCAGCACCGGCGCAGGTGACGCAGCCGTAGTGAAGGTCTCGCTGCTACCTCGGGAGATTGTCTTCATGTGACGTGTGTGGCTTCAGCACATGTTTGACGTTTCGTACCCGAGACATCTCTACCGCCGGTGGGGCCTGTGGGCATTGAAGTTCCAGACCGGTTTGCTATTGGTACGGGCGTGCAGGGGAAAGCTCTTTGAGACCATCAAGAACACGGAGATGGTGATCGTCAACGACGATCGTCACAATCGTTCCCGCATGCGTTGGGCTGACCCGGATACGCTGACCCGCAACCGTGATCCGGCCACTCTTGGGCACTTTGTGCTGCACACTCTGAGGCCCCGCCGGTGGAGGCAAAGGCATTGGCGTCGCTGCTGCTCGAACACCAGTCAACTTGCGAATCTCGTTGATGCTCAGCGGGTTAGGCAAGGTCTTGAGTAAACGTCGACCATCAGAGGCGTGGATGAGTTCACCATCTATCCGTAGCGTGACCCGGGACCCTGCGGTGGCAACTCCGAGCGCAAGTACACATATGTCATGTCAGAGGATGGTCACCCGGTCGGACCACTAGGGCTACCTGACGTGCCAGTTTGCGGCGATGTCAGCCATCCTCGTACTATGGATTCAATCGTTCGGCCCGCCCCGGTTCCGGGAGCGGGCCGGACTTATATTCAGAGTGTGACCACACCGATGAAACCGTTCCTCTCCATCGACGGGCAGCTCGCACGCATCCAAAGCCGCGGGATGATCGTGGACAATGAAGACGACGCTCGGCAATGGCTCGCTACGATCGGGATGCTCCGCCTCTTGGTTTGAACCTACGGTCATCGGGTATGCGATCACCATGGACTCGGACATATCGTCACGAAACAGTCATGAAAGTGGTGGTGAGCCAGCCTCGATATTACTCATCGCAGACCCAGGTGAACCCACCAAGCTGGCCACCCGAATGGCTGAACGTCTCCCACAACGACTGCGTGGCCGCGACGAGCGACCGCGTCTGTGGACGACAACTGTTCGATCCAAACCCTACTTCGCAGATGAACAAGCCGCGCTGGCAGACGTCATCGACGCCGTAGACCCAGCCGCTGAAAAAGACGATGTCGTTGTTTATCTCACAGATCTGCCGCGGCGCGAGGGCACGCTGCCCATCGTCGGCGAAGTGAGCCCCGACCACCGATTTGCGCTCGTTTCGATCGTCGGGCTGGGCGGGATCAACATCGAACGACGCGTCAGTATCCTCACCGAACTCGTTGTCGCGCAACTATTCGATGAACCTGACCTGTCACCCCCGCACGCGCTGCGTCGAATATCCTCAGCGCCGGCCGGAACCGGTGTTCGCTACTTCGCACCGCGAGGACTGCGACGGTTCCGTCTGCTCGCAGGTATGGTCCGGGCCAATCGGCCCTGGCGGTTGGCCAACGGGCTGTCGAAGGCGATGGCCGGAGCTTTCGCCACGGGCGCTATTGCGTTGGCCACCAGCACCATCTGGCAATTCGCCGACCTGATGGGACCGTGGCGCATGAGTGCGGCAACGATCTTGTCCGTCACCGCGATGATTCTTTGGCTGATCATCGATCACGAGCTCTGGGAGCGCCCCGACAACCCCGACGAACGCGAGCGTTCGATCCTGTACAACATCGCGACCGTCGTGACGCTGGTCATCGGCGTCGTGGCATTTCACATTGCCCTGTTCTGCCTGATGTTGTTCACGGCCTCCATCACCCTTCCGCCGAGCCTCCTTTCCCAAACTCTCAGGCATCCGGTCGATATCGGCGACTACCTCACGTTGTCCTGGCTACTGGCCTCGATCGCAACCATCGGCGGAGCCTTGGGCTCCGGACTCGAAGACGATGACGCCGTCAGAAAAGCGGCCTACGGCGTCCGACAACGAGAGCGCCTCGACGACGCCGAAGACTGAAGACGTATAGCCATTTTCGACACCAATCTAAGCGACACAACCCATTTCGATCACCGGTCATGATGCAGCGCGGGCATCGGCATCCAGCCTGACTCAGGCTCAGCTCCTCTTGATCCTCTATCGCCATGCTCATACATCTTCCTCTCACTGATGAGCAACGGACTTACACAGAACATCTGACACCCCCGTTTGCGGGCTTCTCGCAGCTCGGCGGACTCGTCAGGTACTGCGGACGCGGCCGGCAGCGCGCTGCGGTCGATCCCGTCTTCGCGGTCGGCGATCCTGAGCCACCGTTGCAGACAGGTTTCCGAGATTCCGAAGTCAGCGGCTACCTGACGGATCGGTGCTTCACCCCTTGCGAGCGACAGCGATCACGTCGGCGCGGAACTCCTTCGGATACGGCTTTGGCATGACGAACATCCTTTCACCGCGAGAAAAACCTCACAGGTCAGATGTCAACCAAACCGGGGGCAGTCCCCTGTGGACACGGCTTGACCTTGGGTGAATCGTCCTACGCGCGGTCGCACGGTTCATCTCGATCAATTCATCCCACGAAGGAACCGTAGCCACCTCCGCACCTCATAGCTGCGCTCGGTCTCATAGGCCCAATCGGACAGCTGACAGGCGTGCCTCAAGTAAGGCAGCTTTGTGTGGCAGCACGCACTGGCGGCGAGTTGCTTCCCGCATTGAGATCCCCCAGCGTCGACGAGCTGGAGCCACACGACCGGATGGCTCGCCACCACACCCAGGTGGCCGGCCCTTCTATGTGTCCGCTGGCGCGGCCATGTCTGCAAAAATAGAGCGGCTGCTGCTAGTGCTCGTTCCGACCGCCCCGCGGCGGTTACGAGATACTTTGCAGCCCAGTGGTGTCCGTGATCTGCCACTGTGCACCGATCTTGTTCACGACGTACCGTCCAGGATGTACACAGCCTGAAATGGCGAAGCAGCTCGCGAGACCACGTCACCGAACGTGTGGTCGACGGTGATGAGTTGACGGACCACAGCGGAATAGATCAGCGCCTCATGCTCGCCGCCGGCGACTGCGCAGGCGAACTGTCGTCCTCGTTCTTAGATGTGCTGGTGCACCCGCACAGCACCGCAACAGCGAACATCAACGACAGGATCGCCCGAGCACTCATACCGGCGACCCTACCGGCCTGGCCGAACATACCGCCTAGAGTTCAGCGGCGTACTTAGTCAGGAACTATCGGGCTCTCAACGCCCTTGCCTTTACGTTGGACGAGCGCCGCCTGGCGGCGCTAGGTGCATTCCTAAGGCTTCCGTGGAAGCGGTTGTGTTTCGAATAGCCGGAGGGGTGACCGCGCAGCCTCTAGATTGGTGTGACGGTAGCGGTAGCGAACGAGATGGGTGGGGTCCTGTGATGAACACCGACGAAGGCCGGCCGACCGAGGCATACGGCAGAATTCGTATCGACCATTCCCAAATTTCGATTCTCAATGGTGAGTACGTGGACTGGCCCGAACTTGACGATGGGCTGGTGGCCGCGACCGAGAACTATCTCGCGATCGGAGTTGTCAGCAACGGAACGATGGCGGCTGTCCGTCTCGTCATTCACGACCGAGAACCCGCGGCTGATCAGATCGACGACGATATGGCCTGGGAAAGTGATGGCACGGTGACGGTTACCTTCACGGCCCCGCCGTTTTTCATGGTGGGAGATTCCCTCGTTCGTGGTGGTGCCGATATCGACTGGGCTCTTCAGGATGGTCTTGATCTCGAAGAGGGCACGTACACGTTCCATGTTCGGGCCAAGGGACTGTTGGACTCTCAGGAGAAGTTCATCTATGACAACGCTCCGATGGAATCAGAGACCGAGAAACCGCCGAGCGAACTCATCCAGCAGTTCCGTATCGATATATGGCCTGCAGAGGACCCGGTTACGAATAGCGCTATTCAAGAACCAGATTCACGCACTGTCCGCGACGTGAGCGACGGCTAGGACGTCTGCGTATCTCATGACTGATGATCCTGCAGCAAGCCATGCCGATCGACCGGGGGCGTCATCGCCCGCTCCGGACAGAGTGAGCAATTTCGAGGGCGTCGGCCGACTGGAGAAGTGGGCCCCGGGCCTTCTGTCGGCTCTGGCCACGCGATCGGCGCAGGAACAGCGCGACCTCGCGCTATGGTGCGCGCGTCAGGCCATCACTCGGGTCGGTATTGACGACGAACCATTTATCACCGCTGCGCCGAGGCAGATACTGAACGGTGAACAGCCACCGACTGCCGACGTCCTGTCGGCTTGGGTTGACGACTATGTCCAACCCGATGTGTCCCAGGTGGCATCTGGCACATCTCCGGTCGCGATCACGAATGTTATGGGCGGCAGTGAACCCCGCCGCAATCCCTACAACTCGGTGACCGCACGTATTGTCTCGGCACCGCACCTGGCGGTGTGGGCACTGATCGCCGCCACTGACCCGGACCCACTCAAGGCCGCGGTCGAAGCACTCCACTACGCATGTGCAACGTTCAGCGACGATGCGCCCGATTTCCTGCACCTGATGACAGAGACGTTCACGATCGAAACCGGCCTATCGAACGATGACGACGACACCGACGACGTAGCGACCGGACGCGGCGTGACGTACACCAGATCTAATGCCTCACCTGGTTCGTCATTGACCGTGGATCCCCAGCCTTGGTTCCCGGAACACCAAGACAATGAACGATTGTCAGCGCTGGACAGGTATGGCCGCGTGCTCATCGATCACGGTGTGATCACTCTGACCGCTGTTGGCGCGAACCCTGGCTACGGGCCGGATCCTGGTCTCATTCGCACAGCAGTCGATGGACACCTCGAAATCACTGCCGGGGCGAGCGGGCAGTGGGCTGCGGTTCGGCTTGTCGGTCATTTAGAGCGGCCCACGTTTGCGCTGGACGATGATGAGGCTTGGGAACAATCGGAGGAAGCCGTCGTCACGTTCCACGGACCCCCGTTTGTTCTGTTCGCTGGGTATTCGATGAGCGTTGGGATCGAGCCGTCATTGCAGGATTTAGATATCTCGGAAGGCACGTACGGCGTAAAAGTCACTACCAGAGGCATCAAGGAATCGTTCACGCGCCAACCGGGACCGATCATCGATCTGGACAACGCGCCAACTCCACAAGAACTCGGGCAACAGATCCGAATCGATATGTGGCCCACCCCATATCCGTACGACCTCGACTACGACCCATTCAGCGCGAGCGTGACCTAGCAACTCTGCGCCGATCAGACACCACACAGGTGCTCGCGCAGCGGACAAACAAAGAAGGCCGGCCACCTGGTGGGGTGGCCGGCCTCGAGGAGTGTTGGTCCCAGACGTTGTCTTGGTCTAGGTGTTTGTGCGGGAGCGACGCGGGTTCGGGAGGGCCTGGTGCCGCGGCAGCTCTATTGCACTGGCTGGCGTTATATCTGCACCGCGGCTATCTCGATCGCAGGCGGCGCGCATGGGAGTTCATTCCGCCACCCTGCTGGGTCGGTATTTCAGCGCGCGTCGCGTTCGATGCTGAACCGGTATAGCTCTCCGGTCAGCTACTGCCGAAGCTCCCGTGCCATCCAGTTGATGGACCCGGCGTCGGCGCTTGAAGGTTAGCTGTGCCTGTCAACACCGTTGTTGACCCCTGGGTATCGGCATCCTGTACGTAATAAAGATCCAGATTCGGATTCTGCTCAGTCGGGTCGCCCGCACCCGGGAGGACTGAGACAGCATCCATTGCGCATTGCCACTCGACTAAATAAAATTGGTTTGACTGCAGCCTCTGTGCAACAGTGCCAACCGGTCCATATCCCGTCGTGGCGTTGTCCGTCTGCACGCTAGCCGTGAAACTACTGGGGCCGAAGGGGAAATTTAAGATAGCGGTCCCGGTGAACTCACAATTCGCATTGACAACGATGGGGAGAGGTCGACCTGGTTTCGGTGTATATGCGACCGTCATCGCTATCTCATTAAGTGACGTGGCGGCCACTGTGACAGATAGATCAAAATAATTCGTCTGATCTGTGAACGTAGCTGCGGACGCAGTTCCAGTCGTGGCCAGGCCCAATGTCACTGCCGCAACAGACGTTAGCGCAGTTCTGAGCATAATTTTCTTCACGATGGAGTCTCCTGCGATCGTTGGGACCATTTTACGTCGGGTATCATGGAATCTTTCCAATACGATCTCAAAAACCATCTATTTGCAACATAATTATTCGCAATGACCACCAGAGTCCGGTCCGGAAACCCCAACGCGGACTATCCTGGACACTCAGCAAGCCTGTCGGAAACGCGCTGCACCTGGGCGCGGTTGCCGGTCAAGATCAGCGGTTTGCCCGGCAATCGCCGGGTCTGAGACCAATTCGTAGAGATCGTCCGATCCGGTGGCGGTGTGCTCACGCATCGCGAAGTCATCAATGACCAGCACTGCCGGCACCGGGTGTGTTCACGCATGTGTTGTCTGGCGCCCAATGGCTCGGGTACCTGTCCCTGAGCATCAACTCGGGCGTCAAAGTCCCCAGTACCTGAGGATACTGGCGGCGTCGCCGACCAGGGCGAAGGCGACGCCCTTTTCGGTAGGTTACTCGGTGAGCCGTTGCCGCAGTGCGTAGAACCAGGCGCGGGTGCGTTCGAGGCCGTTGTCGGCGTCGAGTTGTCCGCCGTCGATTCCCCAGAGGTTCGCCGCCCACGTGTCGAGCGCGGATTGTTCGGTGTCATTCATGGCCATCAAAAGATCCAGGTCGCCCAGAAGTAGTGCCGTTCCTGTCACTTCGCCGCTGGACCAGGTGTGGCGGAAATCGTCCCACCCGAAGCGTTTCACGAGGCCGGCACGGTTGATCAGGTTGTCTGCCCAGCGGTCTAGTTCGGCGACAGAAGGCTGTCGGGCTGTGTATTCGGCCCACGTCGCCGGCTGATCATCGCTACCGTCAGTGGTCATCGTGTCCTCGTTTTCGGCGGTGGTCCGGTTGTCGCATTCGACCCCGACAACACCTGATAGATGTTGCCCGCGTGGCCTGTTTATGGTCTTAGCGCAGATCATCGAGGTAACCCGCATCCCGCAGAGCGGCCTCGAGGACTGCACGGTACGTCTGACCGGTGACGGCGGCGATGCTGTCGAGGGTTGTGCGGGCCGGCAGTCCGCGCACGCCGTGAGTGCGCCAGAGATTCAAGTTTTAACGTGAGACACCGATGCGGCGGGCCAGCTCGGCGCCGCTGACGCTGTAGGCGTGTTTGTGGGTGTCGATGAGATCGACGAGGTGAGTCGTTGCCACCCATCGGGAATCCGGGTAGCGCTCGGGATGCGTCAAGTACTAGAAGACACTTCGGTCAAGCTCTACTTGACACGATATCTATTACCTTATGGGATCAGGTCGAGCCCAAACGGGTGAAAGTGATTGTGCTGTAGGCTATTTCGTTCGAATCTGCGCGTTGCCCGTAACTGGTCTACCTGGTGCCTATCAAGGCAACCCGCACCTCAGTGTGCGTTCTGAACCAGCCCAAGTTCGCACGAAGCTTCGCCCAACAATGCCGGAGTGATACGCACGTGCGTGATCCGTTCAGCGAAAGCGAAAGTAGCTTCGTTAATCGGCACTTCGGTTACATCCCGACCCATATCGACGTCGAGCCCAGCTGCGCGCATTTCCTCGACGTGAGCATCGGGGTCGGCACCAAACCTGTTGATCCCAGGCCCGAGCGGGTCGAAACCCAACTTGAGCTGCCCGTCAATCCACCAGAGAAATTGATATCGGCCGCCAACCGCGTAGTAGTTGGCAACGATTTCGCGACCTCGGGACAACGGCTTCATAAGCGCCTCCGTTACACCGATGAAGCCGTTGCTCTCTACCAGTAGGGTCCCGGCCCCCACCGCCGTGGCGGCAACTAACGTCTGCCCAAAGGGACCGCCACCTCGCTCATCCCACGCATCACCCGCACGTACATGAAGATCGTCTAGACCTGTAATGGTTGAACGTCCTTCTGCCTCGAGTGCATCTAGAACCTCCGCAGGGACACTGTCGGACAGATAGGTGAAGCAGTATCCGATTTCAAACCAGCGTGATTGAGCTGCGGAGGTGAGCCAGCGATATTCCTCAGCGGTCGGACTCGCACTCACAGCGTTCCAATCTATGGCGGGCGCCGGCCCGCAAGCTACGCGCAGCGGGTGTTTCAGACTTCAACGTTAGTCGAAACCCTCTACTGAACGTTGCCCCTTTTGGTGGTTCACTCGTCTCGCTTCTACACGTCTCGTTACCGGTTGCCTAGGACGAGTTAAAACAGCTGAAAGCATTCGTCTCACTGCATATTTCGTGCATCAAGACTCATACACGGCCTGCCAGCTGCCGCACTCCACCGTCCTCGTCGACCGCGTACAGCGAAATCCTCAACAGATCGAGAACCCGCTGGGGTGCCTGCACTGCCGCTTTGACTGATCCAGGCTCGTCACGAACGACCAGCGCGAACGACGCACGCTCATCGAAATCGGTCGGCATCCGGGTAACTAGTTGTCCGATGGCTGTATTGACGTCCAGGCCAGGTGCAGTGGTGGTGCCTTTGGCTTCGGCGTAGAGCGTGCGCCCATCCTTCTCGGCAACGACGTCGACGAAGTTCACCTCCGTGCGGACCGTCCATCCTTGAGAGGACAACCACCCTACGAACCCCTCGACCACGCGCGCCCCATCGAGTCTTCGCCTGGACACTTCTTCGGCCAGCCGCGCAACGTGACGGTGCCGAGCCTTATGCGCACGTTTAGGATCGTCCTCCGGAAAGCGGCGAGGGTCGAAGTAGCCGTCAATGCTTTGCCCCGGCGTAGAAGGGTCCGGTGCCAAGGAGATGCCGCCCGCGGGCCAATGGTAGATGCCATCGATGGCGCTCTCGGCGTACTGAGACAAGGGTTTCCCCCCTGCCAAGTTGTTTTCGATAACCCACAGGGAGTTAAGCAGGACTCGCAAAGTTTGTCCTGTTTTCAGTTCGACGGCCACGACTGGGTAAGGCCGCGTCAAAGCGGGCCCGTCGACCAAGAAGGCCACGTGACCCAGGCTCCAATCGCCGCCGGCAGCAGCCAGTTCCGCGGCCTCCAAACCTTCGAACTGCGGGTCGTCAATGATGTGCACGTCGGCCTGGAACTCATCGCCTCCAGTGACCAGGACCGAAGCAGCCGCGCGACGATGGATGTCGATCCACGCCTGGTCATCGGAGAAGTCAGTCCGCACCAGCAACGATCCAGAACTACGCGTCCGAAGCTCGCGTAGAGCCTGCACGCGCCCAGATTCCTCATTCAAAGGCCCCATAGCAACCAAGCTATCGGCTGACGATCAGACTGGGAACTCGACCAGCCCTCGTCAGCCGACTGCGTGGCCCGGATCATCCGCGACTCAGTCTTCCCCGAACAACGCCGGTCGGGGCCCGTCCCGGCCTAATCGGAGAGGGTCGACCCACCACCATCGCCGCGCCGACGCTTGCTGCACAACCGGTACGCGTTGGACTAACCTTTCCGAATGGAAGATCCGGGCCAGACGGCAGCAGCTCTGCTGCACGATGCGCAGGTCACCCTTGACCCCGGTCTCACCGACGCAGAGTTCGATTCGATCTACCGACGCTTCGGCTTTCACTTCAACCCCGATCGTCGCAGTCTGCTCGCCACAGCGTTGCCGCTGGGCGACGGTTGGCCCAACTGGCGTGATAGCAGCGACCTTGAACTGAGCACCTGGCTTGACAGTGTCGTTGAGGGCTTCATCTTCGACGCACTCAATCAGAGTCTGCCGTTCTGGCCGTCCTCGTGGGGTGAGCTACCCGCCAGGCCCTCCGACGTCGCCACCACCGTGCATCGAGAACTCGCGGCGTGGCCGACCCTGATTCCCATCTACCAGCACCGTTTCACCCCCGCGTCACCCTCCCCGACCGGATCACCGGTCTTCTCGGTGCACCAAACGGACATCATCTACGGGTCCGACCTCATCGAGTACCTGACCAACGAGCTGCCCTTCGGTCAGGGTCGAAACACATTGTCCCCCATCGTTGTACGAGCACCATTCTGGTCACCATACGTCGAGTCAGGAAACCTCGCCGAATCGATTTGACCATCGCGTCAAGAACGGCACACCTACTCGGGCCATCTGCGTGGGAGTTACTGCAACACAACAATTTCAGGCCATACGCCCGCCGTTCACGGCGCGCCATCGACGCTGCTGTCGACGGCCAACCAGAGGCCGTCTGGCGAGACCTCCCGGTACGCGGCCCCATGTCGCGCTGTCTTTGCTACTGTGCTGACATGTCGAGACTGCAGAAAGGCACATGAGGCGCCCTCGTAGTTTGCTGGTCCGCGTCGTCGAGGCGTCTCTCGGTGACGGAGCACTGGCACCACCGCACGTCGGCGCGATCACCGACTTCCCACTGTCCTTCTCCGAGCCCGGCCAACCGTTTACCAGCGACAATCTGCGCGACGCCGAACTCGTGACGGTGCGCGGCGTGCTCGAACTCGCAGACAATCAACCGTACGAATACCGCGATGACCGTACCGGCGGATCTTGGTGGTTGTGGCGAGGTCTTCTTCGCGGTGATGGTTGGGCCGCCAGCTGGCGCGGTCGGCGACCATTGACTGGTCCGGTCGAGTTGACCGGCTATTTCTCCTCGTCGTTGTATGTCGACCCAGGACACGTCCGCGGACGCATCACCCGTGTCCGGATCATCTCCGAGGCCTACTGCACCGGCGACAACGGCACCTGGGAGCCCATCGCCGACACACCCTCCCGGTACCGCGATGTCGATGCTGCGCCGCAATTCCACGACGGCGCCCCCACTATCGACAACGACGGCACCTGCTACCGAGACACCGCAACCCTGATCGATCTCGATCTCGACAATGTACCGCCAGAGACGGTGCGCCCAAAGATCATTCCCGGCCACCTCTCGGCCGTCGACGATGACGCAGTCTGGGTGCTCGACACCGAACTCCCCATCGTCGGCCGTCTCGACACCACCAGCAACGACGCCGTCGAGTACGTCCTGCCGGCGCACGCCTCGCAGAGCCGTTGGGTCGCGGCGACGCCCACCGGATGTTGGGTGGCTGGCGTAGACGGCTTGTATCGCATCACCACCGGGGCGGGCGCTTACAGGACCGCCCAAGGAGCTACCTTCCCCCCAGCGGTCAGCGGTGAGACACTCCTGGCGCATGACGGCAACAACCACTGGGCATTGCACACGCCCGACCTCCCTGCGCAACCACTCGACCTCCCCGACGGCGAACTCTACTGCGCCGGCATCAACCGCGAGACAGACGACTTCGTCGTCGTACTCAGCACCGCCACCCCTCGGAAGCGACAACTACAACTCGTGCAGATCACGCGGTCCGGGCAGGTCCGTCGCGGACCAAATCTCCCAACGCCGACCCGCCGCGGCCGGCGACCATTTCTTGCCGGCACCCCGCTGCGCCTGTTCCACGGCGGCGCCGTCGCCACCGTCACTCACGACCTCACCCTCGGCCCAGCCACCCACCAACCCAAAAGACATGTCGACGGCGGCGCGCTCGGTGACCTCGCCTGGATTCTCACCTACCGCTCCAGCGCAGACCCCATCACACCCTGGTGGCCACTACCCGAACCAACCGATCCCGCCAGCGCACTACCCCGCATACCGATACTCTCGATCGTCGAACCCTCGACCCTGACAGTGCAAGCCAGCTGGCGAGTCGACAATGCCCGCTCAGTCACCGCGCAATCCTCCACGGTGTGGGTGAGTGACCGAGGCCAGTTGTACCGGTTGTCCGCCGGGTGTCCGAGCCGCCCAGAGCGGGTCGACGTCGCCGCCGCGATCACCGATTCCATCGCACCAACCTCCGCTCGGGGCATACCCGATGAGCACCAACGTATTTCAAGGTACGACCGATCGGCGCACATTGATCGTGTTGGTCGATGAGCTCGCGATCGAAGACGGTCAAATCGATCCACCCGAGGTCGGGGCGGTGACGTCGTTCCCGCTGCTGTTCACCGAGACCGCGGCTACCGCGCCCGATGCGGTCACAGTCCAAGGCACGCTCGAACCGTCACCACGACCACCGATGCAACGGCGCGACGGTTGGCAATGGAGTGGGCTACTGCGTGGGGATGGGTGGACGGCCACCTGGCGCGGTTCACGCCCGTTGACCGGGCGAGTCGAGGTGACCGGGCGTTTCATGGGGGTGATGGGGATCGACGCCACCGGATGGGTTCGCGGCCGCGTGACCAGCATCCAGGTCATCAGCATGTACTGGGAACGGGTGGACACCCGCGAGCGGTGGGCACCGGTACCCGAACGCCGCGACTACCGAACGGTGGACCGCTCCCCACGCTTCTTCTCCGACGAGCGTATGTTCAACGACGACCCACCCGCGCTGTCCCGCGCCGAGATCGGGGTCCTGGTCACGCTCGAACTCGATGACGTTCCCCCGCTGCCGCTTCGGCCGAGCCTGCTTGCCGGCGATATCTCGGCCAACGGCACCCAGGTGTGGGTTCTGGACCGGGCACTTCCCACAGTCATTCGTCTGAGCGGCAACGGCGTTCTCGCAACTCATCTGTTTCCCGCGGCCGTGGCATCGCACCGGTCGATCTGGGCCACACCCACCGGCTGCTGGATCAGCGGACTCGATGGCACTTACCGGGTTGATGCCAACGCCGAGACCGGCCGCCAGGTCAGCACAGCCCCGGCCACTGTCGGCGCCGTACACGGTGAGGCGTTCCTCGCCTGCACCACCACACAGCCATGGCTCATCCACACACCCGACGGCGACCCGATCGAAGTCATCGACACCCCGCAAGGTTCACCAATCGCCGCCGTCGCCGACGCAGACACCTTCGCCGTTCTCCTTCGCCACACCAAAACCACTAACTCCCAGCGCTATCAACTGGTCCGGATCGCCCTGACCGGCACATGCCAGATCGGCCCGCCACTACCAACCGCGAAGGACGCCTACGCGTCCGACCTGTGCCTGCTCGGCAATCCACTGACGATCGCGTGCGAGGACACGTTCACCGACATCACACCTGACCTGACCGCCGGCGCCGCACGGCACATCTCGCGCCGCTTTTTCCGAGCCGGCGCCCTCGGCGATCACATCTGGACCATCGGCCACCCGCCGGACACAACCAGTCGCTCGTGGTGGCCACTGGATGGTCCCACCGTCTACGACCGCAGCCGAGGACAGTTCTGGCTCTTGACCATCCTCGACCGCGCCACCCTACAACCGGTACACACCGCGGCTGTCCTCACATCCCAACCCGAGCTGACGCACGACGACCACGGAACCATCTGGCTCACGAGTTCAGGAGAACTCGAGAGAATTGTCCAGCTCGGCACCACCATGGCGTGGCCAGAGAACGTCGAAGTGACTGCAACAGAACGGAACTGACGTGCCGACGCCGTAGTCGACTGCGCGGCAGGATAGCTCAAGCTATTGCGCCAGACTAGGTTTCGAGTGCACTCTGGGTGAGGAAACCCCCTGCACGGTGGCGACGACCATACCAACGAGCGCCATCGGGACAGCAAACCCGAGAAGGATCCAGAATGACGCCCAGTTCGCTATAGCCACGAACGTCAAGACGAAGAATGTTGCGACCACGAGCCACGAGACCCAGCGTCGCATCGCAAGAGCCGCCACAACCGGTGGCACCGCCAGCAACAGCCCAAGTTGGACCAGCGGCCACACACCCAGCACGTGGACGATCGAATCATCGCATTGAAACGACGCTTGGTCGCCGGCGAGTCCCAGGTCGCCGGTCTTCGAACACGACAGCGACACTTCAGATATCGGAGACGTCGAAGACCAGGCAGTGAACACCACCGCTGCCAGGGCCATTCCCCACCACATTGCTCTCAGCACCGACACGCCTGCAGCGTATAACCACGTTTTCGTCGCTACTTCGACCACAACGGTGGGCACGGTGGGCGTTTGCCGATCATCGCTGCGCCAGCAATCAGCCAGCGCCACCAGGAATAATCTCTGACGCCCTCACCGGACATCGGAATGTCCATCTGCCGCAGAGTTGCGCAATGACTCCAGTCGTGCATGTTCTCGCCTCGCCGCGAGGACGTTTCTTCTGCGCGAATATCGCATACCTGTGCAGCTCCGATAAGCGCGTGGCCGGCGGACGCAGGCCCCGCACTGCCGAGGATGCCGGCGAAGTCATTGAGGGGGTTGATCTTCAAGCAATCCCCGCACTATCTGAGTACGAGTTACTCGAGGCTCTGGAGCTCGCCGCGGACTGCGCTCGCTACTGGCAAGAACCGGACGACAAAGAGGTGATCTTCGCCCGGCCAGAAGTCACAGCCGCCTTACACCCAGTAGCCATCACGGTCCTGGCATCCCCGCATGCGGCGTGGTGGGCCGCCCCCGTCGACCTCAACTCCCAGGCTTTCGTAGTTCACCGATGCTCGGGCGATCAGTGGCCCGAATCGACCATGCCGTACCGCCCTGACTCGACTGGACTCGACCGTTGGCGCGAACACACTGTGGACTGGGAAGCAGCATTCACAACCCGCAGAACCGAACACCCAGACGTCAATGTCAGCGGTGAATGGTGGTCGACACCGCTCCCGAGCAGCGCACTATCAACCAGCCGGACACGCGAATGGCTCGGCTCATTGGAGCTGATGCTCCGAGAAGACTCCATGGGGTGCGGAGAAGCGCGCGTCTGGGCAGTGCACGCACGCAACAATCCGCGGGTGTACGAAATCACAAGCCCTACGGACTGGGCCCATCTGGTCGACACCTATCCCCTGGCCGTCCCTGAATCCAGACGCCACGACTGGTTTCGCACGACAGGCGAACATCGCCACTGGCACATCCCGGACTGGGTAGCCGTAGCCAATGACTTCGACGGTGTCCATCTCACCTTGCACGGATACCTCACCACACCCGGCATCGCAATCCCCTTGGGCAGCATTGTCGGCGCCACCGTCCTCGCCGGCTGGAATCCCGATGCCACCTGGTGGCTCAACAGAAATGTCACCGTCATCGACGACGAACCGGCGCTATGGCAACGCCACGACGATGGATGGGTACAGAGCTAACAGCCCCTCTCCGCTGGATTGATGATGTGTGGGCCGACGGAGGCCCATTCCTTGTTGGACACAGGTCAGGCTTACTGGTTGAGAGAGTGGCGGTTCGTCCTTCACTGGGAGACAGATAGCTGACCACTGAGCGTGAAGCACTCTGGGAGATGTCGATGAAGTCATCGGGATCAACATGCAGACGGGTCGATCACAATCTTGGGAGCACGAATGCCGCAGACTGGACACACCGTGGCGGCGTTGGCTACCCCACCGTCGACGAGCAAGATCTGCGCCATCTGCTCGCAGGTGGGCGCCGGCTCGTCGGTCTCATGACCACAGGCTCTTCCAGTGACCAGGTCGAGGACGGCTGGGCCGTGATGGTTGATGCCGTGTCCCACCCG
Organism: Williamsia sp. z34; assembly: GCF_059553395.1. NCBI lineage: Bacteria > Bacillati > Actinomycetota > Actinomycetes > Mycobacteriales > Nocardiaceae > Williamsia > Williamsia sp. z34. Next base: position 823,243 of record NZ_JCANWW010000001.1, on the reverse strand, counting down.
CTGAAGCTTCATGAGGCACTACGATCGCTTTCATGCGCTCCCTTGCACAGGCCCTGACCGTCGCCGCTCTGACCGCGCTCGCTGCATCCGGCGTCCAGACCGCTGCGGCGGCACCGGCACCGGTTCTCGACGACAACGGGGCCATTGTGGCGCCGAGCAGCACCCAGATCTCGTTCGCGCATTCGCCCACCGGATTCCGCGCGGGAACGGTCAACGAGCACGAATCCCGTGCGGGTGTGTCGATCGTCAAGTTGTATCTCGCGGAATACGTCTTCCGGTACGGCGATCCCGCCGACCACGCCGACGCCACAGAGATGATCCGGGCGTCGAACGACGGGATCGCCAATCGTCTGCACGCGAAGTACCCGCAGGCGATCTCGACGATCGCCGACGAGTTCGGTCTCACGGATACGCACGTGGCCGGGTACTGGGGGAACGGGACCACCTCGACGCACGACATGGTGACCTATCTCGAAACGAAGAAACGCACCGACCCGAATTCGCCGGTACTCGCCGCGATGTCATCGGCTTACGACACGGCCGCCGACGGCTACGCGCAGAACTTCGGAACCGCACTGTTGGCGGGGGTTGTCGGAACGAAGTGGGGCTGGAGCGACGATCGTTCGTTCAACGCTTCCGCGTCGTTCGGGCCGGACTTCTCGGTGGGCGCCTCGACTTACGGATCTGCGGCGCAGCTTTCGGAGCACGTTCTGGGTGCGTTCACCGATGGAGGTCCTGCCGCCCCGGAGACGGGCTTTCTCCTGACCGATTGCCCGGCAGCGAGCTGGCTCGCCGACGATCCGGTCCTCGCCGTGCCTGCGCAGGATCTTCTCAACGGACTTCCGCCCGAAGTCGCAGCTGCCTTCTGCAGAAGCTGAGTCTTTCCCTGACGACCTCCTCCCCCTGACGACGCCCGAGCGTTCGTCGCCTGAGGTTTCCCGCCGTCTCCGCGTGAGGATCAAACGAGCCGGTTGGTGCCGGACGTGGCGAACTGGTCGAGCAGGCGCTGCGCCGCTTTCTTGTCGGTGGGTTTACGGTCGAGCCGAGGCTGGACCAGACGCGGATGATTCGGGTCAGTGACGTAGAGCTGCGGTTCGACTTGACGGGAAGGCCCGGCCCCGGCACAACCTTCTATGGCTCCGAACTGGACAGTGAAAGAACGAAGACCGTGAACCAGACAAGATACGCAGAACGGACAGTACCCACCGCGATCGGCGTCGGCCGCATCGTATGGGGTGCGACGACAGTACCGGCACCAACACGCGTTCACCGCGCCCTCGGGGTCGACTACCCGGGACCAGACCGCGGCATCTGGATCAAAGCATTCGGCGTTCGCGAGATCGTCATTGGCGCTGCAGCCCTCCACCCTGACCAGACCGTTAGGCAAGCAGTACTACAGGCCGGTATCGCGATGGACCTCGTAGATGCGGCAGTAGTCGTAGCAGCCGCCCGCAACGGTCTCCCCCGTCGAGCCGCCGGAATCGGAGTCCTACTCGCTGGCGGCACTGCGGTCCTAGCCGCCGTAGGCCCGTCATTGCTGCGCCGAGCTGGGCTAGGCAAATCCTGACATCGGAACCGCCACGCGCGTCGACCCCCACGTAGACACACCCGATCCACCTCAAGCGGTAACCCGACGTAATCTACGCTATCGGCCGCCGCCCCAATCGAGCATTACAGTTCCCCGGTACGCAGAGAGTACGCAGCAGCACCGAAATCACCCACACTCGCCCAATGGGACAAACGCGAATATTGCTCCCCCACTGAATGATCCATTAAACCTCAACAACGCCAGCAATCTGCAAACATCCACGACCGCAGGTTCAAAACCCGTCCAGTGTCAGTTCGAGTCTGACCGGGGGCACAAAACCGCAGGTCACAAGCGGTGCATAGGCCTGCTAACAGACCCGGTATGCAGTGGATATGCGGGAGATCTGACGAACGCCCGTTCTGAGTGAGTCTGACTGGGGACCCAAAATCGCAGGTCCAGCAGTGCTTAGGATGGCTAAAGTAAAGGCTGTGCACCCCGGTACGCAGTGGGTACGCAGGAGATTCAGCAATCAACCCTGCCTCGGCGGCCAGATCTGCGATTCAGCGAGCGGCCATAACCTCGGGGCGAATATGCCTCTGGGCCAGACACAAGTGGGAAATTGCCGCCGCCGCACCCGATCTGGTGAGCGGCAAACCTTGAGCGCCGTGCCCCGACTGCCGACGCCACTCAGCACGGATCGAGCCCCGCTCCGCGCCCATCACGCCACTGAACGGATTTCTCACGGGCAAAGTTGCCTGTGCGCCGAAAAGCCGAGGTCCGTCACATGACGAACACTGGTCACCCGACCCGCCTCCAAATCAACCCTCGACAGGTCCGTGAGACCAAGAAAGCAACCACGCACATCCGACACCAGCCGCCCGATCCCCTAGCGTAAGCGGAGCAACGATCACCATTCGGCGAACCGCCACAGAATGCGACTGAGGCAACAAGCACATCCGAAACCGGAGGCGAACGGATTCAAGGCAGCGCTGACGGGATGCGAGTTCTCCAATTCCGAGGCGACGTAATATCTATTGTCGGTGCGGAAATAGGACGAGTTCAAGGAGACGAATGGTCCCGGCTCACTGAGTGTTTCGTTCGCCGGCACTCAGTCTGGGTCTGTGCCAGACCAGCGCGTATCTGAACAGCGGAAGCCTTTTCCATGAGACACCTGGGAGCTCAGCGACGGCCACCCGATGAACCTGTGCATACGAGTGCGGCGGCGGCCACACTGTCGGTGCGGAGTGCTCCCACAGCCCGCGACGCCAAGACAGCCACTGGTGCTGGATCACGCCAACAGCATCCATAACGAAGTCGCCCAATCGCGTCGATCGCGATAGCCCGATTACCACCAAGACCCCGCCGGGTGCGGTGAGGTCAGCGAGACGACATAGAGCAGCTGGCAAGCTGTCCAGGTGATGCACCGTGGCCACTGAACCCACGACGTCGAACTGCTTGCGGAACTCGTAGGTCATGACATCGCCTATGAGAAAGTCGATTCCGTTGAACTCCGCGCGAGCAGAATCCACGACGTCTCGGTCGAGGTCGATACCAGTGACGTCAGGTACGCGGTGGGCCAGGTCCCGGGCGAGGAGGCCGTCACCCGTTCCGACATCGAGTGCGGAGACCGCATAATCAGGTATCGCGTCAAGCACAATCCGGTGATAGTGGATGTTGTGGTTCCAGCGTGGCTCAATCGACCGACTCACCTTGACGAGGGTACCGACCGCGACAACTCGTCCTACTTCAACACGTCCCGTTACCAGTTAAGTAGGGCGAGTTCAAGCAGATGAAAGGACTCGTCTCACTAGATATTTCGTGAATTAATCCGCCGAACGCGCCCGGCGTTCATATCCACGCCGGCAGCCTCAGGCAACGATCTCCGCGGCCACTTCAGCCAACGGCCACCGCCCGGAAAATGGAGTCACCGGCCCGCGCGGTCAGATCGCGTCGACGGTCAGCGCCCACTCGACGATACGAGGGTCATCGAGTGCGGAAGCAACGAGATCTCCGTCGAGGTTCTTTCCTTGCTGAGATGGAACGGTAATCAGGTAAGCACCGGCGTTTCGCGCTGCTGCGACGCCGGTCGACGAGTCCTCGAGTGCGACGCCAGTCTGTGGTGAGGCCGACAGCTGCTCAAACGCTCGAAGGTACAGTTCCGGATTCGGCTTGGGTAGTGCGACCTCGTCGGCGGCCACAGAGACCGCGAAAAAGTTGGCAATCGATGCTGCGGCGAGCGACGCATCGAGCATGCCCCGTTGACTGTTGGTCGCCACCCCGAGCGGCACCCTGCCAGCCAGAAGGATTAACAGCTCGACGGCACCGGGCATAGGTTCGACTCCGGCAGCGAGCTCTTGCTCTACCCGTGGCAACAGGGCCGCCTGCAACTCGGGGCCAGTACCTGGTCGCCCGATGTAGTCAGCCATGTTCGCGCACGCAGCCTCTAGCGTTCGCCCGATCAGGAGGTCCTTCTCCGCAGGCCCGAACCCGTACCCGTAATCGGCGAACAACGACGCCTCGGCGCGCGACCAGCATGTCTCCGTATCGAGCAGGAGGCCATCACAGTCGAAGACGATCGCACTCACCTGCAACGGCAACTCCCCCATGCCCCTGATTGTAGGACGAGGTCTCGGCGTCCACACATGGAAACAACCTCACCGTTGGCCCGCTTAGCCTGGGCGGGGTCTACTCGTCTCACTTCAACACGTCTCGTTACCAGTCCACTAGGACGAGTAGATGCATTGTGCGACAGACGGTATGCCAACGCACGAGACCCTCGACGAGGCGCTATCGGCTGCTAAGGCTTCCAACCCAAAGTATGTGCGAGGCCAGTGATCTCGCGGTCGATGTCGGGACGGTTTTCCGGTTCTCTCTGCCACCGTCCCGTCATATCAGCGACAGCGTAGATCGCGGCGATGAGCGGGCCGCCGGATTCGGCAACGTCGCCGCCGAAGCTACCTGCGTTGCTGTTCCAGATGTGTCCGCCGATCGCGGGGTGAACGAAGCCGTCTGCGATACGTGCCGACCACATGCGGCTGCACAGGCGACTACCCGCTGCCGCCAGCCCGTCACCACGGTCGCCACCGAGGCTCAGATACAGCTCATCGCGAAGCTGGGCCTCCTCTGCGGGTAGGTCTATAGCCCCTGGGACGTGCTGACCAGGCCGCCACCGCGAGACGATGCGGTCGACGTGTTCGGTGACGGTTGGCGGAACAGGTGGCACTGGCTCACCAACGGCGGCCGCATCTTCCTGGTGCGCTGCCTTGAAATGCTCGCAAGCGTACGAGAACGAGTTCGCGGCGCCCTCATCCACCGCCCAAAGGGTGGCTTCAAAAATGAAGTTATCGAACCGGTCCCGCCAGATCGGCGTACGCCGACGCAGAGCCTCAGCATCCTCGGGAGCCACAAAGTTCGAGAACCGCGCGAGGACTTTTCGCTCAACATCCAGGATGTACATCGCGTACAGACTATCCGCTATCGCGGCGACTCTGCATCGAACCATGCCTCGCTATCATGGTGAAAATCACGAGGTTCCGGTAAGACTAAGCCATGACCCGCCATCGCGTGTTCGCGCTCACCCGTATCGTTGGCCATGGTGCGTGGTGGGTTTTCGTAGTGGTGACTCTTTTCGCGGGCGGTATCACGTGGACCGGTGCCAGTAGCCATCTCGGCGCCACCTCTTTCTCCGGGTGGTCGGGGAATTGGGCGGCCTACCGCCCGATCCCGACGTCGCCGGTGGCCATCGCGAACTTCACGGGCTCGTCGTCGTACGACGACCCATGGACCGAGCTTGAGCTATGGTCTGTGATTGCGATTGCTGTGGTGCTCATCGCTGCTTTTATTGAGGCAGTATCGGCACGTCAAGTATTGCGGGGGACTGTAACGATTGCGGCACCGTGTGTGGCATTTGGGCTGTTGTTGTTAGGTACTCCCGGTGTCCTCGACACCCTTCATCTCGGCACTTCCCAAACCCTGGGTGTGGTGCTAGTCGCCGTCGCGGTACGCGAGGTATGGGCCCGCGGTTTCGCGCCCCGGCCGCCAGTGCCCACAAGGGAAAAGGGTTCTGGCCTAACCAATAAGGAGTAACAACGGGCACGGGTGGAGGTACGGTCGATCGCGGGCCGTGCACGGATCCTCAATTCACAGTGGTCGGTCCATCTAATTCCGCCAGCCAATTACACCGGTCAGCCGCAAAGCGGTGAAGTGATTGGCTGAGAATGTCCGCTGCGGACCTGGCCAGACACCTCGAGGAGCTCGGCGAGCTCCTACCGCCGGCTTCGATCATGTCCGCCCACCTCCTCAGCGCCGGGTCCCTTTGACGCTTAGGAAAGGTCGACCCGAGCCGATCTGCGCCGAAAGCAACTACTGGCAGTAGCCGATCCAACTGTGCAGCAGACCTTTTCGCCAGCAGCGGTCATTGGGAACAATTGGCCTCACTGCATGTGGCTTACCTTGCCGGTTCACTTACTCGCGATGCGTTTCATCATCAGCATCGAACACGCCTCTAATCTGAAGTCCCCAATTGCGAAAGAAGCGCTTTGGCCTCGCCAACACCGGCAAGTCTTTCCGCAAGCGCAGATTCCTTAAGAAGTGGCTTCCCACTTGATGCCGGTTGGCGCCGCGCGCAGCAATTTATGGATGCAACAATGCAAATATTTCATCCCCTCAGAGGACGCGGCCGTACACAGTTTTATAGTAATGCCGGACCTACCTGGAAAACTGTTGGGTCCAATGAGACGAGTACGCTTTCCGTCAAGTCAGTTCAGGTGAGTAACGAACAACGACGTGTTATCGACTCACAGGCATGAAGCCATTCCGAACAACTCGTGTCATCTCTATCGCAGGAGCCGCACTGGCGGCCGCCGCAGCTTTTTGCCCGTCGGCCGGAGCTGACGTCGTCGATGTCACGGTGGTGCCCGGAATCAGTTTCCCCACCGCTGGATATGGCAGTGGCTGTGCGTACTTGGTGGTGGCAAAGACAGCGAACTCACCCGGGTCTCCTAGTGACGCCGGCGTTTCCTTCGTTGACTACAACCAGGCAGCAGAATTCTTTCCGTCTGACATGATTTGGGATACCGTCGACCCGTATTTCGTGAATCCCGTGGTATTCGATCACGCCTTTTCCGTGTGGACTCCAACGACCCCCGGGCAGCATGCCATCATGGCGTACCAAACGTCAGCGGGTGGACCAGTGGAAGTCATCGAGGTCAAACCCGCCACTCCGGTCGGCCCTGGTTGCCTTATTGCGCCCTGAACACTGCGTATCACTCAACGCATTCATATTGTCGAGCGCCTGCACACCCTTCTCGTTAGGGTCGGTATTGATCAGGTGAAAGAAGGGGAGGTTTCGCGTGAGTATGGCGGTCGCCGACGAATCGAAGTTTGTTGCTCCGCAAGAGTGGTTGCCAATGCGTTACCCGCGTCGTGGGGGTTTGACCGCGCACGTGCGACCGGTCGATCGGCCAGGCCAGAGTTGGCTCGAACTGATGAAGGACGAACGCGGCTGGTCGCAGTGGGAATTGCAGGACTCCCCCGAGGTTAGCGAGTTCATTGCGTCAGCACGGAGGTATGTCACCGGTGATCGAACTCCACGTGGAGGTGCTGCGCTTTTTCGCCTCCTGACCCGATGGTCTTGGGAGGCGAAGCCCGACACCGAGACCATCGTGGACGAGTGGATTATCGCGGGGGGCCTGTCATTCGCTGTCGAGGCGGTCCTCGAGGCTTCTGACCTACGCGCCATCGAGGTACAGGTGCCCGTCGATCTGTTCATGGCTTCCATGTCGCAGGCACATGTGACATGGACGATCGTGAGATCGGATCTGGGCGAGACTATGGACGATGTCGGACGGATGCCGACACACACCACACGACACGCGTTGGTGCGCGATGGGCGGCTGGAAGAGCTCAACTTCCAAGGAGCGTGGCAGGAAGTTCTGACGAGGCTTCGTGAACTGCTGGCGGTGGCGTCGAGCGAGCACTACGCAGCAGCCGTTGAAGTAGCGTCGGGTATACGAACGAATGCGACGCGCCGAGCTGTTGCCACCTTCTTGTTCCCGACCGAAACCCAGTGGGCTGCCCCGGTCTTCGACGACAAGGAACTCTTGACCTGGCGTTGGAGCGAAGCACTGCTGGTCTCGGTGTCCCGGCTCGAACACGCCAACCATGTCCTGTCGGCCGGCCACTTGTCGCAAAACTGGTTCTGCGACCCGCCGCGAGTCGCCGCCGTCTACGACGGACTCGGCAACGATATCGTGCCACTCCTCGAAACCGAGTTCGAGTCACCGAACATCTACCGAGAGGATGAGAGGAATGCACGTCGCCAGAAGATCGTCGAACTGCTCGTCCAGGTACCAAGTGACTCGGCCTTCACCGCGCTGGTGAAGTGTGCCGAGACCAGAGGATTTCGGCCCGCCCTCACCGAGGCGATGTCCAAATACCCGCACCGCGCCTTTCGTCTGCTATTCGATCTGAGTCCGGCGATGTTCGACCGCCACGTGTTGACCCATCCAGACATCAGCCATGAGGTCTACGACGCTTTATCGCCTGCGGCCCGCCACCGGATCGATGCGTTGGAACGGAATGTTCCGTTGGCTCAGGGACTTCCCCGAGTACTGGTCGATCCTCCGTGGACCAACAAGAAAGCCCGGCCCGCACAGCCGGTCGTGAACGGGTTGAAGCCGCCGACGATCTCCAGGGTGGACTGGCTGCCGGGCGAACTCGAGAAGCTCCAGAACAGTCCCCACGAGCACAGTTACACCACCTGGGATGAGTACAAACGCTGGATCCCCCGGACAGAGCCGGAGTCGGTGACCGACTACGGAGCTATGGCGATCTTCCTGCTGGCACCCGACGACATCGCTCGCCCGCTTCTGCAGCGGTGGAACGGAGAGAACCTCAAGTCCCCGATTCGGGTTCTCACACGCTACGGTCTGGATGCAGTGCCGCTCCTGCTCAGACTTGCACAGGCTCGCCCCGGCGCCGTGGCCCCGTATCTGTTGCCCGTGGTTAATCTTGAGGTTGCCCGCTTGCATGCGTCCGCATTCGCAACGCGGAAGAACTTGCGCACACCGGCCCTCGACTGGTTGGTCCGCCACGCTGACGACGCCGTAGTCCTCCTCGTTCCTGACGCACTGGGTTCTTCGTCCCAAACACGTGACCACGCGGTTGCAGCACTGCTGGGGTTGTCCCGCAGGCACAACATCGACGACATCGTGCGTATGGCAGAAAGTTACGGCACCGAGGCCACCGACGCTCTCCGGAAGATCCTGAGCCAAGATCCACTCGACATCCTCCCCAAACGGATTCCACGCACACCCGCGTGGGTCGAGGCAAACACTTTGCCCCCGGTGCTGACGCGTGACCGCACTGCCCGCCTGCCCGCACCGGCCGTCGAGCATGTGCTCACCATGTGCGCAATCTCGAAAGTCGACAACCCGTACCCCGGACTAGCGGTTGCCGCCGAGTTCTGCGATCGACGCTCACTCGCAGCCCTCGCATGGGAAGTCTTCGACCGATGGTGGGGCGCGGATGCACCGTCGAAGGACAACTGGGCGATTCTCGCGCTCGGATGGCTAGGTGATGACGCCACCGTCACTGACCTGGCACCTCTCATTCGTAAATGGCCCGGCGAAAATGGCACCGCGCGAGCGCAGTTGGGTCTCGATGCGCTGGCCGCGATCGGTACCAGCAGAGCACTGACCGAGTTGAACGACATAGCCAGGCGCATGAAGTTCAAATCACTCAAGACCGGTGCCGCCCGCCGGGTGGACGAACTGGCCGACAGTCTGGGACTCAGTCACGACCAACTCGGCGATCGGATCGTCCCGGATCTGGGCCTGACCGCGTCCGGAACCATGACGTTGAGCTACGGCACGCGAGAGTTCACCGTGGGTTTCGACGAGTCGCTCATCCCATACGTCACCGATCCCGCAGGCAAAAGAACGAAGAGCCTGCCCAAACCCTCCGTCGGCGACGATCATGCGCTCGCCGAAGAGTCGAAGGCCAGGTTCACCGCGCTCAAGCGTGAAGCGAAAGGCGTTGCTGCCGAGCAGATCAAGCGTCTCAACCGAGCTATGGTCATCGGTCGTCGATGGACACGCACCGAGTTCGAGGAACTGCTATTGGGCCATCCGTTGTTGATTCACGTGTGCCGTCGGCTGCTGTGGGCATCCTTCACCGAGGCCGGAGAGCCCGTCACGGTCTTCCGGATAGCTGAGGACAACACCTACGCCGACGCCGATGACAACGAGGTCAGCGTCGACAGCGACACCATCGGCCTGGTACACCCTGCTCATATACCGGACACCATCGGCGCTTGGTCATCGGTCTTCGCCGATTACGAAATCCTGCAGCCATTCGCCCAACTCGGACGTGAAGTCCACGTTCCACAGGCCCAGGACATCAACGGTTCGGGACTCACGAGGTTCACAGGCGTCACCGCCACACCGAGTCAGGCACTGCGCCTGACGTATCGCGGCTGGGAACCCGTATGGGAGAACCCGGCAAGCTGGGGCCAAGGCCTGCTGTACACACTGAGCGATTCGGTCTCGGTGCTCCTCGGTCTCGACCCCGGCTTAGGTGTGGGCAGTCCATACGACGGATACCCGGATCAAAAACTCGTCTCGGTCGAACTGCGCGGGGGAACGCTCGCTGACATCGACGCGGCAACGGTATCCGAGCTGTTGGCAGACTTGTCGGGGTTCGCCAGGTGAACAACAAGATCCAACGCCCCCCGGCAGAAGTCCGCTACGCCGATGAACTGGAAACCCTGCGATCCGAGGACGCCGGCCCTCGCCCACCCGGCTGGCAGATGACGTTGCCCGCCGCGCGGACCTTCGTGATGGGTGACCCGGCGCGGGGCATCAGCGCGAAATATGTGGGCAACCCGTCGCTGGTCGAACGAAGCCTGGTCACTTTGGCCACCACGCGTGGACTGATGCTCGTCGGCGAGCCGGGGACAGCCAAATCGCTGCTCTCAGAGCTACTCGCGGCCGCCATAACCGGTGACTCCACCCTGACCATCCAAGGAGGAGCGGCGACCACTGAAGATCAAATCCGATACTCCTGGAACTACGCACTCCTCGTGGCCGAAGGCCCGTCTACGCGATCGCTGGTACCGGCCCCGATCTACCGAGCGATGGCCGGCGGCAACATCGTACGATTCGAGGAAATCACACGCTGCCCCCTCGAGGTGCAAGACACACTGCTGTCCCTGCTCTCCGAGCGTGTTCTCGCCGTACCCGAGCTCACCGGTGATGACGCAATGGTGTTCGCGCGCGAAGGTTTCAACATCATCGCTACCGCGAACACCCGAGATCGTGGCGTCAACGAGATGAGCGCCGCGCTCAAACGCCGATTCAACTTCGAAACTGTGCACCCAATCTCCGATCTGGACACCGAGATCGCTTTGGTTCGTGGTGAGTCCGATGCGTTGCTGGTGGCATCCGGAGTACCGGTAGCACAAGATCCGGACATCATCGACCTCCTCGTAACACTGTTTCGAGACTTGAGGACCGGCTACACCTCCGAGGGCGCCTCCATCGATCGAGTGTCTGCCGTCATGAGTACTGCCGAAGCAGTCTCTGTCGCCCACGCCACCGGGGTCCGGGGCTGGTTCCTGCGCGGTCAGCCCGGCGGAGTCGCCGACCTCGTCGAATCCCTGGCCGGCGTCGCAGCCAAGGACAACACCGAAGATCTCGTCCGGCTCCGCCGCTACATCGAGAACGATCGGATCAGACGATCACATCCTCGGTGGACCGAACTGCGCGCGGCTAGTTCCCTGCTTCCCGACCCGTGACGGTCACCGTGATCGGGGTCCGCCCCCTGAGTCCGGCATGCGCACACGTGGTCGACGCAACGATCAAGCGACAAACACCTGCCTACGTCTTGCTCGATATGCCAGCGGATTTCGGGTCCCGCCACCCTGAGCTACTCCTCGACCACACCTTTCCGATCGCCCTGTTCTCGCATCTGCGATCGAGTGGCAGCACCCACACCTCATGGCGACCACTGGCCGAGTTCTCGCCGGAAGTCATTGCGGTACGCACCGCCGCTGCTACGGGCTCGCACATTCATTTCATCGGCCTACCGCCTTGGCACCCCGACGGGGCAACACCGACGAGTGGCGTGGGTGAAGCCGCGTTACAGCGTGCGCTCGGCATCGGCACGTTCGACGGGTTGTGGGATCACCTCGTCGAATCGCACTGTGATACAGACTCGAGCACCCAACTCGGCCACCGGATCGAGACGTTCTTCGACGCTGTCGGAGACACCGAACCGAACGCGGCCGACCGGTATCTCGTGTCCTGGATCCGCGCCGCGGTCAGCCGAGCCCCCGGTCGCCCCGTCATCGTGGTCTGCGCAGGTTCCCGCCGCCCGGCCGTCGTCACACTCCTGGCGGAAGACACCACCACCGACGCGGCCTGGCCGGCGGTTCCAATACCCCCACCCGGCTCTGAGACCGGAATCCACCTCGTTCCTTACTCTTTCGCACGAATGACATCGCCGACACCATGGTGGTACCGGCAGCTTTGGACTCACGGGGCCGCTGGCGCGTTCGAGCGGGCGTTCACAGCAATGGCGACCGGCCTACGCAGCCGCGGGCACCGGGTGTCCACGACCGATTTCCGAAACTTTCGTTTGCAAGCCCAGGGACTGGCTCGACTACGCGGCCGGGAGTCACCCGGCCGGGTGGACCTGCTCGACGCCGCGGCCGGCACGCTGATCTCCGAAAGCATTCCTCGCGAACTGCCGTGGAACACCGACACCCGCACTGCTTCAAACGAGTCCGACCACCCGGTGGTCACCGCCTGCCTCGCTATCCTGCACGGCGATACTGTCGGACATCTCCATCCTGACGCCCCGCTACCCGGACTGGTCCATCACGTCGATTCTGTTCTCGCAGCCCTCGAACTACGGCCCGGCGACACACACCTGAATCTGCTCGACGCACTCGACCGCGAACGCAGCCACGCCCTGCACCAACTACGTGCCCTGGCCATACCTGGCTTCTTCTGGGACGCTGCCCCCGGGCAAGCATGCGCCACGACGACGCAAGAACGCTGGACCATCAGCGAGACACCCTCCCGTCGTGCGGCTCTCGCCGAAGCCAGCGCATTCGGCCCGACGCTGCGCGAGGCAGCAGGCGCAGCTTTGAACGCGCGTTTCAACGCAACCCCCACGTCCGTCGACACAATCACCGTCACTCTGCTTGATGTCGTACGCAGTGGACTCGACACCGTCTTGGAATCTTCAGTACGCAACAGCATTCGCGCAGTCGGCGCATCGGTTGAAATGGGTGCCATGGGCACCCTTCTGACGCTCGCGCTGGACCTGTGGCGCCACGACGACATCCACGGCACCAGGCAAAGTCCACTACTCGGCCGTGTCATCGACGCAGCGGCCATCCGAACCGTCAACCTGGCCGCCACACTACGTGCGCACGGCACGCCGGACCCGGGTCATGTTCAGGCCATCGCCGCCGTTGCCGATGCGATACAACACGCGAGCCCTGTCGTGACGCAGGACCATGTGCCGGCGTTGACGATGATGGCCTCGGATCGATCCGCCCCCGTCGGCCTTCGCGGCGCTGCGCTCGGAAGTTGTTGGCGCGCCCAGCGGTTCGAGCTAACAGCAAACGCTGCGCGAAGCATCGCGCCGGAACAGATTGGAGACTGGATGATCGGGCTGGTCACCGTTGCCCGCGAGACCTTTCTTGATTCAGAGTCCGGATCACTGGTCCTCACGGTTGTCGACGATCTGGTATCGGGCTTCTCCGACACAGGCTTCGCCATCGCTCTTCCATCATTGCGCGAGGCGTTCGAGCATTTCCCGCCGCGCGAACGCGAAGCCATCGCCCGCCGCATCACGCGAGAACACCGTCCCGAGGCATCTGCACCCGCGTCGTCGGTCGGATCTGCACTCGATGCGCGGGTCACGGCAATGCTCGAGCAGATCGGATTGCGATGAACCACGACCGGTGGCGTCTGATCCTGGGCGACGCATCGTCCGCGGAGCTCGGTGATGCGACCGGCACAGCCGGCGAACAAGACCGCGCGCTGTCGTGGCTCTATTCCCGCGATCAGACCCTGGCCGAGCATGGGGTCCGGCCTGGAAACTCGGTGGAGATGCCGGAGCGAAGTCCCAACCAATCGGACCCCACGCGCCGACCCTCGGGTGACGGTGTCACCCCAGTGTCGGCGGTGACCTGGCTCGATGACATCCACCGGCTGTTCCCAAAGGAAACGGTCGAGCGTCTCCAACGCGATGCCGTGGAAAAGTACGACATCACCGAAGTGGTTACCGATCCCGTCGCTCTGGAACGGATCGCGCCCAGCGCAACGCTTCTGCGGGCGGTGTTGCGCACCAAACACCTGATGGATCCAGGCGTTCTCGACATGGCACGCAAGCTCGTGAGCTCAGTGGTTGAGGACCTTGTCAACAAACTGTCGGTCGACATCCGTCGGAGTTTCCACGGCGCTCGCAGCCGCCGGCGCAGCCTGCTCCCTCAGTCCAGAAACTTCGACTTCACCGCGACGATTCGCGCAAACCTGCAGCACTGGTCACCGGAAAGACGTCAACTGGCCATCGCGAGAGCATATTTCAGTTCCCGAACCCGCCGCCATGCCGAACAGTGGCAGCTTATCCTCTTGGTCGATCAGTCGGGCTCGATGATCGACTCGGTGATCCACTCGGCCATCACCGCTGCCTGCTTCTGGAATGTGCCCGGCGTGCGGACCCATTTGATCGCCTATGACACGAACGTGGTCGACCTGACATCGGAGGTGGTAGACCCCGTCGACCTATTGATGGGTGTCCAACTCGGCGGCGGGAACGACGGTGCACGCGCTGTGAACTATGCCGCTGAACTCGTCACCAATCCGCGACGCACCATTGTGGCGATCATTTCAGACCTCTACGAAGGCGACGCTCCGCGGTTCGTTCGAAGCGTGCAACGTCTCACCGACGACGGTGTGCGCGTCCTTGCCCTCGCCGCGCTCGATGAGAATGCGGAGCCGGATTTCGACCGTGACATCGGGATGCAGCTCACCCAGCTCGGCGTTCATGTCGGTGCCATGACGCCCGGCGGCCTCGCAGAGTTCGTGGCTGAGTGCATCCGATGAGTCCCAGGCAGGATCTGCTCGCCATGACACCGGAGGTCCTTTCGATCCTGACCAGTCGCGGCCTCGTCAAACGTGCCTTGCGTGAGGTTGAAAACGGAACGGTACAACTCGATATTTCGACAGATCGCGTAACCACCACCTTTCCCAGCGGCCCGATTGCTGAGCTGGCAAGCAGCGCCGCCCCGGGAGAAGCGTCGTGCTCGTGCGGTTCCGCTGCTCTTTGTCGACACCGGGTCGCCCTCGTGCTGGCGTATCGGGCAAAGTTCTCCCGAGACGACGTCACCGATCCTGACACCAACTGGACGCCAGGTGAATTCAGCGACCACCAACTCAAGGAACATGTCGGCACGCGTAGTTTCAACCACGCCCGGCGAACCCGATCGGTCGGGTACGCGGCCACTGTGCACCGGAGCAACTCATACGACGAGACGGTACGGGTCGACCTGGCCCAATCGACTGTGCGCTTTCTTGTCCCGCACCGTTTGGAGCACGCACATACATCCGCTGTCGACCACGCTGCGGGAGTGAGCATAGTGCTGGCCGTCTGGGCGGTGCGAGAGGCAGACCAGAAGGGCACCAACATCGTTCATGTTGGTGGAGCATTGCACCCCGACGCCGAGGAGATCGCTTCTGCAGGCCAGATTGTCAGCACTGTATTGACCGAAGGAACCGCACACCTGACCCCGGTTCTACTCGCCTCGCTGGATCGGATCGCGAGCACGGTGACCGGCGGTAGCGCTATGTGGTTGAGTACAGCGACCGCGGAGTTGATCGAGCAACTGGGCGCCTATCGGGCGCGCCACAGTCTCCACTCACGTCGGCGAGTCACCGAGTTGCTCGTCGAGGTCAATGCTCGGGTGCATTTGAGTGCCTCCCCCCAACCCCTGATTTCGCGCAGCGCATCCGGAGTCGGCGTTCCCGGCGAGACCGCCATCGGTCGGGCCACTCTCACCGCCCTGGGTGCCCACGTGACACGGCGCGGTGACACAACGGCGGTGGACGTGTACTTTTTTGATCGCAGCTCCCTCACGGTGTCGATGTGGCGGCGAGCTTGGGACGGCGACTGTCCCGCGCACATCGGTGGCGAGCGCGTCCTAAAAACAACGATCCAGTCACTGGCCGCAGCCAACGTGGTCACCGAATCGGCGGTTCGACTCGCAAGCAACCAGATTCGCTTTGCCAACCGCGGAATCGGTCGCGCGTCGCTCTTGCCGCTGGGCGCGACGGATTGGTCGCTCTTGGGGCCCCGTGTGTACAAGAGCGATTACGCCACAGTTCATGCCGACCTGCGGGAGCGAATGCCCTACTTCGCTCGCAATCGCGTGGAGACCGACGCGACTTTCGTCTTCGAGATCGCGAAAGTGCTTGCCACCGACTACCTACCCGGCGCTCAGACCTTGCTGGTGGAGGTCCACGACCGTTTCGGAAACCGGGCAATAGTCCAGTCGGAGTATCGAGCTGAAGCCCCTAGCGCTCTCAGCGTCATCGCAGAAACGCTGGGGTCCGCCACTGCCGTGTCCGGCCACGCCCGCCTTCGTGACGGGAAACTCACCATCGAACCCCTCGCCATCGCGACAGATACGGCGATCGTGGTTCCCCAGCTCGTCCAACCGTCAGGACCTACTACCCTTCGTCGGGCACCAAACCCGTCGCCGGATCGCCTGGTGGACACTATCAACGCCGCAATCACGGTGGTCGCGGATCTGGCGCACCAGGGCCTGTCGCACCCGCGACCGCATGCGCAGACGATGACTCAACAGACCGCGCAAACCCTGCACGGCATCGGCATGCCCACCACTGCCAAGGCGGTCACCGAACTCGCCGATGCGCTTGCCGCCCCAGACATGCCACGACGGCGCACAGCGTGGCTGTCTGCGGCTACGCAATTGATAACCGCAGCCGAGTTTGCCTGAGCGGAATCCATACCGACTCGCCGACGAAGGATGAACGATGGGAGCACCACCGACGCGACCTACCACCGCGGCTTGAACCGCTCAACCCCACGAGTCAACTGGAGTGGGGGAAGTCCCGAGTCAACTGGTGAGGTTCCCTCCCCCGGCATACCGGGCCCAGGTGCTCCTGGTCTTCGACGAAAGCTGTAGATCAGCAAAGCAGTCATCTGCCCACTACTCACCGCACCCAGCCCCATATGCCAGAGCACGCCTTAGCCACGCGGTCCGAAGGTACGACCTACCACTCATTCGTGAAGATATCGCAGGCGTCGAATTCTGCACATGTACCAGCCACCTGGATTTTACTGCAGTAGAAGATGTCTGATGCTGTCGGCATTCATCGTTGAAGTAGGGCCACCCGTGTGTCACTGTTCCACTGCCAGGTCGACCAGTAGTAGCTCCTGGCGCAGTTGCTCGTCTGCAAACCCCGTTCCGCCTTGACGTGGCCGATAGGTGTGGAGGGCGGCCGGTGGCGAGGCAAGCTCGTAGAACCACCAGGTCGCCAAGACTTCCGATCCCCGATTGCATCGCGGTGCCCTCAGGAAGTTCCGGACCGATGTGAGCCACCGTGTCGGTATCGGTGAGCTGGGCGGTCAGTGACCACTGCGGTCGAAGCTGTGACCACCATCGAGCAAAAGGGTCGTTCCAAAACAGTTGCCACCGCACCCTGTCCCCGAGTGCCGGAGGAAGGTACGAACGATAGGCGGCGTGATCGACGATCACCGGCACTGTGCTGGCACTCATAACGTCGTAGCCGGTGTGGAATTCACGGCGTCGGGGCTCTGTCCCGCAATGGTCACGATGAACCCGGCGTCGCGGCGAGTCGATTCGAGTACTCCACTACGCGTGTCCCGCAACTCCGCGTGACAAACAATCGAATCTCACCCACAGCTCCATACGCTCGCAGATCGAAAGGTTATTACATGTCCGACAATATGTACGCCGGTGCGTCGGTCCAGGTCTATCCATCTGGCAACACCGCGCTCTCGACCCCACACTCCGACGTCAAGGGGTTCCTGGACTACGTCGCCAAGTTCAACGCCATCAACTTTCACGCCAAGGATGACGACGTCCGGGAGTGGCGATACAACCACGAGTACGACAACTGGCAGGGCAGCCTCGGAATGGACTCGGTCCGCGTGTTCTACAACTACGCCCACAGCGGGACCTTCGACGGTGTGTACGTCACCGAGACCGGGCGCACCTGGGACAACCTGCTGACGGCGGATTCGACACGCATGAGCTTCGGCGACCAGCGTCTACGCTATCTCTTTCTGCACGGTTGCGAGAGCCTGCTCATGCACGGTGCCGAAAATCCATGGCGTACATGGCAAGAGTCCAACAGGGGCGCCCGGATGATCTTCGGATTCGATTCCCTGACATGGGACTTCGACGGACTCGGGGCCGGCTTCTTCCGCGAATGGAACAAGGGCAAGTCGTTCAGCCAGGCCTGGCAGGACGCCGGGCTGGCGTTGTCGCGTGACCATCGCCCAGCGTCCACCGCGTGCGGGGCGACCGCCGAGGAAGCGCAGAATCGGCTCTGGAACGAACGATTCTTCGACGGCAGCGCGGTGTCCGACAACTGGTACTGGTGGCGCTGGGCCGGCCCCACGCCGATTGTGATCAACCTCGACATCCCCCTCCCACATCCCCCGAAGCTGCTTCGGCTGGCCCGGCGGCGCGCGGATCAGGAGACCGCTGCGAGGCTCGCCGAACGCTTCGGTGTACGGCCGTTCCTCGTCGAGGCGACCAGTCCCCTGGCGGAACAGGGGGCGATCGAGTTCGAGCCACGTTTGGTGCTCCTCGACGGCGGCGACTACGAGGTATTTCTCGCCGAACCCGATCGGACGGCAAAGCCGGTCGACATCGACGTGATCAGGGCGAACGCCGACGAAGCGGTGCGCAGTATCGACGGCGACCTGACCCTCGAGCGCATCACTGCGACATTCCACGCCGGCACGAGCTACGACGGCGAGATCACCGAGCCTGCCGTCGCCGACTTCACCGCGCACTATCGACAGCTTTACAACTCGTCACCGGTGGTTGTCGGCGGCGACGGGCTAGTCAGTGTGGTCGTCGATGCGGCCGGCACGGTCTGCTCGCTCACCGACACCACCGTGCCGATCACGGACGCGGTCGATGCACGGCCGACCGACGATACCGGGGAGATCGACGTCGAAGCCGCGCTCGCGGTCGCGGAGGCGGGTCTTCGTGATCAACTGTGCCTCCACGATGCCTCGGACGCGGAGATCACCGTTGTGCCCGGCAGCACCGAGGTCGGGTATCGGATGGCGCGCGACACCGCCGACCTTGTCGCACGGCGCGATATCGAGGTGCGGAAGGGGCGATTCGCCATGCGGTATGTCGTCGAGACAACGCTGTGAAGCATCCCGGGGACATGCATAAGCGCTCAATAAGTTTGGTATAGAACAAGACTCGTAGCATCTCGGTGTCATAGTCCAGAAACGGAATGAACTCTTGCCAGGCGTTGTCCCACATCCGGATAATCGCCGGATACCGTTTGCACAGCAATCTCAGCGGCGGAGCCCCCTTAAGAACAACTCTGTTGCGTCATAGCTACGATCGCCGGAAGTGACCGTGACATCGGACGTGACGATCACATCGATTTGGTCGAGAAGATCAGACGACGGAATGAGCGTAGCCACGTTTTCGACCATGTCGAGTTTTCGCTGGTTCGCCGGTGACAAGTGTCGAACCGCGCACTTGGGCCGGGCCATCGAGGTGCCGCCGCGCTGTCCTTGGGCCATCGGCCAGCGAGTCATCCGTCCGACAGAGGACTGCCAGGCCAGTGTTCCCATTCCCGCATCCCCCGCGCGGTAGGTAGCGTGTCTTTTCGTTGCTGCACAAAAGGATCGGCCACAGCAGTTCACCGATAGCGAAACAGGCCTGGCTGCCCCTGGATGCACATTCTTGTAGCCGGTCACATATTTCGGTTTTGCGTGCGCGAAAGTAGTTGCAGGGCGGATTCCTGCTGCTAGCGTCCTCGACTGCAGCGGGTCACACTGCCGCAGTGCGATTTTCGCACCCTCTGCCAGGTATTTGAGGGGAGTTCTTCATGTTTGAGACAGTAGATCTGGCATCCAACACAAGTTCTGGGCTGAGGAGTCAGATCGGAACAACGGCTTGCATCTCGCCCCCATAGCGCCGGTCTACGCCTTCAAGTTCGCTGCGTACTCGAAGAAGCACGACTCGCTCACAGCACTCCCCGACGGCACCGAGATCGCGATTCCTGACGATGCCGCCAACGAGGGGCAGGCGCTGCGTGTGCTCGCCGACCAGAAACTGATCACCCTTGATCCCAACGTCCCTGACGTTGAACAGTCCATCAAGTCGATCACCGCCAACCCCCAGCAATTCCGCCGGCAAGGTCGGTCTGGCCCAGCTTCCGCGAACGCTCGATGATGTCGAACTCGCATTTCGGATGGCAGACATCCTTTGCCAGCGCAGGTGCCAGTGGCGATCAGCGGCTGATACAGGCTCCCGCCTACCCCGAGTATTGGATGCAACTGGTCATCAATAAAGACGCCGCAAACAACCCTGCCAACAAGGCACTGATCGAGACTTTCACAGACCCGAAGTTTGGCGAAGCCATCGACGCGGAGGCGGTGATCTCCCAGTCTGCCCTGAGTATCAACGCAGCTGAGAAGTTTTATCGGAGCCAGGTTTCGGCACCTTAGCACTCGACCAAGTCGGTTTTACGTGCTGGAAGGCTTTTAGTTGGTCCTTGAAACCGAGGGCTGCGGTCGCCAGACCTGGTATGGCCTCATTCCCCTGTCAACATGATCCGGGGTGACTTCACCAGGTGTGGTGGCGTCGATGGATCGCTAATTGGGCCGGAGCCGTAGATTGTGAGCGTCGCTGGGGATGATGTTTCAGACTGCGCCGCCTCGAGTTTTCCCGGTGCGCCAATACCCCTGAGATCGAGTCCGCTGCCAACGCGACGCAGACGTCCGTCGATGCTGCGCGGATGCTTGCCGCGCCCGTAATTATTGATGGAGCAATATATGCGGGTCCTCGAATCCAGCTCGACCACCATGTCTTTGTGAACACCGTCTCAGAGACAAATGGGTGGGCGCTCTACATCCGAAGACTATGTATCCGAGGGTCTGTCAGATTGAAGGTGGATCCGACCATGGCATCTGCTAGTTACCGGTCGGGGTGATACGCCTACGCAGGTAATCGCGAACGCGTTGAGCGCTGGCTTCCACCTCACTGCCCATCGTGCCTTACCGCGGCCTGTGGGGTCGAGCGAACGGGTGACCAAGTACAGGCACTTGAGCGCGGCCTGCTCGGCCGCGAAATGCCCTCGAGCCCGAATCGCCCGCCGATAGAGCGCATTGATCGACCCAATAGTATTGGAAGAGCTGATGATTCGCCGCACCTCCACGTCATAGTCCAAGAACGGAATGAACTCGGTCCGGGAGCTGCTCAGCCAACTGTTTTTTATCCACCGCGTTCTGCCGACTACACGTCGAGGCGATCGACCAGACGCGTAAAGGTGATATCGACGTGGTCAATGCCTCAATGCGTCGCAGATTGCGCTATCGAGGAACTGTTCGAATCGTGCGTCGTTTCCTGGGTTGGCCACGCAGTGTCCGAGCGGTGAGTCATAGGGTCGAAGCTCGGCGCGAGGCATATCTTGTGCCTCCAGTCTGTTGTCCTCGGGGGTGAAATAGAGGTCCTGCGTACAAGGGATGATGATGGCGCGCGCAGATATTGCGCGCAATGCTGCCGCAAAATCGCCTCCATAAACGGGGTTCGCACTGATGTCGAACCGCTGCCAGCTCCATAGCTTCGCCACGAGGTCGTTAGCGTCCCAATTCTGGACGTGGTCCTCCTCCCATCGGACCAACAACTCCTCAATACTCTGAAAACCTAGCCTCTGGTAAAGCTTGTCGCGAAAAAAGGTCCGCGAGTAAGCCCAGCCGGCATAGACGCGGGCAAATGCTCTCAATCCCTTGACCGGGGGTGATGTGTAATGTCCGGCGGCCCAGTCTCGGTCGGCCTGCAGGGCCGCCTTGATGCCCTCGAGAAAAACGAAGTTATGTGGAGATGTTCTCGCGGACGCGCAAAACGGGACGATCGCCTCGACGAGGTCGGGATATTGTGATGCCCATTGGTAGGCTTGGCAACCGGCCATGGACCAGCCTGCCACGAGTGCAATCCGACTGACGCCGAGGTGTTCGACCAGAAGTCGATGTTGGCAACGCACATTGTCGTAGAGCGTGACCCCGGGGAACCGTGGCCCGCCCTGCCCGTCGGCAGCACAGCTGGGCGAGGTTGAAAGTCCGTTGCCGAACATGTTGATCGAGACTATGAAATGTTTCGCAGGGTCGATGGCCCTGCCGTCGCCGAAGAATCCCTCGTTTCTCTGGTGCGTTCCGGTGAAGAAGGTGGGCAGGACCACGACATTGTCTTTCGCTGTGTTGAGTTGACCGTACGTGTTGTAGGCGAGGCGAGTATCTCGAAGTGTCTCACCGGAAAGCAGTTCGACGTCACCGAGTTCGAAAGTCTGAAAATCTGGGAAGGGCACATCGTCTCCGTCGTTTCGAGGGCCGGCTCACGCAAGTCGCGGTCGGACGGGTCGATACACCCGCCCGACCGCGCAGAGTCGTCAGTAGAGCCGCAGGTATTCCTTGACTTCCCAGTCGGTGACGGCTTGGTGGTACCGCTCCCACTCGTCGTTCTTGTAGGCGAGGTAGGACCGGAGCATGGTCGGCCCCAGAACGTCGGCGATCAGAGGGTCTCGCTCCAAAAAACTGATCGATTCCAACAGATTTCGCGGAAGCCGACGGATTCCGGCTGCGTCGATCTCCTCTGCCGACGTTGAGTAGAGGTCGCGGTCCGTAGGGCCGCCCGGGTCTGTCTTTCGGGTGATCCCATCAACTGCCGCGGCGAGGGTGCAAGCGAGCGATAGATAAACGTTCATGCACATATCTGCTGCCCGGTTCTCGATGCAGAATCGGTTCTGCGGCAGCCGGAATTGCACTGAGCGATTGTTGTGGCCGTAGGTGATGTTGGTCGGCGCCCAGGTCACCGTGCCGCCCTCGAAGCCGCCCACACGAGGAACCAGGCCATTGTAGGAATTGACGGTAGGGCACGTGATCGCTGTCAGGGCTTCCGCGTGAGCGAGTAGGCCTCCCACCGCAAATCGGGACTCGTCACTCCAGTTCCCCTGGTCGTCGACGAATAAATTCCCGGCTGGATCGTCGAGCGATCGCAACGAGAAGTTGATGTGGGCGCCCGAACGCCAGTCTGCAGTTGTCGGTTTCGGCATGAAGGTGATGAACATGCCATGGCGTTTGGCGATCTCCTTGAGCGCGAGGCGCAAGAAGACGAACCTGTCCGCCATTTCCAGCAGGTGGGTGTAGTGGAAGTCCAGCTCGAATTGTGAGTATGCCCCTTCAGCGACCACGTCGTGGAGCCCCCAGTCCAAAGTGGCCAGCATATCCATCAAGTCCTTCAGGAAAGGCATGGAATCCATCGTGTGTTCGACGTCGTAGCCGAACGCCTGCCGGCGCGAACGCAAACCCCCGACCTGCTGTGGGTCGTTGTCGAATGCCTTCACTGGCTGGCCATTCGCGTCCCAGCGCATGGCGATGAACTCGGGTTCGATCCCGGCGTATCCGACGTGTCCGCCTTCAGCCGCCTTGTGGATAGCGCGCTTCAACGTCTGCCGTGGACAGTTGTTGTACGGCTTATCTTCCCAGAACAGGTCGGCGAAAATGACCGCCGTGGTCGTGTCCCACGGACAGATGTACACCGCGTCAAGGTCGGGAACCATGACCTGATCAGAATCGGCGGGTGTCAGGTCGGGTACGAACGAGACCGAATGGACCGCGAATTGGGGCCCTTTCCCCTTGCAGAGTGCCTCAAAGTCGCTCATCGGAACGGGTTTGGTCTTCGGCATTCCGAACACATCAATCCAACAGGAGATCACATACTGGACCCCCGCCTCCTCGAGTTCGGCGCGCACGGCTGCAATTTTGTCGTCGTCAGGCAGTGCCTCGGAGAAGGTCTCCGCGTACCGAGGCACCCCCACCGCGTTGTCGACGTTCCCGGTTTCGATCGTGCCAGTCATGCTGTCTCCTGGTTAATTGAGGGTTTGAGCGCAATAGTGGTGTGGACCTCATGGTCTGGGTCGTGCGCGAAGGCGTCAGAGCCCGAGGGGGTTTCGGCGGTTGCAGAGGATAGCGAGATGTTCTCCGGGAATATTGTTGTCAGTAAGACGTAGAGAAACAGCGACAACACGGCTCCTGAGACCAGGCTCAAGTCGATTCCTCCTGCTGCATCGGCCCAGGGCCCTTTGAACAGTGTGGTGTTGACGAACATCAACCCGACGACAACCGAAGGGACGAAAGCTCCGACCGCACGGAAGTTCCAACCAGCGGTAAACCAGTACGCACCACCCGACCCGCCGGTGTTGTAGATCTGCAGATCCTCAGCGTTGTATTGGCCCCGGCGACGGACGTAGCCGACGAGATTGATCACAACCCACGGCGTCAAGATGACGACGAGGATGATCACAAACGCCGAGACGGAATCGACTGCGTTCCAGACGAAACGGCCGAGGAATACCAGCACGAATGACACGGCGCTGATCATCACCGTGGCTGGGACACGTGCGAGACGGGGGAATAGCGATGACGTGTCAAGTCCGGTTCCGTACAGACACAGTGAGCCTTGCCCGAAGCCGCCGAGTAGGCCCAGAACCACTGCCGCGATGACGTACCAGCCGGGAGAGATCCCAATAAGGCCGTTCACAAGCGAACTCTCACCGGGTCCGAAGATGCTTGCGACGTAGGCGCCGAAAAGGCATGCCAGCAGACAGCCGATCATCATGCCCGCGAAGCTGAGCCACACCAGCTTGGCACCCCCTTTTTCGCGACGGACATACCTCGAATAGTCATTGGCAAAGGGCGCGTAGGAGATTGGAAGCGACAGCGACGTTCCTACTGCCAGCAACCAGGTAGGCCAATATCCTCCGAGTATGTAGTCGCCACCGGCATAGTTGGGGTCGAAGTCTCCGGCTAGGGCGATGAACCCCAGCAGCATCAAGCCGCCCACGAATGGAATGATGAATTTCTGCGCGGCGACGACGGTTGCGTAGCCATACACGGCGATCACAATGGTTATCAGGCCGGTGATGGCATAGCCGGCGACGGACATCGCGTCGTTGATGGGAGTGCCGAGCAAGCTGTGTGCACCGGCCACCAGTGCGTCACCGCCGGTCCAGATGCTGATCGCAAAGAACCCAACTGCCGTGATCATTGCCAAGATAGAGCCGATCAAACGGCCAACGACCCCGAAGTGAGCGCCACTACTAACGGCGCTGTTGGTCCCGGTACGTGGTCCGAAAAGTGCGAAAGGAGCATAGATTACGCTGCCCAGAATCAACCCGGTGGTGATGGCGGTGACGCTACTCCACCACCCTAGCCCGTAGGTGATGGGGAGCCAGCCGAACACGATCACGGTGAATGACAACTGCGCGCCGATGCCTACCCAGAAGAGATTCCACGGCGAGCCGTCTCGCTCTTCGTTCGGAATGAAGTCGACTCCACGCGTTTCGATAGCGCCCATTTCATTGCGCTGTGACATGTGAGCTCCTCGTGGATCGCGCTGGACTGGAGCTAGGCGGATTCAAGCGCCGACGGCGTAACGGGGCAAGGGCTGGTCGTTGCGGGAGACCCATCGCCTGCGGTCTCAGCGCTAGCTGTGGGATGTTCGCGGTCAGATTGCGGTCAGGCAAGTCAACGCCTTCCAATGGGTTCGTTTAGTGACGGGAATCAAGGTATCCCGAAGTGAAACATCGCGCATCTCGAAGAGCTTCGATTACCGACGGGAGTAGCCGGTAGCCCGTTAAATTCAGGACACAATCGCAACCCTGAGCTCCTCGCGGGAATCTTAGGTACGCCGGTCCAAGCGTTCTCACAGTGCGCTGTTGGAAGCCCCCATTGCGGCCTTGCCGCCGACCACACCCACCCATAACCGGAACGGAAGGTATATGTAACACAATCTTAAATCAGACATAACAATTGCAGCGCAGCGTATTTCGGGAGACCTAGGAAAGATGGCTGCATGACCACGCCGATCCTGCAGCGTGGCGCTAAGGTGCCGATCGAGAGCCGGTGGCGGTCCCAGCGCTCAACAAACCCAACTTCTAGAACAGGTGCCATTCACCATGCTCACCAAACCTGGGCGATGAATGCTTGACCACATAGGGCTTATAAGCGAAGGTCGAGAGAAGAATTGACGTTAACCAGCATGAGACAGCGAGAAACCGGTCCGACAGCGCCTTTGGGTTTACTTGACGCAACCGCACCATCGGCCACCCTTCCTGTCGAGCGATGCTGTCCCGGTACGCAGAGGGTAGGCAGTAACCCG
Source organism: Williamsia sp. z34 (assembly GCF_059553395.1). Lineage (NCBI taxonomy): Bacteria > Bacillati > Actinomycetota > Actinomycetes > Mycobacteriales > Nocardiaceae > Williamsia > Williamsia sp. z34. The sequence continues at coordinate 797,237 of NZ_JCANWW010000001.1, read as the reverse complement.
AAATCGTCCAAATCCATCTAGCGCGTTAAACGCGAATCATCCTCCGCCACTGGTTGATTCGCAACCCTTCAACAACGCGTCCGATATACAAACATCCACTACCGCAAGTTCAAAACCCGTCCCGTGTCAGTTCGAGTCCGACCGGGGGCACAAACCGTAGGTCACACCGGTGATTAGACCTACTAAATGTGACGATATGGTGCGGGTACGCAGGAGTCTCAGCAAGCAACGCTTCCGAGGCGGCCGGGATTTACGATTCAGCGAGCGGCCATACCTCGGGGCGACCACACATCGTGGGCCGGATACGGCCAGGAACTCGCCTCCGCTGCAACCGATCTGGTGAGCGTCAAACCTTGACCGCCCTAACCCAACTGCCGACGCCACTCAGCACGGATCGACCCCCTCCTCGCCCATGACGCCACTGAACGGATTTCCCACGGGCAAAGTTGCCCATGCGCCGAAAACCAAGGTTCGCCCACACGGCGGACACTGGTCACCAGACCCGCCTCCGAATCAGCCGGCGACAGGTCCGCCACACCGAGACGCCAGCCAAGTACACCAACACCAGCCGACCAATCCCCTGGCGCATGTCGAGCAACGATCACCATTCGGCGAACCACGACAGGATGCGACTCAACCAACGAGCACGTCGAACGCATTCAAGGCAGTCCGACGGGACGGGAACTCCAGCTTCCGGTCGACGCAACGTAAACGACGGACAGATCACCGACCGGGGAACCACGCTGCTCACTACAACAGTGGACGTCGTCGCAGCGGTGGACGCCGATTTCACCTCACAGCACCCAGAACTCACCGACGCACTGCGCGTGCACATGATCCGGGCTTTGGACGCCCTTCGCTGACCTGTCACCTTCAGGTAGACTGAAGGTTATGGAAGACATTCTGCTGTCCGTTCACATCGTGGCGGGCATTCTGTTCGTCGGACCGGTTGCGGTGGTAACCAGCATGTTCCCGCGCTATGCCCCGGTCACTGCGTCCTTCGGCACGTCATCGGATGACGGCAGCGCTGACATCGCGCGGGTGCTGTACCGGATCACCCGCGTCTACGGCACCCTCGCCCTGATCGTGCCGGCCATCGGACTGATACTCGCCGCCGTTCAGGGGCGCACTACCGACACCTGGGTGATTGCGGCCATGATCCTCACCGCGGTCGCGGGCGGGTTGCTGGCGCTACAGATCGCCCCGCTACAACGCGAGGCCCTCAGCACCCCCGACGCCGGACAGCGCCTGCGCCGAATCGGGATGTTCACAGGCGTGTTCAATCTGCTGTGGGTGGCGGTCGTCGTACTGATGATCATCCGACCGGGCGCGAGCTGACCGTGAACGGCCTCCTACGCACCCTCGCCGTTCTCTCACTCATCGAAACCCTCACCGTGGCGGCGCTACTCGGTAATCTTGCGACCGTCCACAATAGTGAGCTGGCAGCAGCGCTGGGACCGGTCCACGGGGCGTGCTATCTCGCCGTCGCCGCGGTCGCGTTCCTGGGGCGTGGACTGAGCACCCGTACACGCATTCACGCGCTCATACCCGTCGCCAGCGGACCCCTGACAATGCGCAATGTCGCACAAGAACACCGCCACACCACCGTGCCGACTAAACACGCCGATGCGCCCCAAGACGTAAAGGACTCCTAGCGACGGGATTTCGTCACTACCTTCGTCACCGCCGGCAGTGTCGGCAGCCGATGCGATCGACCTCTCTGCGAAGGGCGCGCTCATCATCGATGTGCGACGCCCGTTCGAATGGAACCGCACCCGCATTACCCGGGGCCCGACATCTGCCCCTCGAGGATTCACAACTGCGATCGGCCGATGCAGCCAACTCACTCATGGAGTGGGGCTTCGACGCCAAGAACATCAGCAGAGGACTCATCGACTGGAGAGCCGCAGGAGGCCCCCTGGTCAGCACATCGCAACCCCACCACTGACACCGTCGCCGAAGAGTCAGAACACCGGCGGTGCTCTCGCTGCGGCGCGACAGTCCGCCGTGCGATGAGCACCGAAACCACCCACCCTCGCCAACGGACGAACACGAATACCGATCCGCCACTGCATCATTCACAAGCCACCAACAATGCCACATCTGCAAACACCACTTCCGCAGGTTCAAACCCGTCCAGTGTCAGTTCGAGTCTGACCGGGGGCACCAGTCGGCAAGTGCCGCAGCCGTCTCGCCCGCATCACCCGAAGTAGTGCTGGTCGACTAGCACGTCCGGCGGTCCTGGCCACCGGATCTGGTTGTAGTACGGGATCCTGACACTCACAACGGCCTCGACGAGGCGCCGCAACAAACCGCTCGTGGGTTCGGCCGGCATCAGGACTGGCTGAATGCCCTTCGGTACGCAGTGGGCGTGGTACCCACCGCATCTCGGAAGCGCGCGCGTAGGTTGGTAGCGCTGCCAAGGCCACAACGGCTGGCGACCTGCTCAACGGTGTGATCGGTCTTCTCGAGAAGTTCCCTGGCAAGGTTAACACGCGCAGCCAACAGCCACCGGTGTGGACTGACTCCGGTCTCCGCGCGCCACAGGCGGGTCAGGGTCCGACTTGAGACCCCGGCATGCTGAGCCAGACTGTCGAGAGTCAGCGGTTCGCGGAGACGACTTGCCGCCCATTCCCTGGTTGCGGCCAGAGTTGTCGCACTCGGGTCAGGAAGCGGTCTGGTGATGTATTGAGACTGGCCTCCGTCGCGATGCGGCGCTGCGACGAGTTCGCGGGCGATGTTGTTGGCGACATGCGCACCAAGATCGTTGCGCACCATATGCATACACAAATCAATCCCCGCGGTGACACCCGCCGAGGTGAGTATCGGAGTGTCATCGATGTAGAGCACCTCGCGCTCGACAATAATCCCGGGAAACAGCTCCTCCAACTCATCAGCGCTGGCCCAGTGTGTGGTGACCGTGCGACCATCCAGTAGACCAGCAGCAGCCAGTGCGAACGCTCCGGTACAGATGGACGCAATCCTGGCCCCTCGCCGTGCCGCTTTGTTCAATGCCTCCGACACCGTCGCAGGCGGTGGCCGCCGATAATCGGCGTAACCCGGAATCATGATTGTCGCAGCGTGATCGAGTTCCTCCAGACCCGCCGTCACACCGAGCGTGAAACCTGCGCTCGTCCGGACGGACCCTGGTGCAATGCCGCAAATACTCAAGGCGTAGGGCGTATCTGGGCGTGGGTTGAAGATCTGCGTCGGAATTCCGAGATCGATGGGCAGCACCGACTCAAGTGCCAACACGGTCACCTGATGAACATTCATGGCCCTAATGTTACGACCACTGTCTTTCCGGCCACTGGCGAACGGTGCGCACTCGGCGCACAGTCAAACGGTCATACACCAGAATGGAAGGACGTCAGTGACCTCAAAAAGTTGGTTCATCACCGGAACCTCGTCTGGGTTCGGCCGGGCGTTGACTGAGCTTCTTTTGGATCGCGGTGATCGGGTTACGGCCACGGTACGTCGCCCGGAAGCATTGCAGGAGTTATGCTCTCAATATCCCGATCGACTCCGGGTCAGCGTTCTCGACGTCATCGACACCCCCGCGTTGCGGACCGCCGTCGAGGTTGCGTTTGCAGCAATGGGCCGCATCGACGTCGTGGTCTCCAACGCCGGTTACGGCCTGTTCGGCGCCGCGGAGGAGCTCGACGACGCCGAGATCGATCGACAGTTGGCCACCAACTTGGTGGCACCGATCCAGCTGGCACGGGCGGTGACTCCACATCTACGTGCCCAGGGCGGCGGAACATTCGTGCAATTGTCGAGTCTGGGTGGCCAGACCGCCTACCCCGGAATGTCGCTCTATCACGCGTCCAAGTGGGGGGTGGAAGGGTTTTTCGAGTCTTTCGGGGCCGAGGTGGCCGGGTTTGGGATTCGAACCATCCTGGTCGAGCCCGGAATGTCGAAGACGTCGTTCTCGGGCACCTCGGCTGCGGTGGCGGCCGCCGACCCGTCCTACAACGACACGGTGCTTCGGGCCGGCTCCGTACCGGTATCAGCGCAGCGCGGCGATCCACGCAAGGTGGCGTCAGCCATCATTGCTGCCACCGATCAAAAGTCCCCACCGTCCCGACTGGCACTGGGATCAGACGCGTACGCGATGATCGGCGACGCGCTGCGCGGCCGGCTAGAGGCCCTGGACGCCCAAAAAGACATCGCCTTCTCCACTGACAGCGAAGGACCCCACTCATGACCGATTCATCCACCCCTCTCACCGATGCTCTTGAACCAACCGAATGGAACCTTCCGGATTCCGAAATCTGTTCATCAGCACTCAATTTGGTGAATACCACCTCTCCTGCGCCCCTCTCCAACCACTGCGTCCGGAGCTATATATTCGGACGTGAGATCGCCACAGCGTGGGGTTTGCGGAGCGGCGTCGATTACGACGATGAAACGCTCTACCTTGCATGTCTCCTGCACGATCTCGGCCTCACCGACTACGGAAGCGGTGATCAACGATTCGAGATCGAAGGCGCCGACGCCGCGGCACGGTTCTTACGCGAACACGGTGTCGTTGACGATCAGGTCATCACCACGATCTGGCAATCCATCGCACTCCACAGCAGCCTTGGCCTGGGACACCGCTTCGGCACCGTGCAGGCGATCTCGGGCGCGGGGATCTCCTTCGACGTCGACGGCATGGGTATGGAAAACCACTCACCGGTCTTCATCGAACGCGTCAATACCGCCTGGCCCCGTCACGGTCTGGGGCACGCACTCGGGGACGCAATAGCCCGCGATATCCAGGCCCACCCGCACAACCCGATGAAAGCGCCACCGTTCAGCTTGCCCGGCCACCTCAACGAGGCGCTCAACGGAGCACCCGCCACCGTGTTCGCCGACGTCATCGCCAATGCAGCCTGGGGTGATCGCCGCGAGGCCAATCGACTCCCGAGTTGATACGCAGATCGGTGGCGGTAAGGAGACGGTCCGCCGATGGCGATGCAGGCCCAAGTCGGCAGGTCGGCAACACCTATCGCCCTCACGCCTGCCGAGACCTGACGGGCACGGTCTCAACCAGAAACTTGAGTTGGTCGGTGACCACGCCGGGGAAGGTGGGATCGACGTAGGGATCGAAGTGGCCGCATTCATAGCGCAACAGCGTCGACTCGGGGATGGCCCGGGCAACTTTCACCGCAGCCGCAGCCGGCGCGATGTTGTCCAAGGTCGCTACCTGGATCAGCACCGGGCAGCTGATCTTTCGGGCAGTTCGCGCCGGCGAGTAAAGCCCGATCTTCACCAGGATCCGCGCGGCCACGGTCTCCGGGTAATCCCCACGCCGAATGCTCGATTCTGCAATCAGCCGCTCAAACGCGGCCATCGCGCCCGGGGCAGCGAGGGCTGCCACCGCGTTTTCGGGCCCGACCGCCGCGACGTATCGAGGCGGTCGCCGAAGGAAGGATCCGACGAGGTCGGCCAGACCTACCGGCGCCAGTCGCAGCACTTGCCGCAGACCCGTGGCGCGCACCGCCGCCGGCCCACTGACGTGGGGAACCTGAGCGATGACCGCCGCCAATCGCTCACCATGGCCGGCCAACGTCAACACATGACCTCCGGCAAACGATGTGCCCCAGGCAACGACACGTTCGGCATCGACGAACTGCAGAGAACGGGCAAATCTGATGGCGGCCCGCCAGTCGTCGAGTTGCGATCGGACATCAAGCAATTGGCGTGGCTCACCCTCGCTGTCGCCGAAATAGCGATAGTCGAACAAGACCACGGCGTACCCAGCGGTCACAAAATGTTCCGCGTAGGCCGGTAACCGAATCCCCCGCGTCGCGGCGAAGCCATGAGCCATGACGACCACCGGCACCGGGCCCAGCGGTGCGCTCGGTCGATACACCGTCGCGGCGCACCTGACCCCGTCGCTCGAGAAGAACTCTTCAGCCTGGGTGTACTGGTTGCCGCTCGACACGGTCGCCCCCTGTTTTCTTGATTGGTAGTCAAGGAAGATAGCGTCTTCTTGAACGTTGATCAAGTAAAGTTGGTGTCATGCCCGCCAATCGTCGTCCACGAGCACGGGCAGAAAAGCGGGACGAGATCGTCACCTCCGCTTGCCGACTCTTTGTCGACAACGGCTACGACGACACTGCACTGAGCAAGATCGCCGCCGATGCCGGAGTCACCGCGAACACCGTCTACTGGTACTTCCACGACAAGGACCACCTACTGGTGGCCGTCCTGGAAGAACTGCTCATCGAGGCATTGGCGCGCTACCAACCGATGGCGCAGCGTCCACTGGCGGACAAGATCATGTTCGTGGTCGACGAGTTGTCCGCAATGCGCAACCTTGTCGACACCGTCCATTCGCGGCGCGCCGCCTCGCCCGTAATAGATCGATGGCACAGCAACTTCCACGCGATGGCCGACGCACTCACCCGCGCCGATCTCCCGCCCGATGATGCGCAACCGGCTAGCCACATCATCGCATTCGTGGTCGAAGGTCTACTCACACATCCCGGCGACAAAGCCGAGCAACGGGCAATCATCGATCTACTCGTCGACCGCATCACCCAGCGCTGATCGGCCGGTCTGGTCGACCTTCCCCACGCGAAGCAGCCGCTCCCTTCGGCCAGCCGACGCAATATCTATCATTGTGGTGACGCAACGCATTTCGTCACCAGCGACGGAACGCACCTCGAATATCGGTGTCGCACTTCCATGGAGATCATCCCAGGCAATGTTCCAGCGTCCCATGCTGCCGACTCAAGGTCGTAGCATTTGACGATGATCGACGAAGAGCTTGCCGCTGTCCTTGACGCGAACCGTACGGCCCTGATTTGCTCTGTGGCCCGCTTGACGGATGCTCAGAGTCGGTCTCGCTTGGTGCCTTCTCTGACCACCCCGATTGCACTTGTCAAACATTGTGCCGCTGCGGAAAGGGTCTGGTTTCAACGCACCGTCGCCGGCCTTGCCGAGGCCGAGTGCGACGGGTATGCAGCGGGCGACGACCGCGGCTGGATAGTCGGTCCCGACCAGACGCTCGCAGACGTCATCGCGGAGTTTGAAGCTGTTGCTGAACGATCCCGACACATCGCGCAAGGACGTAATCCGGCCGACCGATTCGTTCACTACCGACGCGGCGAGGTGACATTCCATTGGATAGGACTTCACATGATCGAAGAGCTGGCACGGCACGCGGGCCACGCCGACATCCTGGTCGAACAGATACTCGCCGACCCGCAGTAACTTGCGCGCTCGGCCTTCCTCATGACCCGGATTCAACCTGCCGTAATCTGCACCATCGGCTGCCGGTCGAGTCGAGCGATACTGACCCCGGTACGCAGAGGGTACGCGGCAGCACCAAAACCGCCCGTGCTGGTTCAACGCCACAAACGCGAGTACCGCTCCCCCCTTCCGCGCCCATCACGCCACTGAACTGATTTCTCACAGGCAAAGTTGCCCGTGTGCCGAAAACCGAGGTTCGCCGCAACCACTCCACCGGGTGATGGGTGTGGGTGCATTGGGCAGCGCGGCCTTATCCCTACAATCGGACCGTGCGGAACAAGCCGGTCACCAGCTACGACGTCGCCCGTCGTGCCGGAGTGTCCCAGTCGACGGTCTCGCGGGCCTTACGTGACGACCCGCGCGTGATCAACGAGACGCGCTACGCGATCCAGGCACTGGCGAAGGAGATGGGTTACGTTCCGCACGTCACAGCACGCAGTCTCATCACACGGCGTTCGATGTCAATTGCCGTCGTCAGCGGCGACCTGCGCAATCCCTCGCACCCCACACTGGTGAACACGCTGCAGGACCGATTCGCGCTGGATGACTACCGCGTACTGCTCATGAGCGACCGCACCGAGGGAACGCTGGAGAAGGACATCCTCGCGCTGCGAGGCGGACTCGTGGACGGCGTCGTGTTCATCTCCGCGCGTCTCGATTCACCCATTGTGCCGGAGCTGATCGACTCGAAGATCCCGCTGGTGATCCTCAGCCGCGACGTCGACGGCGGTGAGGCGGGGCGCGTGGACCGGGTGACCTCGGACAACGTCGGCGGTGGACGACTCGTCGCCGACCATCTCATCGAGATGGGTCATCGCCGGATCGGCCTGATCTCGGGACCGGTGAAGAACGCGAGCGTCAAGCTCCGCGAAGGTGGGTTCCGAGAAGCCCTGGCGCAGCACGGATTTCCGCTGGACGAGGGACTGGTCCATCGCGGCGCCGTCGATGCAACCACCGGCCTCGCCGGCGGACTGGAACTGTTCGGCCGTGAGGACCGCCCGACCGCGATCTTCTGCGTCACCGACTTCGTCGCCTTCGGCACCCTCGACGCCACCAAACGCCTCGGACTCCGTGTCCCCGAGGACGTCTCGATCGTCGGCTACAACGACCTCGACATCGCGGGATGGTCGATCCTCGATCTGACCACCGTCCGCCAGCCCCTCGAGGACATGGCGCTCGCCGCCGCCGAACTGTTGCTCGCGCGTATCGACGGAGCCGCCGGCACCCCGGTCCACCGCGAATTCGGGGTCGAGTGGGTTCAGCGCGGCAGCGCCGGACCCTGTCCCCGGATTCACTGAGCCGAGCAACACACCCGTTACCAAGGCGCCACAGGACCGAAAGAACCCCTGCATACATTCGAAGTCACGGCTGACCCGACGATGCGTTGACCAGATTCCTCCCGACCAATCCCGCAGCATCAGGAGTGACATGGATATCGGTGTCTTCATTCCCATCGGCAACAACGGGTGGCTCATCTCCAAGAGCGCACCGCAGTACATGCCGTCCTTCGAACTCAACAAGACGATCGTGCAGAATGCCGAACATCACGGACTCGATTTCGTCCTGTCGATGATCAAGTTGAAGGGTTTCGGCGGCGAGACAGAGTTCTGGGATCACAACCTCGAGTCCTTCACCCTCATGGCCGGACTCGCCGCGGTCACCGAGAAAATCAAGCTGTTCGCCTCCACCCCGATCCTCACCCTCCCACCGGCCATGGTCGCCCGCATGGCCTCGACGATCGACTCGATCGCACCGGGCCGCTTCGGCGTCAACATCGTCACCGGGTGGGCACCTAACGAGTACACCCAGATGGGGATGTGGCCGGGACAAGAATATTTCGGATATCGCTACGAACAGGCGGCTGAGTACGTGCAGATCATGCGCGAGCTGTGGGCCGACGGCGTCTCCAGCTTCACCGGCAAGCACTACACCATGGACAATTGTGTCCTGTCTCCACGCCCGACCGGCGGCGCGGTTCCCATCGTGGCCGCCGGGCAGTCGAAGACCGGGATGGCGTTCGCCGCCGAGATGGCCGATTTCAACTTCATCATGGGCTCCGGCATCAACACCCCGACAGCCCTGTCCGAGGCCACCTCCACCCTCGTCGCCGCTGCCGCCGCCACCGGCCGCGACGTGGGCGCGATGGCCCTGTTCATGATCATCGCCGACGAAACCGATGAAGCGGCACAGGCGAAATGGCAGGACTACCACGACAACGCCGACCTCGCCGCGCTCGGTTACATGGCCGATCAATCGGCCACTGACGCGGACGCCGACGACTCCTCGACCGCCAAGACCATCTCCCTTCCCGAAGGTGCGGTGAACTTCAACATGGGTACGCTCGTCGGCTCCTACGAGACCGTGGCGAAGATGCTCGACGAGGTCGCCGAAGTCGAGGGGATAAAGGGCATCATGCTCACCTTCGACGATTTCGTCGCGGGCGTCGAGAACTTCGGAACCCGGATTCAGCCGCTCATGAAGTGCCGCGAATCATTCCGGTCCGCAGCTGCCTGATCCCCCCGATGGTGGGTGGGCGGCCCCGGCCGTCCACCCTTCACCCGCCCGACGGAGGCCCCCTTTGCATTCACGCACACTCGACGTCGCGATCGTCCAGATCGGTGAACTCACCGACGACATCCCGGCCAACCTGACCCGACTCGCAGCCCGCGTGCGTGAAGCTGCGCTACCCGATGACCGCGGCGCCACACCGGATTTGGTGGTTCTGCCCGAACTGATCACCACGCCCTACTTCTGCACCAGCCACGACGTCGACCGGACCGCGTGGGCGCAGACGTTGCCCGGACCGGCGACCGAGTTGTTCGGCGACATTGCGCGCGAACTCGGATGTGCGATCGCCTTCGGTACCTATGAGCGCACCGCCGACGACATCACGCACAACTCAGTGGTGCTCATCGACCCGGACGGCGGCATCACCGCGTGGGACACCCCCGACGGCGGGCACGTCCCGGCCTACCGCAAGCTCTCGTTACCGGCGAACAAGGTCAGCGGTGTCGACATCGATGAGAAGTATCATTTCGCCCCCGGCTCCTCCCCGGCCACCGCCGACCTACTCGGGACCCGCTTCGGCTGCGTGATCTGTTACGACCGCAGTTTCCCCGAGAACTGGGCTGTGGCACGCGGTCTCGGCGCCGAGGTGATGCTCGCGATCGTGTCGTCGCTCGGCAGCCGAGAAGACCTGTTCCTCGCCGAATTGCAGACGCGTGCCCTCGAATCCCAGATGTGGATCATCGCCGCGAACCGCGCCGGTCCGGAAACACTCAACGGCGTCACCGTCGACTACTTCGGACTCTCCTGCATCGTCGCCCCGGACGGCAAGATCGTCGCCCAGGCCCCCGCCCACCAAAACGGTGTGACCCTGCGCTTCTCACTCGATCTCGATCTCGTCGCATCGGTACGCGCCGCCTTCCCGCTTCGCCGGGACCGCCGTCCCGACGTGATCAACCTGCTCGCCCGGCTCGCCGACGGCACGGTTCGGCCGGCCCCGCTGTCCCGGTCCGCCCCACTGTCCCGGTCCGCCACGGTCGCGACAACACTGGCCGCAGTCGAGGCGGTGCGGTGACCAGCACCGACTACCCCGACCTCACCGCCCCCGCCGCCCTGGCCCTCGACGATCTACTCCCGCAGGCCCACACCGACATGAGCGGGCCGATCGCATCCTCACGATCGGTGCCCCTCCCGTCCGCACCGGACACCCTAGGCACCGAGCCCGCCGACTTCGCCTTTCTGATGGCGGCGACATCGGTTCCGGCCCAGACCTTCTCGGTACCGACGTATGTGCCGCGCACCGACCGGGCGCTGCACGCGCTCGGCGTCCTGGATCTGCTCGCCGCCTACCGCGGCGGTGTCACGTCGCCGAGCGAGGTGCTCGCCGCCCTGCGCGCGCGGTGGACCGACCCCGAGCTGTCCGGTGGGGCAATCCTCACCGTCGTCGGGACCGTCGCCGCGGCAGCTGCCGAATCGGACCGCCGATGGCGGGCCGGGACACCGCGACCCCTCGAAGGCATCTTCTTCGGGGTCAAGGACATCATCGACGTCGCGGGCTCACCGGTCACCGCCGGCTCGCACGTCACCGGCGATCGCATCGCGACCGGTGATGCGACCGTTCTCGCCCGATTGCGCGACGCCGGCGCCATCCCCGCGCTGATCACGGCAACCACCGAATTCGCCTGCGGTGCACCGCACAACGTGCGCTACGGCCCGGTCACCAACCCGTGGGATCGGGCCCGCTGGACCGGCGGTTCATCGACGGGTTCGGCGGGTGCCCTTGCCGCCGAACTGATCCCGCTCGCCCTCGGCACCGACACCGGCGGATCGATTCGGGTCCCCAGCGCCCTGTGCAACCTCTCGGGCATCAAACCCACCTATGGGCTCATCCCACGCACCGGTGTCGCCTCGTTGTCGTGGACACTCGACCACGTCGGGCCGATGGCTCGTTCCGCCGCCGACCTCGGCGCGGTGCTCGGCGTGCTGGCCGGACCGGACGACCTCGATCCCGGCGCGGCCCCCGCCGCGCGCACCGAGGACGTCCGGGCGAGCCTTCCCGTCGTGGGTTCGGGCGAACTGCGCCTCGACGGGCTCCGAATCGGCGTCCCCACCGGCTGGTTCACCGAACTGTGCGATGCCGCGGTCCTCGCGGTGTGGCAGGACACTCTGGCCGTCCTCGGTCGGCACGGCGTACAGGTCGTCCCTGTGGACATCCCCGACGCGCCCCTGCTCCACGACGACTTCACAATCGTGCTCACCGCCGAGCTCGCATCGAATCAGGAAGGCGCACTGGACCGTTTCGCTCGGTTCGACATCGGCACGCAGATACGGATCGCCCGCGGCACCGTACCGTCGGCGGTCGATTACCTCCGGGCCCTGCGACGCCGGGCGGGAGCCCTGCGCGCCACACTGCGGGCCTTCGACGACGCCGGGGTCGACATGATCGTCACCCCCGGCGTCGGCGCGACCGCTCCGCGGCTGTCCGATGTCACCGTCGAGGTCGACGGCGTCCGGCACCCCATGCAGTCGATCGTCGGCCGCAACACTGCCCTGTTCGATCACCTCGGACTTCCGGCGGTGATGATCCCAGCCGGATTCGTCGACGGGATGCCGGTCGGTGTCCAGATCGTCGGCCGTCCCTGGGCCGACGGGCTCGTCATCGGCCTCGCCCAGGCACTTCAGCAGCTCACCGGTCACCACGATCGACGGGCTCATGGATAGCCGGTCTCATGGATGACACGGTCCCGGCGCAGCATCCCCACCCCTGGCGGGTCTTCGCCGCCACCAGCGTCGGTGTCGTCGCGGTCTTCGTCAGCATGAGTGGGCTCACCGTCGCCCTGCCGACGCTGGCCACCGATCTCGACGCGTCACCGGCCCAGGCGACCTGGATCCTGGTCGGCTACATGGTGGTCACGACGGCGCTAATCCTGGTCTTCGGTCGACTCGCCGACATCGTCGGTCGCCGGCCGCTCTATCTGGCCGGTCTGGTGGTGTTCACCGTCGCCACCGGGTTGTGCATCGCGTCCCCCACCGCGGGTTGGCTGATCGCCGCGAGGGTTCTGCAGGGTGTCGGGGCCGCCTCGGTGATCACCAACAACACCGCGCTGCTCACCGATACCTTCCCCCGGCACCTGCTCGGCCGCGCGTTGGGCTGGAATGCCACGGTCGCCGCGCTCGCTCAGGTGATCGGTCCGGTGATCGGTGGCGCCGCAACGGCGCTCATCGGCTGGCGGGGGCTGTTCGTGGTTGCACTGGCGATCGGCGTGGTCGCCGCGGCGGCCTCGATCGCGGTCATCCCCCGCACAGCGACCAGTACTGGTCGCCGTGAACCGTTCGACCTGACCGGCGCGGTGTTGTCGACCGTGTTGCTCACCGTCATCGTGCTCGCCCTGACCCCCGGACTGACCACGTCGCCCTGGCTCCCCTGGTTGTGCGGCGGTGTGGCCGCCACGACGGCGGTCGTTTTCGTGACGGTGCAGATCCGTCGCACCCATCCCCTGATCGACGTCCGGCTCTTCCGCACCCGCGGAATCGGTCTCGTACTCGTTGCCTGTCTGCTGACCGCGGCCGCCACCTACTCCGTCCCGTTGATCATCTCGCTGTTCGAGCAGGCAGTCGACGGGACATCGCCCTTCGTCGCGGGCCTGCTGGTCACCCCGGTCGCAGTCGGCACGGTGGTCGCGGCGCTGATCGCCGGCGCCCTCGTCGCCCGCATCGCGCCCCGCACACTCACTGCGATCGGCATGGCGCTCAACGCGATTGGGTTGCTGGGTATGACGCTGACACTGACCGTCGACGGCGCGCCCCTGGCGGTCACCTCGGCCTTCCTGTTCGTCGTCGGGTGCGGCATCGGCCTGTTCATGACCCCGAGTACGAGTGCGCTGATGCTGACCGTGCCGACGCAGCGGCGCGGGATCGCCAACGGCATGCGGTCGACGATGCAGAACGTCGGCAACCTGCTCAGTACCGCACTCGTGCTGGCGATCGTGCCGACCGGCATCGGTGCCGCTGCATCACGCGACGAACTGAGCGGGTATGTCGACGATCTGCGCACCGCCGGGCTGATGCTGACCGCACTCGCCGTGGTCGGGATCGTCGTCTGCCTCGCCGCACCGCGTCCACCGGTCCTCGCCCCACCGACCGGGTTCCCCGCCCAATCCCCCACTGCCATGAAGGAATCCGCATGACCTCAACCTCTTCCCACCGTGCGGGCCGCTCGGTCCAGGCAACCGACTACGCCCGCGTCGGCTTCGGGCAAGAACTCCAACCAGGTGCCCGCCCGGCCCTGCTGGTCGTCGATGCCGCCCGCGCCTACATCGATCCCGACTGTCCCCTCTATGCCGGTGTGGAAGAGAACGTCGAGGCCATGCGGACACTGCTCGCATCGGCCCGCGCCGCCGAAATCCCGGTCGTGTTCACCGAGGTGCGTCTGCGCGCCGACGGCGCCGACGCCGGGGTGTTCTTCCGCAAGACGGGAACGCTTGCCGCGTTCTGCGAGGGCAGTCCTTTCGGGGAACCGATCGACGGGCTCACCCCGGCCGACGGCGAACTCCTGGTGACGAAGAAGTACGCGAGTGCCTTCTTCGGCACCTCGCTGAATTCCTACCTCACCTCACTGGGTGTGGACACCGTACTCATCGCCGGGCTCTCCACCAGCGGATGCGTCCGGGCGACCACGCTCGACACCATGCAACACGGTTTCATCCCCATCGTCGTGGAAGATGCTGTCGGCGACCGCGATCCGGAAATCCACGAGTCCAACCTGTTCGACATGCAGCAGAAGATGGCCGAGGTCTGGCCACTGACCCGGGCCCAGGATTACCTGCGTCACATCTCCGGCACCACCAAGCGGGTTAGTTAACACGAACGAACCAAGAATGATGCCTCTGGAAATACACGGTCCGATACATTCGCAGTCAATGCATTCGAAGTCACAATGCATTTCGCCGACTCCGGCAACGTCGCCCCGGTCGCACCCCCTCGGTCGATCTGTCTTCCCATCAGGAGATTTCATGGCACCATCGTTGTCCCGCGGCGTCTCGATCGCCGCGATCGGTCTCGCCGCTGCACTCGGCTTCTCGGCGTGTAGCAGTTCCGGTTCCGGCGGTGGGTCCGGCGGCGATGCCACCGCCGGCATCGAATACGCCCAGTCCCAGCTCGCCAAGTACACGGAAGATCCGGCCTTCACGCTCGAGGCCGATCCCTTCCCGATGAAGGACATCGCGGGCAAGACGATCTTCACGATCCCCACCAACAGCGAAAACCCGTACAACGTCGCGGTCGACGACGAGTCGAGGAAAGTGGCCGAGAGGTACGGGGCCACCTGGATCGAATACGTCAACCAGGGCAAGCCCGCCCAGTGGGCGACCGGGGTCGAGCAGGCGGTCAACCAGAAGGCAGACCTGATCATCCTCTCGCAGGGTATCGATGGTTCACTCATCAAGCCCGCCCTGCAGAAAGCCGACGCCGCGGGCATCCCGGTCATGTTGACGCACACCACACTTCGCGGTGAATCGATCCCCGCCACGCTCGACGGACTCATCGACGGTTACACCGACGCCCCTCTCGCCGAGGCCAATCGCCTCACCGTCGACTGGATGATCGACCGGACCGACGGCAAGGGCAACGCCGTCATCATCACCTCCGACGAGGTCCCGCCTGCCAAGGCCGAGGTCGCCGCCATGAAGGACGAGATCGAAAAGTATTGCCCGAACTGCAAATACAAGGTCGTCAACGTGCCGGTCGCCGAGTGGGCGACCAAGATCCAGCCGGAGATCCAGACCGCACTGTCGGCTGACCCGTCGATCAACTTCGTGCTCCCCATCTACGATTCGATGTCGCTGTACGCCCAGGCCGGGATCAAGGCCGCGGGCAAGGCAGGCCAGGTGCAGATCTCGTCGGTCAACGGCACCCCGGCGGTGCTCAAGATCCAGCAGGACGACGGCATCGTCACCATGAACGTGGGCGAATCGATCCCGTGGCTGGCCTGGGCGACCATGGATCAGGCCGGGCGCCTGCTCCTCGGATTGCCTCCGGTCCCCAACGGCGCCGAGCAGACCCCCCTCAAGCTGATCACCGAAGAGAACATCGACGAGACCGGCACCCCGCCGCAACCCGACAAGGGCTACGGCACCGCGTATGTCACCGGATACGAGGCACTCTGGGGGAGCAGTGTCCAGCCCTGACCCCATCGTCAACATCGTCGGGCTGTCAAAGACCTTCGGCGAGAACACCGTCCTGACCAACGTCGGTCTCACGGTGCACGCCGGTGAGGTCCACGGGCTGCTCGGTGAGAACGGGTCGGGCAAGAGCACGCTGATCAAGGTGCTCGCGGGATTTCACACCCCGGACCCAGGTGCCGCGCTCCAGGTGCGCGGACGCGACGTCACCCTGCCGATCGCGTCCGGCGGGTTCCGGGACATCGGCATCAGTTTTGTCCATCAGGATCTCGCGCTCGTTCCCGACCTCTCGGTGGTCGAGAACCTGCGCGTCGGTTCGACCATCGCGGCGTCCAAGCCCTGGATCTCGTGGCGTCGCGAAAAGACGATCGCCCGAGAGTTGTTCGCCAGGTACGGATTGCACATCGATCCGGATGCGCTGGTGTCGTCGCTGGGTGCCACTGACCGGGCACTGCTGGCGATCCTGCGTGCCGTCGACGAACTCGGCGACGGCCGCACGCTGCTGGTCCTCGATGAACCGACGGTCTTCCTCCCCCGCGAGGGCACCGACCTGCTGTTCTCGGTGGTCCGGGAGATCGTCGCCGACAGCAAGGCCGCGGTCCTGTTCGTCTCACACGATCTCGACGAGGTCCTCGAGCACACCGATCGGGTGACCGTGCTGCGCGACGGGGTGTCCCAGGGCACCCATCGCACAGCCGATCTGACCGCGGCCTCGCTCATCGACCTGATCGTCGGCCGGACACTCGAGGCCGCCGAACGTCGTGAACCCCGTACGGTCACCGACCGCAGCGACCCGCCGCTGGCCCGGGTTGTCGGGCTCTCGAGCGGCGCCATCGAGAGCCTCGATGTCGATGTGCACCCCGGTGAGATCGTCGGCATCACCGGGATCGCGGGGTCAGGGTACGACGATGTCCTGCCGGCGCTCTACGGCGCCGGGCTCGCCCGGGAAGGAAGCCTGAGCGTCGGTGCGCGAACCCTGACACTGAACTCGGTGACACCGATCGACGCCCTGGAGGCCGAGATCGTCTATGTGCCACCGAATCGGAAGGTCGACGGCAGTGCGCCCGAACTCACCGTCGCCGAGAATGTGACACTTCCGGTGCTCGGCAAGCTGGTGCGGCCCCGAGCGCTCGATGCGCTCGCCGCCCGGATCGCCGAGCAGTACGACGTCCGCCCCCGCGACCCGCGCGCCGCCTACGGGTCCCTGTCGGGCGGCAACCAGCAGAAGGCATTGATCGCCAAGTGGTTGCAGACCGATCCGAAGCTGGTGCTCCTGGCGGAGCCGACGCAGGGTGTGGACATCGGTGCCCGTGCCCGCATTTTCGAGATTCTCCGCGAAACTGCCCGCAGCGGAGCGGGAATCATCATCGCGAGTTCCGATTACGAACAACTGTCCGTGCTGTGCGACCGCGTGATCGTCATGTCACGTGGCCGCATCGCCACCGAACTGTCCGGTGAACTGCTGGCCAAACACCACATCTCCGACAGTGTCCTCGGTTCCACCCGAGAGGAAGCGCCGATCTGATGTCCGTCACCGTCGATACCAAGTCCACCACCGCCACTGCGGCCCAGGAACCACCCCGCCCGACCCGTCGCCTCGTCGCCGGGCCGATCTTCGAGAAGTACGCCCTGGTGCTCGCACTCGTCGCCGTCGTCATCGTGTTCAGCCTGCTCCGACCCGAGGTCTACCCGACCACGAGCAACCTGCAGAACATCCTCGGATCCCAGGCCGTGCTGCTCATCCTCGCCCTCGGTCTGATCATCCCGCTCACCGCCGGTGAGTTCGACTTGTCCGCCGTGTCGACGATGTCGTTGTCCGCGATGACCATCGCCGTGCTCAACGTCCAGCACGGATGGTCGCTGCTCGCGGCGATCGCGGTGGCGGTCCTGGTCACCCTGGTGGTCGGGATGATCAACGCCGTCCTCGTGGTGGGCCTGCGCATCGACTCCTTCATCGCGACCCTCGGCAGCGGGACGGTGGTTCTCGGTGTGGTGCAATGGATGTCGAACTCCACCTCGGTGACCGGTGTCGAGTCCGCGCTCATCGACGCCACCGTCGGCACCCGCATCTTCGGGGTGTCGCTGCAGTTCTATTACGCATTGGTGCTGGTCGTGATCATGGCCCTGGTCTTCGCGTACACGCCGATCGGACGGCGACTGCTGTTCGTCGGCCGCGGCGCCGAGGTGGCCCGCCTGAGCGGATTGCACGTCGACCGCATCCGGGGCGGCTCGCTGGTCATGTCCTCGCTCGTCGCCGCCCTGGCCGGGATCGTCTACGCCGGCATGCTCGGTGGGGCCGACCCGTCGTCGGGACAGTCGTTCATGCTGCCGTCGTTCGCGGCCGCGTTCCTCGGTGCAACCGCAATCATCCCCGGCCGCTTCAATCCGTTCGGCACGCTCCTCGCGGTGTACTTCCTGGTCGCCGGGGTGGTCGGTCTGCAGATGCTCGGTGCGGCCAGCTTCGTCCAGCAGCTGTTCTACGGTGGCGCCCTGATCGTGGCCGTCGCGCTCTCCGGTGCGGTCCGCCGCCGGACCACCTCCCGATCGGCAACTTGATACCCACGACGCCCCTTGACGTCTTTCCTCACGAAAAAGGTGAACCCATGACGACAACAGTTCTCGCCGGCAACCCGAAAGCCGGCTCGCGTACCCTCGACGCGGCCTCGCGGCTCGCGCAGGCGCTCACCGGCACCGAGCCCGACCACGTAATCGACGTGGTCGACCTCGGTCCCGGGCTACTCGGATGGGGCGACGCCCAGGTGGCGGCGGCCGTGGAGACGGTGGCATCGTCAGACCTCGTAGTCTTCGCGAGTCCGACATTCAAGGCCACCTATACGGGCATCCTCAAACTGTTCCTCGATCAGTTCGCCACCGGCGACGGCTTGCGTGACGTCACCGCGGTTCCCCTGATGCTCGGCGCCGGACCGGCTCACGCGATGGCCCCAGATCTGCTGCTCAAGCCAGTTCTCGTGGAGCTCGGCGCAACCTGCCCCGCGCCGGGTCTGTATCTCATCGATTCCACCTACACCACCGATACCCGCATCGCCGACTACGCCGGTCGCTGGGCATCGGTTCTGCTTTCGACTGTCCGAACGGATGCACCATGACGAACGAACCTCTCGACGGCACCGCCCTGCGTCGCACCTTTGGGCACATCCCCGCCGGAGTTATCGCCATCTGCGCGGACACCGGCGCAGAACGGATCGGCATGGCGGCCAGCACCTTTGTTCCCGTTTCGCTCGATCCGCCGCTGGTCTCCTTCTGCGTGCAGAACACCTCGTCCACGTGGCCTAAGCTTGCGGGACTGCAACACCTCGGTATCAGTGTGCTCAGTACCGCGCACGATTCCGCGGCCCGCGTGCTCGCGGCCAAGAACGGCGACCGGTTCGCCGGGATCGAAACCGAAACCCACGACGGTGGAGCACTGTTCGTGGCGGGCTGCGGGATCTGGATGGATGTGACGGTGGATCAGGAGGTCCTGGCCGGCGACCACACCATCGTGGTGATGCGGGTCAACGCGGTCTACAGCGACCACGCCGAATCGGGCGTAGAACCGATCGTCTTCCACCGCAGCGCTTTCCGGACACTGGCGCTGTAAGGACGGCATCGCAATACTCGTGACGGTGTTGCCAATCGGCAATCACTTCTTCTGAAGTCCTGCTACGAACGAGCGTCGGCGAGGGTCCGAGCTGCGACCACCCCGTCATCGAGCCCGTGTTGAAGCACCGCAACAATTTGGTCTGAGCTCCGAAGGAAGTGTCAACGTGGGGCCCGACCCAGCAGTGACGAAACACAACGGGAACGACTGTTGCATCGAAAGACATGCATGGACAGCCAATCCGCCTATTCGCACTGCCAGAATGGCACTCTTGAACAATGTCTCGGGATCGCGATGAGCGGGTACTGGCGGCCACGTGGACCGAACAGCACGGAGTCGACCTGGTGGCCTCAGATCTGCCACATGCGTGGACCAGTGCGCTACATCGGCTTGGCCGCGACCTGCACGTGCGTCAGTACGGTGGCTCCATTGAGCGGATCGACTGGGTCGCGGAATACGACGCGGATACCGGATACGTGTTCCTCCTGAGCGCCGTCACGGCAGTTGGTCGTGGGCCCAACGGCCTCGGTATTGACGGAAGTGGCGCACAGGTCGACGACACTGAGGAGAACATCCTCACGTGCATTGCTTATGTCGTTCAAGACCAGGTCGCCCGCGCGCACGTTGCGTGGCCCTGGGGCGACAGCGGCGGCTTTATGACACCGAACCTCGTCGACGGGGCCGCCGTGTGGGACGACAAAGGCCGCCAAACTCCGATCGGCACACTGTCATGACGCTCTGCCGCGCGCATCAGCCCGACGGAATACAGGCCATCAACGCGGGCAAAGCGCCAGACCGAGCAGTGAAGGTGATGCGGCCGTGTTCGGATCAGTTGCGAACAGCCCCGGCGGCTGAAGGTTGTTCGGCTCGTTCGCTGGGTTGGCCGTTCCAGAGGTTCGCTTGGAAGTCAGGGTCTTTTAAACTAGCTGTGATTGTTACGAGTCCTGCTGCGGCAAAGGTGGTTCCGATACGCCGCATCGCGTGAGCCTACCCGCTGACCCATTAGGGCGTTCGGCGGCAGACCTTTCGGCGCCCCTCCTTAGCTGATTGTTCGCCCCGACGCGTCTCCCCGTTCGCCATCCTTCACCAGCTAAGGATCCAGACCTTCGGCGTGATCCAGTCGGGTAGGTGTTCCCGCTTGGGATTGTTTCGCCGGAAGCCCAGCGAGCGGGACCGCCAGTGTGGGATGGCAACGCACATGGGAGCGATGACACCTACCTGAGAGTCGGTGACCGCGATTGCCAGGCGCCGATTGGCCGCTCCTCGCCAGGACGCGCAGCCGTCGGGTCAGCTACTAGTGGAATGTGCAGACCGACGACCGCGCACGCTCTAGTCGGCGATCAAGCCCCCTCCGGGGCAGCAACCAAACCCTCGGCAATCTCGACGATGTCATGCGGTGGTTCTCTACCCTGCACCTATGAGGGCACCGTCGTGGGTAGAGCTTGCCGGCCGCAATGCAGCCGCTGAATCTGTTTGCATCACCGGAACACTGGAGATCAGCACGTCATCCCCAGAAATGATGCGTTTCGACTTTCATCATGCGCCGGGCGGGAAATGGCGTATCGAACACGATGGCCAGCCGGTATACCTCGCGGCAAACTCGACCGCGGTCGTACGCGTCGACGATCAGATGCAGCAGCTCGACGGCGATATCCAACTGCCGATTCTGGGTGCTCAGTTCACCCCGCTCGATCTGTTGGGTCCCAGTTCACTGCTGCACAACATGAGCGCCGGAATGACCGCAGATGGCACTGCGAGCGCCATCGATGTCGGAGGGCGCGCCGCCTGGTCAGTCCGATTGCTGACGCCCAAGGGGAAAGCAATCATCATGGCCTTCGACGATGCCACGGGACTGCTGGTGCGTGTAGCGAACGGCGACGGGGCGGTTCTTCTCCAGGTCGACAATCTCGCCGAGCCAGACGTTCTTCCTGACTCATTGTTCGTGTGGGATGGACTGGTTCACCAAGTCCGCTCGCCTCGTGACCGACGCCCAAGCGGCGAGACGAATCAGGACGAGCGCATCGAGTTCATGAGAGCAGTTGTAGCCGCGCAAGCCAGACCTCAAGATGTCCTCTCCGCTATCGCTGCGGCCGACAGCGAAAGCATTGCTCGTGCAGCGCTTGTCGACCTGCTGGGCGTGACTGAACTCGGTGCCGACTCGATCATGGCGATACCCATCGGCCAGTTTCGCAGCGATCACGCGACGAGTAATCGCCGCACCCTCGAGATCATGGAAGACCGGCACCGGCACTGAAACAGCGGACTCACTGATCGTCCCTGGGTGCATACACGTACCACCCAGCCGAAGGATCGCCGCGGCCCGGAGGGTCGATCCTTCGCCAGCCCCGGGCGTGGGCCCGATCAAGGATGAGCCGCTCGCAACGTGGTCGATCAGCCGCAGTTGTTCTCCACTGCTCGACGAACGCGGCAACTTGCGGCAGAACTCTCATGTGCCGGCCGCCGGCAGGCCCCGGTTGCCGAGCCGCGGGAAGGTCACTCCACAGATAGCCCCCGACGACCGGGTGCACAAATCCGTCGCCGATTCGCGCCGACATCATTTTGCTGAATGCCCTTGTGCCGGCCGCTTTCACTCCATCACCGTGATCATCACCGAGCGCGAACATCAGTTCCTCACCGAGCAACTCGTGAAACCCAGTAGCTTCTTGGTGCCCCTCCAAGATCGGCTAGCCGGGCTCTCGCCTTCGGAACTGCGAAAGAATCGTGGCGACTACTTCGGCAACGTCGGGCGGGATGAGCGGCGGCACCTCGCCTGGGCAGCCATCGACAATCTTCAGATACCGCTGGGTACCCAGGACAAACGTGTCCCAGGTACCCTCCCCGACCGCGAATCGGGTTGCCCGATAGACGAAGTGATCGAAAGCATCGCGGCGAAAGGGCACCAAACGACGCATGCCATCGACCTGCGTGACGGCCATCGACCCAAAAACGAACTGTTCGAGGATCGCTTCCTCAATATCGAGGCTCACATGCATCCCCACGCACTAGGAGAACCGACAGACGACGCCGTCGGGCGTGGGGTCACCGGCGACAATTACAACACACTCCCACAGGTGTTGAGTATGTCGTTAGCAAGTGGGTCAGAGACGTCGAGCAGATCCGCGACGACGCGTTGAGCGGCTTTAGCGTTCGAGCTGTCAAAGACGACCTCAACACGGGTCGCCGGTGACCGTAAGTTCCTCATGGAACATGCCAATCTCACCGATAGCCGCCGAACCTGTCGAGTTCTGGAGTCCGATCAACGAACCTTGAGCACGCATACTGAGCGTCGCATCCCCCGACACAGTCTGGTCCGGTTCAGTCAGGGCTATCTGTTCTAAGCGTCCGATTCGACGACTGACGCCTTGACACAGAGGCACCTCCACACCGCCAATGGAGTACAGATAGGTATGGCGCCTTTCGAGCACTACAGGTGAGTCACCGAAGAAGCCTGGATACAGAACGCGTACTGCATCACGCTGATCAGCGCAATCGAGCCTGACGACGTCTTAGCCAGCTTGAAAGCTCGACGCACTCGCCCCATCGTTCAGGGTGCTGACGAGGCCCTGTTCGAGTGTAGCGAGCTCGCTGAAGAGCAGGGGCTGTCCGGGATGGACCAGCAAGTCGTCGCCGTCTCGCCGGCATCACCCGAAGTAGTGCTAGTCGACTAGCCATCGACAGGCACAAGCCGTACCTGAGCGCGCGCCTCGATCGCGCTCCGCGGAGCGCACCAGAGCCGAATTGTCGGTGGTCTCCGATACCGTCACGACCAAATCGAGTCACGGGTCATCGGGGGTAGAAGTGTCGGTCAACACGATTGAGTCAAAGCGGTTCCGGTTGGTGGAGGGGCCGTCGACCATCTTCGACAAGGTCAGTCCCGCAGGGCTGTCGGATGTTCAACTCACCGAACGGGTCGTAGGGTATGCCAGTCAGATTGCGGCGTTAACTGCGCAGTTCCTCGACGTGCTGGTCGAATTCGACAACCGCGGCGTGTGGTCCGGCGATGGGATCCGCTCGTGCGCGCATTGGCTCTCGTGGCGGACAGGGTTGTCGCTGCGTGCCGCCCAAGACCACCTGCGGATTGCGCATGCACTCACCGAGCTACCGCAGTTGCACACCGCGTTCGGCGATGGGCGGCTGTCGTATTCGAAGGTCCGCGCATTGACTCGCGTGGCCACGGTCGATCGCGAGGAGGAGTTGCTGACCGTGGCCTTGTCGGCGACGGCGGCACAAGTCGAACGACTCGTCCGGGCGATCAAACACATCGATCGCGGAAGTAGCGAAAGCGAAACGGACCGAGCCGATTCCACTGCGCAGTGGCGGTGGAACGACGACGGGACCTTGTCAGTGTCCATGCGGTTCAGACCGGTCGATGGTGCGAGGTTTCTCGCCGGTGTGGTGCGCAGCGAGTACGAGCGCACCCGCACCAGCGTCGATCCCGATCTGCCGACAGAGATCACGAACACAGGCACCACTGATACCGCATCGGTGAAAGCCGATCTGTGGCGACACGTGCCCGCGAACATCGCCGACGCAGTCGTCGCGATGGCCGACGCCGCCGCGACCATGATCGACATGCCCGAGTTCGCTCCCGGTGCCGAAATTGTGGTCCACACCGACACCGAGAACTCCGAGACAAGTCCGCATCTCGACGGTGGTCCGGCGTTGTCCGAATCCGATGTCGACGAGGCTGCGTGCGGTGGATCAACGCGTACCGTCCGGCACCCCAAGGGCAATCGGGGTGTGGCGATGACGTGGGGCCGTAAACGCCGCCTGCCCACGCGGGCATTGCTTCGGGCGTTGTACGAGCGGGATCGCGGTTGCCGATACCCAGGCTGCGGCCGTACCCGGCATCTACACGCTCATCACGTTCGGTTCTGGCGGGACGGCGGGACCACCGATGCGGACAACTTGGTCCTGTTGTGCTCCTCCCATCATCGGGCGCTACACAACGGTGAATTCGGGATCACTTCGCGCGGGCATCAGCTGTTCACATTTCAGCGCACGGATGGCTCGCTGATCGAGACCGCCCCTGCCACACAGACTCCCAGTGGATGGCTACCTGACAGCACAATCGCACCCGATGCCGTCGAACCCGTTGGCGGCGGACAGCTCGACCTCGGCTACACAACCGAAGTCCTCTACGCGGCCTGGGAGTTGCGCACTACACAACGCGGCCGCCCGATGGTCGCATAACCGCGCTCCGCGGAGCGCGCCGTGCCGGTGGCCGCCGGCTCAACAGTCACCAGGACAACGACGGTTCGCTGCCGGAGACGGCGATCTCGACACGGTCGTGGTGCAGGGTCCGGACCCCGAACAGCTGGCTGAGGAGCTCGTCGGCGCCCAAGTCGGTGTGCGCCGACCACCGTCGGACCCGGTGCCTTGCGCGCGACGACGAGAGCGTCACCGTCGCCGAGGGTGACCCATCGAAATCCACCGTCACCTGGCCGCCCTCCCCCGGCGCAACCTGGGCTGTGAGTAGCGCAAGTGAACCGTCAGAAAAGACAACGGGCCCGGCGACCTCGACGACAAACCTGCACCGCGACAACGTCGATGCGTCCGGGCTACCGATCCGGATTCGTGAATCGTGCACTCCCAGTTGGGCAAGCAGTGCGTCGGCGCGTGCGCCGACAAGCCAGACAGCACCATCCACCCCGCGCAGCGCGCCGGCGATGGTTTGCATCAGCGATGCCGCGGTGTGGCCCTCCGTCGATACCAGCACCACGATGTCCGGGATCGAATACAACAGTCCGGCGGTCCTGGCCGCCGGATCGGTGATGAGCGGGGCGAGTGCAAGAGCTTCAGCGTTCTTCTCCGAGATCCGTTCGGGCACCGAACGGGCGGCCCAGTCAGGACCATCGTGCCACGCGATCGCGTCAGGTTCGTGAGCGGACAGCGCGCCCATCATGAAGGCCCGATTCGCGAGCTCCCAGTCCTCTCCCCCGTACTGGACAAACGAGGGATCGAAGCCTCCCACGTCATCGAATAACTCACGGCTGCAGGTCATCACCGCGCTGATCATGTATTTGTAGCTGTCCCAGCCCGGAGTCAGCAGGTTGGATGTGCGGTCGTACGCGTCCACCAGCCATCCGGGTTCGCCGCCATGCGACAGTTCGAGATGCCGTCGTTCGGACAGCCACTCGACCACCGAGTCCGGAGCCACTTGACTCAGATCTGCATGTTTGCGCCGCCCGACAACAAGGGTGTCGGGCGCCGCCGCCGGCAACCTGACCGCGTGGCGAATGTAGTCGGGTGTCGGAACCGTGTCTGCGTCGAGAAAACACAGAACCGAGCCATTCGACGCCGCGACTCCCAGATTGCGCGCAGCCGCCGCCCGAAAGCCTTTGTCTTCCTGCATCACCACGGTGATGTTCAGCCGGGATGTCCAAGCACTCACGTCCGGCGCGCATTCCGAACCGTCGTCGGCGACCACCACCTCCAGACGATCCGGCGGGTAGGTCTGGGCCGTCAACGCCTCGAGCACCAGCGCGAGTTGGTGGGGCTGGTTGTAGTACGGGATCACGACACTCACCAACGGCCTCGACGCGGCGCCGCTGACAAGGTCCCAGCGGTTGTCGGGCACGATCATCCGACCATCGCCGAGACTGATGACCGTCATGCACTCCACCGCCGCAACAACCGCTCGTGGGTTCGGCCGACGTCGGCAGCCGAGGGCGACGGCGCCACCGCCGAATCGATCCAGGTATCCGCTGGATGCACGCACGCATTCTCGATGGCGGCCCGCAGTGCATCGTCGTTGTTTGCGTGCATCGTCAGCACGCCCGGTGAACGCGCAGCGAGTTCCTCGGAATACGCGGTTTGCGGGACCAACGGCCTGCGTCCGGCGGAAATCCAGGCGTTGATCGAACCAGATGCCGACATGTGCCGGTGGTAGGCGACGGGAACCGTGACTTCGGCCGATGCCCGACGGAGTTCGTCGTCGGTCAGATAACCGGTGATCTCGCACCGTCTCCCCATATCCGCGGCGAGCTTGGCAAGGTCGTCGGCGAGATCCTCGTGGCCGGGGGACGGGGTGCCGAGCGCCACGAAACCGATCGACGGATCAAGACCGGACATCGCCCGGAGTGTCTCGAGATGCCCCTTCCCGGGATACAGGTAGCCCAACACACCCACAGTCAATTCGGCTGACTCCAAGGGCTTTTCGACACCGATGGTATCGAACATCAGCGGTACCACCTCCAGGTCGATCGAGGCGTCGACGTACTCGGCGAAGAGCGACGCCTCGTGCCGGCTCGACACGATCACACCCGTCGAGGATCGGGCCACCGCGCGGAAGAACTCGATGCGTGCCTGCATCGCTCTTCCGTCCGAGGGCTGGGGTAGATCGTGCAACGTCACCGAGACCGGCCGGCGAAGCCCCGCGATCAGTGCAAGCAGGTTGTCACGTGCCCGTAAGGGCGTACGTCCGAACAGGCGGTCGGTGACGTGCACGTGCACGAGCGCGCACTCGGCCAGATCCGATGGAACGCCGGCACAGAATGTGCGCATACGCGCGAGCCGATGATCGCCGCCCTCCGCGATCACCGCATCGAAAACCGATTGCGCATACCGCACCACACCGTGCGACCGGGGTCCGACGATGAGATGTCCTATTGGTCCGGTCATGACAGTCCCAAGATTTCGATGAGTTCGACGTAACGGTCCAGGACGGCATCGATGAACTCGGGATGGTCGGCGTACCAGCGCATCTGACGATCATGAACATCTTCTTCGGTCATCACAGCACCGTCGACCTCCCACGACGTCCGCGGGGATGCCTCGATACCGAGCGCGTCGATCACCCGTCGTTGTAACGGCGCTCGAATGTTGCCGAGCAAGTCGCGTGACGGTGGCACCGGCGCCGACGCCCCGAGTGCGTCGAGGATCCGGCCGCCGAGGGCGAGCAGTACCCGGTTTCCGGGATGGTTGATGGTGTGGGCGGCGTCGGATCCGACTCCGAGCAGGATGTCGGAGACCCCGATGTCACAGTGCCGGCGCTCGCGGACCGCGAGCTGGTCCACACTCCATTGCGCTGCCTCCCGGATGCGATCGGGCGCGACGTCGACGTCCCATTCATCAAAGCGGCTGCGGCCGTCCCTCACCGCGAGGACCGTTCTGAGATCGTGATACGGAACTGCAGCGGGCACCGCGGACGGTTGCGCGGGATGTCTGGCGATGACCTGGAACGGGTACAACCCGCCATAGCGAATGACCGGCCACACGATGACGGACGCCGCCGGCGCCATGTCGGCCAGGTCCGGTCCGCCGATCGGCAATCCCCGGTACCCGGCACGCACCGGTTGGGAGACGATGACCGCGGCACGACGGACGAGGTGCTCGACCCGGGCGATGTCGGAGGACTCGAGTTCGTGGACAGGTGGGACGCGAACGGTACGGAACGGAAGGTCCGGGGAGCTGGACACCACGATCCGCAACGCTTCGGCCTGGCAATTTCCCCAGACGACCAGCAACTTCCTGTCGTCGGTCACCGGAGCCTCGGAGACACCGTAGAACTCGCCGTAGTGTCGTGTCCGCCCATCCACCGGCGCGTCGCGATGGTCTTCGGTTGTCATCAGTACTTACTTCCCTCTCGAACAGCCGGGCCGGGTTCCCGGCACGTCTTGTATATCCGTTTCGCCCGCTAAGGAATCATCGACTTGATCACTATTGCCTCGGTTCCCACGCGGCACCGGACTGGCTGAATGCCCTTCGGTACGCGTTGGGCGTGGTACCCACCGCATCTCGGAAGCGCGCACGTAGGGTGTTGGCGCGGCGCTGCCAAGGCCACAGCGGCTGGCAACCTGCTCAATGGTGTGATCGGTCTTTTCTCGAGAAGTTCCTGACTTGGTTGACACGCGCAGCCAACTCCAGCAGACCAGCAGCAGGCAGTGCGAACGCTCCGGTACAGATGGACGCAATCCTGGCCCCTCGCCGCGCCGCTTTGTTCAATGCCTCCGACACCGCCGCAGGCGGTGGCCGCCGATAATCGGCGTAACCCGGAATCATGATTGTCGCAGCGTAGTCGAGCTCCTCCAAACCTGGTAGTCGACTTTGACCTCCCAGTGCACCTTGCTGGCGTCCGCATCCACTCACCAACTTGCGCCGCACGGTGAGTACGTGACCGACACGCCCTCAACCACGACGGCCGACGCTGACAGGCTAGGCAATGTACCCACGGGCGACGCGAGGAACAGAAGTCGTCGCGTCGTTCTGTCATTTTGATAGGTGCCACTTGCGTTGGCCCTGAGCAAAATTCGATCGGCTCTGATGGCGCTGGTATTCCCGGAGACTCGCGCTCGACTCGAAGTGGCTTTACACGGTCAGCACCGATGCGTAACGCGGACGAAACTGGCTGCTCGTAGCTTTTGAACTGGTTAGTTCAACGACATCCTAACGACTTCGGTTTCCAGCGCCGTAACCCGAGTGCGGTCAGGATTCCCCCGCTCAGAATGGAACCCACACATGTCTGCTGCCCTCGCCCTCGAAGCCCGCGGACTCCTGGATGATGACGAGACTGCGGTCTCGATCAAGGGTGTCGAGAAGTCCTTCACCATCGGCCGCGGCAAAAAGATCGACGCCGTCGCATCAGTCGATCTCAGCATTGCCAAAGGCGAGTTCGTGGCGGTGATTGGCCCGTCAGGGTGTGGCAAGTCGACGCTGCTGCGGTTGCTGTCCGGGCTCGACATGCCCACCGCGGGCAGCGTCGAGATCTTCGGCGACGATCCGAAAGTGCTGGCGCGACAACACCGTCTCGGCGTGGCCTTCCAGGAGCACGCACTTCTTCCGTGGTCGTCGGTGCGCGCCAACATTGCTCTCCCCTACCGGGTCGCGGGACGGAAAGTCGATCAGGCACGGGTGGATTCGCTCATCGAGTTGGTCGGACTCGCCGGATTCGAGAAGGCGCGCCCCAAGCAACTGTCCGGTGGCATGCGGCAGCGGGTGTCGATCGCCCGAGCCCTTGCATTGAACCCGGACCTGCTGTTGCTCGACGAGCCCTTCGGTGCACTCGACGCCGTCACTCGCCGACGGATGAACTCCGAGCTCTCGCGTATCTGGGCCGAGGAACGGATCACCACCCTTCTCATCACGCATGATGTGGACGAGGCGGTCATGCTTGCCGACCGCGTCGTCGTGATGAGCAAGCGTCCCGGCACCATTCAGGCCATCCACAAGGTCGACTTCGAGCGTCCCCGCGACGCGTCGATCACGCGTACCACGGAGTTCCACCACATCGTCGACACGCTCACCGCCATGCTCGATCATGACGAAAGCGCCGCGGCGTGAGCGCTTCCCACAAGAACTTTGTGTTCTCGGTCTCCGGATGTATCGGCCTTCTCCTCCTGATCGAGCTCGTGGGACGGTTCGGCATCGCCGGACGGGCATGGCCACCCCTCACCGACGTCTTCGACTACCTGTCGACCCCGACCGGATGGAGCCTGGTCCAGCGGAATACGTTGGTAACCCTCTCATCTGCCGTAAAGGGCTTTGCGGCCGGAGCGATCATTGCGATCCTCGCCGCAGCCGTCGCCCTGGTGGTACCACCACTGCGCCCTGGTTTCGACCGCATGGCCGCGATCGTGCATGCGATACCGATGATCGCCTTGGCTCCGTTGCTGATCACCACCGTGGGCCGCACAGACACGCCCGCGGTCGTGGCGGCGCTGAGCGTCGGCTTCGTGATGTTCGTGGCGATGACCTCGGGACTGGCCGCAGTGGGATCCACTCACCAGGATGTGTTCACGGTCCTGGGTACGAGAAAACGACGGCGGCTACTCCTGCTCGAGCTGCCCCACGCTGTGCCGGCCCTGTTCGACGGTCTCACGCTGGCCGCACCCGCGGCGGTCCTCGGCGCCACGATCGGCGAATGGTTCGGCGCGCCCAGGGGTTTGGGATTGATCATCGTCAGCGCGATGCAGAACTTTCAGATGCCGCTGCTCTGGGCAGCGGCCGCCGCGGCGACAGTGATGTCGCTGGTGGCATACCTCGCGTGTATGGGGCTGCAGCGTATCGCAACTAGGAGATTCACATGAGGCGCGTCCGATTCATCGGCATGGGGCTCGTCCATCTGTGGCCGGTCGCCCTGACCCTCGTTGCGTGGGACATCTGGGTGGTCGCCAGCGGCTACACCGCCACCGTCGCCCCACGACCGTGGCATGTGATCACCGATGTGGTGGCCGGATTCGGCCACTACCTCGGGCCGAGCCTGTACACGATGGGGATGTCCGTGGGCGGGCTGGCCGGGGGCACCCTCATCGGCACCGTCGGCGCCGTACTGGTGTGGTGGTCGGCAGCAGCCTCGGGCGTGCTGACGCCGACCGCCCTGATCATCCGATCGGTTCCGATCACGGCGATGATCCCGATCATCGCCCGCGTGGTTGGTTACGGTGACGTCGCCGTCCTCACCTGTACTGCACTGATCAGCTTCTTTCCCGCATTCGTTCTGACTCTCTCAGGCCTGCGCGCCATCCCGGACAGTGGCCGCGACCTCTTCCAGGTGTTGGGGGCGAGCAAGTTTCAGGTCCTCAGCCGGCTCGGTCTGCTGAACGCGGTGCCCAATCTGATGGTCTCCCTCCGGATCACGGCGCCGATGGCCGTGCTGGCGGCGATGTTGGCCGAGTTCCTCATGGGAGCACACGGTCTGGGCGCACTGTTCAGCGAATCACGCAGTTACCAGGACATGGACCGGGCGTGGGGAACCGCCCTGGTTGCCACGGTGGTGTCGGTTCTCGTGTTCGGCGTGGCGCGGGGTATGGAGCGTCGCGTCAACGACCGAGTCACCTGACCACGACGAATCACGCTGTACCCGAACACCTCAGGGCGACCGTAATGGCGCCCTGCCACCGCTGCCTGCCGTTCGTAGCAGTTCACCGTAACGCACGGACGACCGGCTCGAGAAGGAGAAGCTATGCTCACCAGAACAATTCGACGAAGTCGGATGCGGGTTGCGATCACCACACTGTTGGCCGCCTGCCTCACATCGGTCGCAGCCTGCTCGGCCGATGACGGCGGCACCGAGGTCGGACCGGACGGCTCACCCCTCACCACTGTGAACGTGTCCCTCGGCTGGATCAAGAACGTTGAGTGGGCAGGCTTCTGGCTCGCCGACGACAAGGGTTACTTCGCCGAGGAAGGTCTGAAGGTCAACTGGATCGGCGGCGGCCCCAACGCGCCGACGCCCGCACAGTCCGTGGCGTCCGGCGAAGCACAGATCGGCATCGTGCCCAACATGCCCTCCTGGTTGCAGACCTTCGCCAGCGGCGACAAGTGGACGGCCTTTGGAGCCCAGTTCCAGGATTCCCCCGGCGCCGTCGTGTCGCTCAGCAGCGACCCGGTCCGGACCGTCGCCGACATGCGCGGCAAAAAGCTACTGGGGCAGGAGGGTACGCAGATCAGCTACGACGCGGCCTTCAAGGTCGCCGGCGAACAGCCCGACTACGAGTTCGTTCCCGTGGGATTCGACATCGCCCCGCTCGTGGAGAAACAGGGCGTCGCCTACACCGCGTACGTGACGAATCAGCCGATCACGCTGGAAGAACAGTACGGGATGAAGCCGAGTGACTACGTCGTCACGATGTACTCCGAGCTGGGTCTGAGAACCTATGCCGGGGTCATGTTCGGCGAGTCGGAGTACGTCGAGCAGAACGGGGATCTCGTCACCAAGTTCCTGCGCGCATCGATTCGCGGGTGGCAGGAGAACGAGAAGGACCACGCTGTCGGGGCGCACCTCGCGGTGGAGAAGTACGGAGTCGACCTCGGTCTGGATCTGACCCAGCAGATCCGGGAGAACGAGGTGCAGCAGGGTCTGCTTGTGGGTGACACCGGGAGTCCGCTCTTCTGGATGGACATCGATCTCATGAACAAGGAGATGTACTCGTGGATGAGAACGGCCGGCTACGAGGAATTCCCAGCGCCTGAGGAGTACGTCGACATGAGTTATCTGCAGGCCGCCCACGACAGTCTCCAATAACACGCCAGTCTCCAATTACCCGCCACTCTGACGTAGAAGGACCTGCAATGACAAGCACAAAAATCGATGCCCCGGGAACCGCTTCCGGCCGACGCGACCTGCGCGCACTCCCCAAAGGACACCTGCACCTGCACATGGAGGCCGGCATCCGTCCTGAGACGCTCGCCGACCTGAGCGCACGTGTCGGAATCGAGTTGCCCGAAACCGGCGGGTTCAAGGGCTTCTCGGCGTTCTCCGCCATGTACAAAGGGCTGATGGCGACATTGCGTCATCCCGACCACCTCGCTTTGCTGGTGGACCAGATCTTCGAGGACCAGGCGGCGGAAGGCGTTGCCTACCTCGAACTCAGTGTCAGCCCGGACCGGTACACCGATGTCTATGGTTCGGTACCGGCCGCACTGGGCGCGATGATCGACCTCGCGCGGCAGGCCTCGCAGAAGCACGGTGTGGCGTACGGACTCATGCCCACAATCGACCGCACGACAGGCGCCGATCGTGCATTCGTGGTCGCCGAGGCGGCAGCCGGGTTCGCCGGGGCGGGGGTCGTATCGCTGGGCCTGGCCGCCGACGAACGGGGCCACCCCGGATCGAGGTTCCGCCACGCGTTCGAGATCGCCAAGGACGCGGATCTGCAGGTGACACCGCATGCCGGTGAACTGGTCGGCGCCGAATCGGTACGGGACGCGATCGACGTCCTGGGTGCCGACCGCATTCTGCACGGCGTCCGGTGTGTGGAGGATTCGGATCTGGTGGCAGAGTTGGCCGAACGCGGCATCCCACTCGACATGTGCCCGACATCGAATGTCCTTCTCGATGTCGTCGAAGACATTGCGTCGCATCCGATCACTTACCTGCTCGAACAGGGGGTGCGCTGCTCGATCAACGCCGATGATCCGATCCTGTTCGGCCCCAACATCTTGGCGGAATACCAACTGTGCCGGGACACGATCGGGTTGTCCGACGAACAGCTCGCGGCGTGCGCATGGACGTCGATCGAGACCACACTGGCCCCGGATGAGGTGAAGTCGCAGGCGAAGGCGAGAATCGACTCGTGGTTGGCGTCGTAGCGCCGCCGTTCTCGCAGCGCTGACGACGTGGCGACGCACCATTCACAGTGATCTCTGTGAATGGTGCGTTCGCATTTTCCGAGTGACCTTAGGATGGCGGCATGGCGACAGGCAATGAGCGCGAGCGGTTGCTCAATCTAGTGATCGACCTGATTCTCGAGCGCGGGATGATTGATGTCAGCCTCAGTGCGATCGCGCGTGAGGTCGGTTCGAACAATCGGATGCTCCTCTACTACTTCGGTTCCCGCGAGGCGTTGCTCGACGAGGCGTCGCTGAAAGCGTTCGATCGTTTTCCACGCCTACGTGATTTGTTCGTCCGGCTGAACGAGCCGGGTGACCTCTACGACCGACTGGTCCGTGCGTGGGACGATCTGTCGCACCCCGACAATCTGGAGTTCCTGCGTCTGTACTTCCAGCGTTTCGGAGTCGCGATGCGAGAGCCGGGCAAGTGGCAGGGGTTCACCGAACGCGCTGGGCAGCAATGGGTGTCGGAAGTCAGCAAGCTGCTCGAGGCCGAGGGTTTCGGTCACAGGGACGCGCGCACCGGAGCGATCCAGGTGGTGGCTCTGTGGCGTGGGCTGCAGGTGCTGTTGCTCTCCGGAGTCCCACACGCGCAGCTCCGTCTGCCCTATCAGGAGGGTGTGCGTGCGGTCGTGTCCTCATCGGCACCGCACTGATCCGAAAAAGCAGCGCCCACCCCTCGCCCACTGAGGTGCGAGGAGCGATGAGCAACGAGCCGAAGGGCTTGGCGGCAGCCCGAAGGCACTGAGGTTCTCGTACGTGTAATCGGGGGTAATCCCGGCGAAACACCAGCCACCTACAGTTTGAACTGTTCAGTTCAAAAAGAGTGGATGGAGTGCCTCGACATGGTGAAACTGTGGAAGATCGGGATGTTCCAGCACTCCGGACTGACCGGACCGTGGCGGCTCCCGGAGAACAGATCGACCGACTTCGTCGACCTCGACCACTGGCTGACGATGGCACGACGCTGTGAGGCGGCGGGCGTGGACTTTCTGTTCTTCGCCGACGACTACGGCTATCCGGTTCTCGGTGACGGCATACCCGCGGACGCGCTTCGCGGGGGAATCCAGTTCCCCAAGGGTGACCCGACGGTGCTCCTCGGTGCCCTCGCGGCGGTCACCGAACGGCTCGGTCTGGTGACCACCCTGTCGACCCAGGTGGAGAAGCCGCCGATGGTGGCGCGCAAGATGGCAACACTCGACCACCTCACGCGGGGACGCATCGGCTGGAACATCGTGACCGGTGCTGGGCAGAACGCCTCGGCACGACTGTTCGGGATTCCGTTGACCGACCACGACAAGCGCTACGAGATCGCCGCCGATCACGTCGACCTGTGCCTGAAGCTCTGGGAGGGGTGCTGGGACGACGGGGGGTTGCTCGCAGACCGTGAGACCGGCGTGTACGCGGACCCGGACAGGGTGCGGGAGATCGAACACCACGGACCCCATTTCCAGGCGAAAGGCATCCTCACGATGCCACCCGGACCGCAGCGCACGCCCACGCTATTCCAGGCCGGCTCCTCGAGCGCCGGCCGGGATCTCGCGGCACGGTACGCCGAAGCCGTGTTCCTCGCCGCCGAGGTACCCACGATGACCGAGCAGATTGCCGACATCCGCAGGCGCGCAGAGACATACGGCCGAGATCCGGACTCGGTCAAATGTCTGGTCGCCGGCACGTTCATCGTGGGACCCACCCGTGCCGATGCGCTGGAGATCCGTCGACGTCAGGTGTCGACCCGAACACTTCGCGACGCCGCGGTCGCCTATTCATTCTTCACCGGCCTGGACCTGACCACGATGGACCCCGACAAACAGCTCGACCCGAGCGCCGCGACCACGCAGACCGGGCGCACCAACGTCGAGCGGTTCCTGGGACCCGAGGCACCGACAGTTCGCGAGATCCTCGAAGAGTTCCAGCGAAACAACGTGATGGGCAGCCCCCTGATCGGCGACCCGGTCGAGGTGGCCGACGCCGCGGAAGAGGTGATCGCGACAACCGGCGCCGACGGGTTCCTGGTTCAGGCTGATCACACCGGCACTTTCGACAGCTTCATCGATCTCGTGCTGCCTGAGCTGGCCGCACGTGGGTTGGTGGTCACCGATGCTCCGCCCACCACCTTGCGTCAACGGCTCGGAGGCACGTCGCCGCACCTGCCGGTGGATCACCCGGGGGCATCATACCGCCGCTCGGCCGTTGAATTCGCCTGATACGACATCACTTTCATCACCCGTCTCACCAATCAACGAAAGAAGAAGCATGAGCAAGAAACTAGCGATCGGGATGTTCCAGACCAGTGGTGCGCGGGGTGCCTGGAAGATCCCCGGACATGAATCCGACTTGGGTTTCACCGATCTCGAATACTGGTTGGATCTCGCCAAGAAGTGCGAGGCAGCCGGGGTCGACTTCCTGTTCCTCGCGGACTCCTACGGGTACCCGACGATGAACGGTGCGATCATCCCCACTGCGATCGAACGCAATGTGCAGTTCTCGTCCATCGATCCGCAGGTGATGATCTCGGCTCTCGCCGCCGTCACCGAGAACCTCGGCCTGGTCACGACGGTGTCAACGCAGGTCGAATCGCCTCCCATCGTCACGCGGCAATACCGCGCGCTCGATCATTTCAGCAAGGGCCGGGTGGGCTGGAACATCGTCACCGGCTCGGCGCAGGCCGGTTCGGCACTGCTCTTCGGTGAGCCCCTGATGGCACACGACGAGCGATACCGTAAGGCTGCCGACCACGTCGAGTTGTCCCTCAAGTTCTGGGAGGGTTGCTGGGAGCACGACGCGTACCGCCACGACAGCCAGACACAAACGTGGGCGGATCCGTCGAAGGTGCACGAGATCCATCACCGTGGACCCCATTTCAGCAGCGACGGAGTGCTCGTGACGCCGCCCGGTCCCCAGGTGACGCCCACACTCTTTCAAGCGGGTGCGTCCGCGCCGGGCCGCGCGCTGGCCGCGAAGTACGCCGAGGCGGTCTTCCTTGCCGCGGAGTCGAAAGCTCTGGCACAACAGATCTCCGACATCCGCCGGCTCGCCGAGGAGAACGGACGTGGACGCGATGCCGTCAAGTGTCTGATCGCCGGTACCTTCCGGGTCGCGGACAGTCTGGAGGAGGCGACCCGTCAGCATCAGGAGCAGATCGCCTCGATCACACTGGAGCACGCCGCGACCCTCTACGCGTACTTCACCGGCATCGACCTGTTGTCCTTCGATCTCGACAAGCCGATCCCGGAGACCGCCGCCAACGGTGACAACGGCCGCACCAACATCGAACGTTTCCTGGGACCGGACGCACCGACGGTGCGCGAGGTCCTCGCGGAGTTCCGCGCCAACGGCGTGATGGGCAAACCGTTCCTCGGCACCGCCGAGCAGGTGGTCGACCAAGCCGAGGCCATGATCGCCGAAACCGATGCGGACGGCTTCCTGGTTCAGCCGGAGCCGGACGGCAACCATGACGCATTCTTCGGAGAAGTCATGCCGGAACTCCGACGTCGCGGCCTCCTCAAGGACGAACTACCCGGCACGACGCTGCGCGAGCATCTGTTCGGCGAGGGCAACAAACTGCTGCCCGACACGCATCCGGGTGCGGCCTTCCGCTCGGCGGGAGCGTTGGTCTGATCCCGCTTCGGGTCACATGAACAGCGCCCGACCGAGCCGCACGCCGAAATCTGCCGACGGATTCGTCTCCGAGCCCCCAACTCTTTCCATAATGGCCTCGACCGCGAGATCACGCCGTCGCGGCAACCGAGAGGCCTCCGCGCGATCGAGTGCCTCTTGCATCTGTTCGCGGGTGAGGTCGGTGCAGTAGCACGGTGCACCTGGCTGCTGCCGCCATGATTCCGCCAATGTTCCCGCGTCGAAACCGTCGAAGCCGGTGTCCTCGACCAGAGCGATACCGAGTTCGCGATGAGCTCGTTCGTTTCCGGCCACCGGTATCGCAATGCGGTCGGGGCTTCCCGCCGGAGTGCCTTTGCTGGCTAGAGAATCGGATCCGATCGCATTCCAAGCCTTCACGATTGGACGTCCTAATACCTCTGCAACCCAGAGGCTTTCAATCTGCCCCGCCTCGATCGCATCGATGACGGCGTCTCGTAGAGGGTAATAGTTGGATGTGTCGATGACGATCGCGTCGGTCGGCAGGTCGGTGACCAGCGATGCGATCTCGGGTAGCCGGTGGAGAGGGATCGACAAGATGAGGACGTCGACCCCCGTTACGGCATCGGAAGCGGTGACGGCACGAGCACCCGTGGTCAGGACCTCCGCGTCGATGGTCTCAGGCCCCCTCGAATTCGCGACTTTCACATCATGGCCCGCCGAACTGAGCTTCTGTGCCAACGTCTTTCCGATGTGACCCACACCGATAATGCCAATCTTCATTGAGAACTTCCTATCTGGGTTGATGTCGAACTATTTGGAGGAATAGAGATCGTGACGCCACCGAGCCGTCACGTGAACCTCTCTCAGAACATGCGATTGGCGACGTCTACCGGTGTTGCGGTGTCGAGTACTGCGCGCAGCGCTTCCTTCGAGACCGGTGCCGCGGCCGCGGTCATGAAATCCTCGAACGGTACGTTCGGATCTGCAAGATAGACCTGCGTGTAGCCGGCCGCTTCGGGCTCGAAACGCCATGTTTCCGCCACTGATCCAACATCGAGGGTGTCAAAACCCAGGCGGTCGATGAGACCCGCGACGAGGGCGACGGCGTCAGGGTCATCGCCGGCGATGGGAAGAGCGCTCCGGTCCGGCGCACCAGAGGGACGCGCCAGCTGCGGAATGTGGTGCGCGAGAATGTTGCTGAATGCCTTCACCAATTTCGCCCCGGGCAGATGCTTCTGGTTCCACTGAAACTGGTTGACCTGTCCCGAGTCCAGCTCGGCGATCCTGCCATCCCGGGACGGATAGTAGTTTCCGGTGTCAAGTACCGTTTTCCCGCTCAACAACCCCTCGGGCAGGACGCGGTAAGCGGCTACCGGGATGCTTAGCAGCACAAAATCCCCAGCATCAGCAGCCTCCTCGATGGTGCCGGCGGTGGCGCGAGGTCCCAGTTCCTCGACGAGGTCCGAAAGCGTCCCGGGTCCACGCGAATTGGCGATCACAACGTTGATTTCGGCGGCGACCGCCAACCGTGCGACTGCGCTGCCGATGTTTCCGCTACCGATGATTCCCAGTGTTGTCATGATGTGTGCTCAGCTCTCTTGTAGGTCAGGAAGATACGCGGGTGTCGCGCCCATAGCGTGGTGCGGCCTTGAGGTTGTCGCGCAAGGTCGGACCGTCGTAGTCGAGGTGGAAAACTCCACGTTCCTGCAGGATCGGCACAACCCGATCAACGAAAGCTCCCACGCCGTCGTGAAGACCGTCTACGGCGATCGAGAAGCCGTCGCACGCCCCGGCTTCAAACCATTCCTGCATGTGATCGGCGATATCCTCGGGCGTCCCTGCGACAACAGGGTGATAGTCGATCACGCCGTGCGCCAGGACATCCCGCAGCGACCACCCTTCTCGAACCACCTCGAGCGCCCGTTCCGATCGAGGATCGCCGGGGTTGGCCACGGCACGAGCCAAGTTGGCACCGGAAACCGGTCGATCAATATCGTCGTAGCTCAACCGAAGTCCCAACATCGCTCCCAGATACCCGACGCGTTGTTCAAGGTCGATCGATTCATCCAGACGACGACGCCGCGCAAGTGCCTCCGCCTTCGAATCGGCCACAGTCGGCATGAAGCCGGCAAACATCTTTACATCGCTTGCCTCACGGCCGGCAGCGACCGCGCACGCGCGCAGCGCCTGCCGTTGGGCACGCGCGCTCTCGATGGTGTACGGATTGGCGTAGACACCGTCGGCGTACATCCCGGCCAACTCCATCCCCTCCCGCCCGCCACCGGCCTGAAAGATCACCGGCTGCCCCTGTTCAGACGGCGGGATGGCCAAAGGGCCTCGCGCAGCCACATATTTGCCCCGCAGATTCACCGGACCCACCTTGTCGGGGTCGGCGAAAACACCGCGCTCGACATCACCGATGAATGCGTCTTGCTGCCAACTGCCCCACAAGGATTCGACGATTTGGATCACCTCGTGAGCCCGTTCGTACTTTTGTTGCCGCGGGGGAACCGCGGCACCGAAGTTGGCTGCGGCCTCCGGACTCGAGGTCGTGACTGCGTTCCAGCCCACGCGGCCACGGCTGATCACGTCGAGCGCCTTGTATTGCCGGGCCAGGTTGAACGGTTCGGTGAAGGTCGTCGAGCTGGTCGCCACCAACCCGATGCGCGAGGTTTCCCGCGCAATCGCTGTCATCGCCACGATCGGATCGAGCACGTAGTTCGAAGGTTGCCGCGCAAGATCGATGTCCAAAGCCGGCGTATCAGCGAAAAACAGCAACTGGATCTTGCCGCGTTCTGCGGTACGTGCGAAGCGAACGTAGGCGTCCATGTCGGCGTGACTGTTCAAGTCCACTCCCGGCAACCGCCACGCGCCCGGTTCACTGCCGTACCCGCCCACCAACTGCATGGCCAGGAGTATCTGTGGCTTGTCCATCGTTCGACCTCGCTATCCGGAGAACCTCTCCGAAACCACGTTACGGACAGGCTCTCCGCTTAGCAAGCCTCAGGTCGGGCGATTATTCCTACCCGCTCACTGCCGCGCGTCACCGGACCGATCCCATCCTGACCGAATCAGTGCCCGCAACGCGGCGGACGAAGACTCGTCCGCTATGGCAGCGCCACTGACCCATGACATCGCAAGGACGGCGAGGAACAACTCGCGGCCACGTACGCCGATGCGCGCGGCACCATCACGCTGCGCTGCGCCCAGGAAATGATCCGTGGTGGTGACAAATCCTTCACAGGTCATGGCCAAGGGCGAGGTCTTGTGGGTGAGCGCCTCGCGCAAGGGATTCGACAGGCCTTCGAAAGCGGAAGACCACTGGAACACCGCGTCGAGCCATTTCTGAAGAGCTGTCGCAGGATCCGATTCATCAGCCTCGATAGCATCCCGACGAGCCGCCAGTTCCTCGTCACGACTGCGAAGCAACTCGGCAAGCAACGCATCCCGAGACGGAAAGTGTCGATACAAGGTGCCCGCACCGACACCGGCGCGCTTGGCGATCTCATTGATCGAACCCGAGATCCCCTCCTCCGAGAACACCTTCTCGGCGATCGCCAAGATATGGGCGCGATTTCTCTCACCGTCGGCGCGGGGTCGCCGCGCCGCAGTCTTCGCCTCAGTCATATCGAACCTTCCGACAACAACGCAAGAAGTTCCTGGCGTCGCCCCCAGCTTAAGCGGAGAATCTCTCCGAGGCGCCGGGCGTCACCCTTGCCCATCTTTCGGAGGCCCCCAGCACGGTCACTCTCCCGGTTCGTGCGAACAGGTAGCGGACTACTCGTGCGCATCCCATTGCGCCCGGCACAGACTGTCGGTAGCAATGCATGGCAGCAATGGAGGTACGGCGATGAGCAGTGTGCAGCAACAAGCACTTGATACCTTTTATGCACTCGACAACGTGATCACGGTCAAGATCACCATGCCTCCGGCAAAGTGGGACGCCGTGCGCAACGAGGAGCCGGCCGGCGGCCGGTGCAACTTCGACTGGACCGGTGGCAGCAGGTACACCTGGCAGAAGGCGACATCGGTCGAGATATCCGGAACGAAGTTCCCCGCCAAGACCACGGCCACCAACGTGGGCATCAAGAAGAAATCATTCTGCGGCTCCATAGACAACAACAAGCCTTGCCTCCATGTCGATTTCGGCAAGTTCGGCGATGCCAAAGCGATCGAGGCCCTGATCGGGTCGCGCTACGTGACGCTCAACAACTCAATTCAAGACAAGTCTTACATCAAGCAGACACTGGGCTACCGGATGCTGGACATGGCCGGGCTGCCCAATTCGCGATGCAACTACGCGAAGGTGTTCGTCAACGGAACGTTGGTCGGCCAAGGTGTAGGTGGCGTCAACGGCCCAGGCGTCTACGTCAACGCCGAACCAATCATGAAGCGCTACATCGAGCGGAACTTCAAGGGCAATCTGAAAGGCAACCTGTACGAGCTCGAGCATCATGACGATTTCGTCGAGGAGCGGCTGAAACTCATCGGAGTCGAATCCCTCTCCGCATTCGAGGACAAAGCCGACTTGACGTTTGCGGTTGCTCAGGTCAAAGCCGGTGGCCTCGCGGGCGCGGACAAGGTGCTCGACATGGACCAATTCCTCAAGGTCTACGCGATGGAGTTCCTCTTCAAGCATTGGGACGGCTATGCCGACAACACCAACAACACTTACATCTACAACGACCTGGCAGCCGTCGCCGTTCCGGGCGTGGGCAACGTCAAATTCAAGATGATCCCGTGGGGCATCGACCAGATTCTGCAGCCGAACAAACCCTTCAAGCTGGGCCGTGATGGCTTGATCGCGCAACTGGTGCGCAATGACGACGCGCGCCGCAAGCAATTGTTCGACCAGATTCGGCTGTATCGGGACACGTTGTTCAGCCGCGAGCATCAGCAGACGGTCCTCAAACCCCTGATTGATCAGATGGAGAGACTGGTCGTCGGATTCGGCGTACCCGATGCTGTCGCCAAAATCGAGTCCGTGCGGCAGCAACTACGGCTGGCCGAGTCGGCGGGGTTCATCGCGACGGGCCTTCCCGGCCCGGCAAATCCTGTTCATGTCCTCAAGCACGATTCCGGGGAGTGTCTCCATGCGAGTAATACCGAGTCCATTCCGCCAGGCATTCCCGCTCCGGTCAACTTCGAGGTCTACCACCAACCGATGAAAGCCGACAACGACAAAGCCGATCTGTGGGCCCTCGATGACCTCGGAACCGCAAAGTCGCTGACCAATCAGGCGTACAACCGCGTCCTGCACGCCGGCGCCACCCAGGTCACGCCGCAGGGGCACAAGTATCTCTACACCTGTGCGCCCAGCAATGGGGACCACGCTGAAGAGTTCACGATTGCGCCCGTGCCTGTCCCGGTCACCGACCCGGCCAATCCGCCGGGCCGGTTCGCCTATACCGGATATTTCAATCTCGTCAGCGTGCGGACCAACGAGATGGCGAAGTTTGGGCTCGACCTCACTCCGGGCGGCAGGGCCAGGGTGCACCAGGAACTTCCTGGTTCCAACCTCTACTTCTACTGATCGCTAACGGGATAGTCGATGATCGCGTAGCCACCTTTGTCGTCGACGATCAGGAGTTTCCTCTCGCCACCGCTCGAGAATGCCACGACGCCTTCTGGTTTCATCGACCGATGGAAGTTGACATCGAGAAGCTCGATGTCGTCGTGACCGCCCTTCCACGTGCCGAGCTGAAACGGTTCCTTGCCGTCGCTGGTCGACCGCCCGAGCATCATCAGGAAGTCGCCGGTCTGTGCGTCGTAGGAGATGT
The DNA here is from genome assembly GCF_059553395.1 of Williamsia sp. z34. NCBI lineage: Bacteria > Bacillati > Actinomycetota > Actinomycetes > Mycobacteriales > Nocardiaceae > Williamsia > Williamsia sp. z34. The sequence continues at coordinate 754,278 of NZ_JCANWW010000001.1, read as the reverse complement.
CGCGGACGCCATGCTTCCCGGTCGCTCCCGGTATGCGGATGTGCTCGATCGACGGCGTCGCGAGCGACCCGGTGTTCCATGGGGCAACGCCAGCGTCGATCGGGACCCGAATCACCGTGATACTTCCGCGATCCGCCGGCTCCCGCAGGCCGAACAGCAGCCCCGGCGTACGCGGGTCCCAGCCAAGGCCTTCGATGTTCAGCCCGTCCTTGTCGGGGTTTCTCCGGCCGGCCGGCCGGAGGAACGGCACATGGTGCAGCAACCAGTCACGGAATCCGAGCATCGCTTCGGCCTGAAGGTCACCGTTTGATGTGTAGCGAACGCGCACCAACCCGTCGTTGACATGTTGTCGCCCTGACCCTTTGGTGTCCACAACACAGAGAGAGGACGCGGCAACGATGTAGACCTCACCGTCGCGGTCAATGCGGGCCAGCCCCTCTGGATCACCCAGCTGCCCCTCACTCAAGTCGACCAACGGCCGGCGCGAAATCCGTTCCACTCCTGAGCTTCTGACATCCAGCGCCAGTTCGAACAGCGCAGACGGGTCGTGGTTGTCGACGAAGACGAACCGGCCCGGACCGACTTGCACAACACCCGAGGCGTTGAACGGCGCGCTTCCGTTCGTCTCCCCGAACGGCGTCGACTTGACCTTCCCTTTGCGCACACCCCGCTCGACTGCGTGCAACGCAGCCGCGGCTTTTGCATTCCAGTGCGCCATGTGGTCCCTCCCCTGCGGTTGTGTGTCGAGCCTCGGGGCCGCGCATCATGTATGGCGTACTGCGCGAATCATATTCGCAGGTCAGAACCGGATACCAGCTTTGATTCGTCAGCTGGGCGAGACCCCGCGATCTGCGAACCGGCGGTGATCGCCATGTTCGAGAACATCTTTCCGGAGAAGCCGAACAGCAGCGCCAACGCCAGCGCCACTGGAGTTGTCGGGTCGTTCCACGCATCCCGGAAGACCTGGCCGAGCAGGCCGATGTCTTCACTCGCGAGGAACGTCACCATGAGAAGGCCTCCGACCGCTGTCAATGCACCACCGACAGGGCTGAGTACCCGGACTCCCCACGTCGTCTGAGTGGCGTTGCTCAGGCGAGCGTCGATGAGCGGCGCAAGGAACCCGCCGATAGCGCCCAAGAGCAGCGTCTCGACATGCCCGAGCATCGAACCGACGGCGATCACGCCCCAAAGTCCAACGAGCGCCAACCACAGCGAGGCCCGCTGCCGGTCGAAGTCTGCGCGCAGCGCAGCGTCCTCGCGGGCATGACAGAGTTCGTCGGCGCGCGCCATGATGATTCGCCGGGCATTCGGCGTGATGGAATCGCTTTTGAACCGGTCTCTTAGCGCCTTTTCGCTCATTTTGTCGGATTCCGAGAGTCGGAGAAAGATGGTTTCCGCGAACGATGCCAAGTCGTCGTCAGGGACGAGGTACGACCGGAGTCGGCTCAGACCGTTCAGTGTCTGCTGGGCGGCCATCAACTCGTTGAGATTGACGGCGCGGAACGAACGCCTCACCAGAGCTTTCTTATGGGCCTTTTTGCATGTCTGGTCTTTCTGGTCCCTCGGCGGCTGGCTCAATCTCACCGACTCGTTCAGACCCGCCAATTCCGCTTTGAGTAATGCCCCCAGCTGTTTGTCGGTGTCCAGGCCGGTGTGCATGGCAATCTCGATCCCAGCTCGCAATCGCGCGATCTGCGACTTCAGCAACCACCGCCTCGGGGCAGCGATCATCCAGCTGTAGGTGAGCCAGACTATGACCAAATAGAGCAATCCAACGGCCAGGAGTACGAAGAATGCCTGCCAGTCCATCATCGACCTCCAGTACTACAGCCCTACGGGAGCCGGCGGCAGCAGGATCGGCATACCCGCCGAACTCGACTCCCATGGCACAATTCTCGCCACCCGACCGACCCCTGACACGAGTAGTCGACTACCCGAATCGCCGCGTTGCCCAGAATGTTTGGAAAGACATCGTCGTCAGCGGGGTCCATTCACGGAGAGCTGAGCGACTGTCCGGTTACGCGGGCATCCCGGCGAACTCGGTCAGCCGGCTCATCCCCAGCGGCGCGTACTTCGTCAATCGCTCGACCGCAGCCGCGAGTTCATCGGACTCCATCAGGTCCGGTGGCGTACGCGAAGGGTTCAGCGCGACCTGATCAGCCCAAGCCTTGATGTCAGGTTTGGCGTTGAATGCCGCAGCGGCGCGGCCACCGGTGACCTGCATCCACGCCCACTCGGCAAGACCGTCGGGATAGGTCGACGACGGGCAGACCGCGTTCTTCACAGCATTTGCGGTCTCGGCGTCCACTCCGACAGCCACGGTCGCCTCGACATGGCCCGTCAGCGCCGCGCCGAACAACGGAAACCCGGCACGTACCGGTTGCAGCGTCATCGTCCGGTTCCCCCAGATGGGCACCTGCGGCGCAGTACGTAGCCCCCGGGCAGCACAGTGGACGATCACCGCGTCGGGGTCGACGGCCACCGCATCATCAGCAGCCACTCCCTTGTCGAACGTGAGGCGCCCGGTCGCGACAGCGCGTAGGTGTCCCCGGCGTACGACATTCTCGATCATGCGCAACCGGTCGAGTTCCCACTGCGCGATCGTCGGAGTCCTTGCCATCGTGGGCGTCACCGAACGGTCGATCCGCAGCATGACGCCGGAGTCCTCGAGGCGGCAGAACATCTCATCGGCAGAGGTGGACTCGGATGCGGCCTGCACGGTGTCGGCCGCGGCACCGATGAACATCACCGGTTCAGGTTGGATGACGGCACGGTTCAGCATCCACGGATCGCGCGGCCGCACCCAGCAGATCGCGTCCGGGTCGACCCCGTTGTCGATCAGCCACACGCAGGCGTCAGTCGAGGTCTTGCCCGCACCGACGATCACATACTGCGATGTGGCACGACCGAGGCCGACCAGATCATTGACGGGTATGACGTGCGCACCGTCGGCCACCTCGAACGGCGGCGGCGTCAAGGAGGGGATGTCCGGGGCGAGATAGCGGGCATCGACCACGCTGCGACGCACCCGCACCTCGTGTTGACGCCCGGAGATCAGGGACACAAACCGGCCGCCGCCGAGGTAGTCGCAGTTCGAATGGAACGACACCTTGCCGGAAGCGAGCAAGCGGTCACGCAGGATGCGTTCGTAGTAGGCGCAGATCTCCGGCGCGGTGGCCCGCTCGTGCAGACCAGCCTCGGGCCCGCGCTGCTGGATCCGTCCACCTCCCAATGGCGTCGAGGCCACCCCGTAGAGAGCAGAGGCCTGGTGGAGTCGGACGAACGGATAGGCATCGAGCCAGTGACCACCGACTCCGTGCCGCCGATCGATCATGACCACGGAGACGTCGGCGCTGTCGATGAGGGCGTCGACAAAGGCCATCCCCATCGCGCCCGCACCGACCACCAGGTAGTCGGCCTCCAGCACCGCCATCCCATCAGACTGACCCTGGCCACGGGCAACGTCAATGACCTCTCTTCGGCATGGTTTACGCCGGGTTGGGTACTGGAGCAGAAGCACAGGGGTGAAGGAACCGGGAGATACATGGGTATGGATCGCGATGACCTCGGGTGTTGGATCGTCAAAGGCAATGGCGCAACCAACTCCGGCTACGTCGGCACCGAACTCGGCATGGCACGCAGCATGCCGGCCTCCGTCATCGAGACGACGTGGTGCCTCAGTGCCCGGACCCGGCGCCCGGCACTCGTTCGTCGCGGTGATCTCATCGCGCTGTGGATCACCGGGAAAAAGAATCCGGGCATCTATGAGTTCGGACGCGTGACGAGCGACGGTGTCGCCGACGAACCGGCGGACCCGGGATCTGCTCTGCACGTTGAGTTTCAGGCGATTCGACTCGATCAAGACTCATATGTGCCGAGGGCGGTGATGGCGGCAACGCCGACGCTGAGGAATTGTGAACAGTTCCGGGCGCCGATCATGGCAAATCCGTCGTATTTGACCCCTCCGGAAGCGGTCGTACTGGCCGGATTGATCGCTCGGCGGGTGCCGCGAGAGTCACTGGAGACCTCCGGATGGGCAACTGCGCTCACCTGGTGAGCGAAGGGGACTGCCGACATGCGTCAAATGGTTTGAGCGCGTGTGGTCGTGCTTGGTTTCGGCGGATTGGGGGTACTCGCCGGGAAGGTCGAAGCCACTGGCCTGCTTTCCGCCATCGTCGAGTACGAATGCGAGCCTTCTCATGACATCTTCCAGTGGAGCACCCATCCCCGAATATGCGGCCCCACCGGCCTCCGGGTCGCCGGACGCAGGCACAACCTCAACGGCCGACGTCGCCAAGCAGCAAGCCGGCGCGGTCGCCGATACTGCCGCCGACGCGGGCAAACACGTCGCCAACGTCGCCGGCGATCAAGCACAGCAGGTGGCCGGTGAGGTCAAGAACCAGGCCCAGGACCTGCTGGGTCAGACCCGTGACGAACTGACCACCCAGGCTGCCCATCAGCAGCAACGTGTCGCCGGCGGCCTGCAGGCCTTGTCGAATGAGTTCAGTTCGATGGCTGACAAGTCCGAAAATCCCGGTATTGCAACCGATTTGACCCGTCAAGCCTCTCAGCACGCACATACTGTTGCATCCTGGCTCGAGGACCGCGAACCCGGCCAAATCCTCGATGAGGTCACCCGATTCGCGCGCCGCAAGCCCGGAACATTTCTGGCTCTGGCCGCCGGCGCCGGGTTGATCGCCGGACGCCTTGGGCGCGGAATCACCGCCGCGAACACCAGCAACGACAACAACTCTGGCCCCAGCTCTCGCACAGTCTCAGCACCTCCACGCGCTGATGTCGCGCCGACCGCTCCCCTGGCACCCCCGGCGGGGTACCCGACCGGGCAGCACGCCGCCGATCGCGCAGGCGGCGGCGGGCCACTCGATTCGCCGTACCCGACGCCGCCCTCGTCGGCACCGCAACCGGGACGTCCCACTCCCCCGGCGCCGGGTGCGGCGCGATGACCGTCCCACCTCCTCCCAGCGCTCATGCCCACAGTGAAAGTGACCCTCCATCGCTGGGAGAGTTGTTATCCAATGTCAGCGAAGACCTCTCGGTCCTGGTCCGTCAAGAGCTCGCCCTCGCCAAGGCCGAGGCCACCCAGACTGCACGCCGTGTCGGCACCGGGTCAGGGATGCTCGTCGGAGCCGCCGTCGCCGGTTACTTCGTGTTGCTGTTCCTGTCGGTGGCCCTGTGGTGGAGCGTGGGCACCGCTATCGGACACGGCTGGTCCGCGCTGATCGTGGTGCTCGTATGGGCCGTCATCGGCGCCGTTCTCACTGTTCTCGGTCGCTCCGCACTACGCAAAGCCAAAGGTTTACCGCAAACCGCCGAGACCGTCACCCAAATTCCCGGCGCCCTCGCGCCGCATCCTCAGGAGGAGTCATGACCAGCAGTTCCGATCCCAACCAGATCCGCGCCGACATCGAACAGACCCGGGCCACGTTGAGTTCCGACGTCAACACCCTGGCCTACGAGGCGAATCCGACAACCATGGCCAAACGCAAAGTCGGCCGGGTCACCGGAACACTCGGCAGCGTCCGCGAGCGCGTCATGGGTTCGGCCTCCGACACTGCAGGGAGCACCTCGCAGGCAACGAGTTCGGCGATGGGATCCATATCGGATACCGCGCAGTCCGCGGGCGGTGCGGTGCAGTCGGCGCCGAGCGCAGTCAAAGCGCAGACCCAGGGCAATCCCCTGGCCGCCGGCCTGATCGCGTTCGGCGCTGGTCTGCTGGTGTCCGCGCTCATTCCTGCCAGTGACCGCGAGCAGCAGGCAGCGGCGGCGCTACAGGAAAAGGCGCAACCGTTGACCGATGAGGTGACCGACATCGCCAAGCAGACCGCCCAGAACCTGCAGGAACCCGCTCAGCAGGCAGCGGCTGCGGTGAAAGACACCGCGACAGACGCCGCCTCCACAGTCAAGGACGAGAGCACCTCGTCTGTTCAGGACGTACAGGATCACGCACAGCAGGCCACCGGCAAGGTTGCCGACCAACAACGCTGACTCACCTATGGCAAGGACGTCTGTACAGGCGTCCTTGCCATAGTCAGCGGCCGAACGTTGCGATCACACAGCTCTTCGGTGCCTGGCCATCGAAGGGGCCGGCTTCTCACGAACCGCGGACCGACGGCGCTTCTGACCGGTATCGTCACGCGCCGTGACTTCATCGAAGGTTATCGTGGCGATCCGAAGTGGTGGATTATCGCGGGCGAGTACCACTGACCTCGTCGATCGGTGTGCCGCGTCGGGTGCGACTCGTGTGCAGGTCAACATCAGCGACGAGCCGGTGTCACCAGCCATGCGCATCGACGAACTCGATCCCCCGATCCAAGCCGTGGTGACATTCTGGGCCCCAGACCCCGACCAGTTGCTCGCCGCCATCGTTGAGGACATCGACGGGGCAATCGCGGCCTGGGAGGTCCGGGACCGCACGCCGCTTGACCCGCTGCTACCCGCCGACGGATCGCGGATCGACGCGTTGTCGAACATCGCGTTCCTCCGGCGCCCCGCCGAGCTCGATCACCACGAGTGGCTCGAGCGCTGGCTCGGACACCACACACAGGTGGCGATCGACACCCAGGCCACCTTCGGTTACGTCCAGAACGTCGTCACTCGGGCGCTCCTCGACGTCACTCCCCGCGTGGACGGGATCGTCGAAGAGCTCTTCCCGATGGCGGCCGTCAGCGATATCCACGCGTTCTACGGCAGCGGTGGTGACCAGGACGAACTTGATCATCGAATGACCCTGATGCTCAACAGCATTGCCCGTTTCGGTGCCGATCGGAACCTCGACGTGGTGCCGACCTCGCGCTACGACTTCGATCTCCCGCGCGGCGGATAGGTCGTGAGTTGCTACCGGCCCGGCTCGCCGTGTTCCATCGCCCGTGTCCACCATCGCTCCAGCAGACTCGGCTCCGGCGAACCCGCGTCCGGGCCGGCTGCAGATGAGTTCGATTCGGTTGTAGGCGAACTGGTTTCAGAGAACCCGGTCGTTGTCGACGGCGAGTCCGCCGGCGACGCCGTCATCGACCCACTCCGGCGAGCGACGGTGCGGCGGTACGGCTGACCGGCGCGGTCCCGGCACACGAACCACCCCTGCGGGGGAAGACACTGTCAACGGAGGCGACGATCTTGATGGTGTCCGCCAGACCTGTCAGCTGTAGCGGGCGGGCGGTCACCGGACCCTGCGCGACGACGACGAGTTCGGCACCCATCTCCTTCACCCGCTCATGCACCGACAGCAAGGACGCCATCGCCGCGGTGCACAGAAACGTGGTGGGCGTCAGGTCGATGACCAGAACACCGGAGAGTTCACGGAGGACCCTCGCCGTCGCAAGATTCAACTGCTCGACAGTGAGTTGGTCCAGGTCTCCGGACACAGTCACCACCGCTGATCCGTCGTGACTGACGGCGGATACAGAGAAGGATGGATTGCACGAATGTGCAGTGGTCTCGGGAACGGAAATATGCGGCACAGGCATCGGATAACCCCTAAAAACACCGGGCGGAACGCTGGCCGGTGTTCGGAACACGGCCGGCGGGTGAGGGCGGCTTGTGTTCAACCGGTGCAGATATTGCCACGAAATCGGACCCCCGCGCAAGTCCTGCGGCCAAGCACCGAGCGGTGAGTGCGACCTATCCTTCGCCTCCCAGCCCACAGCTCACTTCTCGCCCTCCTGTTGACGCCGCCGCCGCTCCAGTTCACCCTGTCGACGCTGCGCCTCGGCCCGTTCACGCACCTGCCGCAAGAACTCGGCATCGGCGGCAGGGTCTTGCGGTTCAAAGCGACCCGGCTCGTCATACTCGGGAAATCCCAAAGCGGTGGCACGGCCCGAGCCACGCGGCCGACCGTAAGCCCCGCCCGCAACCGGCCGTCCGGCCACAAACCACACGATCGAACCCACCAGCGGCATCACGATCACCAACAGCAACCACCCCCACCGCGGCAAGCCACGCACCCCGGCCTCGCTCCCGATGATGTCGACCAACGCCGCGATCATCACCACCAACACAATCAAACCCAGATACGGCATCGCTCCCCCTCGTAGACAATCTTCCATTCGGCGATCATCAGATACGACCCCACCGGCTTCCCCTCACCTCTACCCCAGACAAACCGCCATAGTTTCACGGAGCAAACCAAACAAACAGACACGGTTCGATGGACACCACACTCCCGGTGGGACCGTCAGAGTAGTGGCTAATTCGATCATGGCCAGCACCAGTTGCCGATCGCAAAAGGAAAGCGCCGGTTACTTATTGGAGACTGCTCCCGCGAATCCGTGGACCACCGATTCCACAGCCTGCTTCAGCAGCACATTTCGCGTTGTAACACAGCGTGCACGAGTTCCGACGTATGAGGCACGTCACAATGACGTGGCGACCACTCAGCCCACACTGCGGCCGGCACGGAACCGACCGCACGCGAAGGAGATTCCGATGGCGCGTCGATTCACCCACACCAAGCCCCTTCTGGCCACGACCCTTGCCGCAGCCGCGGCCTGCACCTCGCTCATGGCAGGTAGCGCCAACGCCCTACCGGTGCCGCGCCCTTTGTGCACGATCACCTACCCCGATCCGGCGGAGCCGACCCGCGCCGAGCGATCAGTGGTCACGACCACGCCGGCCGGCCCCGGGAAGACCACTTTCAAGTTCCATACCCTCTCCAACACCCGTACGCCCTACGAACAAAGAGCGATTGTGATCTGGGCGAACCTGGACACCGGATTCAACGGCAGCGGGGAGTCCATCAGCTCGGTGGACCGCGGCTACACCCAGATCACACTGCCGATCCAGGATGTCGACAAGGGCCGCATCACGGTCGTCGCCTCGGTCAACAACACCGCCCCCAACGGTTGGATGAGCTACTCGGACTGCACCAACGAATACACCGCCCGCTAGCTCCTGATCCCTTCCCGTCCAACCGTCCCACGAGACTTGTCGACATAATCGATTCTGAGACAGAGTTTTTCGCAGCCCAAGGTTGAGGCGTAAACGCAAATCGCAGTTACCTGCCTTATCGAACTATTTTTCGAACTTGGGTTAGACTGGCGGAGTCATCGTTAGTGCGTCCCGCTGTGTAGCTCCCTGCACGAGGCCCAGGAGCGGGACGCGGGACCAACTGGTCCCCCAACACGAGGGCTGGGCAACAATGACCCCCACATCTGACAATTCTCTTGTTTTTGACGGCGAAGATCGTGGCCCACTATGGATTGTCGAGTCCATCTCATTTTCTAGCGGCGTGGCGGTCATCATCGTGCGCGGAGAAGTCGACATGTTGACCGCTCCCCAGCTACAGGACGCCCTCGACCACGCCGCAGTCCAGACCATGGACATCGTCGTCGACCTGTCCGCGGTCACGTTCTTCTCCACTGCAGGCGCCCACGTCGTGACCAATGCCCACAACGCTGGGCCCGGGCAGGTCCGGGTGTTCGCCCCTACCGACCCGGCACGCTGCGTCCTCGACATGGTCGGTTAGTACACCGGCGACGTAGCCGCGCTCAGAGGGTCTGCGCCGCAACCGAAATTTCCTTCAGGAGTTCGGCTTTGCGGGCGTCGGTCGCGAACGAACCAGTGACCGAGTTCGTCGCCAGTGTCACGAGTTCTTCAGCATTGAGTCCCAGCGCGTCGCGGACGCCGTTCAGGTTGTCGTCGACGTATCCGCCGAAGTAGGCGGGATCGTCGGAGTTGACGGACACATTGAGGCCCTTGCGGAGCATCGTCCGCAACGGATGATCCGAGAGCTGGTCAATCACCTTCAGGCTGACATTCGACAGCGGGCACGCGGTCAACGGAACACGGTCCTGCGTCAGGCGTCGGACGAGCGTCTCGTCCTCGAGACACCTGATTCCGTGGTCGATGCGTTCGACACCGAGCAGGTCCAATGCCTCCCAGATATATGCCGGCGGGCCTTCTTCGCCCGCATGCGCGACGAGGTGCAAACCTTCGGCACGCGCCTTCGCGTACACCTCGACGAACTTCGACGGCGGGTGCCCGACCTCCGCCGAGTCGAGTCCGATTCCGAGCATCGGGGTTCCGAGCGCAAGCACGTCATCGAGGACGGTCATGGCCGACTCGGCACTGTGGTCGCGCAGCATCGAGACGATCAGGCCGCTGCTGACACCGTGATTCTCGAAGGAGGTACTGAGCGCCGAGTCGACTCCCTCCATCACCTCTTCGAGTGCAACTCCCCGAACCAGGTGGGCCTGGGGGTCGAGGAACACCTCCGCATGGCGAACCCCGGCGAGCGCCGCCCGCGCCAGGTAGGCATTGGTCATCTCGGCGAAATCGGCCGCTGTCCGCAACGTCGACATGTTCGCGTAGTACAGATCGAGAAATTCCTGCAGATCCGCGAACTCGAACTGGCTCCGGAGCTCATCGACGTCGGCGTAAGGCAGCGCGATCTTGTTTCGTTCGGCGAGCCTGAAGACCGTCTCGGGCTCGAGGGTTCCCTCGAGGTGGAGGTGAAGTTCGGCGACCGGTAGGGACGTCATTCGCTGGTCCAATCATGTTGTGCAGGTGTCGAAGTGACCGAGTAGGCGAAGTCCGGGCGTTCGGTCAGCGCAGTCCTGCTCAGCCCCGGCGAACGGTCCACGCTACCACTCGTCGCGGCGGCATCTGCCGACCCCTCATCGGGTGGATCAGTGGTCAGGGCACAAACGGGCATCTTCACCAGACCTGAATAGAGGCAATGTTGCCAACTCGGCCGGTGACGTAACGCGTGTTACGGTCTGTGCATAACGCATGTTACGTATCGACGGACGGGAGCGCCCATGACCGACGGGCCAACACAAGCGGTGGTCGACCGGATATCCGCCGCTGTCTGGGCCGTGGCGGCTGACTGTGGTCTGGAGAACGTGTCGCTACGCGCGGTAGCTATCCGCGCAGACTGCACCACCGGCTTGATCATGCACCACTTCGGTTCGCGCACAGAAGTTCTGGTTCACGCCTGCCGAACGATGTACAGCCGCGTCGTCACACGCGCCGATGCAATCCAGGCAGGCCGCGAGCCGAGCATCGACGTGCTCGTGGACGTGCTGTCAGCCGTGCTGCCACTCGATCACGACCGCGTCGACGAGGTCCGCGTGTGGGCAGGCTTCGCCGCAACTGCCCTGGCGGAGCCACAACTCAAAGAGATCCACATCAACCACCACCGGCAATGGGTCACACGCATCACCGGCCTGGTTCAGGACCTGCGTTCCGACGCCACCGAAAACGACGTCGAAGATATTGCGAAGTCGCTGTCCGCCACAGTCAATGGACTCGCTTTGACGGCCATCTTGGACACCGAGACATACCCGCCGCGAACGCAACTACGCCTACTCGCAACGTGTGCCGCCGAGGCGCTCAACTCGCTGACAGCAACGGACTGATCCACATCCGAAAAGCCCGGCGAAGCGACGGCGATTCCGCGTTTCGCCTCCCAACGAAAAACGAGTTCAACGATGATTGACCCCCACTTCGTCCTGTTCGGCGCGCTGCTGAGCCTGGTCGGCTGTTCCTTCTACATCCGCGCGGTGCTGAGCGGCTCGGCCAGTCCGAACAGGGTCTCGTGGTTCCTCTGGGCTGCGATGCCCGTCATCGCTTTCCTCGCGCAGATCGACGAAGGGGTCGGACTTTCCTCAGTCCTCACCCTGTCCGTCGGCCTGGGACCGGCATTCGTCTTTGCCTCGTCATTTGTCAACCGGGAAAGCTACTGGCGCATCACGACGTCAGACGTGGTCTGCGGCGCGATCTCGGTCGCCGCCATCGCTGCATGGCTCCTACTGGACAACGCCACGATGGCGCTCGTCATGGTCGTGGTCGCAGATTCCGTCGCCGCACTGCCGACCATCGTGAAGAGTTGGAGGTCACCTCACACCGAGAGGTCGGACTACTACGTACTCGCCGGACTCAATGGAGGGATCGCGTTGCTGACCCTGGACTCGTGGCGCATTATCGACTGGCTGTTCCCCGTCTACGTTGTCGCCGTGACCACCACCATCGCGGCCACCATCGAGATCCGCCGCCGAACGAATCCAGCCGAACGGCCAACTCCCGTTGCTATCAACGATTAACCAACCCCGGAAGCCATCGCCGCGGCGGCCGGTCGGCTGAACTGTGACAGGCAACATGCCGGCCCCGACGGAACCTCTATGCTGGCTTTGTGTTCTTCATCTTCGGTTACGGCATCAAGCGGCAACACCTCGGCCCGGGTCAAAACCGAACGTGCCCGCACTGCCACAACACCACGCAGTGGACACGCATGAGGCAATTCAAACAATTCACGCTGTTCTTCGTTCCGATCGCACGCTGGAAGCGTCGTCAGTTCGAGGAATGTGGCATCTGCGGCACCGTCGCCGAGGTATGAGCGCTTACCCTCACCCCCACAACCCACCCGATAGGGACCTGCCGCGCTCACGAAGTCGATAACCGCTCCTGCGAAACGGTTACCGCACGTTACGAATTGCCCTCCTCGGCAGTGTCGAACTTCGAGCGAGCTCGGTCGATGTCAGGCATGTGCGCAGCAGCCCATTGAAGGATCACGTCGACCGGTGGCCGGAGCGTCTTTCCCAGCGGGGTAATCCGGTACTCAACTGCGACCGGGCGCGAACTGAGTAGGTTCCTTTCGATGATTCCGTTCCGCTCGAGCTTGCGCAATGTTGCGGTGAGCGACTTCTGAGTGACGGTCGGGATTGCTTGTCCGTCAACTACTCCACCCCCGAAGGCATGACGCAACCCACCCCCTACCACCACGTCGCGGTGGGTACGGGGTCGCGCCACGTGCACGTCAGTGGTCAGATTGCGCGCTTGGCCAATGGAACACCCGTGGCCCCAGACGACCTGGCCGGACAGGTCGCGCAGGCTCTGCGCAACACTTCGACCGGACTGGCCGGCGCAGGTGCCACGTTCGCCGATGTACTCAGACTGACGTTCTATGTCACCGACTGGACGCCGGAAAAGATCACCCAGCTCATGGCCGGCATCGGACGCGTCGCTGCTGACATCGGACTGCCACTTCCGATGCCACCCGCCTCATTGATCGGAGTCGACTACCTCTTCGAACCCGACGTACTCGTGGAAGTCGAGGCCACAGCGATCCTCGACTGACCGGGCCCGCACCGCGCTCTACGCGCGGGGTAACCAGCCGGACGCTTCCCGTCGACGGACGATCGGCCCCGCACCGCTCACTGACACAGCTATCGCAGGTACTCGAGGCCCTACCAGTTGATGTACTCCTCGTGAGGCTTACCAGGGCAATGTGCCCGCCTCGTCCTGGGACGTCCCGGTAGGGCCTTCCGGTCCGAGTCTCGCCCAACGCACGACAACCCTTGCGCTCTCGTCAGCCGGCCGCCCGATCCCGAAGGCGGCGGTCAAGTCCGTTGCGGTGGGTCCCGGCTCGACGGCATTGAACTTGATGACCGGTTGCCACTTGGCGTATTGCACTGTCAGCATGGTCGCGGCAGATTTGGACGCCGAGTAAAGCGCGAGAGGCAGGTTGAACTCCGCCCGCTCAGGGTTGTTCACCGCCCAGAACGATCCAGCGCTGCTGGATACGGTGACCACGGTGGGGTTGGACGACCTGCGAAGTAGCGGCAGGGCCGCCTCGGTCACTCGCACGATGCCGACCGCGTTCGTGTCGAACGCTCGTAGTGCCGCAGATCCGTCGAGCTCGGTCTCCAGGATGCCCGCATTGTTCACCAGAACATCAAGGTTTCGAACCCAATGCCCTTGTTGGCGCCGGTAATCAAAGTGACGGTCATGTTTTCCCTTTTCGATATCAGTTGCGTGGTGTGGTCAGGCGGCGAGCTGGGTGCGCAGAGCGCCGGCATCGTGCAGCGCCGACATGTGCAGAAACTTCCCGTCGCGGATTGTGTAGATCGCGAACTCGGCGAGTTCGATGGACTTTCCGGTGGGTGCGACGCCGAGCCATTCCTTCACAGGAGTGCCCGTGTTGTTCAGACGTGCAGCCAGCCGGTCGCCATAGGCAACGAGTTCTCTTACCTCCCAGTGGAAGTCAGGAACAGCTCCAACTATTCCGTTCAGGTCGGCGACGAGAGCGTCTCGGGAGCCCGATTCGCTCTGCAACGTCACGTGATCGTGAACGAACTCGTGCATACGGTCGAACCGATGAGCGTTGAGCGCCTCGATATAGCTCGTGTAGAACTCGCGGGAGTCAAAAGACATTGGATTCCTTTCTGGGCGAAGCAAGGCCGGGCAAGCCGCCCGAACTGACTCCTCGAAAGTTATGCGCGGACAGGTCCTTCGACCAGAGTCCCGTCGTGCCCAGGGTGTCGCAGGACCCCCGCTGACTGTGTCTCACCGACCTATGCTGATCCGTATGAGTGAAACAACAAATGCTCTCGGCGCGTACCTGCGTGCCCGACGTGAATTGGTGACGCCCCAGCAGGCAGGCATTCCCGACGGCGGTGTACGACGCGTGCCAGGGCTGCGGCGGGAGGAAGTCGCCATGCTTGCCGGCATCAGCGCCGACTACTACCTGCGACTGGAACGAGGACGCGACCGCAACCCCTCACTACAAGTGCTCGAGTCGATCGCACGCGTACTGCAACTCGACGACGAGCATCTGGCCCACCTGATGACGCTGGTGGCGGAGGTACCGCGCCGCCGCAAGCGCCGCAAGCGTTCGGTGACGCCGCCGGCCGGTGTACTCAAACTGCTGCATTCACTGGTGCAGCCCGCGTTCATCGAGGATCGGTACTTCGACATCGTCGCCTCGAACAGCCTCGCGCAAGCCCTTTCGCCCGGCCTTACCGTGGGAGGAAATCAGCTGCGAGACATGTTCCTCGACCCCGCAGAGCAGGCCCTGCACCCGGAATGGGAATCCGTCACAGAGTGCTTCATCGCGAACCTGCGGCAGGCCGTCGGCAACGACGTCGATGACACTCGGTTCATCGAGCTCACCGGCGAGCTGTCGCTGGCGAGCCCGAGGTTCCGCCGGCTCTGGGCCCGGCACGAAGTCCGGGGACAGCGTGGGGTGCCCGTCCGAATCGATCATCCCCAGGTCGGTGAGATGACACTCAACCGTGAACGGCTCGCCATCAGCGGAACCGAGGACCTCATGCTGGTCGTGTATCACCCGGACGCCGGTTCCCCTGCTGCGGAGAAGCTTTCACTACTGGCTTCGGCCGGGCTGCCCGCCTCGGGTGCGGAACACACTGTAACGAGCCAGCTGTGACGACCATCGGGATAATCGGCGCAGGAGAAGTCGGAAGCCAGATCGCCCGCGCCGCAATCGCTCACGGCTACACGGTTGTCATCGCCAACTCGCGTGGACCGGAGACGCTTACAGATCTTATCGCCGATCTGGGACCAGCGGCCCGTGCCGCACGCGCGGACGAGGCCGCAGCGGCAGGCGATTTCGCCGTCGTCGCCGTGCCGCTGACGCTGGTCAACAACATGCCCGTCGATGAACTCGCCGGAAAGATTGTGCTGGACACGAACAACTACATGGCCTGGCGCGACGGCCACTTCCCCGTCATCGATTCCGGTCAGAAGACGATTCACGAGCTGCGGCAAGAACAGCTGCCCACATCGAAGGTCGCGAAGGCCTTCACCCACATCCAAGCACCGAGCCTGCTGAAGTTCGCACGCCCCACCGGTGCCCCCGACCGCATGGCGTTGGCCGTCTCCAGCGACTACCCCGAAGCCGTTGAGCTCGTCACGCGGCTGTACGACGAGTTCGGCTTCGACACTGTTGACAACAGCCCACTGCGCGAATCCTGGCGCTCTGCACCCGGAACACCGATGTGGAACTTTCACGACACAGGGCAGACCCGCGAAGAGCTCGTGCTCAATCTGGCCCGAGCGCAGCACGTCAGCAACGCGTGACGCCGGCGGTCACCCTGGACGCATCAAAATGCCGGTTGTTGAGTGCATTTCGGCACTTCTGACGTCCGCGGTCTCAGCGCAGGTCGCTCATGTCGAGTACGAAGCGATACCGAACGTCGCCACTTGCGAGGCGTTCGAGAGCGATCTGCACCGCGGCCGATGGCATCACCTCGACGTCGGCGGTGATGTCGTGCTCACCGCAAAAGTCGAGCATGTCCTGGGTATACCGGTGTCCCCCGCTGCCGGCCGAACTCAGCGACTTGCGGCCTCCGAGAAGTTCGAGCGTGTCTACTGAGATGGGTCCCAGGAAACCAACCGAGCACAGCGTTCCATCCAGGGCGAGGCATCTCAGGTAGGGAGCAAGTTCGTGCGCGACGGGTATGCAGTCGATAATCAGGTCGAGCGTCCCGAGTTGTGCCTCCATGGCGCTCTGGTCGGTGGACAGGACTGTGGAATCCGCACCCAGCGCCTTGGCCTGATCAGCTTTCTCTGCCGACGTCGTGAACACCGTCACCTCGGCGCCGAGTGCGTGCGCGAACTTCACAGCGAGGTGACCGAGACCGCCGATTCCAGCGACGCCCACGCGTACTCCTGGCCCGACGTCCCAGCGCCGCAACGGTTCCCACACCGTGATCCCCGCACACATCAGCGGCGCGACAGCAGCGGGATCGAGACCGGGCGGGCGGTGGTAGACGAAGTGATGGTCGACGACGTATTCACTCGAATATGCTCCGAGTGTGGTCGTTCCGTCGAGGCGATCACGTCCGCCGTAGGTAAGTGTCGGAAACTCGCGACAGAAGTTCTCTTGACCTACCCCGCACATATCGCACCGACCGCAGGAATCGACGATGTTGCCGACCGCCACGGGGTCGCCTATCGCGAACCCGGTGACGGCATCGCCAACCGCGGTCACCACACCAACGAACTCGTGGCCGGGCGTGACGGGGAAACTGCCTGCCGGATCATTCATCGCGTGCAGATCGCTGTGGCACACCCCGCAGTGCGTGACCTGCACCGCCACGTCACGTGCACGTAGTTCGCGCCGCTCGAAGTCCCACCGTTCCAGTGACGATCCTGCGGAAAGTGCTCGATATCCGGTTGTCGGTCTCATTCGACTCCTTCGGCCTTCATTTCCAACCAACTAGTTGGATACTTACTGTAGACGACGCCGGATAAAATGCAACCAACCGGTTGGTTTGCCGATACGCTGGGCAGATGGGAGACGCAGCGGCCACAAAAGTGCGGATACTCGCGGCAGGAACGACCGAGTTCGCGCACTACGGTATTGCGGGAGCACGGGTGGACCGGATCGCAGCAGGTGCTTCGATCAACAAAGCCCAGATTTATAGCTATTTCGGCAGTAAAGAGCAATTGTTCGACGCAGTTTTCGACCATCGGGTCGACGTCGACGTTTCCACCGTCCCCTTCGACGCAACCGATCTCCCCGGCTATGTGACAGCGCTGTACGACATGTACCTCGGTGACCCAGACCTGGTCCGCTTGCTGACGTGGGCACGATTGGAGCGCACTCCGACCGGTGCCCTGTTCGGCCACCGAGGTGACCACGATCGAGACAACCTCGCGGCACTCGCGGACGCACAAGAGCGCGGCTTGTTGGTCAAAGACATCGCGCCACAAGACATGTGGGCAATGACCATCTCTCTCGCCGCGACCTGGGCCCAGGCCGCGATCGTTCATGTCGCCGACACAGACGAACCGACGGCGGTCCACGAACGACGAAAAGCCGCCCTCGCCGCCGCGGCTCGGCGCGCCTTCTGCGCACCGTGACCGTCCGCATCCGCCGACAGTTGACCGCATCGACCTGAATTCGGGACCGCGGCGCTCCCGGCGGCGGCACGGGCAGAGGTTTCCATTCTCGGCCAACTGGCTATGTCTACCGGCGAAGAACACCTGAAAGCACAGACGATCCTCTCCGGGAGTGACCAGCAGTGCTTTCGGGCCTGCAACCAGGAGATGTGAATGACGGCCGAAGCCGATTCGGGAACACAAGCAACAGGCGATGAGCCCGGCTCAAAACTGAAGCGGAAGATAACCGGTCCGCTGCTCTTTCTGTTCATCTTGGGCGACGTGCTCGGTGCGGGCATCTATGCGCTGATGGGGGTGCTTTCCGACGAGGTGGGCGGCGCGCTCTGGGCGCCGCTCGTGGTCGCACTCCTGCTCGCACTGCTCACCGCCGGCTCCTACGCGGAATTGGTCACCAAATATCCGCAGGCCGGCGGCGCGGCGATTTTTGCCGCGCGGGCATTCAAACGGCCGATCGTGTCGTTCCTCGTCGGGTACTGCATGTTGGCTGCCGGGGTCACCAGCGCAGCCGGACTCGCCCTGGCCTTCTCTGGTGAGTATTTGGGCACGTTCATCGACGTGCCGGCGGTCCCTGCAGCCATGGTGTTCCTCGCGCTGGTGGCCTGCCTCAATGCCCGGGGTATCAGCGAGTCGGTGAAGAGCAACGTCGTGATGACGATCGTCGAACTCAGCGGTCTGCTGATCGTGATCATCGTGGTCGCGATCATGCTCGGCGGCGGCAAAGGTGACGTATCCAGGGTCGGCGAGTTCCCGGACGGGTCAACCCCCGCTCTGGCCGTCCTCAGCGGTGCCATCATCGCCTACTACTCGTTCGTCGGGTTCGAGACCTCTGCCAATGTCGCCGAAGAGATCCGCAACCCGAGCCGGGTATATCCCCTGGCTCTGTTCGGATCGCTGGCCACGGCAGGACTTGTGTACGTTCTGGTCGGGCTCGCGAGTTCGATCGCACTGTCGCCCAACGACTTGTCGGCGTCTTCCGGACCCCTACTCGCGGTGGTCAGAGAGTCAGGGGTCAACATCCCCGACTGGGTTTTCAGCCTCATCGCGCTCATCGCGGTCGCCAACGGCGCGCTGCTCACGATGATCATGGCGAGCCGCCTGGCCTTCGGGATGGCCGAGAACAAGCTGTTACCCAGCATGTTGGGAAAGGTTTTGCCCAACCGCCGCACCCCATGGGCGGCGATCGCCGCGACGACGCTGGTGGCCATGCTGCTCACCCTCACCGGCGACCTGTCGACCTTGGCCGAGACCGTGGTGTTGCTGCTGCTCTTCGTCTTCATCTCGACGAACATCGCCGTCCTGGTGCTCCGCCGTGATCGAGTGGAGCACAAACATTTTCGCGTCCCGACGGTCATACCGATACTAGGGGTGGCCTCGTGCGTGCTACTTCTCACCCAGCAGAGCGGTCAGGTGTGGTTGTTCGGTGGGATCCTCCTCGCATTCGGCGTGGTGTTGCACACGGCAGCGACGTGGGTGCGTCGCCGCTCGGCCTGATGCTCTTGTCCATAGCACCCAAAATATCGGGTTTGCAGCATATTTCGCCGCACAGGACCACTTCATCGTGCAGCCATGGCGTCCCACCTCTACTTGATAAACGGCGCGTGACAAGGCAATTCACCTCGGCAGCGCGGAGCAACGTTGCCAAGACGACAAATTTTGGGCAGGGTGGAGGGATGAGTGACAACACAAAGATCACAGTCGAACGCACCATCGACGCGCCCGTCGACGCGGTTTTCGACGTCCTCTCCAATCCCGAACGACACCAGGAACTCGACGGTTCCGGATTCATCCGCGGGGTCGAACACGCCGACCGGATCCAGAAGGTCGGCGACGTGTTCACGATGAACATGCAGGGCGATCACATGGGCGGTGAGTACAAAACCGACAACCACGTGTCCGGTTACGCGAAGGACAAGCTGCTGGCCTGGAAGACCGCGCCGGCAGGAACGGAACCTCCCGGGTGGGAGTGGCTGTGGGAATTGGAGTCTCAGGGACCCAACGAGACACTGGTTCGCCATACCTACGATTGGTCGAAGGTCACCGATAAGAAGTTGCTCGAACAGGTGAAGTTCCCGCTCGTCACCAAGGATCAGCTGACCGACACGCTTGGTCGGCTGGCAGCCGCGGTTACTTCCTGATCACTATCGGTAGCGCGCCCCGTCCCGAATCGTTCGGGACGGGGCGTATTGCCGTGACCACAAACCCGCTGTCCCAGCACTCGCGGCACCCACCTCTCGCACCCCCGCTTTGGACAACCGCCGGTGGCACCAGTAACCTTTCCGTGTCCTCGCTGATACCAAAAAGTTACCTCTTACGAAACGGACATATTTGTGCCCCGCCACCGACTGAATGCCCAGGCCTCCTCTCTGCCCGCGACCATGCTGCTTGTGGACTCCGCGTCGCACAACGGCCGAGGTGGTCAGCATCGGGCCCCCAGAACCACCGTCGGACCGGTGAGCGCAACAGCTGGAGCGCTGGCTGTGGCCGGCGCCATCGGACTGAGCGTCGGTGGAGCCTCCCAGGCCGCCGCCGCAGAGGCTCCGGCCTCCCCGATCAACCTCGAGGCGATTGCCGCGCTGCCCGAGGTTTCCGCAACCCTGGCCGCGCTGCCCTCGGATGTGGCGCTGCCGGCACCCATCGACGACATCGTGCGCGATCTGTTGCCCCACCTGTCCACCCCGGGCATCGGAGCCACCTCGACACCGACCACGGGTACCGTGACCTCGGGTTACGGCGCTCGGTGGGGCACCACCCACTACGGCCTGGACATCGCCAACGACATCGGCACGCCGGTTTATGCGGTCACTGATGGGACAGTTCTCGAGTCCGGACCCGCAGACGGCTTCGGACAGTGGATCCGGGTCCAGCAAGACGACGGCACCATCGGCGTCTTCGGGCATGTCGACGAAAGCTACGTAACGCCCGGCCAGCAGGTCCGGGCCGGCGAGCAGATCGGCACCGTCGGCAATCGCGGGCATTCTACCGGCCCGCACCTGCATTACGAGGTCTGGGAAAAAGACGGCACCAAGGTCGATCCCCAGGTCTGGCTGGACAACCGCGGCGTCAGCGTCGGCTGATCACGGCGACGGCTCGTCACGTCGGCTCTCTGATCACACCGGCATGGCGTACATCCCCGGAAAGGCCCGGAAGCTCTTTGAGCGCCGACCAGGTTTGCAGCCCATCGGCGCTGTCGGAGTAGACGTACTTTCCTTCGGCATAGGCGTCGAGGTAGATCCGCCAGTTGCCGTCCGGTAATCGGACAACGGCCGGGCCCTCCACCCGTGAGCCCCACGCGCCGGGCCGAACGAATGAATACGGGCCCGCCAGCGCCGGCGCGACTGCATGTTCGACGACCTTCTTCGTCTCGTTCTTGGTGAATGCGTGATAGCTCGATCCCACCTTCACCACGGTGGTGTCGACGTGGTCGGCCCCGATCCCCGCGATCGGGGTTGGCAGGCCCCACAACCTGAGCGACGGCTCCAGAGCCGTCATCAGATACGGCACGAACCCTCCACCCGTCGACATCGACAAGATGACGTTGACCCGGTCGCCGTCCACGAACCATTCGGGAGCCCAGGCCTTCGTGGTGAACGGCGACAACGACGGCCCGTCCTCGAACCCGGCCGACCCCGAGGAGCCCGGCGGGCTCGGAGGACCGGTACCGGCTCCGGTACCCGGCAGGAGGGCGCAGCAAAACGGGACCGGATAGGACGCCATGAACGTCCAGTTGATGCGGTCACTGCTGCGCGCGAAACCGATATTTGCGCCGTCGATCGTGGTGTAGGTGAGGTAGTACAACCCGTCGGTGTGCCGGAAGATGCTCGGGTCACGCACCACCCCGGACGGGGGCCGAAACGCTGACCTTCGGACGGGTGCGAAGTCGGTGGCATCCCCGGATTCGTACACGTCCAAGTCGCGGTCGCTGGTGTTGCTGAACGCCACCATCGTGTACCGCCAGGCGGGCGGCGCGGCGCCACCGCTCCCCGGAACCGCCACGAGCAAACCCGCGACGACGAGCACCACCACCGAGATGGCGGACAAGCAACTTCTTTTGGTCAGATCCACGACCATCTCTCCCCCACTGCGGAATTCGCTGTCACCGCAACAAAATTTCGGTTCCGGATCAGTTGCTCATCGAGGTACGGGTCCCTGCACATCTGAGACCGGCAGAACGAGCATCTCGACGAGACCGTCACCGAGGTCCGACAACGACTTCTGTACCTCGGTGAGCGACTGAGCGGGTGTCAAGATCTCGACCCGGACGCGCGGCGTCATCGTCACCCGGCGGGATTGCCCCCGAACCATGTGATCGACCGGGCCCGCCGTGGTGACGAACACCTCCGAGACCACGGCTCGACGTGCCCCGGCGGCGAGTACCTCCTGCTCCACCCCTTCGGTACCGGCCGAAGTGATGACTGCGGTCACGAGATAGAGCCCCTCGCCGGCAACGGCGGCCGGTGGCGCCGGGATCGGTCGGGCGGCAGCGTCACCGGTCGGGATCGGAAGGACCGGATCCTCCGTGTACGCCGACATTCCCTGCTGGGTGGCATCTAGATGTTCTTCGTCGTCGGGGTTGGCACGCAGTCCGATGGTCTTGTCGACGGCAAGTGCGATCACGAGACTGAGGACAAACGCGAAGGCGATGACCGAGGCAAGGGCGAGCACCTGTTCACCCAGAAGCCCCCACCCGCCGCCGTGGAAGACGCCGTCGCGACCGATTGCATTGATCGCTTTCTCACCGAAGAACCCGACGAGCAGAGTGCCCAGGATGCCGCCGATGAAGTGGACTGCGAGTACGTCGAGTGCGTCGTCCACGCGGATCAGTTTCTTGAGTCCGAGTGCGAAATGACAGATGATGCCGGCGAGCACTCCGATGACGGCAGCCGACCAGGTATTGACGTAACCGGCTGCGGGCGTGATGGTTGCCAGGCCTCCCACCGCACCGGTCACTCCGCCGAGCACAGTTGCGTGACCCTCACGGAATCGCTCCATCACCAGCCACACCACCATCGCAGCTGCCGCCGCCACCTGCGTGTTGACCAACGCCTGAGCCGCAACTCCGTTGGCCTGCAATCCATCTCCGGCATTGAATCCGAACCAGCCGAACCAGAGGATGCCCGCGCCGACGATGACGAGTGGGATCGAGTGGGGCAAGGGCGCCCTGTCTGGCCACACCTTTCGCCGTCCGAGAACGAGCAGCAACGCCAGTGCGGCCGCGCCCGCCGATGAGTGAACGACTATGCCACCGGCCCAGTCCTGGGCCCCGCGCTTTGTCAGCCAACCCGCCGGCGCCCACAACCAGTGGGCGACCGGGGCATACACGATGACCGACCAGATGCCGATGAACACGATCCAGCCGAGGGGCTTGAGCCGACTGGCGACCGCACCCGTGGCCAGAATGGGAGTGATGATCGCGAACATCATCTGATAGGCAAAGAACGCCAGGGTCGGAATCGCGACGGTCGTGGTCACCACGTGCAGGTCCGGGTCGGGTGCCTCGGCGATGTCCTTGAGTGCGACGAAGCTGAAGTCGGCGATGAACCCGTTGGCCCGATCGTTACCGAACGCCAGCGTGTAGCCGAAGAGGAACCAGGTCAGAGTGATGACACCGAGCGCCACCATGTTCTGCTGCAGCATCACCAAGGTGTTGCGTCGACTGACCATGCCGGCATAGAAGAAAGCAAGGCCCGGTGTCATGAACAGCACGAGAGCCGCACACACCAGCACCCACGCGGTGTCGCCGCTGTTGATGTTTGCCGCCTCGGCCAGCGTCGTCGATGTCATCGGACATACCTCCGTGTGCCTGTTGTCGATCAGCGTTCGTGGGGACCTCTGGTGTGCGCGAGAAGATGCGAATAGGACTGAATCGTTCGGGCGATATCAGAACTAGCGGGGTTACGGGTGCGATGACAACGAAAGCCCCTCGGAGCGGGGCGAATCCCGCGATCTACCGACCGTGCGAATGAGAGACCGTGGCCAGGGTCAGAAGTCAGCGACGGCCACGACCTCGCAGGGTCTGAACGCATCGCGACCTCCGATCGTGACGCCGATCCGGTCCTCGGTCTTTCGCGGCACGCAAATTGGCCTCGGCTCGTTGCTGAAAGGCGACCATTTGCGATCCGAGTCGACACTACGCGTGCGATTAATCATCGGTCGCGAAATTGCGAGACTCGAAACAACGCGACGGAATCGATAACCCGATGCGCTCCGGGCGATGGATCCGAGCAGCGCGCCCGCAGGTAGGCGGAACCTGGCGATTCCGCGCATCATCGCGTGCCAAGCCGAAGACGCTGTTGCAGGACGGTTATTTTCTTAGATCCCTTACAGCGAAACAATTTGCTGCGAACCTGGATGAACGGAAACACGAAGGTCACGACCCCGTCGACCCATACCGTCAACCGTGTCGATCGTGTCTGCACCTCCTGACGCACGAGATACCACTCGTCGTGCTCGAAGCCGACCGGCCCGCACGTGTGGTCTGGTCATCCCTGTGGCCCAAGCGGCCCCGGATGCACAGATTGCATTCGACTTGCCCGCCGGCGCCGGCGGGACGAACCTGCGGTGGACGCTGCTCGTCGAGCCGCCAGCACCCGACGACCGCCGGTTCCGGCCCATGTGTCAGCGCATCGGCACGTCGATCAACGCAACCTGCGGTACACCTATGGGCAGTAACAGCGCTGCCGGAAGGTCAGTTGCTCGGCGCAACAACTCGGGCGAAAACGTACGTCCCGACAATCTTTCCGCTGATCGCGGTTTGCTGACCTGAGGAGAGGAACTTGTCTCGCGAGACCTCTGCGGTCTGCACAAATGTCGTGGAAAACGAGTGCAGGTTCCATCCCTCGCTGTGGATCGCATTCAGCGAATCAGTCGGAGAATAGTCTTGCCGACTGCTGTAGGCGCCGGCAGGGCTGACTGGCGCCGCCATTGTTGCGATAGTTCCGGTGATGTCGGTGATGTCCAAAGACAGCTGGAATAGGGAATCGCCTCGCGCATAGGCGCTTCGCGCCTGTCCCTGCGGAGATGCTTTGAACGCGTCATCCTTTCGCTGCTGCGCCTCTTTGGCTTCATGCGCCTGCCTATCGGCGTTGCGTTGTGCTTTTATGCGAGCCTTTTGGGCTGCAGTTTCGGGATCGTCTTGCTTGAAAAGTGCCATGGCCACATGATTGCAGACACATCCGAAGAAACCACCGAAGAAGTCCCAGTCCAGACGGTCCGCGCTCGGCGCTTGTGGTCTATTCGGAGGATATCGGCACGAAACTTCACTCGTACACGACGGAAGCTGTCGGCATCATCGAAGGCCGATGAGAGTGTCAACACCACCTCTCCTGACCGGTGTCTGAAAACCACAGCAACAAGCTCGTTTCGGCCGCGGCCCGATCAAGGTGCCGCCGGCGGGGTCACTTTCGTACTCGAACACGAGACGATCAACCTCAATGAAGGAATAGCCATGTCCGTGCCACCCGCTCCGCCCCCACCGCCGCCGGAGTATTCACAGCCCGGCTACCTGATACCACCGCCGTCTGCGCCGAAGAAGGCAAAGAAGTGGCCCTGGATTGTTGCTGGAGTCGTGGTGTTGCTGATTATCGTGGGCATCGTCGGTGGCGGAGGTGAGGACGACTCGAAGACCACCACGGCTGCAAAGACGACGACAGTCGACCTACGCCGTGGACAGTCTGAACGTGGACTGGAACAAGCAGGCCGCGCGCAGTGCTGAGCAGTATCTCGAGATCACGTCGTTCTCCAAGTCGGGCCTGATCGAGCAGCTGGAGTACGAAGGCTCAGCGCAGACATGACTCCGAAAATGTGCCCTTCTGGCGAACAAAAGCCCAGGTGGGCGCCGCCAGAAGGGCACATCATCGGGGTTACAGGGCTGTCGCGACCTTCCATGCGGTGTGCATCGCGCCCTCGATGTAGTCGACACTCATCGCGTCACCGACGACGTGCACGTCAGGTACCGAACCGACCAGTGCGTCGGCAAGTGGCGCCTTCGCCGAGACGCCCGAAGCCACGACAACCATGTCGGCCGGTGCCGTCATCGTCTTGTCACCGACGCGGAACTCGACGTACGCCTTCGTGATCCGCTGTACCGAGGCGTTGCGGTGGATCGTCACGCCCATTTCGTTCGCGTGCCGAACAGCGGTCCAACGCCGGGGCATCGCCATCGGTACGCCCAGTTGTGCCCCTTCTTCGAGCAGCGTGACGTTCCGGCCCCGGTCGGCGAGGAACTCCGAAAGTTCCAGTCCGACCAGGGAACCGCCGATCACCACGACGTCCCGGCCCATCGGCAGGATCTTGCGGGTGACGGTCCTGATCGCCGCGGGGCTCTTGGTGATGCCAGAAAGTTTGCCCAGCCGGCCCATGGTCCGCAGGAACCACGGCACCTGGGAGACGTCACCGGACCCGGTCATCAACGCACGCAGGGTATCCCCGGTATGTACGTGTGGCAGATCGCCGCCGGGGACCCCGGGTCGGTCACGGACAGCGCCGGTGGCCAGGACAACGACGTCCGGATCGAGTGCCTGGATTGACGCCACCGTGGCCTCGGTCTTCAAACGGATATCGACGCCGAGGCGCTCTACCTCCACCTTCAGCCACCTCAGCAGGCGCTGGTTGTCCGGCGTCGTCAGGCTCGAGAACCACAGGGTTCCGCCGAGACGATCGGACTTGTCCAGCAACGTGACCCGGTGTCCACGTTCAGTGGCCACGCGGGCGACCTCGAGGCCGCCCGGACCCGCTCCGACGACAACCACATGCTTGGATGTGGCCGTTCGCACGAACGGGAGCAAGGTCTCGTTGCCCAGTGCCGGGTTGACCGCACACAGTGGCGTGCCGTCCCAGAAGTTTTCCTGAACGCAGACATAACAATTGATGCAGGGACGGATACGCTCGGGCAGACCGGCCTTCAGCTTGGACACCAGATCCGGGTCGGCCAGCAACTGTCGGCCCATCGCAGCGAAATCGGCCTTACCGTCCGCCAGCGCTTTCTCGCCGACCTCGGGAAGCACGCGACCCACGGCGATCACCGGAACCGACACGGCCTTTTTCACCTCACCCGCCAGGTCCGTGTAGGCGCCCACCTTGTCCGGCAGCGGCCCATCGGTGAAGTTGGAGAACGGGTTACGGCCCCAGCCGGTGACATGGATGGCGTCGGCGCCTGCCGCTTCGAACAACGCAGAAGCCTGCGAGGCCTCCTCGGTGGTCAGACCGTCGTCCTCACCGAATTCTCGTCCGGCAACTCGAACGATGATCGCCAGCGAGTCCCCGACCTCTGCCTTGACCGCCCGAATGACCTCGCACGCCAACCGTGCCCGGTTCTCGAGGGACCCTCCGTAGCCGTCGGTACGCTTGTTGTCGGCGCGGCTCAAGAACCCACCGAGGACGTAGCCGTGCGCGCAGTGGATCTCGACAGCGTCACCGCCGGCCGCCTGCACCCGGCCCGCTGCCTCCGCGAAGCAGCGCACCAGCCAGTCGATGTCGTCCTGGGTGGCCTCGTGATAAGTGGCCTGCTTGCCGCCGGATACGGCAGCCATCTTCTTCAGCTCTTCGGGCGTGTTGTCCGCCAACGCGGACATGTCCCGCGGAGCATCCGGCGTCGAGGCCACCAGGAGCGGCCGTTCGTCGATCGTGTCGATTCGTGCCACCTTGCCGTGGTGCGTCATCTGCACACACAACTTGCTGCCGGTCGCATGGATGGCGTCGGCCAGTGCTTTGAGTCCCGGAATGAACCGATCCTCGGACAGACCCGGCTCCTTGGTGCTCGCGCACCCGACCGGGTAGGCAACAGCGCAGCAGCCGGTGATGATCAGCCCGGTTCCGCCGGCTGCCCGGGCCACGAAGTGGTCGATGTCGCCCTGTTCGATCTCCCCGTCGTCGCACAGGTTCATGTCCATCGCCGGGAGAACCACCCGGTTCGGAACCGTCATCGGGCCGATGGTGCCTGGTGCGAGGAGGTGCGGAAAGGTCTGGCTTCGGATCGTCACCCGCAGACAGTAGAACTGGACGGCACCCGATCGTGACCGCGTTCCCGATCACCGAGACTTGTCGAGTCCGGGATCAGACCGAATCGCCGCGCCGACAAAAGGACGGTGCCACAGTGGAACCATGGCCTCGACCCCGGCGACGCCGATCACGGTCCGTCAGCTGACCGCCCAGGAGCGAGAGCTGATCACCGACTCAGATCCCTGGAAATTCTGGAAGACGGTCGGCGCCATCGAGTACACGGGTGGACGCGGCGAGCACTTCTGCGTCGAATCCGGATTTCAGACTGATTTTGCCTCCGTACCAAGAGTTTTCGCCTGGTTCTTGCCGCGTTACGGTCGCTACACGCAGGCGGCGATTCTGCATGATCATCTGGCGGAGCGCGCACGAAAGACCGATTTTCCCTGGCGCGATGCCGACGGAATATTCCGCCGCGTGATGCGCGAGGACGGCGTCCCGTTCCTGCATCGCTGGGTGATGTGGGCAGGCGTGCGGTGGGGTTCGATCACCCAGTTCCGCACCGGCGGGCTGGAAGGTTGGTGGCGCGATGCTCCGCTGGTGCTGGTGGTCTCCGTCGTCGCGCTACCGGTATTGCTGACGCCCGTCGTCGCCATCACCCTGTCCTACTTGCTGTTCCTTGTTTATGAGGTGACGGCGTGGGCGGTGCTGGGCATCGGCCGATTCGCGGCGAGGGCGTTGGGCCGCACCCCCGAGAAGGAACTCAACAGACCGCACTTCACCAGTCACACGTGAGCTGCCATCACCGGAGGTCCGGCGTCCACAGTGCCTCGCGCCGGTCCCGGCTGGGCAGAGGTTTCCTGCTCGCCGCCTATGGGTATGTCGGTTGAACCCACCTGCACCTGAGCACGAGGGAGGTCCCGTATGCCCGACATCGTGACCCGGATGGAGGCAGCGCGATGACGCCGACCAGCTCCACGAAGCCCCTGGCCCTGATCACCGGCGCGTCGAGCGGGATCGGTTACGAACTCGCCCGACTGTTCGCTGCTGACGGCTATGACCTCATCATCACGTCCGACACCACGAAGATCGAGACCGCCGCCGACCAACTCACAACCGACGCGACCCAGGTGACGCCGGTGATCGCCGATCTCCGAACCGAAGACGGGGTCGTCGAGCTGTTCAGCACCGTCAAGGGGATCGGCAGACCACTTGCCGCTGCCGCGCTGAACGCCGGCATCGGGCACAGTCAGAGCTTCACCGACGCCCAGCTCGACGACCTCCTGTCGGTCATCGACCTCAATGTCCGTTCCACGGTGCACCTCGCCAAACTGATCCTCGACGATTTTGTCGAACGCGACGAAGGCGAACTGTTGATCACCTCATCGATCTCCGCCACGATGCCCGGGCCCTACCAGGCCGTCTACAACGCGTCGAAGTCGTTCATCCAGTCGTTCGCCGAAGCCGTCCACAGCGAGCTCAGCGACACGAATGTGACGGTCACAGCCCTGATGCCCGGGCCGACCGAGACCAACTTCTTCCATCGGGCCGGGTTGGACGACACCCTGTTGGGGCGCAGCAACAAAGACGATCCCGCCGCGGTTGCCCAAGCCGGATATCGGGCACTCAAGGACGGACAGCGGAAGATCGTGGCAAGTTCGCTGCTGTCGAAGACCATGGCCGCCGTCGATTCCGTCCTACCTGATGTCGCCAAGGCTGCGGCGCATCGAGTATTGGCACGGCCGCGATAGCCCAAGCCGGATCGGCCGCCGACGGACGCAGTCAGTCCGGGGGTTCGCTGTTGCCGGCGCGATCGTCGGCGATATCGTCGGTGCCCTCATGGGTCGCAGATGAGGGGTCTATCTTCTGTTCTGGATCCGGGGCGCTGACGTGCTTTTCTTCCAGGTCGTCCACCGTTTTTTCCAAGTCAGTACTTTGTGTTGCACGGTCCTTCTCAGCCAATTTCTCTCCCTACCTTCCAGCATCGAATTACCGGGACGAGCGGCATCACGTGCGTTTTCACGTACCTGATTCCTACCCAGCCCCACGTTGAAGGAAACCCGCCGGCGCGCGGCCCAGAGCCACCTCCCCGTTCTTCCGCGCGGCGTGTCAGCCTTCGGGTTCGGTCCAACGTTGTGTCTGCGTCAACCACAACAGGTAAGCGAGAGCGGGTACGACGATGACTGCGGCCAGCGCAACAACGATGAGGAGCCCGACCAACGTGGCATCGGCACCGGCAGCTTCGTCGATGGTGATCTCATCGACGAGCATCCACGGATATTGTCCGACACCCCAGCCTGCGACCACCGACCCGACAGCCAACGCAGCTGGGAGCCTGGCCAGCGAATATCTCCGTCGATAGAGCAGATACACCGTTGCCAAGCCGGCGACGGCCGCCAACACCAACAAGGGTGCTGCGGCACCGAGTAGTCCGTCGCTGAGGGTGGGCGCGTCCTCCAGGATGGGATAGAGGCCGGCAAAGACGACCACACCCGTGACCACACCGACCACAAGGGTCCGAGCACGAAGTTGCTCGGCGAGGTCGTCGATTCCAGCCCGGGCGGCGTCCGCGGTGAGAAACACACCGGCGAGAAATGCGCACGTTGTAACGGCCAGGACCCCGCCGATCAGCGAGGTCGGATTGACCCATGAACTGATCCGGTCCCCGTAGCCACCGGCAGGTACGCGACCCGAGGCGAGACTGCCGGCGACGGCGCCGAGGAAGAACGGGGTGATCAGCGATGAGCCCGCAAAGATGGCGCCGAACAATCGCGCCTGCGCCAGGGTTTCCGCATATTTTCGGAACGCAAACGCCGCCCCACGCAGCACGATCCCCGCCAAAGCCAGAGCAAGCGGGATGAACAGTGTTGTCATCGTATCCGCGAACGCGGCTGGAAATGCGGTCCACCAGATCACCAGCACATAAATCAGCCAGACATGGTTAGCCTCCCAGACCGGTCCGATGCTGTGGTCGATCAACGTCCTCAACTGGCTACCGCCACGACTGCCGCCGGCGGTGAGATCGTAGAAGCCGGAACCGAAGTCGGCGCCACCAAAGAGCGCGTAGGCGATCACTCCGACGAAAAGCGCGACAGCGACCACATCGGCGAGTGTCACGGCACTGTTTCCTTGGCCTCGCCCGGGTCGTCCGCACCTTCGCTTCCGGACAGAACTGCGGGTCCGTATGGGCTGGGCAGATCGTTTTCACCTGCCCGCCAACGTCTGGCCATCGATCGCAAGACGACGAACGCGCCGATTGTCATCCCGAGATAGATCACCAGAACTCCGCCGTAACTCCACCACAACCCACTACTCCTACTCGCGGCGTCGGTGGTGCGGAGGATCTGCCATACCGTCCACGGTTGGCGACCGACCTCTGTGGCTATCCAGCCGCACTCGAGCGCAATGATGGACAGCGGACCGGCTACCACCGCGAAGCGCAGGAACCAGCGGTTGTCGAGGAGGTCGCTCTTTCGCCAGCGAAACAGCCAGTAGAGCACCACGGAGAGCGCCAAAAGCGTTCCGATGCCAACCATCGCCTGGAACGCCAGGTGCGTGATATTGACCGGTGGCAGGTCATCGGGTGGTACCTGGTCGAGCCCAGGGACGGGAGCGTCCAGTGAATTGCGCGCGATGATCGAGCCGAGGCGCGGGATCGCCAACGCCCAGCGCACTTCCCCATCGATCCACAACCCGCCCAGGCGCAGCGGCGCGGGTCCTTCGGGCGTGGGCGACAGTTCGAATGCGGCAAGTTTCGCCGGTTGACTGTCGTTGACGCGCATACCCAGGAAATGGCCGATGAACGGTTGTGCGATCGCAGCAACCGACGCGAAGGTGAACGGGATCGTGAAACCCAGACGGTGGTGCCGATCGGTACGTCCGCGCAACATCCCCGCGGCGTACACACCGGCCACCACCAGGCCGACCAGCATGAACGCGCCCACCCACATGTGCAGGAACTGCAGCCAAACACCGTCATTGAACATCGCGCGCCACGGGTTGACGTCGGTGACCACTCCGTCGACGATCCGGAAACCGGTGGGATTGTTCATCCATGCGTTGACCGAGACAACACAGAACGTCCCGACAACGCCCGCTATCGCCATCGGGATGAGCATCGCCAAATGCCGGCGTGGTGGCATCCGATCCCAGCCATAGAGGTAGATGCCCAGGAAGATCGCCTCCACAAAAAACGAGAGTCCCTCGAAAGCGAATGGCAACCCCAGAACGTCACCGAACCGACCCATGAGGCCGGGCCACAGCAACCCCATCTCGAAACTGAGAACAGTGCCGGAGACCGCACCGATGGCGAACAGGACCGCTGATACCTTCGCCCACCGTTTGGCCAGGCCCAGGGCCACCGGGTCATCACGCACCAGGCCACGTCTGTGAACCACGTAGATCATGGACGGAAACGCCACACCGAAGCAGGCCAGAATGATGTGCCAACCCAGCGAGACCGCCATCTGCTGACGAGCGGGCAGCAGGCCGGGCGGTTCGCCGCCCGACGCAACATCGAACATCGACATGACTTCAACGATCATCGCTGGTCCCATGCTCGAACGTGGCTATCGGATGATCACGATCGTGGTAGAGCTACCGAGTTCCTCTCGACATTCTCCTCCAAACAGCGGTGCGAAACAGCCATCTTTCGAGGATCACCGCTTCCCGGCGATGGCGTGGTGGAGCTGCGCATGGTCATCGAAATAGGCGGTGTTCGCGCCGAACCGTTGAATGGTGTCGCTCCCGCGGCCGGCCACCACCAGCACATCGCCCGGCCCCGCGGCCGCCACCGCCAGATCGAGGGCCGTTCGTCGGTCGGGTTCTTCGACCACGCGAGCATGATGGGCTTGGCGGGCACCGGCCAGGACCTCTGATCTGATGGTTGCGGGGTCTTCATCTTCCGGGCTTTCGTCGGTGACGATGAGCAGGTCGGCCTGGCTTGCGGCGTACCGGCCCAACGGCCGCCGCTTGCCGCGATCGCGGCCCCCGGTGGCGCCGGCCACCACGATGAGACGACCGGTGGCCAGCGACCTCAAATACGGCAGCAGCGCTTGTTGTCCGGCAGTGTTGTGCATGTAATCGACGATGGCGGTGAAGGATTGGCCGGCGTGGACGGGCTCACACCGCCCGGGTATCGCATGCAGCGACGAGATGCCTTCCACCGCAACGTCAATGTCCACGCCCTCTGCGATCAGCATGGTCAGAGCGACCAGCGCATTGCCGACCTGATGCGGCCCCAACGCCTGCAACCGAACCGGAGCCCTCCCATATGGCGTCCACGCCATGAAATCAGAACCCGTTGCGGTCGAGATGATCCCGTCGGCGTACACGTCAGCGGCGCGGTCACCGGTCGCGCACGTCCAGACCTCGGTGGCTGCGGAGGTCGCCAAGCGGGCACCGTAGGAATCATCGACGTTCACCACCGCGAGGTCCGTGCGCTCGGGAGTGAACATGCTCGCTTTGGTGCCGTAATAGTTCTCCATCGTGCCGTGGTAATCGAGGTGGTCACGGCCCAGGTTGGTGAAGGCCATCGCCCGGTACCGGATGCCGTCGATTCGACGCTGATCGATGGCGTGAGAAGAGATCTCCATCGCGCAGGCGGTGACTCCCTCCCGGCGAAAGTGAGCCAGGGTGCGGTGCAGTGTCGTCGCTTCGGGTGTCGTGCGTTCGGGGACCAGATCGCAGCCGGGTCCCCTGATCCGGGCGCCCGAGATCAAACCGACCGTTTCTCCGGCGGCCTCGAGCCCGACGTCCAGAAAGTGTGCGGTGCTGGTCTTTCCGTTGGTACCCGTGACTCCGAATACTCGAAGGTCGGCAGTGCGGGTGTGATGAAACCATGCACACAGCGGCCCGACGACCGCTCGCGGATCCTCCACGATCACACTCGGCAGCACCGCCGAGGGACGATCGCTGATGACCACCACCGCGCCGGCGGCCCGGGCTTCGAATTCGAACTCCAGCCCATGCCATCGGTCTCCACTGAAGGCGACATAGGCATCACCCGGAGACAGCGTGCGCGAGTCGTCACCGACGTCCCGAACCACCACACGACCATCCCCCGGCCGGCCAACCAGTTCAGCACCGAGAAACCGGGCCACGGCGGACACGGTGATCCCTTCACTGCCGTCCGGACCCGGGACCGAACGCCCGGCGTATCGGCTCATCGCGCGCTCACCCGTGCAGGTGCGGTCCGCTGTCTGAAGTCGACCGGTCCACAGACGCTCACGCAGCGTGTATGCGATGGAACCAGCCGTTTCATCAGCGAGCGATACCCCGGGTCGAAGGGACGCAAACCACAGTCGCCCGGCTGCCGGCACTCGACTGCCCGTGACGCAGGACACCAAATGCGATACATGTCCGGTTGGAATAACCGTGCTGGGGCGGCAGTTGAAGGAATCGACGGTGCCCGGTTCATTGCCCCGGGTCCTACCCTCCGCCGCTACGAGCGGCCTATCGCCGAGAGGCGCATTGACGGGCACCGTCCTCGAACAGAGCCGCCGGCGAAGACCGCGGGCACCTCGCAGCTGAACGCAACTCGTCGGTTCAGAGGTCGAGATCCGGCATCCGGAGTATTTGACCGACCTCGATGAAGTCCCGATCGGAGATGTGATTCGCTGCCGCGATCAGCTCGGACATCGAGCTGTCTCCGTAGAACGTGTCCGCCAATGCCGAGAGCGTGTCACCGGCAACCACTTTGTACTTCTTGGTCAGTCC
Source organism: Williamsia sp. z34 (assembly GCF_059553395.1). Lineage (NCBI taxonomy): Bacteria > Bacillati > Actinomycetota > Actinomycetes > Mycobacteriales > Nocardiaceae > Williamsia > Williamsia sp. z34. Next base: position 719,967 of record NZ_JCANWW010000001.1, on the reverse strand, counting down.
CGGGATCATCAGGATTTGGCCGATCCTGATGACATCCGGATCGGGCAGGCTGTTCGCGATCGCGATCACCTCGAACAGGCCGGCATCGCGATAGAAGCGCTTTGCCAATGCCGACAACGTGTCTCCTGAAGTCACCTTGTACTTCTTGGCCATGATCATTCCTCTCGTCTTCGATTTCCGCGACGCCCGTGAGCGGTACGCGCGTCCTCAATCGTGTTCGGGCCGCCGTCCCCGGTCACGGGTAGCGCGCTACCCGAATACCCGGCCCCGGAACGCGCGACGACGGGTAACAGCTTGATCGAGGCTGCAAATGTGTGGCGCGATGTCCCGACTGGCGGCAATGATATTCTGAAATTTCAGAACATAATTCTTGGCGCTTACCAGGCCGGAACCCCATTCGATCGGCGATGCAGGCCGGCGTGCCATTCTCTGCACAGCTCGGTAAGTCGTTGGATGCAGCCCGCTCCATGCCCGCGCAGATCGACCACATCAAATAACGGAGAACACACACATGACGCGTATCGGCACCTCGGATCTCGATGTCTACCCACTGACCCTGGGTGGCAACACCTTCGGCTGGACCAGCGACCCCGCAACCTCCTTCTCGGTGCTCGACGGCTACGTTGCAGCAGGCGGCAATTTCATCGACACGTCAGACAGCTACACACGGCCAGGTAAGCCAGACGGTGACTCGGAAACAATCCTCGGCCAGTGGTTCCAGAAACGGCAACGGCGTGACGACGTTGTACTTGCGACCAAAGTCGGGCTGCGAGAGGACGCCTTTGGTCTGGCTCCAGACAACGTGGCCCGGGCCGCGGAGGCCTCACTGACCCGCCTGAACACCGACTACATCGACCTCTACTTCGCGCACTACGACGATCCGAAAACACCGCTGGTCGAAACGATCGCCGCGTTTGATGCCCTGGTCAAGTCGGGAAAGGTCCGCCATGTCGGGATCTCGAATTACTCCGCCGAGCGCGTGGCCGAGTGGCTGACGGTGTGCGAGGACAACGGATTCACCAAGCCCATTGCCCTGCAGCCCAACTACAGTTTGCTGGCACGTGAGGGCTTCGAGGCAGGCATGAGGCCTCTCGCCGAGAAGTTCGACCTCGCCGTATTTCCCTATTGGGCATTGGCCAGTGGATTTCTCACCGGCAAGTACCGAACCGAAGCAGACCTCGAGGGAACCGATCGCGGGCCATTGGCCGGCCGATTCTTCAGCGCCGCCGGGCTCGCGGTGGTCGACGAACTCGACACCATCGCACAGGCCCACGACGTCGCCATCGCGACCGTTGCCCTCGCGTGGACGCGGCAGCAACCGACGATCGTCGCACCCATCGCCAGTGCCCGCATCCCGGAACAACTCGATGCGCTGCTCGCATCTACCGACCTGACTTTGACTGCACCTGAACTAGATCGGCTCGACAGCATCTCGTCGGCACGCTGAAACCGCGCTCCCTCACAACTCTGCACCAATGCCACCGCGCCATTATTAATGGTCTGATGTTTTTCGCTTCACTCCATTACTCGATAGCTGCGCAAAAAGCAAAATGTAACAACCGAATACCCCGGCTTCCGATCTTTCACTGGAAATAACTCTCAAGCGCCGAGTAACGTTACCGACGGCTATTGAGAACATACATTTGTGAACTGGTTCAGTCGGACTGAAAAACATGACCCCCGCGGGCACACTCGATACCTGATATTGGGAAATCGAGTTGTTGCCGCATGTCAGTTTTACAGCGCCACGGAAGGAATCCGCGGGGATGGATGCGTGTGACGATCGCAGCAGCCGAGGCGACTCTGTGCTGTCGCACGCTCGGCACAACAGTGACGGCGAAGGCCCAGATGTGAGGGATGTTCCTCCCTGGAAGGACTCGAAGCGTTACCTATGGCCGCTGTGCCTCGTTGTGCCCGCGGGTCCTTTCCTCGCCTGGTTGCTCGCACACAGTGTGTCCGGTGTGCTCTGGGGATTTGGTGGTTACCTGCTGCTGGTCGTCGTCCCGCTTCTCGACTTGCTGTGGGGGCCGGATCACGATGGCCCGCCGGATAATGCTGTGCGGGCGCTGTCGGCGGACAAGTATTACCGACGGTGTACGTACGTTTTCGTCCCACTTCAGTACGCCGGGTTGTTCTTCGGCTTTTGGTGCCTGGCATATGCGCCCATGACAACCGGTGAGCGTGTGGGCCTTTCGATCACACTCGGAATGAGCGCAGCGATCGGGATAAACGTCGCGCACGAGCTGGGCCACAAACACGAGAAGCTCGAGCAGGGTCTCGCGAAGATCGCGCTGGCACCGTCGTTTTACGGCCACTTCTACGTGGAACACAACGCCGGCCACCACGTTCGGGTCGCTACGCCCATGGACCCGGCGAGCGCGCGATTCGGCGAGTCTTTGTGGCAGTTCTATCCACGTGCGCTGGTCGGGGGCCTGACCTCGGGAGTACAGCTGGAGGCGGCGCGACTAAACCGGCAAGGGCGCCGTTTCTGGGACTGGCGCAACAACATTCTGCAGTCGTGGTCGGTGAGCCTGACCCTCCTCATCGCCGTGGTCGTCGTGTTCGGTTGGACCGTGGCGCCGTGGTTCTTACTGCAGGCGTTCATCGGCATGCTGGTTCTCGAAGCGGTGAATTACATTGAGCACTACGGGTTGCTGCGGGCGCCGGGCCCGGACGGCAGGCTGGGGAAAGTGCGTCCTGAGCACAGCTGGAACGGCGATCATGTGGTCAGCAACCTGGTCTTGCTGAACTTGCAGCGGCACTCGGACCACCACGCGCGCGCCGGTCGTCGGTACCAAACCCTGCGCAGTTGCAGCGATGCCCCGCAGTTCCCTGCCGGCTACGCCTTGATGGTGCTTTTGGCTGTATTCCCGCCATTGTGGCGCAAGGTCATGGATCCCCGCGTACTGGCGCACTACGACGGCGACCTCACCCGGGTGAACGTGCACCCGCCCAAGGCCGAAATGCTCGCGCGCCGTTACGGGGCCACGTTTGCCGACAGCTCGGAAAGGTGGACCCGGTGACGGTCGTGCGACGGACTCCCCCCGTGCGTGAACCCCGAATCGGCGAGTCAACGGAGGTGCGTTTCGCCACCGAGGACGAGATCCGTAGGTGGGACGAACTGATCCTGCAGAGCCCGGACGAGGGCACCGTCTACCGCAGCAGCGCCAACATCGATGGCATGGTCCTGCAGGGCGCAACGCCGGTCTATCTGGTGGTTGACCGCTTCGCGGTGACCGCCTTCCGGGTGGACGTGCCGTTCGCCGGCTCACTGTGGGTGTTGTTGGGACCCCCCGTCGCCGACGTTCACGAGCTGATTCGCGCCTCCCGTGCAGTGGCAGCATTCGGGGCGCGGAACGGAATCACCGCGGTGCGGGTCCGTTCTCAACTGAAAGCGAACCCGGACGATGAGAAACTGCTTCGCGCACAGGGGTTTGCACGTGTACCGACCTGGCTCGACGACAGCACCGTCATCGTGGATTTGCGAGGTTCTGAAGCGGATGTTCAAGCCCGTTTCAAGAAGCGGGCCCGCAAATCGATCCGGCGGGCAATCCAGGAGGGTGCGACCGTGGATCGCGTTCCGGCCACCGACGCCAATTGTCGGGTGCTCTACGAGATGCTCGACGCGACCAGCGGAGGCCGGTTCGCCATCCCTGATCTGGCGACTTCGACCGCCCTGTTCCAACGGTACGAGGCCTCCGGTCACGGTCAACTGTTCCTTGCCCGGCACGACGGTGAGGTCGTCGTCGGCGCATTCGTCGCAACGTTCGGCACGAACGCGCTCTATCTCGGCGCGGGCTCGGTTCGGAAGCGTCCAGGTGACCCCAACTTCTGCGGGTTGGGGGGAAGCCGAGCGTCGTACGCCCTGCAATGGGAGATCATGCGCTGGGCCCGCGAGCAGGGATGCGAGCGGTACGACCTCGATGGGACACCGTCGTCGGCGACCATCGCCGACGACTCCCATCCGCGCCACGGGGTGGGTCAATTCAAGACCGCATTCAGCAACGAGATCACGGACTACCTCGGCGCCTACCAGATTGCGGTACGGCCCTGGCGCGCCTGGGTCATTCGGCAACTCGAGATATCCGCGGGCCGGGTGGACCAGTCGCCACTGCTGAACCGCCTGCGCGGACGTCCGGTGCGACCGAACCCGGATTACGTGTGGCTACGCCGAAAGCCGATCATGCGGCTCGGAGGGAATCGATGATGGCACGCGTGGCCGCCCGACCTTCGGGAGTCGGCGTCAACGGATAGATGTGCAGACCCGCGTGGCAGGTGTTCAGTTCGACCACCGACCCGGCGGCCGTGGCCCGCGCATGAAATCGTAACGCGTCGGGGTAGAGCATGTCGCGGGTGCCGATGTGCACTTCGGTCGGTGCCAGTCCTCCCAGCTCTCCGTAGAGCGGACTCACCGAAGGGTGGGTGAGTTCTCTGTCGGGAACCCAGGCCCGGGCAGCCATGTCGAGCGAGATCCTGTTCAGCCACGGGTCGTGACGCTCCAGGCCGGCGATATCGGGATTACTCAGAGACAGATCCAGCCACGGAGAGATGAGGATCAACCGGCTCATCGGGGACAGGCCACGATCCCGGACAGTCTGTGCCAGTAGCAAAGCCAGTCCTCCGCCGGCGGAGTCGCCGATCAAGGCCCGGGGTGTGTCTGGATGCTCCGTCGTCCACCGCTCGTACACCGACAGGAGGAAAGGAAGCGCGTCGTGATGGTTGAAGCGTGGTGCCAGCCCGTAGATCGGTACCTCGACACGCATCCCGGCGTCGGCCAGGCGTCGGATCAGGAGCCAATGCTGCGTGCTGATCTCGTTGACATATCCCCCACCGTAGAGATAGAGCACAGAGGTGGTCGAGGTGACATCGCGTGCGGTGACGCAGTAACTCGGAAAGTTCTCGTGCCACCGACGCGTCACCGAATGCGTGGCGTACATCGCGGCGGGCGGCTCCGCGGGGACTTTGGGCCGGTCGATGTGCCGGCGAGCCTGCTCGGCAATACCGGTCCGCGACAGCCTCTTGAGCCGTAACGCGGCGCCGAGTACTTGCATCTGAATGCTCATCTGTGACAATCGTACCCAGCTGGCGCACCGGCAATTGACGTTGATACAGAGTTTTCGGTATCACCCATCGCTTGTTTTGTGAACAACGATGCAAGGCCAGGGATGATCAGACTTTTTGCGTGAGGGATATCACACGGCGCTTCGCGCCTCCACCACTCAAACGCGCCCCCGATTGAGCTGTCGCTCCCGATGTCGGCGTATTTGGTTTCGCTTCGGTACGAGGTGGCGATCCGGCCAGGCGTCGGCTCGTCGAGGCCTAGACGCAGCAATAATCGTTTGTCGTAGCTGTCAAAGGTGGTGCCGCCCAGGAAAGTCACTGGGCGACACCACCTGCGGTCAAGGGTCAGCCGCCTCTCGGCGACTCTGCGGTGGTTGTCTCCAAGGTCTCCAACCCACGAATCGGGTGGGGACCACGGAATCCATCAGCTAACTCGATAGGCACCTCCTCGACATCGTTCAAACAGCAAGGTCGGGAACACCACAGCCTCGGACACGAGCTCGATGACAATGACCATAGGTAACGCGGGTCAACGCTCGCTCGTCAGCTGGATACGGGTTCGATGGAACTGGCAATATTCGAAGGTTCGAACTCGATAAGCCACCTCCTATATCACTCACGGGCCGCCACCCTGGCGGGCGACCAGTCACTTACAAGAACCGTTTTAGCACCCTGACCCATTGACTGCAACAATCCCCCCACGGGACACGCCGCACACGAAAGCTGTTGGTGCACAGGGCCACTGATTCGCAGCAAAGACAGCGCGCCTGCATGATCAAGAAATCGCTGGTCAGGAGGGCGTGGTCGAAACAGACGGCACCGACGCCATTGGCCCCCTGGTCGTCGGCGGGCCGAACGCTGACCTGGTGGCTGGTCGAACACTGAGCGTTGTGCCGCAGAGAATGAACGGCGGCCGATAGAACTGCGCGATGCCAGGGACGTGACATCATTCAGCGATGGGTTGGTGGCAGTCGGCAGCAGGCGGCGCAGCGGCAGGAGCACTCACCGGCGTGGCCGCCATGACAGCCTGGTACTTCATGTTCCCGCCCGGCGCACCCGAGCAGTACTTCGTCGCTCTCGGCGGTTCCGACGCCGAATATGCAACGCTCGCCGTTGATCCAGGAATCGTCGTCAAGATCGTTGTGTTCTTCGGCTTCGTCGGTGCCGTGATTGCGTTCGGTCTCGCGACCCTTCGGCGACGAGTCCCCCACCCACAGCAGCGCGTTTTCGACGCAGCGTCCGCCGTCGGGGTATGCACGTTCGCCGGTGCGGCGCTGACCGCGGTCGTCTACCAGGTAGCCCACGAATTCAAGTCCAGCAATTCACCGGGTCACTGGCCATCCGCGCAATACGACTACCTCGTCCCGCTGATGCCGGTAGCCGGCTTCCTGGTCGGTCTTATCGGGGCAGCAACGTGGCTGAGCCGCCATTCCACCGCCCGATAGTCAGCTCGATCCGGAACGCCGTGGTCAGTTCGGTATACCGAATATCAGCAGCGAGGCCAGCCCGGCGAGGACCGCCACCACGGTCAACCATCCCATCCACCCTGGGCCGGGCTCCTCATCGCGCAGACGAGTATCAGCGTGCAGCACTGGCGATGTCCAGGGCAACGACGAGGGGTCGTGGCTCATGTTTCTCTCCTTTCGGGTGGACGCTTCTCACGCCGTGGGAAGCTCGAGATTCAACTTCGGGTGGTGGCGGCCGCGCGGCTGCAATGCCCCAACCCAGAGTCCGTCGACCACACTCGCGACGAAGATGCTGCTATCGACCTGGACGGTCGTGCCCAGATACAGGCGCCCGTTGACGACCATTCGGCCGCGGCCGAGTATCGGCAAATAATCTTCTGGCGGACCAGGATTGGCTATCACGTCCGCCACGTCCCACGGGAATGGATCATGATCACTCGAGTCTCGGACCGCTTGCACGGAGTTCTCCAGTAGCAGTCCGGGGTACAGTCGGCGCTCGATTGGATCGGCATCGGGTTCGGCTGAGGAATGCGTCGAGACCGTCGTCATCCAGATGCGGTCGTCGTCATCGTAAGCCCACCGGGTCACATCCTCTGTACCGGACGTTTCGGTAGGACGCCACCGCGCGATCGGGTCTGTAAACCACAAGTTGGGAGTGCCTTTGAGCCGCGTCACACCGGTCGGCTCACGGAATGAAGCCGTCATGCTCCTCTCACTCTCTCCATCCACCACACCGGCAGGCAGTTCAGCACCACTCACATCAGCCATTGTTCGTGTGGTGACAGTCCAAGGTGGTGCCGCCTAGAAATTCAACTGGGCGACACCACCTGCGGTAACGGGTCAGTCGCCTCTCGGCGACTCAGTATGAGTAGTTGTCTCGAAAGGTCGCCAACCCGTGATCAGGTGGGGACCGAGGACTCCATCAGCTGACTCGATAGGCACCTCCTCGATCACTCGCGGGCCGCCACCCTGGCGGGCGACCAGTCTCTGCAAGATCCGTTTTAGCACTCTGATCCACTGACTGCAACATTTCCGCCAAGAGACGTCCAACACGCGAAAGCTGTTGCTGTACAGGACTAGTGGCCAGACAAGCTGAGCTAGATTCCGTACTCGGCGACCCGCTCGACGAACATCTGCCCCGCCGGGAACGTGATACCGCCGAAGTTGTCGAGTTGCAGTGTCAGGTGCATCGGCCGCGGCGGGAGCCGGTCGACATCGGAGCTGGTGGCCCAGTTCCTTCCGTCCAGGAAAACCTTGATGTGTTGTGGCGTCCACTCGACGGCCCAACTGTGCCACTGCGACGAGTTCACGATCGTGTGATGCTGCTCGAGCCCGTTTTGAGGACCGTAGTGCAGGAAGTAGCTGGCCGTCTGCCGCGTCCCGTCTGAGATCTCCATGAAGTCGACTTCGCCGCCCGCCGGCCAATCCTCCGCATCGGGCCACAGGAGTGCCGCTGCAGTCCACGCCGGACCGGCGATCGTCGACCGCGCACAGATTTCCCAGCGCCCGTATTTACGGCCGCCCCACTTCGGTGCCAGCCCACCGGAATTCCCGGCGGTGTCGGCGGTGATCACCAGACTTCCGCCGGACACACTGACCGCATCGGGGGTACGCCGCCCGTTGTTGTCGTGGCCCGGGCCGTCGTAGAGGGCCCACCGGTCCAGCGATGCGGCGCTGTCGAAGTCGTCGGCGTGCTCCGCGGCGCCCCATCCGTGTTGGGCGGCAGCGGTCGTCGTGCAAGATGGTGATTCCGACGAGCCCAGCGCCATGGCCGTCGGAGGTGTCACCGTGACCAGCCACAGGGGAATGAGTCCAGCGACCACTCCCGCCACGTGTCGAAGTGTGCGCACGCCAGCCATATCCGTCAGCCTCCAAGACTTTCCGAGAATCCCCCCGTGAGAATGACATTACTTTTCGTTGCTCCCACCGGATCACCCCCGGTCCGTGTACAAGGAGGATCGACGATCGGCTAATGGGCGCGCTCCACACCCGGATGGGACGCCAGGTACGCCTCGAAGCACTGTGCGGACGTATGGGCCGGGGTGTATCCGAATACGCCTTTCAATCTGTCGTTGGCCAACACCGGGCGATAGCGAAGAAAGCGGACCTGGGCCGGCCCGTGCGGGGTCAGGCGCAGTGCGCGAGCGACCCAGAGACCGGCCGCCAGCACCGGCGCCGGAAGGGTCAACCGCGGCTTGCCGAGTCGCGCGGCGATCTGCGCAACGGTCAGCGCACCGTCACCGGCAACGTTGTAGATACCGGCCGGGCCATCGGTGGCTGCCCGGACCATCGCGCCGGCCACGTCGTCGACCCAGACGAAGACGAACGGTGAATCCGAACCCCGCACGGCCAGAATGCGTTTCCCATCCCACAGTGACGTGATCTGGTTGGCGACGTCGGGACCCAGGATGGTGCCGATCCGGAACACGACCTGTTCGAGTTCGGGGTGGGAGACGCGGGACTGCGCCAACATCTCCTCGACGATCCGTTTGTGCTTGGAATACGGGAACTCGTCGTTGCCGCGCACCGGCGTGTCCTCACTGATCCAGGCCGGACTGTCCGCGTGATAGCCGTATGCCGCCCCCGAACTCGACACCACGATGCGCCGAACCCCCGCCGCCTGGCAGGCGCGCACCACGTTTTGGCTGCCGATCACATCCACGCGGTACTCGAGCTCGGTGTCCCGGCCCGGATTGACGATGGCAGCGAGATGGACCACGACGTCGATCTCGTGTTCACGCAAGAGCGGTTCGATCGTCGCGGCGTCGGTGACATCGCAGAGGACGTCGAGCACGCCGGGCCGTGGATGGTCCGGGATCCGAAGGTCGCCGGCGACCACCAACTCGACGTCATCGCGGGCCGCCAGCTCACGCACCACCACCGATCCGAGAAAGCCGGCTCCACCGGTCACCAGAACACGCGTCATCACGACACCCCCCGATCAGTTGGGTCACCGTCGACCGAGAGTCCCCGGCTCCGCTGTTCCCTTGCGGACCGTCCGGTGGCATCCCCCTTGTCCGAACCGGTTTTACGCCGAGTGTGTCGTCCCCACAGCGTCGCCAGGATCAGACCCGCGATGATGTCCCACACGCCCCACCATCCGGCCACCACGGCCATGCCGCCCAGACCGTCGAAGAAGGTCATCACCAGGCCCAGACCGAGACCGGCGTTGCGGATCCCCACCTCGAACGTCATCGCCTTGCGCTCACGGGTTCCCAACCCACCGACCGCGGCGGTACTCCAGCCGATGGCCAGCGCCACCGCATCATGGATCGCCACGACGACGAGGATGATGCCCAGATGTGCGACGAAGACATTCCAGTTGCCGAGCAGTGCGGCCACGATGAAACCGACCAAGGCCAGCAGGCCAACCCATTTCACGAAAGGTTGCACCCGATCCGCGATCCGCGGATAGGCGGCGCGCAGGGTCAGTCCCACCGCAAAGGGCACTCCGATCACCAGCGCGATCTCGACCAGCATCTTTGCCGGCTCGAGATGCACGTCGGTCAGCAGGTCACTGGCCTCGGGGTGCAGTGACCCCCAGAACGAAATGCTCAGCGGCATCGCGGCGATGTAGATCAGGTTGCTGACCGCCGTCATCGACACCGACAGCGCCACATTGCCTCCGGCGCGATGGGTGAGGACTTGAGAGATGTTGCCCGGTGGGCAGCAGGCCACCAACAACATGCCCAATGCCATCGACGCGGTCACCGGCAAGATCAGCGTGAGCACAAACGTGATCGCCGGCAGCACCAGCAATTGGGCGGCGATCGCGATCACAAACGGTCGAGGATGAGTGGCGACGACCCGGAAATCCTTCGGTGCGGTATCCAGCGCGATGCCGAGCATGATGAATGCCAGCACCACGCTCAGCAACGTCAGCGAACCCTGCGAGAAGTTGACGGTGACCTCGTCGATCTCGGCGGCCAGGGCGGTCATCGCCTGTCCCCCAGGCCCGCTGCGAGATTCGCGGTGGCTTCCCGCACCGCACTGCGGTACGCGTCCTTGTTGACGTAATAGGCCATCCGGGCCAGTCCGAGATACCGGTAGCCCGCAGTGAGATCGGGCCATTCCTGCTCGCGGACGCGGCGCCTGAAAGCCTCGGCGCTGCCCGGATCGTGTTCAACCGCGTGGAGATAGGCCGCGATCAGCTCGGCCTGCTCGTACCGTCCCTGCCAGCCCAGCCCGGACGCCTCGACCATGCCCATCACGAACAGGCCGGACACTGCCGGCGGGAAGATGTTGAGGAACAGTTCCGGGGCATCCCCGGTCCAATTGAGCTCGCTGCGGTCGACAAACGGGTAGTCGAGCCGGTAGCCGGTGGCCAGCAGGACCAGGTCATAGTCGGCGCTGCGGCCGTCACGGAAATGCACTGTGCTGCCGTCGAACCGGTCGACGTCGGCACGAATACCCAGGTCGCCCTGGCCGAGATGCTGCAGGATCTGTGTGTTCACCACCGGATGGGACTCGTAGATCTTGTAATCCGGCTCGGGAAAACCGAACTTCACCGGATCGCCGGTGAACAGCTTCAGGAGCCGCGCGTCGATGAACTGTTTGATCGGGCGGGGCATCGGCTTGCCCTGGTTGAGGGTGTCCGACGGACGGCCGAACAGGTACCGCGGCACGAAGTAGTAACCGCGCCGCACACTCATGTCGACGGCAGCCGCGTGATGCACTGCGTCGACGGTTATGTCGCAACCGGAGTTGCCCGCACCGATCACCAGCACCCGCTTGCCGGACAGCTGCGAACCGCGTTTGTACTGGCTCGTGTGCATGACCTCACCGGTGAATGTGCCCGGAAACTTCGGCACATTCGGTTCGGCCAAGGTGCCGTTGGCCGCGATGACGCCATCGAAGAGTTCGGTTCGCCCGCCGTCGGGTCCGGTGACCGTCACCGCCCACCGGCCGTCGGCCGGTTCGGCGCGTTCGACCCAGGTGTCGAACTCATAGGAATCGGCGAGACCGAAGGTGTGCGCGTAGTCCTCGAAGTAGCGCTGCAACACACGGTGGCCCGGATAGTCGACATCGCACTCCATCGGGAACTCGGTGAACTCGGTGGTGGTTCGCGAGGAGATCAGGTGTGCCGACTCGTAAACGGTGCTTCGCGGGTTGTCGATGTCCCACAACCCGCCCACCCCGGAGGCGGCTTCAAAGCCGGTGAACGCGATCCCGGCCGATTGCAGCGCCCGCGCCGCCGCGAGCCCACTGGGACCGGCGCCGATGATGGCGTACCTCTTGTTCACACACTCACCCAACTGTTCAGCGGTCGACGGCGGCTCAGGAGTCGGCCGCGCCCTGCGATGATCGCGATGCCAAATTGTGCACCATCGAGGGGGTCCGGCGCCGCTGAGCGCTCACCTGCCCCTGAAAACGCCGCGACCTCTACTGTTGGCCGCGTGAACAGGACCGATCGCCAGAAGTACACCCCGGGCGGGAATCCCTCAGGCTCCGACACTCGATTGGTACCGCGAGTGCGTCGATGCGATCCTCGGACGCCTCACCTCGGAAACCGACGCACGAATAGCCGTGCTGGAGATACCGATACTCGGGGAGGATCGTGCCAGCGCGATCAACAAACATGTCGACACCTACAACGCGGCGATCCACGAGATGGCGAGCGCCCGTGGCCTGACATGCCTGCCGATACACCGACGCCTCGTCGAACTGTTGCCCGAAGACCACAATCCGCCGCCATACGAAGGAAAGACCGGTCCGATCATCAGGGCCACCCTGAGCCACCGACTCCTACGGCGTTCGTGGGATGCGGTGTCCGCGCGAAACGGCCTGGTGCTCTTGACCGACCAGATCCATCTCAACGACAGAGCGGCGACCGTTGTTGCCCATTCCGTCGCGGAGTTCCTGGACACACTCCACTGATCCCGGCCGGGGCGTCAGTGGTCAGCCGGCGACGACTTCCACCGCGGTGACATCTGCATCGACTGTCGGAGCGCTGCCCATCGCGGCACCTCCGTCGACGATGAACTCCGAACCGGTGGAGTAGGTGGCCTCGGTGATCACGAATCGGATCATCGCGGCCACCTCGGCAGGTAGGCCGAACCGGGGTATGGGCTGTCCTGCGGCCGTCGACTCGTCCATGCCGTCGACCATCGGGGTGGCGATGGGTCCGGGATGTACTGAGCAGACCCGGATTCCGCCGTCGCTGAGATCGAGTGCGGCAGATTTGGTCATGCCGCGCAGACCCCATTTGCTGGCAACGTAACCGGCCAGATTCTGATACCCCATGAGTCCGGCGGTCGACGAGACATTCACGATGACACCACCGCCACCCTTGCGCAAAAAGGGTGCCGCGTAGTGCATTCCGAGGTACGGGCCGACGAGGTTGATGTCGAGGATCCGCCTGAAGCGGTCCGGTTCGAACTCCTCGATGTTCCCGAAATCCACGATCCCGGCATTGTTCACCAGCGCATGGAGCGTGCCGAAGCGCTCTGCACTCCGAGTCAGGACATCACGCCAGTTCTCTGCATCGGTGACATCGAGGTGTTCGTAGCAGGCGGTGGGTCCGATGGATGCGGCGACCGCCGCGCCCTCGTCGTCGAGGACGTCAGTGACGACGACGTTCATTCCCACGGCGCTCAAGGCGCGGACGGTGGCCTCACCGATACCGCGTGCTCCGCCGGTGACCAAGGCTGTCTTACCGTTGTATTGGCTCATCGTCTTCCCTTTTCGACTGGTGTTCAGGTGAATGCAGAACCGAAATGTGTGCCCAGGCGTGGCGACGGGCGACGGCCACGTCACTATGCAGTCTAAGAGGTCGAAGCCGTGGGAGCGACAGATAGAGATCCCGGTGACCACGGCCTTTCGTCCTGCTCTCCCCTGCTTGCCGCGCGGTGGTTACCCTCGAATCATGGCTGCAATCCCGAATTCCGCAACAGGCACGAACACAGTGTTGGCCGGCCTCGAGAACACCTTTGCCGACGAGGTGGGCGACCTGGCCGTGCCGTGGCAGGGCGCCGCGGCCCCTGATCCCACGTTGCTCGTCCTGAACGAGCAACTCGCGGCGTCGCTGGGGTTGGATGTGGCGGCTCTGCGCAGTGAAGACGGGGTCGGCGTGTTGTCCGGATCAACATCGCCTGCCGGAGCCAAGCCGGTGGCGATGGCCTATGCCGGCCATCAATTCGGCGGATACACACCGCTGCTCGGGGACGGTCGGGCCCTGTTGCTCGGCGAGTTGACGAGCAGTGACGGTCATCGAGTGGATGTGCATCTCAAAGGCTCAGGGCCGACGCCGTTCTCCCGGGGCGGCGACGGGTTTGCCGTTGTCGGTCCGATGTTGCGCGAATATCTGGTCAGCGAAGCCATGTACGCGCTCGGTGTCCCCACCACGCGCGCGCTCGCGGTGGTCGCAACGGGTCAGCACGTTCGGCGAACCGGTGCCGAACCCGGCGCGGTGCTCGCCCGCGTCGCGGCGAGTCACCTGCGGGTGGGCACCTTCGAGTATGCGGTCCGCCGCGGCGAGATCGTGCAGCAACTCGCCGACTACGCCATCGCCCGCCATTACCCGGACCTGACCGAATTGCCGTCCAGCGGTCGTTATCTGAAGTTCTTCGAGGCGGTGGTCGAGGCACAGGCATCATTGGTGGCGCAATGGATGCTCGTCGGTTTCGTCCACGGGGTGATGAACACGGACAACACGACCATTTCGGGAGAAACCATCGACTACGGACCCTGTGCCTTCATCGATGCGTTCGACCCGGCCGCAGTGTTCAGTTCGATCGACCACGGTGGCCGCTACGCGTTCGGCAACCAGCCCGCTGTCCTGAAGTGGAATCTGGCACGTTTGGCCGAAACATTGCTGACTCTGGTCGATTCCACGCCGGATGACGCGATCTCCGCGGTGTCGGCGGTTCTCGACACCTTCGACGAGCGCTACCACGGTCACTTCGCGGCGGGCATGGCAGCAAAGCTCGGCTTGGCCGATGCACCAGTCGACCAAGCACTGATCGACGACCTGCCGGCACTGATGAACCAACACGGCACCGACTGGACGGGGACCTTCCGCGCGCTCGCCGACGAACTACGCGGAAACCCTTCGGCTCTCGACAATCTCGTGCCGCGCGAGCAGACCGGGCCATGGCTGGAACGCTGGCGCGCCGCGTTGACGGAACAAGGCCGCGACACGGCCGACACCGCGGACACGATGGATCGCGTCAATCCGCTGTACATCCCGCGCAACCATCACCTCGATGCCGCTCTGCGCGCGGCCACCGACGGCGACCTTGGGCCGTTCGAGAAGCTCTTGGACGTCGTCACACATCCGTTCGACCGCCGCGACGAGTGGTCCGACTACGCCACCCCCGCTCCCGGGGATTTCGGTCGGTCATTCCAAACCTTTTGCGGTACTTGACCAATTGACCGAGCCACTGTGGAGAGTTTCTCCGCCACAGACCTACGCGTCGTCGCCGGACCCGCCTGATGACTGCCGGCGCTCGCGCAGTTGGGCCAATCGGTTCAGACGTTCCCGGATGTGCCGCTCGTAACCGTGATCTGTGGGTGCATAGAACGTTTTCCGGTCCATCCCGTCCGGAAAGTAGTTCGCGCCGGAGAATCCGTCGGCGGCGTCGGGGTCGTACTCGTATTCCTTGCCGTAGCCGAGATTCTTCATCAGCTTGGTCGGCGCGTTGAGGATGTTGAGAGGCGGGGCGAGAGAACCCGTCTGCTTCGCCGCCTTGGTGGCTGAACCGAAACCCCGGTAGACGGCGATGGACTTCGGTGCGGTCGCCAAATAGACCACAGCCTGCGCGATCGCGAGTTCTCCCTCCGGAGAACCCAAGCGTTCGTACACATCCCATGCCGCCAGCGCCTGGTGGACCGCCTGCGGATCGGCGATGCCGATGTCTTCGTTCGCGAACCGGACAAGACGTCGGGCGATGTAGAGCGGGTCTTCACCGCCGTCGAGCATGCGGGCGAACCAGTACAACGCGGCGTCGGGATCGGAACCACGCATCGACTTGTGCAGGGCCGAAATCAGGTTGTAGTGACCCTCCTGCGACTTGTCATACAGCGGAGCCCGCTTTTGCACCACTGCGGCCAACGCGGCGGTGTCCAGGGGCTGCGCCGCATCCGGGAGTGCGAGTAGTTGTTCGCACATGTTGAGCAGGTAGCGGCCGTCACCGTCGGCCAACGCAAGCAGTGCGGTGCGGGCCGCGGCGTCGACCGGTAGCGCTCTGCCGACGAGCTGCTCGGCGCGACTGACGAGCGCCTCGAGAGATTGCTCATCGAGTCGCCTGAGAACAAAGACCTGGCATCGCGACAGGAGCGCGCCGTTCAGTTCGAAACTGGGGTTCTCGGTCGTCGCGCCGACCAGCACGATGGTGCCGTCCTCGACATACGGCAGAAAGCTGTCCTGCTGGGCCCGGTTGAATCGGTGGATCTCGTCGACGAACAGCAGCGTTCCCTGTCCGACCTCTCGCCGCTTTTGTGCCGCCAGGAACACCTTGCGCAGATCCGCGACACCGGAGAACGTTGCCGACAACGGCTCGAACACCAGGTCTGTCTGCTCCGCCAAGAGCCGGGCAATTGTTGTCTTGCCACATCCTGGCGGACCCCACAGGATGAGCGAGACCAGCCGCTGCTGGGCGACCATCCGCCCGATCGGCGCGTCCGGCGCGAGGAGATGGTCTTGGCCGACAACGCCTTCGAGCGACCTCGGCCTGAGCCTGTCGGCGAGCGGTCGGGAGGTATCGTCCACCTCGAACAATGACGGCGGGTCCTGCTCCATGCCATAACCTCGTTCCTGATCAACCCTCAACGGTGCCACGGCAACGGGCGGTCCACAACAACGAAGGTGGCGGGCGGTATGGCGATCACCTCGGCGACATTGACTTCAACTTCAGTTGAGGTTCTAGGTTGGCCACATGCCTCAACCGAACGCAACTGCCCTCAAAGAAATTCACGCGATTGTCAACGACGTACAGGAAGGTTTCAACAACAACGACGCAGCGTTGATGAATGCGCATATCGCCGATGACGCCGTGGTGGTGAACGCCCGTGGCACGGTGCTCTCCGGACGCCCGGCCATCACGGAGTCGACCGAAGCGGGCCTGGCCGCCGGCTTCCTGAAGGACGCCACCGCCTATTACGAACTCACCGACGTCGTGGCCTTGTCCCCCGATGTCATCACGGCCCGCAAGAACGCGTGGGCCACGCCGAAGAACGCGCAGGATGGTGATCCGCCGGAGATGAATGCTCTCTACGTGTTCGTCCGGCGAGCAGATCGGTGGCTGATCTGGCGACGGCAGAACACCATCGTCGCGTGAGTCGAGATCCCGGGCAGGGCGCGTTTAAGTGAAAGGTCGGGCTGGTACTCGGCGAGAGCAACGATCAGGAGGAACCCGATGACCTGGGAATTGACCAGATCCACTGAGCTCGCGGACGGTGTGGTGCGCTGGGACACCGTCGGAGAAGGCCCACCGATTGTGCTCGTCCATGGCACGCCGTACTCGTCATACCTGTGGCGTGACGTGGCGGTTGCACTCGCCCGACATGGTCGAGAGGTGTACGTTTTCGATCACCTCGGCTACGGCCGATCCGACAAACACGAGGGCCAGGACCTCACCCTCGCCGCGCAGGGCCGCAACTTCGCAGAATTGCTACGGCGGTGGAATCTGCACCGCCCCAGCGTCGTTGCCTGCGACATCGGCGGCGCGATTGCGCTACGGGCATTACTTCTCGAACAGGCCTCCTACTCTGATCTGATCCTCTTCGATGCCGTAACCGGAGGCACGTGGGAGCGCGGGCTTTTCGCGCTGATCCGCGAACACCACGATGTCTTCGAACAACTCCCGGCGTACGCCCACGAGGCACTGGTGGCCGCGCACCTGCGCAACGGGACGCGTCAGGGTTATCGCCCGGGTGTCCTCGAAACATATCTGGAGCCATGGCGCGGCCCCGACGGACAAGCCGCCTACTACCGGCAATACCGTCAACTGAGCCAGGACGACACCGCTGACTACGAACACCTGCTCGGCGCCGTCGACATCCCGGTCACGTTACTGTGGGGCCGCGATGACCAGATCCTGCCTGCGGAATACGGGCATTGGATCGAGGAGCGAATCCCCAACCAGGGACTGACTTGGTTCGACGACGCCGGGCACCTACTGCCGGAAGACGCACCGGCTCAACTGATCGAGCGATTGACTCACGTTCTGGGCACACACATGGCCGAGGAGCGATGATGTCAGTTGCCCGCGGCGGTTCGATCACCACCCCATCTGAGAACAGGGCTCCATGAACACTTCCAAACCAGGCGTCCGGTCAACGGCCATGTGGTTTGTCTGCGGTATCTCGCTCGTCTTCAGTATCGCGGCGCTGACCATCGCCTGTTCAGTACCGCCGAACGAGCCTTCACCGACTTCAGAACCGCCACCGGCAGCATTCGTTGACCGTTTGCCACTGTCAGACTGCGGACAGACGTGGGCTGACGGGCCCGACTTCACATTTGAAGAGCTATATCCCCGAAGTGCCATCGACTGCCTGATGAGCGGTCGAGTTGACGGCGGCGGCGAATTCAGCGTCACGATAATCACCACGGAGGGCGACCCCATCACGACCTACTATCGCGTCGCCGAAGAAACTCTGACTGTCGATATCTTCATCGACCGAACAAGCGACCAGTACAGCGGTGAGCCCGGTTGGACATCTCTGACTTGCCCGGTGAACACCCTGACCGCTGAGGCACTTCGCGCCTGCACCAGCAACATTTAGTGCCAACATCGCGAATGTCGGGAACGCTCCGGTTCGCACACCGCACCGAGAACGCGGTCACGCACTCGGTTCGAGTCCGTGACCGCGTTCTCGTCATTCGGTGTCAGACTCAGGCGTCACGGCGACGCATGGCCCACCAGCCCGATCCGAGAGCCGCAGCAGCCCAAACTGCGGTCACCAGCAGACCCAACCAGGGCCCCGGGGAACCGATCGGATTCTCGACGAGAACCTGACGCCCCGCTCGGTCGGGCAGATAATCGGCGACGCCGGCACTGCTGGTGACATTGCCGAGCATGAAGGACAGCAACAGTACAACCGGGATGAGGATTCCCAATGTCGCTGCGGTGCTGCGCAATAGGTTCGCTACCCCGAAAGCGAACAGCGCCATCAGGGTAAGGTAGATGGCGCACCCCATCATCGCGCGAAGCCCAGCGGGGTCGGTCCATTCCATTCGGCCGTCTCCGAGAAGTCCTTGTCCACCGAAGAAGCAGGCCACGGCCGTCGCAAGGCCGACCAGGAAGGTCAGTCCCGCAACGACAACCACACTGGACAGGTACATCACACTGCGGCGGGGCACGGCGACGAACCAGATCCTCGTCCCGTTGTTCTTGTATTGCGCGGCCGCGACGAGGGCGCCGAAGGTGATCGCGACGGCCTGACCGAAGTTGATGCCGAAGAACGAGGTGATCAGTGGGTCGAAATCTGGTTCAGCCGCTTCGTCTCGTCCGAAGGTTACGCTGCCGAGCAGCGAGAATCCGACGGTGACGACGAAGAGCAGTGCAAGTGCCCCTCCGAGTGACGGCAGGGTCCGGGTCTTGATCCATTCCGAGTGAAGCACGGGCGCATACGTCATGGCTTTGCCTCCTGGGTGGTCGTGCCGGATATGTGAGTGGCCGCGTCCGCGGTCAGAGCCAGGTAGGCCTGTTCGAGAGACGCGTGTTCTTCGGCCAGTTCGAGCACAGGTATGCCCGCCTCCACCAGTAGCGGTCCGACGTCCTCGATCCGGGCACCGCGAATCATCCAGAGACCCCCCTCGACTTCGACGGTCGTGAAACCGGAACGAGCGAACGCCTCCTGTGGATACAGGCCTACCGGGGTACGTAGGCGCACCTGCGGTTCGGCATGCGCGCGAACGAAATCGTCGACACCGGTGTCGGCCAAGAGCCGGCCTTTGCCGACTACCAGCAGATGATCAGCGAAGGCGGCAGTCTCACTCATCAGATGGCTGGAAACCAGAATGGTTCGCCCCTCGCGAGCCAGCCGCTGCAGCGCCTCGCGAATCCAGATGATCCCCTCCGGATCCAGGCCATTCGACGGTTCGTCGAGGATCAGCACTCGCGGGTCGCCGAGCAGCGCCGCGGCGACCCCGAGACGCTGACGCATGCCGAGCGAGAAACCCGAGACGCGTCGCCCCGCGTCCGCAGTCAGGCCCACCTCTTCAAGTACAGCTTCGACGCGGGCAGTGGGTAGCTGGTTGCTCGCAGCAAGCGCCAGTAGATGATTGCGCGCGGTGCGTTTCGGGTGGGCAGAAGAGTCATCGAGAAGCGCTCCCACGAGCGCCAAGGGCTTGTCTGCCGCGGCGAAAGGTGCGCCTCCGATCGTCGCGGTGCCGGACGTCGGCCTGTTGAGGCCGAGAATCATTCGCATGGTGGTGGATTTGCCTGCGCCGTTGGGACCGAGGAAACCGGTCACCACACCGGGTCGCACCGTGAATGTCACACGGTCGACCACCGGGGTCGATCCGTATACCTTCGTGAGCTCGTGAACTTCGATGGTGGTCATGACTTTCAGCCTCGTCGAGGCCGCCCTCGCGGTCTCCCCCCGCGGGCGGGACCGGCCTCCCCCGTTTCGGGGAGACAATTCGACCGCGGCTACTGGCACCATGAGGTCATGCTCCGCGCGATCAGCCGGTTGGTGATCCGCCCGGTCACCTACACCCGGGGCCTTCACCTGTGCGTGCCACTGGCATTTGCTGCGGTTTGGCTCTTCATCGACTTCGACCGGCCGTACATGCTCGCGCTCTTTGTCGTTCCGGTGGGTTTGATTCCGGGAATGCGCCTGGCGGAGGGCGTCCAGGCGCGCCTGTTCCTCACCCCCGGCGAGGGAGCCGATGGTGCTGAGCCGTCCATCAGCGCCGCGCCGTCGGCACGGTGGTCGGACCGCTGGCGCACAGTGCTCTGGCTCGAGGCGCGTCTGGCGCTCAGCGCCGCGCTGCTCGCCATTTGTGTCCCAATGATATTTCTGTGCGCGGATCTGATCGGCGCCGCCGCCGGAGCGCCGCCCAGTGCCGAAACCATTCTTCGGATCGAACAACCACACTGGCTGTACGCGTTGCTGATCCCACTGCCCCTGGCGGTGATCCTGGCAACGGTCATCGGCCTCGGAGAACTGGCCACCAGCCTGGCCCGCCGGCTGCTGGGGCCCTCGCCCGCGGAACGGCTGAAAGCACTGGAGGAACGCACCGATCTGCTCCTCGAACACAACCGACTGGCCCGCGAACTGCACGATTCAATCGGGCATGCCCTGACCGCGGCGGTGTTGCAGGCCGGGGCCGCCCGCACGGCCGATGATCCAGAGTTCACCGCTCGCGCGCTGCGCGCCATCGAAGAAACCGGACGCGCCGCGCTCGATGACCTCGACCGAGTCCTAGTGGTCCTCCGTGATTCCGGAGGGCCGGCTCAGCGTCCCACCCTCGCCGATTCAGAAAGTCTGGTGAAGTCCGCACGATCCGCTGGCGCCGACGTCGAGGCATCGGTCACCGGTTCGCTCGATCGCGTGCCGGGACCGCTGTCCAGGGAGGGCTACCGCATCCTCCAGGAATCGCTGACCAACGTATTGCGGCACGCCGGTCCCGGACCGGTCCTGGTCGGCGTGCGAGTCGAGGACACACAGCTAGAACTCAAGATCACCAACGCACGCCCCGTCGACGCTCGTTCCACCCGGCCCGGCAGCGGGTTGCGTGGTATCCATGAACGTGCGGAACTGCTTGGTGGCCACGCCTTCACCGGGCCCATCGACGACCGCTGGGAGGTACGCGTGACACTTCCCCTCATCGGAACCCGGTGATCACGGGTGCCGATAACTGTGCTGCTTGTCGACGACGAACCGCTCGCCCGTGCCGGTTTGCGGGCAATCCTCGACGCGCAAGTGGATATCGAGGTCGTCGGCGAAGCCGCTGATGGAGCCGCCGTCATCCCGCTGCTGCGGAAACTGCGGCCAACGGTGATCGCCATGGATGTGCGGATGCCACTGATGGACGGGATCGACACGACGCGCGCGATCCTTCGATCGGTACCGACACCGCCGAAGATCCTGATCGTCACAACATTCGAGAACGACGAGTACGTCTACCGGGCGCTGCGGGCGGGCGCGGACGGATTCCTGCTCAAGCGAGCCCGCCCTGCCGAGATCGTCAACGCCGTACGCGCTGTCGCCGAGGGTGATTCGCTGCTCTACCCCGCCACTGTCCGGACACTGGCCGCAGGCCACGGAAACACTTCTGCCCGCGATCAACTCGAGGAGGCCGGTCTCACCGAAAGGGAGTCGACCGTGCTGCGGTTGATGACGCGCGGTCTGTCGAACGCGGAAATCGCCACGCATATGTTTGTCGGGGCCGAGACCGTCAAATCGCACGTCAGCGCGGTGCTGGCAAAGCTCGGGGTCCGCGACCGGACGCAAGCCGTCATCGTGGCCTACGAATCCGGTTTCGTCACAACAACCTGAGATGTCGCGGCACCCCAACCTGACGACCAATCCTTCTTCAACACTTGACTTCAGTGTCGGTTGAAGTCCTAGGGTTCGACACATGCACCCGGAGACCGAGAACGACCCGCCGAACCCCGCCGATCTCAACGCATTCGTCAGATCGTCAACGACGTACGGGAGGCATTCAATAACAACGACGCACCGCTGATGAATGCGCATGTCGCCGACGGCACGGTGTTGGTCATCTGAGTGGGTCCTGGTGCCATTCGTCAACCATTAGTTGACAATCGGGAACATCCTCAGGACACAGCGCGGAACTTGTTCGAGTACAACGCTTTCATTTCTTCTTCGAACTCGGAGACCGGACCGTCGACCGGTAGCTTCGGCGCGACGGTGTTGATGGGTAGACCCGCCACCGGTGACGATGAGGCACCCCACTCCTGCAACCACGACGACAATTGGGCCGACGACACCGCGTAGACGATGCGGCCCAGTCCCACCCAGGCATGGGCAGCAGCACACATCGGGCAGTGCTCGCCAGAGGTGTAGACGGTGGCGCTCGCGCGCTGCGCCGGCTCCATGTTGTCGACCGCCCACAACGCGATCGCGAGTTCGGGATGCCGAGTGTTGTTGCCGCCCTTGACCCTATTGCGGTCTTCGAAGAGCACTCCCCCGGCATTGTCGACAAGCACCGAGCCAAAAGGTTCATCGCCGTCAGCCAAGGCCTCCCGCGCCAAATCGACACAACGCCGCAGATACGTCAGGTCCGCGTCAGAAATTCCCACAACCGCAAGCCTACGACACCAACCGCTCTCACCACCGCCGAGTCCTACGACCGCAGATGTGCGAGTACCGCGAGCACGCGCCGATGTCCGGTATCCGATGCCGTCAGACCCAGCTTGGAAAAGATGTTGCCGATGTGTTTGCTCACCGCGGTGTCGGTGACAAAGAGTCTGCGGGCGATCTCGGCGTTCCCGACGCCTTCGGCCATCAGTTGGAGCACTTCGGATTCACGAGGCGTCAGCGACCGGATGGGGTCGTCGGCGCGGCGCCGACTCATCAACTGCGAGATCACCTCTGGGTCCATCACCGTGCCGCCGGCCACCACCCGGTGGAGCGCGTCGACGAACTCCTCCACCTTGCCGACCCGCTCCTTGAGCAGATACCCCACACCGGACGCACTGCCGGAGAGCAGTTCTCCGGCGTAGCGGTCCTCCACATAGGCAGAGAGTACGAGGACCGGGAAGTTCGGGACCCGCCGACGCGCCTCGATCGCGGCCTTCAGCCCCTCGTTGGTGAAGGTGGGTGGCATCCGCACATCCAGCACCGCGCCGTCAGGCGGGTCGGCGTCGAACGCGTCCAAGAACTGTTCGGCATCGGCGACCGCGGCGGTCACCTCGATGCCGACACTACGCAGCAAGAGCGCAAGTCCCTCGCGCAGCAGAGCGTCGTCTTCTGCGATCAGAATCCGCATGGCAGCTCCACTTCCAGTTTCGTCGGGCCGCCCGGCGGGCTGTCGAGCGTCATGGTTCCCTCGAATGCTGCCACGCGACGACGGATACCCCGCAATCCGCTGCCCACCGCCTCGTCGGCCCCGCCGCTGCCATCGTCGAGTACTTCGATGACCAGGACGTTGCCCGCCCCACCGCTGCGGGTGCTGATGGTCAGATGCACGGTGTCGGCACCGCTGTGTTTGACCACGTTCGTCAACGCCTCGGCCACAACAAAATAGGCGGCGGCCTCGACCGCAGCGGGCGCGCGGTGCAAGTTCCGGGCGTCGAGCACGCAGGTCACCGAGCATCGTCCGGCCAGCGCAGCCACTGCGCCGTCAAGGCCCAGCTCATCAAGGATCGGCGGATAGATGTCATGGACGAGTGTTCTCAACTCCGACAAGGCGTCCGACGCGGCATCCTGCGCCCGGTGTAGTTGCGGAAGCGCTTGCTGCGGGTCCACCCGCAGGGACCGCTCGGCCAACCCCAACATCATGACAACCCCGACGAGCTTGTTCTGCGCACCGTCGTGCAGGTCCCGCTCGATGCGCCGCAACTCGGCCGAGTGCGCGTCGAGGGCCGCGGCGCGACTGGCGGTCAGAGCCGAAACCCGTTCGGACAGTTCGGTTTCACGTCCGGGCGCCAACAGCGATGTCGTCACCGCCGCGACCCCACGGGCCATAATCGGATTCAGCCACCAGGCCAGCACTGCGTACGCGACCCCGGCCAACAGCATCGCGGCCGCCAGCCACCACGACGTAACCGGGAACGGACTGCCCGCCGGAGAATCGGCGGGCATGGCCCACCAGTAGAAAGGAGACGACAGCGAGTCCAGCGCCGCCAGCGGCAAAGCCACGGCAACCACCCCGGCGACAAAGGCCCCAAAAGCATGCAGGACCAACCACGCAAGGTCGCGTCGCGTGGAAGGCGCCCACAGCATCTTCCGCACATCGCCGAATCCGGCGGCCTCAACCATGGGCGGATACCGCTCTGGGATCACAGTTCCCGCGTACCGCCCCGTGCGCAGCCGCGCCCTGTCCACCCAGAGCCGCACCAGGCGCAAATAGAACGGCGCCACCAGCCACCCGACGATTAGGATCATCAGGGAAACGACGAACAGTCCGGCAATCACCAGCGCCAACGACACAACCGCCGACACACCTTCGACCATCAAATAGCGAGATGCCCGCAACCAATGTGCCGCCCGTTCGGTTCGCCTCATCGCTCCAGGATGCCGTACGGCGCGGCCGATGACGGTATAGCCCAGTACACCATCGACCGGTAGACAGCGGGATGGTTCAAGCCGCCACCGATTCATAACGTTGCTGTCATGACCTCTTACGCCCCGCTACATCCACCGGTCGCCGCGACACCGCAGCCGGCGATCCGGCTCGATGATGTCACCAAGACCTACGGATCCGGCCGCGATCAGGTGACCGCGCTGAACGCGGTGAACCTCACCCTGCCCGCGGGTGGTTTCACCGCGATCATGGGCCCTTCCGGTTCGGGCAAGAGCACTTTCTTGCACTGTGCCGCGGGTCTCGACCAACCCACCCGCGGCACAGTGTGGCTGGGCGACACCGAGATCAGCGCACTGAAGCCGCGCAAACTGACCACGTTTCGACGCGACCACGTCGGATTCGTGTTCCAGGCCTACAACCTCATGTCGGCGCTGACGGTGGAACAGAATGTGACGCTGCCCCTGCTGTTGGCCGGACGTACCGCCGACCGCACACATCTCGAACACGTCCTGGAGTCGGTGGGACTCGCCGGCATGCAACGTCGTCGCCCGGCAGAACTGTCCGGCGGCCAGCAGCAGCGCGTCGCCATCGCGCGGGCACTGGTCAGCCGCCCCCGGGTGCTGTTCGCCGACGAACCGACCGGCGCCCTCGACGGCCGTACCGGTCAGCAGATCCTCACACTCCTGCGCGGCGCCGGCACGGAACACGGGCAGACGGTGGTGATGGTGACCCACGATCCGGTGTCCGCCGCCCACGCCGACCGGGTGTTGTTTCTCGCCGAGGGACGCTTCGCGGGTCAATTGCAAGCACCCACAGCAAGTGCCATCGCCCAGACACTGACCGACCTCGGGCAGTGGTGACCATGGCGAAGACCAACCTGGGCATCCTCGCCCGCGCCAACCTCCGCCGCCACCGCAACGGGTTTGTGGCCGTGTTCGTCACGGTGTTCAGCGCCACGTTGCTCGTCTGTGCCCTCGGAGTCTTGTTCGAATCAGGTATTCGCGGCGGCGCGACACCCCATCGATTCGCCGGAACCGACGTTGTGGTGGGAGCACCACAGACACTCGACACCAAGGAAGACTTCGACCAGCCCTACATCGAGCGCGCCCTACTGCCCTCCTCCGCCGTCGATGAGCTGAAGAGCCTGCCTGACGTCCGTTCGGCGGTCGGTGATGTCAGTGTCCCGCTCTCCGACGACAGCGGACGACAGTTCGATGCCCACGGATGGTCCTCGGCCGCCCTGGCACCGTTCAGCCTGACGGCGGGACATCCACCGACCGGTCCGAGCGAGGTGGTGACAACTGACCCTTCGACCCTCGGCGACCGTGTTACCCTGCGCCACGGTGGAATCGGGAGCGACTACACCGTGGTGGGTGTCGCCGCCGCACCAACCCCCGAAACCGCGACCCGTCCGGCGACAGTATTTTTGGAAGACGCACGTGCGCAGCAGCTCTGGCCGCATCCGGGTTCGGTGGCCGTGATCGGCGTTCTCGGTCATGACGGAGTCAGCTCGTCGGCGCTGGCCTCGCAGGTTCACGCCGAACTCGACGATCTCGATGTCACCACCTACATCGACGATGACCGCGCCGACGCCGAATTCCTTGATGTCGGGGCAGCTCGCGGCGAACTGGTGGTTCTGACCGCTGCGCTTGCCGGCGTGACACTGATGATCGCCGTGTTCGTGGTCTCGAGCACTGTGTCGCTGTCCATTTCGCAACGCCGCCGCGACTTCGCCCTATTGCGATCCATGGGCGCCGCACCACGGCAGATTCACAAGCTCATCGGATCCGAGGTGTGGGTCATCGCCGGCACCGCGGCGGTGTTGGGCGTCATCCCCGGATACCTGCTCGCCCAGGTGATTCGCAAGCAGTTTGCCGGGGCGGGAATACTCCCCGCCGACTTCGGCCTGGCCATCAGCCCACTTCCCGCCCTGGCCGCCATCGCCACCACCGTGATCACTGCCCGACTCGCCGCCGCGATCTCGGCACGTCGTCCGGCCCGGCTCGACGCGATCGAGGCCCTCCGCGAGTCGGCAGCCGAACCCGACGCGATCAGCCGGGCCCGCACCATCTGTGGCCTCCTCATCGGCCTCGGTGGTGTGGTGACCGCGTTCTCACCGGTTGTTGTCCCCGGACCGGATGCGCTTGCCGGTGCCGGCGTCTCGGTGCTGCTGTTCATCATCGCGTTGGCAGTTCTCGGACCGACACTGGCCTCCGAGGCACTGCGCCTCATCGGTGGCCCCATGCGCCGCAGCCGCTCTGCCGCCGCGATGCTCGCCGCCATCAATCTCGATGCCCACGGACGTCGGCTCGCAACAGCGATCACGCCCCTGGCTTTGGTCATCGCTTTCGGGTCGGTCCAACTGGGAAGCCAGAGCACGATGACCGCAGCGGCTGCTCAACAGGTCGAACAAGGAATGAAGGCAGACCTGGTGGTCACCGGGTCGGGAGGTGTCGAGCCGACACTGATCAGCACGATCGCATCGATCGACTCCGTCGAAGCTGCCAATCCGGTCACCCGCAGCCAGGCCTTCTACACCCCCACCAGAGCCGAAGCACCGACCACCGCGGTCTACACCGTCCTGGGCATCGATCCAGAGCAGGCAGCCACCACCCTCGATCTCGATGTCCAGCGCGGCGCACTGACCGAACTGCAAACCGGGACAGTCGCACTCAGCGAGGACGCCGCAGCGACCATGGACGCCGAAGTCGGCGACACCGTGGCACTGAGGTTGGGGGAAGGCACGATCATCACGCCCACCATCATCGCCACCTACGTCCGCGGATTGGGTTTCGGTGACATCGCGCTCCCCGATCAGCAGGTCCGCGAACACACCACCACCGGACTCGTCGGCCACATAGCGGTTTCGGTCGCAGCAGAGCGGATCGACGAGACCCGCTCTGCCATCGAATCGATCGGCGGACTCACGGTCAACGACAGCAACGGTTTCGGCGTCGCGGACCGGCAGGAGCAGCGATCACAAGACACGGTGAATGTTGTTGCGCTGTCGATACTTCTCGGGTTCCTGTCCATCGCGGTCGTCAACACACTGGTGCTGATGACCTCCGAGCGCCGCCGCGAGTTCGCCCTGTTTCGCATGATCGGCGCACAAACAGGGCAGGTCCGCGGGATGGTTCGCTGGGAAGCGCTGGTTGCCGTCGGGGTCGCGGTGGTCGCCGGGACGATCATCGCGTACCCACCGCTGGTTGGAATCGCAATCGCACTGCCGGGCATATCCTTTCCCAGCCTCTCGCCCACTTCTTACGGGTTCATCGTCGGCGTCACCAGCCTTCTCGGTTTCGGCGCGATCACCGGTACCGCTTGGAAAGTGTTCCACCACAATCCGGTCGATTCCCTCGGGTCCCAGGAATGAACTATCTCCGGCCCACCATCACGTCAGCACTGGACTTTCACCGGCGAGCGCGAAATGACCGTTATGCCCGATCAAGTCCGGCGTCAATTCACCCAGTCCAGCCCGATGACAGTACTCACATCGCTAGCCTGAACCAATGGACACCCCGTTGCTCGTCCTGGAGATCGCCGTATTGCCGGCCGGCGCGGATGAGGAGAACACTCGATGACGGCGCCGACACGACCCGCGTACCTGCAGGGACCAAACATCGCCCTGGTCCTCGTCGGCGGCGCCATCGGAGCAGGCGCTCGCGAGGGCCTTTCGCTGGGCGTTCCCGACCTCGACGGTGTCCCGGCCGTGATCACGGTGGTGAACGTGGTGGGCGCCTTCCTACTCGGTTATCTCTATGAGGCGCTCACACGCACTGATCCCGGCCCGGCGCGGACCTCACAGCTCAAACTGTTGCTCGGCACCGGATTCTGCGGCGGTTTCACCACATACAGCTCGCTGGCGACGGACACCGCCGTGTTGATCGACCACACGCGGTGGGGTATGGCAGTGGTCTATGCGCTCGGCACCGTCCTCATCGGCGCGGCCGCGACCATCGCAGGCATCGCCGCGGGTGCGAGGCTTCATGAAGCACGCGGCGCAGACGGGGAGCAGCGGTCATGACTTTCTGGCTGTTCCTGTTGCTGGCTTTTGCCGGCGGCGTGGGTGCGGTGACGCGGTACGTCTTCGACGGATTCCTCCACTCCAAGATCAACTCGAAGTTCCCGTGGCCCACCGCGATCATCAACATGACCGGCTCGCTCGTCCTCGGCTTCCTCACCGGCCTGATCGCGAGCAGGATTGCCTCGACGGATGTGGGAGCAGTGATCGGGACGGGATTCCTCGGCGGTTACACAACATTCAGCACGGCAAGCTACGAGACGGTGCAGCTCGTCCGCGACAAGCGTTACGGCCTCACCCTCGCGTACGGTCTCGGCGTGCTGGTGGTGTGTGTGGCGCTGGCGTTCGCCGGATATCGCTGGGGTGCTTCGCTATAGCGTTCGGGCAGCAACGTTCAGGTGCGGCGCATCGCGGGTATGAACGCTGCGATCACCAGTAGCACCCAGGTGGTCAGGATGTAGGGCCAGGTGTAGTGCGGACCGCCGTAGTGTTCGGTCATGAGCAGCGTGACCACCGCCGTCACCACCGTTCCCACTGCGGCATACACCCACGAGATCACGGTGCTCTGCAAGAACGTGACCGCCAGTGCAATCGCGGTCAGCACACCGGAATAACCGGCGAGCCCCTCTGCGATGGTGCTGGAGGTCTCGCCGAGCGCCATCGCGGACAACGTACCGATCACGCTGCCCATCACCGCGGCGAGCCCGACCTTCCAGGACGCGACGAAGAGTCCCAGCAGGATGAGCGCCCCGCTCCAGACACTGTTGACCAGAACGACTTCGGAAACGTTCGTCAGCAGCGACCGCAATATCGAATCACCCGTACCGTCGGCGACATGGTGGGGCGCGGCCTTCTCGTGGATGCTCTTGGTGACGACGAACATGACGCCGGCGGTGGCGCAGAAGGGCGCCGTCGTCGAGGGCAGGTTGAAGCGGGCAAGGGGTTTTGACGCAAAGATCCACACCACGACCCAGGTGACGGGCGCACACACGATGCCGGCGATCGCGGTCACCAGATAGGACCAGCCCTGATCACCCAACGCGGTGTAGACCGCAGCGCCGATCAGCGCCCCGTTGAAACCCTGCATCCCCATCCGGACGTTGTCGGCACCCACCCTCATCAGGGCTCCGGCGACGGTGTTACACACCGTACCGATGACGACGAGCACGGCCATCTGCCAATCGGCGACCAGGAACCCGAGAAGGATCAGCAGGCCACACCAGATGTTGCTCTGGAAGAAGATCTCTGACACGCCACGGGGCAACGTCGCCGACGCCTCAACCCATCTGTTCGGTGGTGCCGCTGCTGTTGTACTGCTCGTCGACATGTCATCTCCCTGGTTCTTCGGTCGGGTCGTGTGACGGGACGCCCCCGGCCTTCATCGCACTGTCACGATTTTCGGATTGTCGGCGCCTCTCTCCCGGTGAGCAGCAGACGTAGGGAACTCCAGGCGATCGTGTTGGCGCGCAGGATGGCCCGCGTGTCGTCCCCCAGCATCCGCACCCACACGCCGGTGTCCCCGGGGAGTGCGCTGACCCCGAAGACGACACCCTCCTCGGCCGACGGTGACAGGACGTCGTGCAGGAGGTTACTGATCTCGGAAACCGTTGCGCGCGGAGTGAACACGTAGAGCATCGAGAGCACGTCGTGGTCGGCCAGGACCGCCAGACCGCCCGTGTCCTCGTCGACCGGGGTCAGTCGCACCCGGTCAAGCGCGACCATGGCCCCGCCCGGACGACGGACCTCGAAGTCGGATGCGAGCGCGGTGTACCGATGTCGCTCGTCGCGCGCCAGACGTCCGGCGATGAGCGTCTCACCGGCGATGAGGGTGGCCGTCGGTGCCAACGTCACCCGGGTGCGCTGATACAGGCGGGCACCCTCGAACGCGATGACGGGATCGGGAAGAAGCTCGACGTACGCGTCGGCACCCACATCCAGGTTCATCTGTGCGACCGCGTAGTCATGCTCCATCCGTAGGACTTTCGTGTATGCAGCAGTAGTCAGATAGGCCGACGTGTCGTCACCGAAGACGAGATCGGTCCGGAGCCGGTCGCCCTGCATGACCCCGGCCCCGGTGGACATGAGGTAGGTGTAGGGCATGTCGGGCCGGGCGAGGTCGTAGTACAGCGGCCGCATGATCTGCAGGGGCGACTTCTGGTAATGCCCGACAAGTTCCGTGCCGCGTTCGTTCCGGCCGAATTCCAACTCCAACAAACCGACCTTGCCCGGACTCCCGGTCGGCAATGTGTCCGGTACCCCGGCAAGAAGTGCGATCTCACGCGGAACGCGGTCCGGTTGGTAGTACTTGGGGTCGAGCCGATGCCCGCCGTACCGTGCCGGCTGCGCGCCCGCGGGTGGGACGACGGAGATTCCGGCGGTCCGTCCGGTGCCAGGGGGCGGGTCGGTGTCGGCCGCCCGGACTGTCTCCGCGCTCACCGGGACATCGCAGCGGGACGGGCATTCCAGAGCGCGAGGATGTGATCCTGCAACTCATCGACGCCCTCCCCCGTCAGCGAATTGGTCAGGACCACGGGCTTGCCGTCACGCACCCGCCACGCATCGGACTCCATCACCTCGATGTTCGTCCGGACGTATTGCGCGATGTCGACTTTGTTGATCACGAGGATGTCCGACTCGGTGATACCCGGGCCCCGTTTGCGCGGCATCTTCTCCCCTTCGGACGTATCGAGCACGAAGACGAAGACATCCGCGAGCAAGGGCGAGTACGTGAGCGTCAGATTGTCCCCGCCCGACTCATACACCAGGGTGTCGACCTCCGGGAAGCGCTCGAGCATCTCGGCACCCGCGGCGAGGTTCATGGTGGGGTCATCGCGCACAGCGGTGTGCGGACATGCACCGGTCTCGACACCGACCACACGTTCGGGGTCCAGGACCCCGGCGAGCTCACGGCGCACGTGCTGGGCGTCCTCTTGCGTATAGATGTCGTTTGTGATGACCGCCGGCTGCCGGCCCGCGGCAATGAGCCGCGGCACAAGGGCTTCGGCAAGCGCCGTCTTGCCCGAACCCACCGGCCCACCGATCCCGATTCGCAAAACACTGCCGCTCATTCGATCACCTCATCTTTTCTCTCATTGGTATCGGGGAAGCATGTCGGCATCTCAGCTCGCGAAGAGCCGTGCGTCCGCGCGCTCATGCTGGGCAGACATGGCATCTGCCATCGGTACGCATCCCCCCATGTCCTCGAGCTCGCGGCCCATCGCCTCGGCTGCGGCCTGCGCGATCACCGGACCGATCGCGCGCAACCCGACCTGCATCTGCAGATGGTCGGTGAGCCGGAGTCGCAGCGCCGCACCGAGAAAGCTCACCGAGAACGCGAACATGTCCGACGCAACGGCCCTTTCGGTACTCACCCCGGCTGCGGCATAGGCCACTGCGGTCGCGATCGGCTGGCACCCCGGGGTCCGCTTGGATGCGATGGCCCGTTTCCACTCTTCGAGCTCTGCTCCCCCGATTGCCGTGAGGGCGACGTCCGTCAGTTGGTGACCGCTGCGCACCGATGCCCTGCGCATCTCCGCGTTGAGCTTGGCGGCGAACAACATCTCATCCACGAGGTACACACGGTCCCAGTCGTTTTCACGGGCCGCCTCGTGTGCGCGGGCGAGTGCCGTGGCATCACCCGGACCGACGGAATGGAGCAGCAGCCCCCGCAAGAGCCCTTCGACGCCGTCCTTGTCGACCGCGTGAGCCTGCGCGAAACCCTCCAGGCCGTGCGACATCGTGTAGAAACCGCTGGGGAACGCGGAGTCCGAGAGTTGTAGGCTGACCAGCAGATCGCCCACATCGGTCGACGTCATATCGATTTCCTCAGGCAAGGAAGAAGAGCTGGCTCATCGGCAAGGTCTGTGCCGGGTCGATGTGGGCGGGCTTTCCGTCGAACGTCACCTTGTACGTCTCGGGGTCAACGTCGATCAGCGGCGTCTTGTCATTGTGGACCATGTGCGCCTTGCCGATTCCACGACAACGCTTCACGGGCAACACCTGACTTTCGAGCCCGAGTTTCTCCGGCACCCCGAGGTCGATGGCCGCCTGCGACATGAAACTGACCCGCGTGCTCTGACGCGCCTTGCCGTATCCGCCCCACATCGGGCGGTAGAGCACCGGCTGGGGGGTGGGCAGCGAGGCATTCGGATCGCCCATGACCGCCCAGTTGATGAAGCCGCCCTTGATGACAAGCCGCGGCTTCACCGCGAAGGAGTCGACATTCCACAACACGATGTCGGCGATCTTGCCGGCCTCGAGCGAACCGATGTAGTCCGAAACCCCCTGCGTGATGGCAGGATTGATGGTCACCTTCGCCAGATAACGCAGGACCCGGAAATTGTCGTGGCCGTCGGAGTCCTCGGGAAGTGGCCCACGCTTGTCCTTGTTGTGGTGGGCGGTCTGGAACGCGCGAGTCACCGATTCACCTATACGTCCCATCGCCTGGGAGTCGGAGGAGAACATCGACAGGACACCTTCGTCGTGGAGCACCGTCTCGGCCGAGATCGTCTCGGCGCGTACCCGCGAGTCGGCGAACGCGACATCTTCGGGGATGTCATGCGAGAGGTGATGGCAGACCATCACCATGTCGAGCAGCTCGTCGACCGAGTTGACGGTGTACGGCAGCGTCGGATTGGTCGACGACGGAAGGACATTGGGGTGACTGGCGATCTTCATCAGGTCCGGCGCGTGGCCGCCGCCGGCGCCCTCGGTGTGGTACGTGTGGATCGTCCGTCCGTCGATCGCCGAGATCGTGTCCTCGACAAAGCCCGCCTCGTTGAGGCTGTCGGTGTGGATCGAGACCTGGATGTCGTAGTCATCGGCCACGGACAAGGCATTTCGGATCACGGCCGGAGTCGCTCCGAAGTCCTCATGAACCTTCAGCGATGACGCGCCGGCCTTGATCTGCTCGATGAGCGCCTCCGGCAGCGACCCGTTGCCCTTACCGTGGATACCCATGTTCACACCGACATCCTCTGCTGCCTCGAGCAGACGGTGAAGATTCCAGATACCGGGTGTGGTGGTGACGCCGTTGGTTCCATCAGTGGGCCCGGTGCCACCTCCGAACAGGGTGGTGATGCCGTTCGACAGCGCGGCGTCCGCCTGCTGCGGCGAGATGTAGTGCACGTGGGTGTCGATGGCACCGGCGGTCGCGATGCAGTGCTCACCTGCGAGCAATTCAGTTCCGGGGCCGACCACGAGACGCGGGTCGACACCGCTCTGCAGGTGCGGGTTACCGGATTTGCCGATCCCGGCGATCTTTCCGTCCTTGACGCCGATGTCACCTTTGACGACGCCGAGGATCGGGTCGAGGATGATCGCATTCGTGATCACCAGATCCAGCACACCCTGTGGGCCGGTCGCCGCGGGGTCGGCGGCCATGCCGTCGCGGGCGGTCTTACCACCGCCGTACACGACCTCGTCGCCGTAATAGCCTTCGCTGTAGTCCTTTTCGATTTCGATGACCAGGTTCGAGTCGGCCAGATGTACCCGGTCTCCGGTTGTCGGGCCGAAGAGATCGGTGTACTGCTTGCGCGAGATGATGGCCATCAGCTTTTCCCCTTTTTCTCGGACGCATTGCCCGATTTCGGTACGCCGTTCTTGAATTCACCCTCGGCCAGCCGCGCAAGCGCGTCGAGCCGCGTCTGCTTCGCGTCGAGGCTGCCGTTGACGAGTCCGTTGAAACCCACGACCCGGCGCGACCCGGAGTAGGACGTGAGCGTCACATCCCGGGTGTCGCCCGGCTCGATCCGCACGCCGGTACCGGCCGGGATGTCGAGATGCATCCCGTAGGCCTTTTCGCGCTCGAACAGCAACGCACGGTTGACCTCGAAGAAGTGGAAATGCGAACCGATCTGCACCGCGCGATCGCCGGTGTTGCTCACCGGGATGGTGACACTCTGGTGGCCGGCATTGATCTCGATGTCTTCGTCCTGGTGGTGATACTTGGGGCTGCCCAGCATGGGGTTGATCCCTCCACTATTTATGTGGGCGCCGCGATCTGCGTCGCCGATGATGACTCAGTGCGGCGAGGTCAGGACCTCGTCGTCAAACGGACTGCCGCTGCCCGGCGTCTCGTGCGGGTGCGGATGCTGATGTGCGTGATGCCCGGATCCGTCGTCCTCGAACCCGTGCGAGTGGGCATAACCATGGCCGTGATCGGCGACCAGGCCGGCGGCGATCCCGTCTCGTCCGTGACTGAGCTCGTGCCGCGCGGCGGCCACCCGTCGCCGGACGACATCGAGAAGCGCCTGCTCGGAGAGCAACGGCCCGAAGAAGCTCGCGTGGTCGGAGGGCAGCCCGGCAGGCGCGGTTCTGGCAAAGCCCGCCGGGACGACAACCACCTCCTCGGTACCGAGCAACCGCGACCGATCGATGGCGCGGGTCAGCTCGTCGTTTTCCCCGACGCAGGCCACCTCGACGTGGATTCCGGTGCCATGCGTGCGCACGAGATGGGCGATGCGGTGCAACTCGGCATCATCAAACGGATTCGACGCCGGCGCGGCGATGATCAAGCCCGCGCCCGGTCGCTGCCGTGCCGTATCCGCGGCGGCTCGACGGAGCCATGCGATCAGGTGATCGGCCGTCCCGAACTCCGCACACAGCGCGATCCGACCTACATCGCCCTCGGCGGCGCACCACCGGAGAGTCTTCGCGGTCTCTGCCACCATGACCGGATCCCGACCCCAGGTCATCGGCAGGACCATCACGGGACCGGCATCGTCTGCCAGGAGTTCGGTCACCGCGTCGTGTAGCGGACGCCCCGACGGGGTGATCACCGCGCCGGGCAACACATCGAGCAGTGGAATCAGATCGGCGCCGTGCGCGCTCTCGTGGCCGCCGACCAGAACGGTGACCACTGCGTCCTGTCGCACGGCCGGCATGGTTAAGCGCCCACGGGGTCGTGGCACGAAACCAGTTTGCTGCCGTCCACAAACGTCGCCTCGACCTGCAGCAGGGATAGCCGCGCCCGCACACCGGGCATGCAGTCGGCCTCCGACACCACGTGCTTGCCCAGTTCCATGCACTCGGCAACCGATTTGCCGTCGCGGGCCGCTTCCAGGATCGCTTCCGAGACCATGGCCTGCGCCTCGCTCAGATTCAGCTTGGTGCCGCGGTCGCGTCGCCTACGCGCGAGTTCTGCAACCTGGTAGATAACGAGTTTGTCCATCTCGCGTGGAGTCAGATTCATGGCCTCGACGACCTTCCTGCTGTTACGGCCCGCATCCTGAAAAAGCGCTGACCTCGGAGTGCAGTACTTCGGACACTATTCCAAGTACAACCAACCCTCAAGACTTTCGAAGAATTGCCGCGTCGGTGATGCGCACCGGCCGACCGCACCCGAAGACGAATTGGATATCAGCACAGACCATGGCCCGAACAACAGGAATCTGGCTGGGCCGCAATAGAATTCGAATACCGGTCAAAATTGGACATTTCGGCTCCATCCCCACTCGGCCAATGGGGATTTACACAACCATGCTCCCCGGCCGACGCCATGTTTACATATGTCCGAATTCTGGTCCCGGTCTGTTAGGACCGCTATTTGAACCGTTTGCCGATGCGAGAACTGGCAGGCATGTTCGTGCGCGACCGGGACTTCTGATGGCACAAAAGAACCCAGGCGCCCCGTGCGTGCATTTGTGCACACACAGGACGCCTGGGTTGGTTTCGAGAGGCCCCCGGAGCGAGGGCCGGCCTACTTCTTGCCGGCCACCAGATCCAGTGCGATGTCGGTGATCAGGTCTTCCTGACCACCGACGAGTCCGCGGGCGCCGACTTCGAGCAGCACCGCGCGAGTGTCGAGTCCGTATTGTTTCGCCGCGGCTTCGGCATGACGCAAGAAGCTCGAGTACACGCCGGCGTAGCCGAGTGTGAGTGTCTCGCGGTCGACCTGCACCGGCCGGTCCTGCAACGGGCGGACGATGTCGTCGGCAGCGTCCTGCAACCCGAACAGGTCGCAACCGTGCTTCCAGCCCTCGATGTCCGCGACAGCGATGAAGGGCTCGATCGGGCAGTTGCCTGCTCCGGCACCGTGTCCGGCGAGCGACGCGTCGACGCGGGTCACGCCTTCTTCAACTGCCACAACCGAATTGGCCACCGACAGCGAGAGGTTCTGGTGCGCGTGAATACCGATCTGGGTGTTCTCATCGAGCACATCCCGGTATGCACGGACCCGCTGCCGAACACCATCCATCGTCAACCGGCCACCGGAGTCGGTGACGTAGACACAGTGCGCACCATACGATTCCATCAGCTTCGCCTGCTGCGCCAACGCGGCCGGCTCGGAGAGATGCGACATCATCAAGAATCCGGACACATCCATCCCGAGTTCACGCGCCTTGGCGATGTGCTGAGCCGCCACATCGGCTTCGGTGCAATGGGTCGCGACCCGAACCGACGTCACGCCGAGGTTGAACGCACGTTCGAGTTCGACAACGGTACCGACACCGGGCAGCAGCAACGTCGTCAGCTTGGCCCGGTGAACAACCGATGCCGCGGCTTCGATCCACTCCCAGTCGGTGTTGCTGCCTGCGCCATAGGTCAGGCTGTGCCCGGCGAGCCCGTCGCCGTGGGCGACCTCGATCGCGTCGACACCCGCCCGATCGAGAGCGCCGGCGATCCGGGCCACGTTTTCGGGTGAGATGCGGTGCCGACTGGCGTGCATGCCGTCCCGCAGGGTCACGTCCTGGATGTACAGGGCCGCGCCATCGACCACGGAAGCTCTGTTGTCAGTTGTCATCGGGCCATCTCCACTGTTGAGTCGTTGAGTTTCGTTTCGGCGATGCGTTCGGCCACCTGCAGTGCCGCCGAGGTCATGATGTCGAGGTTGCCTGCGTAAGCCGGCAGGTAGTGAGCAGCACCCTCGACCTCGAGGAACACCGACACCTTCCACAGACCCGGGCCGACATCGACGCCACCGGTCAGGGTGGCGACGGACTCCGCGTCATCGAGCTGGGTGAACTGGACCTCCTGCTTGAGGCGGTATCCGGGGACGTAGGCCGACACCTTCGCAACCATGTCGAGCACCGATTGACGGATCGCGTCCTGATCGGGGTTGGTCACCAGCGTGAGCACGGTGTCACGCATGATCAGCGGCGGGTCGGCCGGATTCAGCACGATGATCGCCTTGCCGTAGGCGGCGCCGCCGACCATTTTGATTGCCTCAGAGGTGGTTTCGGTGAACTCGTCGATATTCGCCCGGGTTCCGGGTCCGGCCGACTTCGAGGCGATCGAGGCCACGATCTCGGCGTAGTGAACCTTGGTCACAGCGGACACAGCCGCCACGATCGGAATCGTGGCCTGCCCACCGCAGGTGACCATGTTCACGTCCGGTGCATCCAGGTGCTCTTCGAGGTTGACCGCGGGCACCACGTAGGGACCGATCGCGGCCGGGGTGAGGTCGATGAGACGTTTTCCGTACGGGCGCAACGCTTCTTCGTTGGCGACGTGCGCCTTGGCGGACGTCGAGTCGAAGATGATCTCGATGTCGTCGAAGTCCGGGTGGTCGATGAGGCCCTGTACGCCGGTGTGGACGGTGCTGATGCCCATCCGCTTGGCGCGAGCGAGTCCGTCGGATTCCGGGTCGATGCCGACCAGGACCGCGATCTCGACATTCTTGGCCACCCGCTTGAGTTTGATGACCAGATCGGTCCCGATGTTGCCCGATCCGATGATCGCGGCCTTGATTGTGCTCATTGTGTTCTGCTTTCGGATGGGTTGGTCAGGCACTGAAAACTGCGGTTGCGCTGCCGATGCCGGAAATTGTCGTGACGTAGGTGGAACCGGGCACTGCCGGGACCATCGGTCCCAGGGCGCCGGAGAGGACAACGTCCCCCGCGTAGAGCACGGTGCCGTATTCGATCGCGGTGTTCGCCAGCCAGGCGAGGGCATTCCATGGACTTCCCAGGCAATCCGAACCCTTGCCCTGTGAGACCTGTACTCCGTTCTCGGACATGGTCATCTCGACGGCGGCCAGGTCCGGCACATTGTTCCGGTCACACCGATCGCCCAGGACATACAGTCCCGACGAGGCGTTGTCGGCCACGGTGTCGGCGAGCCTGATGTCCCACCCGGCGATACGGCTGTCGACGATCTCGAACGAGGCATAGACGTCCGAGACATACTGCGGCGCTTCGGCTTCGGTGATCGGTGCGGTGATGTCCCGGGACAGCACAAAGGCGATCTCCGCCTCGACCTTGGGCTGCAGCAGACGGTTCGAATCGATCTCGGCGTCACCGGTGCAGTCCATGTCGTCGAGCAACACCCCGAAATCGGGCTGGTCGACACCGAGTTGCTTCTGCACCGCCGGCGAAGTCAGTCCGGTCTTACGTCCGACGATACGGCGACCCGAGGCCACCAGTGCCTCGATGTTCAAGGTCTGGACCCGATAGGCCGCTTCGATGTCGTCGCTTCCGATCAGGTCGCGCACCGGCTCGCACGGTGTACCCGTACGAGTCGCGGTGGCCAGCCGCTCGGCCGCAGCCTCGATCACGTTCACTTGCGTTGTCATGTGGACGAACCTATTGCTCAACCGAACCACTGACTAGGATTCATCCCATGTCACGGGATGGAAATATGTCGCAGCTCGAAAAGTCGGCGCTTCTGCTCGATTCGTTCCCCGGCGGGACCGCGCTCACGCTCGCCGAAGTCTGCACGCGCACCGGTATCCCCCGCTCGACCACCCATCGGTTACTGGTCGAGCTGGCCGACCTGGGTTGGATCCAGCGCACCGGTAACAAGTTCGAACTGGGTATGACGCTGTTCGAGCTCGGTGAGCGGGTCTCGGTCAAACACCGGCTCCGGGTGGCGGCCATGCCCTTCATGCAGGATCTGTTCGCGGTCACCGAGCAGACCATCCACCTCGCCGTCCGCGATCAGTACGACGTGGTCTACATCGAGAAGCTGCACGGACACACCGCCCAACCCCTGCCCTCACAAGTCGGCGGCAGGCTGCCCCTCACCTGCACCGCGGTGGGTAAGGCGCTCCTGGCATTCGAATCCGCGGAGTTCCAGGCGGAGGTGCTCTCGCGGCCGTTGCGGCGCTACACCGCGAACTCGATCACCGATCCGCGGACACTCGACCGCGAGCTGGCCGCTATCCGCGCGCGAGGTGTCGCGCTCGAACGCGAAGAAGCGGCGGAAGGCAGCTGCTGTGTCGCGGCCACCGTGCTGATCCGCGACGAACCGATCGCATCGTTGTCGGTGTCCGTGCCCAAAGAGCGGTTCAAACCCGAACTCCTGGCTCCCGCCGTCCAGACGGCATCGCTCGCACTGGGTCGACTGTTGTCCCGCGCCGGAGCACACGGTCAGAACTAGCCGGTTCACCGAAGGTCGTCTAATCGCTGCCGAACGGGACCAACCTTGTTAATGTGTTCCAACCCACAGTCCAGGGTCGGCGCTGTGATTCCCCTCCTCGACAGGAGCCAAGCGTGCTGAGTCGTCGCCAGTTCTTCACCAGGGCCGGTGCGGTCGGCGTGAGCCTGACCGCCGCAGTCACCCTCCCCGGCGCCATGTCAAAAATGCGGGTCTACGCCAATTCCCTTCCACCCGTGCGGGATACGATCAATGGCATCCTTTCCTTCATCGTCCCGGGCAATGACCCCTACTCTCGCGCGCAGGGTATGGCGACAGATCGGCCGGGCGGGGTGTCCCCGGGCATTCCCGAATCGCTGGAGAAGACGCTCGACCGGGCGGTCCCGGTCCCCGTCCTCGGGCCGGCTTTCGGGATCACACTTCCGGGTGCCGCTGCGATAGCCGCACTGATCAACATCTTCGCGGTGACACTCAATCCGGGTTCGGCGCGTGGCCAATTCGCCGCTCCGTTCGCGAACCTCTCGCACCGGGAAAAGGCCCAGGTCTTCGAGATGCTGGACACCAACCCGCTGTTACCAGGTTTGCCGATCAAGTTCGCGGTCAATGCAATACCCACTCTCGCAGCGTTCGCGGCCTATTCGGAGGTCTCCGCCTTCGATGCCGGCAACAAGCGACTGACCGGACGCCCGGTCGGCTGGGAGCTGAGCAAGTACGAGGGCGTGAGTGACGGCTGGGACGAGTTCCGCGGTTATTACCAAGGGGTCACAGCCATCGATTGACGGATCTGTATGAGGGGGAATCGATGACAGACAT
This sequence comes from Williamsia sp. z34, assembly GCF_059553395.1. Classification (NCBI taxonomy): domain Bacteria; kingdom Bacillati; phylum Actinomycetota; class Actinomycetes; order Mycobacteriales; family Nocardiaceae; genus Williamsia; species Williamsia sp. z34. Next base: position 679,130 of record NZ_JCANWW010000001.1, on the reverse strand, counting down.
CATTGTGATAGGTGCCGGGGGCGGCGGGCCCGTGGTGGCGAAGGAACTCGCTGCCCGGGGTCTGGATGTGCTCGTCCTGGAAGCCGGTCCACGGCATGCCGATCCGGAGAATCAGTGGACACACTTCGAAGACGACGCCAACAATCCGATCACCGGCTTCCTGCGCGAGGGTCCCGGCGACCGATCCAAGGGACCCTGGTTGCGAGACCTGCCGCAGAGTTCGTTCGTCTGGCAGGTCAGCGGCGCCGGCGGCACCACCCTGCACTATTTCGGCAACTGCCCCCGATCGGCACCCGGCGTGTTCAACGACTACACCGGGGCCGACCGGAACATGTACGACACGGCGCACCTGTTCCCTTTCGGCTACGAAGAGCTCCGGCCCTACTACGAGTGGTGTGAGGCAACACTTCCGATCCAGACCGCCCCGATGGGTGCCAAAGAAGAGGTCTTCCTGCGCGGGGCCGCCGCCATGGGCCTGCCGCACCAGACCGCACTCGACACCACCGGACCGGCGCACCGGGCCCAGCAGAACGCGATCCTGCAGCCCGGTGGCACGGCGGGACGCACCCGCGACCCGAACCGGCTGCGCTACCCCGAAGCACAGGGATGCACCATGTGCGGCCACTGTTACGAGGGTTGTTACCTCCCCAAAGGTGCGCCTCGCAACCTCAAAGCCCGTCGCTCCACCGACAATTCATACATTCCGATGATGCTCACCGCCGACGCGTGGTCCCGTGGGGGCAAGGCAGCCAGGCTCATCACAGATGCGTTCGTGACCAGGATCCTGACCCACGACGTGAACGGTGAGACCACCGCTCATGGCGTCCAGTTCCGGACCGTGGACGGGTCGATCCACGAGGAGACCGCGAAGGTGGTCGTTCTGGCCGCAGGCTGTGTCGAGTCTCCGCGACTGTGGCTGCAGTCCCTGCTCCCCAACCCGAACGGTTGGGTGGGTCGGGGGATCACCGACCACCACATGGACTGTGTCTTCGGTGTATTCGACGAATACACCGGCCAGACGAAAGGCGCAGGATCCAACGCCCGTGTGGACTTCCCGGGCTATGGCGGCATCGAACAGATCTGCCTACCGCCGGCCCTGCAGGCGTACGCGATGAACTTCAGCGACTCGGGCATCCAAGGCCACGGTCGCGCCGGCAGTGTGGTCGATTCCGCGGGCGCCGACACCTATGGCCGCCTGGTCGGCCGCGATCTGCTCACCACCTTGGGCGACGCCAACAGAACGCTTGCCGCGCTGGTCATCACTGACGACGACGTCGAGCCCGGCAACACCGTCTCGGTACCCGGCATCCTCCCCCCGGACGAGAACGGCCTGGCGCCGCGCGTCACCATGCAACATCGCAACCGGTCGGCCCGGACCAAACGGAACAGGAAGTACTGCACCGAGAAGGCGGTGGAACTCATGCGGGCCGCAGGCGCCCACACAGTCCACCGGTGCGATTGGCCCCCGCTCATCCTGCATTCACAGTCGAGCATGCGCATGGGCGAGGACCCCAACACGTCGGTGCTCGCCTCCGATGCCCAGGCCCGATGGGTCAAACGTCTCTACATCGCCGACAACTCGGCGTTGGCCAATTCCCTCGGTGGCCCCAATCCAACCCTGACGACCCAGGCGATCGGCACGCGTACGGCGGAAAAGATCTTCCAGACCTACTTCGGCGGGGACAATTGGGTGACGAAGGAGTCCCCGGTGACGTCTATCGACGATCGCGTCACCGAGGCGGTCATCGCCCGCAACCTGTAGCCCGCGATCTGCGGACAGGCTTGAAAGCGATCCCGCCGGGGTACCCGGACTGCGGTACGCACGAGTCGTCGGTGGAGAGGGTTTTCATGTCTGAAGAGAACACGCGCGAAAACGAACGCGACCTGGCAAACCTCGACATCGAAAAGCCCAAAACCCACGCGGCCGGGCCGACCGCGGTCGCCGTGTCCATGAAGCGCGCGCTCGGCCACATGGGGCCCGTCCGGACTGCGAAGACCCTGCTGAAGCTGAATCAGACCGAGGGCTTCGACTGCATGAGTTGCGCCTGGCCCGACCCCGATCCGGGACACCGGCACACTGCCGAGTTCTGTGAGAACGGTGCGAAGGCCGTGGCGGAAGAAGGCACGACCACTCGCGCGACGCCGGCCTTCTTCGCCGAACACAGCATCGATGATCTGAACGGTCGCACCGAGCATTGGCTCGGGCAGCAGGGCCGGATCACCCACCCGATGGTCAAACGGCCCGGCGGAACGCACTACGAACCCATCGACTGGGACGACGCGTTCGCACTCATCGCCGAGGAGTTGAACGGACTGGCCACACCGGACGAGGCCACGTTCTACACATCGGGGCGGGCGTCGAACGAATCGGCCTTTGTGTACCAGCTGTTCGCCCGCGCCTTCGGCACCAACAACATGCCCGACTGCTCGAACATGTGCCACGAGTCCACGTCGATCGCCCTGCAGGAATCCATCGGCATCGGTAAGGCGAGCGTCACCCTCGACGACGTCTACCAGGCCGAACTGATCGTCATCGCCGGGCAGAATCCCGGCACCAACCATCCCCGGATGCTCTCGGCGCTCGAGAAGGCCAAGCAGAACGGGGCCAAGATCCTGTCCATCAATCCCCTCCGTGAGGCCGGATCGGTCAACTTCAAGAACCCCCAGACACCCCGCGGCGTCGTGGGACCCGGTACCGACCTGACCGACATGCATCTGCCCATCGCGCTGAACGGCGACCTCGCCCTGTTCCAGGCCTTCGGCTCGCTGCTCGTCGAATGGGATGCCCTCGACCATGAGTTCATCGACGAGCACACCGCCGGATTCGACGCCTGGCGCGATCACGTCCGAAACGTGGACTGGGATGTGGTCACCGCCACCACCGGACTGTCCCGGGAACAGATCACCGGTGCCGCCGAACTCCTGCGTGACTCGAAGGCCACCGTGTTCTGCTGGGCGATGGGCCTGACCCAGCATCGCAACGCGGTCGCGACCATCAAGGAACTCACCAATGTTGCCTTCGCACAGGGCAACATCGGCAAGCCCGGCGCAGGCCTGTTTCCGGTCCGCGGACATTCCAACGTCCAGGGCGACCGGACGATGGGTATCTGGGAACGCGTACCGGAGCATTTTCTCGACGCACTTTCGCGAGAGTTCGGCTTCGACCCGCCGCGCGAGCACGGACTGGACACCGTCGACTCCATCCGGGCGATGCGGGACGGCAAAGTCCACTTCTTCCTCGGCCTCGGCGGCAACTTCGCTCAGGCGACTCCCGACAGCGATGTCACCGCCGAGGCACTGCGCAATGCCCGGATGACCGTCCAGATCTCCACGAAGATCAACCGCTCCCACCTCGTCTGCGGACACACCGCTCTCATCCTGCCCACCCTGGGCCGGACCGAGCAGGACATCCAGGCCAGTGGCCCCCAGTACATCTCGGTCGAGGACTCGACCTGTTCGGTGCATTCGTCACGGGGTCCGCTGACCCCGGCCAGTCCACACCTGCGGTCCGAGGTCGCCATCCTCACCGGGATCGCCGAAGCCACCCTCGGTGATCGGCACGGCATCGACTGGGCCGCGATGCGCGATGACTACCGCAACATCCGGGCCCACATCTCCCGGGTGGTCCCCGGATGTGAGGGATACGAGGTCAACGTCCGCAGGCCGGGCGGGTTCATCCTCCCCCACCCGCCCCGGGACTCCCGCACGTTCGAGACAGACTCGGGCCGTGGAGAGTTCGCGGTGTCCCCGATCGACGTTCTGCAGGTTCCCGCCAATCATCTGATCCTGCAGACGCTGCGTAGCCACGACCAGTTCAACACGACCATCTACGGTTTCAGTGACCGGTACCGAGGTATCGAGGGCGGTCGACGGGTGATCTTCGCGCATCGCGAGGACATCTCCGCCCTCGGCTATCGCGACGGGGACATCGTCGACATCGTCACCCGCTGGGAAGACGACGACCAGCTGCGCTGCGCACCCTCTTTTCGGATCGTGGAGTACGCCACCCCGCGGGGCAGTGCGGCGGCGTACTACCCGGAGACCAACCCTCTCGTACCACTGGACTCCACTGCGCTCAAGAGCAACTGTCCGACGTCGAAATCGATCATCGTATCGCTGGTACCGGCGGGCCAAGGCCGCGTCGAGTCCCACACCGGCAGTCAGCAGGCGACCGGATCCGATTGGGATCACAAAACGCATCCACAACCACATCACCTGAGCTGACACCCACAGTCGCGCCGGACCCCGACGATCACGTGAGCCCCGAGTCGCCGACCTGACCTGACCAGGCCAGGCTTACAAATGTGAAATCTGGGTATACAGCGTCAGCGGCGCTGACGCCGCATTTTCGATGATCTTGTGGGCCCACACCCCCGACAAGAAGACCATGCTAGGAGTCTTGAGTTGTTGCGTGTCGCGTCGGTGCCGTCCTCGCATGTCTATGTTCGGCATTTGTCCCACCTGAACGCCGAGGGCGACGTCGAGCGTCTACCCGATCCCGTTCCGGCCGACGGACGGAAGGTTCCCGGCGGCTGGTGGCCGCCTCTCATGCTCGATCCGGGATGGATTACGCGTAACCACAAGGGATTCGACGTGTTCCATATTCACTTCGGTTTCGATGCCATCGACCCCATGGCCCTCGAATCGCTCATAAACGAGTTGAAGACGCACGAGATCCCGTTGGTCTACACCGTTCACGATCTCCGCAACCCCCACCATCCCCAGCCTGACGCGCACATTGCACAGCAGGATGTCCTGATCAACGCTGCCGACGCGTTGATCACCCTGACCCCCGGTGCCGCCGAGCATATTTCGAAGCGCTGGAACCGCGAGGCCACTGTGCTTCCCCACCCACACGTGCTCGACGGTCCGCGGATCGCGGCTCCCCGAGATCCGTCGGAGGAGTTCGTCGTCGGGCTTCACGCAAAAAGTCTGCGCGCCAACATGGATCCATTGCCCGTCCTGGACGTGTTGGCCGAGACAGTACGTGACCTGCCGAAGGCGCGATTGCAGATCAACGTCCACGACGAGATCTTCGACCCCGACAACCACTGGTACGCGCCGGAGATGGGCCGCCGGATACTCGACCACGGCGAACGGCAGGGCGTCGACGTCCACGTCCACCAGTACTTCTCTGATGACGAATTGTGGGACTATCTCCAGTCATTGACGGTGTCGGTACTGCCGTACCGATTCGGTACCCACTCCGGCTGGCTCGAGGCCTGCCATGATCTCGGAACCGCCGTCATCGCGCCCAGCTGCGGGTTCTATGACCAGCAGCAGCCATGTGAGGTCTTCGGTTTCGACGAGCACGTTTTCGACGCAGACACTCTTCGCGCCGCGGTCGAGAATCTCCATGCCCGCTGGATCGACGGGACGCCCATGCCCCGCGCGACGTGGAGCAGTCGACAGACACAACGAACCGAAGTGGCCGATGCCCACTCGGCCCTGTACAAAGCTGTCCTGGCATGAGCTCATCCTCGTTGCGGATCGCGTTGATCGCCTCGAACCGATTCCCGATCAGTCAGCCTTTCGCCGGCGGTCTCGAGGCCCATGTCTGGCATCTGGCCCGAGCGCTGACAAGCCGAGGCCACGACGTGGCACTCTTCGCCGCTCCGGGCTCCGATCGGGAGGCACCGACCGAACAACTACGGGTTCGAGAACTGCATCTGAGTCCATCTGCACGTTCTGACCCGTCGATGCCTTCCGCCTATTTCATGGCCGATCATCACGCGTACCTGAATCTCATGATCGAACTTGCCCGGGACCGCCATTTCGACGTCATTCACAATCATTGCCTGCACTATCTCCCGATCGCCATGGCGCCGATGTTGAGCACCCCGATGCTGTCGACACTGCATACCCCGCCGACGCCGTGGCTGGAGTCGGCGATCGTCACCACCGGAGGGGAGGGTGGCCAGTTCGTCGCGGTCAGTGATCACACGGCAGGCGCGTGGCGTCCCATCATCAGGGATGTCGACGTCATCAGGAACGGCGTCGACCTCGACACCTGGCCCATGGGTCCCGGGGGTGACGAGCTGATCTGGTTCGGCCGGATCACGCCCGAGAAGGGCCCGCATCTTGCCATCGAGGCCGCCCGCCGAGCGCATATGCCGCTCGTGCTGGCCGGGCCCATCTCAGACGAGAGTTACTTCCGGGACCTGATCGAGCCACGACTCGGCGGATCGATCCGATACGCCGGCCACCTGACGCAGCCTGCACTCGCGGAGCTGATCGGTAGAAGCGCCGCTGCATTGGTGACACCGCGGTGGGACGAACCGTATGGACTCGTCGTCGCCGAGTCGTTGGCCTGCGGGACACCGGTGGTCGCATTTGCCAGGGGCGGTGTCCCCGAGATCCTGAATTCGGCGGACTGCGGCGCGTTGGTTCCCTCGGACGATGTCATCGCGATGGCCGAATCCATTCCCGCGGCCACCGGGCTCTGTCGCGACCAGGTCCGGGAGCATGCCCGGCGCCACTGCTCGGCCGATGGGATGGTGACCGCATACATCAACCGGTACCGAAGCATGATCGCGGCCGACCGAGGTCTCGAAGACAAAGCGAAGCAGCCGGCATGATCGGTTACTACATCCATCACCATGGTCGGGGCCATCTGACCCGGGCCGGGGCCATCGCCGCACACATCACACACGAGGTCACGGCGCTGACCTCTATGCCTTTCCCGGCGGATCCCGTCTTCACCGATGTCGTGCAGCTACCCCGGGATGACACCGACCCCTCGCCGATCAGGCCGAGCGCAGGGGGACGCCTGCACTGGGCACCCCTACACGATCGGGGTTTGGCCGAGCGCATGCATACGCTCGCCGACTGGATACGCGACCGTCGACCGGCGGCCATCGTTGTGGACGTGTCAGTGGAGGTTGCCACTCTTGCAAGGCTTTTCGGCATACCGGTCATCGTCATCGCCATGCCCGGGGAACGAACCGACCCACCCCATGAACTCGTGTACGGGCTTGCCGACCACATCATCGCCGCCTGGCCAGGAGATCTGTACGTCCCCGAATGGCTGAAGCCACATGCGCACAAGACCACCTTCGTCGGTGGGGTGAGTCGATTCGACGGTTGCCCGGTTCCGGAAACGCGTACCGATGACCGTCCCCTGGCGCTGGTACTCAGCGGAGCCGGTGGCTCGGACCTGACGATCGACACGGTCGCGAGATGGGAACAGCGCAACCCCGACCACCGTTGGCAGGCGTTGGGCGTCACCGGAACGCCATGGATCGCCAACCCCTGGGCACAGCTGTCCGAGGCCGCGGTGGTGATCTCCGGCGCCGGGCAGAACTCCATCGCCGACATCGCCGCTGCGAGTCGTCCGGCAGTGATCGTTCCGCAGCCGCGTCCGTTCGGAGAGCAGGACGCCACCGCCGGTGTCATCGAACGTCACGGACTCGGCCTCGTGAGATCATCATGGCCAGAGCCGCATGAATGGTCCGAAATACTGACGGAGGCAAGGGGTTTGGATTCTCGGAGATGGCAACGTTGGCAGACTCGCGGCGCCGCGCGGCGAGCCGCCCACATCATTGACAGCGTGGCCGATCGTGCCGGCGACGGGGTGAGCGCCGGGTGAGAACCGCGATCATCACTCCCGTGTCAGGACGCGAACGCCATCTACGCCGGCAGCTCGCCGCACTCGATCGCAGCGGTGTGAAGCCGGACATCCATGTGGTGGTGGCGATGAACGACCCCTCGGCGGCAGCCGTTGTCGCCGAACATGACTCGATTCACCTCGAGCAGGTCGACGACCCCGATCATCGCCTCCCGGTCGCCGCCGCGCGCAATATGGGCGCTGCCACCGCGCTGGCGCTCGGCGCCGACCTCCTGATATTCCTCGACGTCGACTGCCTGCCCGTCGACACCATGATCGAGCACTACATCGCCGCGGCAACGCGACGCCCCACCGGTGCACTGTTCTGCGGGCCGGTCACATATCTGCCGCCGGCCGGACCAGAAGGCTACCGTCTCGATCGACTCGACTCCCGCGTGAGCCCCCACCCCGCCCGCCCCGATCCCGAGCCGGGCGCACTGATCGAGACCGACGATCACACCCTCTTCTGGTCGCTGTCGTTCGCCGTGACCCCGGCAACCTGGCAACGCATCGGCGGGTTCTTCACCGGCTATGCCGGGTACGGAGCAGAGGACACCGACTTCGGACAACTGGCTGCACGCGAAGGGATCCCGCTGTGCTGGGTCGGCGGAGCCCATGCGCTGCACCAACACCACCCCGTCTCCGATCCCCCGGTCGAACATCTCGACGACATACTGACCAACGGCGCCGTCTTCTACGACCGGTGGGGTTGGTGGCCCATGCAGGGCTGGCTGGATGCGTTCGTAGAACTCGGCCTCATCACCATGGACAACGGGGTGCCGAAACACGTCCCGGTGACATGAGCGTCCTTGACAAGGTTTTCGCCGGCTCGGCCGCTCACGACATCATTTGATCACGGCGTCGATGGTCTTCTTCAGCGCGGACGGCTGGGCAGGCGAATGAGGAGCCTTCTCCTTCAATTCGAGGAGTTGCTCGCCGATCTCCTGCAATTCTTTGCGTCCAAGGGCCTTTCGGACCTCCGGAAACCATTCGTCTTCCTCTTCCTCGATGTGGTGTTCCACGATCTCGATGAGGACCGTCGTCTTGGCGTCGAATCGCTCGTCTGAAGGGGTCATGCCGGCCAGTTCCATCACCAACAGATCCGCCACATGATGCTCCTCGTACGATTCCAAGATGTCGTCCTCGACATCAGGAACCGCTTTGCGCACCGCCGGATACATCCCCTCGTTCTCGATGTAGGTGTGAACCGTCAGCGCCTCGATGATCTTGGAGACAATGTCGGCCTTGGTCTTGGCCGCATTCGGACCGGCATTCCGGAAGTCGTTGAACAGCTTTTTGATCGCCTTGTGGTCCTCTTTGAGGATGACGATTGCATCTGTGGACATGTGAGATCTCCTCGGGCTGGTGGACGGTGACGTGACGCCGATACTCGAGAAGTGCCCCGCCCCGATGCGCGCCAAACACCGAATGCCGAAGTCACCGCGCGGGCGATTGTCCGAGGTAGGCCCGTTCTATTCTGCCCACATCTTGTGACAGCACGGCGGCGTCGTCCTCCAGGTTCACCCGACCATGGACCAGGACAACAGCTCGATCAGCTATCCCGAGTGCAAGACGCACATGCTGTTCGACCAGCATCACCGCAGTCCGCTGGGTCGACGCGACGTCCCGCAGGACGGCCAGTATCGAATCGACGACAACGGGCGCCAACCCCATACTCAGCTCGTCGATGAGAAGGACCCTGGGGCGCTGCACCAGCGCCCGGCCGATCGCGAGCATTTGCTGCTCACCGCCCGAGAGCTGACCTGCCGCGAGGTTCAAACGAGGTTCGAGGGCCGGAAAGAATTGCAGGACTTCATCGATGGCGGCTCTCGCCGGTCGGCCCCGCTCCCGGATGGCAAGCCGCAGGTTCTTCTCAACCGACAACTTCTTGAACAACGCGCGATCATCGGGCACCAAAACCATTCCCCGGCGCACCGCGGCACGCGGATTGCCGGACCCGAGCTCTTCGTCCGCCAACGTCACCGAGCCGCCGAGTCTGGGCAACAACCCGGCCAACGTCATCAGCAACGTCGTCTTGCCCGCACCGTTCGGTCCGAGAAGAGCAACGATCTCCCCTTCCGACAGCACCAGATCCAGCTCACGCACGCACGGGCTCGACCTGACGTAGCCGGCATTCAGACCGAGACAGGACAGGACGCTCATGTTGACACCTCATCGGTTGCGGTCGAGCCCTGGGCCTCCACCGATTCGTCGGTTTCCCCGGCCGGAGAGCCGAGGTAGGCGCGAATCACCGCATCGTCAGCCCTGATCTCGTCGGGCGTCCCGGTGGCGATGACCTTGCCGAGGTCGAGCACGATGACGCGATCGCAGATGCTCAGCACCAATTCCATGTCGTGATCGACAAGCAGCATCGTCGCTCCCATCGCACGAGCCGCCTGCAAACGCTCACCGAGCCATCTGCTCTCGGTGGTGTCGAGCCCCGCTGCCGGCTCGTCCAGCAGTGCGACGGCCGGACGACCGGCGAGCACCCGGGCCACCGACACCAACTGCCGCCGGCCTTGTGAGAGATCCGCCGCCGCAACGTCGGCCAGGTGTTCGATCTGCAGCAACCGCAGAACCGCGCCCACGGTCTCCGACGTGTCACCGTCACCGCGGACCGCGCCGACCGTCACGTTCTCCGCAACCGATAGTTCGTCGTAGAGTTCCAGGTCCTGGAATGTGCGACTCAGTCCGAGGCGGCTTCGGCGGTGCGGCGCGAGGCGTTCGATCTGATTGCCTTTCAAGGTGACTCGACCGCGCGAAGCGGCGAATCCGCTGATGGCATCGATGAGCGTGGTCTTTCCGGCACCGTTTGGTCCGATCAGGCCGACGATTTCACCAGACCTGAGTTCGAAGCCGACGTCGTCGACGGCGCGCACCGGACCGTATTGGACACTCACCCCCTCGACCGCCAGAACCACCTCGTCACCGATCCGGGTGGAAGGTGCCAGGGCACTCTCCTTGTCCTGCGACGACGAGGGATCATCTGCAGGCAGCCGCGGAACCCGCTCTGCCAAACCAGGGATCCGGATCCGATGCAGGTACCCGGCAAGCCCGTCGGGTGTGGTCACCACGACGACCACCAGCAAGATGCCGCTCGTGAGCATGTAGTACTCGCCGAAGCTCAGATAGCGGTCCGAGATGTAGAACATGAGGCCACCGGGCGCCAGGATCCCGGCGAGCAGAGCACCCGACACCGAGGTCACGCCGGCCACGTAGAAGACAGCGAACAGACCGATACCGGCAAACACGTCGAAGCTGCCCGCAGTGGCCAGCGTCTGCTGATAACCCAGAAGCGCTCCACCGAGTCCGGCCACAAAGGATGCGACCGCGAACGCAAGGAGCTTCGTCATCCCGACGTTGATTCCCGCAGCGGCTGCCGACCGTTCATTCGCACGGACGGCCAGCATCGAGGCACCGAGCCCACTGCGCCGCAGACTCGCGACGCCGAGCGCAACCAGGACGAGGAAGACCAGGCAGACCAGTCCGAATGCGAACCGCGGATAGCCTTCACCGGCCCCGATCCCGAGGTCGATGCCGAACAGTGTGGGTGGTTTGATCGCAGCGCCCTGCATACCGCCGTTGAAGGTCGGATTGCGAAACCAGAAGGCCTCGAGAAAGACCGCAAGGGCAAGGGTCGCCACCATCAACGGCAGGCCGCGGACCCGGAGCGCCGGAAGCCCCACTGCGATTCCGATGCCCATCGCGACCAGCGCCGCGAGGATCGGGGCGATGGGAAACGGGATGTCGAGGTCGGTGGTGAACCGGGTCAGGCTGTATGCGCCGACGCCGGCAAGGGTGAGCTGCGCCAGCGAGACCTGTCCGGCATACCCGGTGATCACCACCTGGGACAGCGCGATGATGCCGAAGATCATCGAACAGACCACCGCCAGCCGGATGCTCCCCGAGGTCAGCAGCAGCGCGATCACGCCGGCCCCCAGACCGGCGGCCGTGCCCAGCAGCAGGCGCCGCGGACGGGGCGACCGTCCGAGATCCTGCCGAGTCACCGCACCCCGACCCGGTAGCGGCTGCCCGCGGACCAGAAGGAACACCAGGATCAGCAGCAACGGAACGGCTTCGGCCACGCCGGCCTGAGGGAACCAGTCGATCGTCGCCTGGAGATTGGTCGCCTCGGATTGCACCATCCCGATCACCAGCCCGGCGCCCACGGTCAGTGCCACACTCGAGAAATTGCCCACCAGTGCCGCGGCGAGCGCCGGAACGATGAACATCGAATAGGCAACCGGATTGAGCGGGACGATCGGCGCGATGACCACACCACCGATCGCAGCGACCGCCGATGACAGGGCCCAGTTGCTCACCGCGATCCGGTCCGGAGACAGTCCGGTGACCAGCGCCCCCTTCTCCGACTCGGCCGCCGCCTCGGTCTCCAGTCCAAACCTGGTGTAGCGCAGGACAAGCCCGGCGCAGACCGCCAAGGACACAACCACCACGGCCAGCCACAGGCGGTCGGTCGGGACCACGTTGTCGCCGATCGACAGTGTGTCGAGCTCGAAGATGGGACCCACGGTCGGTGTATTGGTACCCACGCGTAGGGCGATCAACGCCTGGATCACCAGCATCAGGCCGATGGACGCGACCGCTTCTGCCAGCGCCGGCGCGGCGCGCATCTGACGAAACACGATGAGGTAGAGGATGACTCCCAGAATCGCCGAGATGACCACCGACAACGCCATCGCGGGAAGCAGACTCCACTCACCGCCGAGATCGATCCTTGCCGGCAGACCCGGAATCGGGTTGAGCAGCTCACCCTTTCGCAGGAAGGCGTAGGTGTACGCCGCATAGAGGGCCACCGCGCCGGTGGCGAAATTGACCACTCCGGAACTCTTGAACGTCATGACGAGCGCGAGCCCCAGAGCGGCGAAAACCGCCCCGTTACCCAGGCCGAGAAGGAGGAACGAGAAGTGCTGTGTCATCAGATGTCCTCGATCGGGGGCCGCAGAACCAGACGCGACCCCCGATCCGCTAGATCTAGCCGGTGTTGACTGCGACGGTGTTTTCGAATGTCCCCTCAGCGGTGACGTCGCTGACGAGAATTCCCTTGCTGCACAGCGCCCGAAGCGGCGGGAACGCCTTCCCATCGCAGGTGAAGGTCAAACCCGGTGCCGCAGGGAACGGAAGATTCTGTGCCGATGCCAGTGCTGCCGTGAACTGCTCGGCGGTGACCGGTCCGGTGAGCGACTTGCCGACCTCTGCCATCGACATGACCACCTGGTAACCGGTGTAACCGATGCCGGCGGGATCGGTCTCAGGGGCGTACTTCGCCATCACGTCCTTGTAGAGCGTGACCGACGGATCATCTGAACTCAGGTTGACGGTGGTGAAGGCCTTTGCCCCGGTGATCGTCTGCAAACCAACACTTTCGGTCACCTCCTGGTCGACACAGGTGGCAATCAGGTACTTCTGCAGCGTCGGTGCCGCGGTCTGCAGGGCTTTGAGCCCGGTGATGCACTGCGACGAGTCGCCGAGGATGGTGACGGCGTCGGGCTTGTTCTGCAGGCCGGCGGTGATCTGCGGTGTGGGGTCGGCGGTTCCGGTCGGGATCGTGACGACGTCCAACTCGATTCCTGCCCGACCGAACAGTGGATCGCCGAGGGCCTTCACCGATGCAGCCGCGTCGCCGCTGTCGCCGACGAAGACGGTGAATTTCTTCACGCCTTCCTGGGCGGCGACGGTTGCCTGACCGGTCATCACCGCGATGATCCCGCCCGAGAGCATGAAGGAACCGGGCGAAACCATCTCCACCTGCGAGACCGGGGCCTGCGCCACGTACGGAATGCCCGCGCCGGTGATGATCGGCAACATCACGGCCCCCTGTGCACCGAGCGGCGTGACGACTGCGGCAACCTTCTGCTCGACCATCTCGTTGGCGCACTTGGTCGCCGACGCCGGCTCCTCTGCCTGTTCGCAGACGACCAGATCGACCTTGTGTCCGCCGATACCGCCACCGTTGTTGTTCAGGTACTCCGCGGCGGCCTCACCACCCTCACGAACCATGGGCAGATTGACGGTGCCGCCTTCCGGCGCGATGAATCCGAGTTTGATCGGCTCGCCCTCCGGCACATTCGACGGCAGTGAAACGGCCGCCGCATCCGCGTCAGTCGATCCGGATGACGAGTCGCTGCAGGCCGTGACCAACCCCAGCAAAAGTAGGGAGGCTGCGCCGTAGAGGGCAACGTTGCGAACGTTGCGCCGTCGTGACCGTGTGGTTTTCAAGTGAGGTCCCTTCAGAGATAAACCGCAGCTGACCAGGGCTATTCGGGGTCGGCAAGAAATCGAACGGCCGAGGAATGGGACGGCCGTACGAGCTCTGGGCAGAACTGTAACGCGTTATAGAACGCCGAAATCGCGATTCGACCAAACCGGACCCTCGTCGCCTAGTAGGTCGGCGGTGGTTCGTTCCTTCCTCGCTCTTCGCAGCGTTCCCGGTTGAGTTGCTCTGCCAGTTCGCGCTGCCGGCGGTTGGCGAATCGTTCGTTCTGTCGGCGTGCGTGTTTGGCAGCGGTGCGCGGCTGCGATCTTGGCGGTGACGTTGACGGCGATGTTTTCGGTGAGCCGCGTTGGTTGTCGAAGACGATCAACCTCAACGTCGGAAAGAGATCGTCGCCGGTCCAGCCCGGGCCGTGATAGTTGCGGCGCTCGGGTGTGGTGAAGATCAGCCGGGGCCTTCCCGTCCGAGGGTCGGGGTACTGGTCATCGAGCCAGTCGCTGTACGTCTTGAGCAGGTGGTGAAACCGGCACAGCGTCTTCATCTCTGAGGGATGGGTGCAGCCACCGGCCTCGGGGTCGTTGTGGTTGTACTCGCAGGTGTGGTCCAGATCAGCACCCCAGGCCTTGTGCTCGCAGCCGGGCCACATGCAATAGACATCCCGGATCCGGAGGTAGGTGTCCAGGACGACCGAGGGCCGGTACTGGTCACCGGGTTGGGTCGCCGGCAGCGGAATCACCTGAGGGAACGGCGCCGCGACGATCGCGCTGCCATTGCCGACGCTTCCGGCTGGTGGGTTCTGCGGTCCACGCATGTACACGGTCGGCCGCTTCGGCTTCGGCGTCTCCGGCTCGAGCGGCTCGGGTTCCGATTGCGCTGGTTCGGGCTGAGGCTCGGGCTGCACGATAGCGGGTGCAGGTTTGTTGCCCATCGGCCGCTGTACCGTTTCCGGGCGGTCCGCAATGTCACGAACATGATCGCCGGATATGACACCGTGTCCGTCCATGAAGCCTGGATTCTCGGCGCGACCATCGACGGTGGCCTGATCAGCGATCACATGCAGGACGATCTTCACATCCACACCCGTAACCACCTGTCCGGCAGGAACGGTGACGATCTCAGCGGTGCAGGGATGCTTCGGATCATTCGGGCATTCACACATGAACTCACGGCCCATCACCGTGGCGAACAACGCATCAGCCATCCGATCAGATTTTCTCCGCGGATCAGCCTTACACGTGGCCATCGCCAGCTTCTCCAGCCGCGCCATGATCAACGTCAATTCCTCGGCCGTGGAATGGGCGTCCAGGACCGCCATGCCGTGTTCGGTGTTGTTGGCCCACACCCCACGATTGTTTTTCGCATCCTCCCGGTTCTTCCGAACCAGATCCGGATCCCGACGGAAGATGATGGCATCGACCATGTCCCGCATCCGGGACTTCGACCACGACCCCCGCCGACCCAGCGCTTCAGCGATCCCACGATCGATATCGGCCATGTGGGCTGAGCCCTCGATCAACTCGGTCCGGGCGATGATGTCAGGAATATGATGCGCAGCGATGCGGCCGGCTTTCAACAATTCATTCACCGCCGGCAGGCGATCGCGCAACGCCACCCCGCGGTTGATCTGCAACTCCGCGGTCCGCTGCGTCAACCCTTGTGCCGCAGATAATCTCGCCGCACACTGCGCGAATGGATCCAACGCCCGCATCTCTGCCTCGGTCCCGGCAGTGGGCTCAACGAGATGTCGGTGCAGCATCGCCGCAGCGGCGTACCGTTCCCACTCCATCCGCGACTGCTGGACCATCG
The DNA here is from genome assembly GCF_059553395.1 of Williamsia sp. z34. NCBI lineage: Bacteria > Bacillati > Actinomycetota > Actinomycetes > Mycobacteriales > Nocardiaceae > Williamsia > Williamsia sp. z34. The sequence goes on along the minus strand of NZ_JCANWW010000001.1, from coordinate 663,486 downwards.
CGAGCTCGGTGTTACGCAACAACTCGTTGACACCCAGCGACTCGACAGGACCGATTTCGTCGTCTCCACCTGCATCTTCGATCTCCCCCTCGAACATACATTTGAGTCTAAAGCAGGGGTACGACACGCCTCATGTCGTTCACCGCACCACGTTTGAGCCACATCTCAGATGGGTAAGCGCAGCCCATGACACGACGGTTCGGCGTTGCCATCAGCACTCTTGTGGTTGCAGTCGCGACATCGATCATGCCACTCGGAGCGGGCGTCGCGTCCGCCTCGCCGAGCACTGCGTGCGGACAATCGTTGTCGGACAACGATATCCGCCGGATCACGGAGCTGTCCGACACCGCAGATCAGAACGAGGCCACGCCCCTGGCCCGGTTGGACGGCGCAATCGCCGACCTCCGGTCGATCACCGAGATCCTGACCGAGCGCGGTGATCGTCGGGGCCTGTTCGCGGTGGGGCTGTACAGCGTCGAACGTGATGCCGTCACCCCGCTACAGCACAGCCAGAACGCCTTCGACCATCCCCGATGGGCACCGGTGATCAGCCTGGCATTGCTCAACCGGTTCCTCGACGCCCTGCACGCGGAGTTCACCGGCGCGGTCGCGCCGCCCCAATGGCAGCACTACTTCGACCTCACCCGCGACTGTTCCGCCTCACCCGCGCGAACCGCGATGGTCGGTTACAACGCTCACCTGACGGTGGATCTCGCCTACGCCGTTGCCGATGCACGCTCCACGCCGGCACAGGCCCGCGACTACTTCACCATCGTCGACACGATCGCCATCCACGGCGACTCGATCGTCAACGACACCACAGCGGCATACGGACCGGCCGCCGACCTCGGTCCCCTGTTCCGGTTCTACTTCGTCGGCGAAGGTCTCGACCGTATCGTCGGCGCAGGCGTCGCGACTGATCCGATGCTGCGTGCTGCCGACATCGGCTACAACGTGCTGACGTTCACCAACGGGTTGAATCTGCAGAACCCCGCCACAGCTCCGGGACCAAGCAACACCATCACGGCGCTGTGGCTCACCGCCGACGAAGCGTTCACCGCCTTGACCGAGCTCGATCTGCTCTGAGGGTCCGCGGTTTCATCAGCCCCCGGCGCGGGTATCTGTGGGCATGGCCAACACACGCGATCGCGAACCGTTCGCAACCTCGACACCTGATCCCGACGATCCGCGCAAACCGGATTCGCCGACGGATCTGACAAAACCGTCGTTCCTCTTTGTTCTGCGGAAGGTGATCCGCGAGTTCTCGAAGGACCAGTGCACGGACCTCGCGGCAGCACTGACCTATTACGCGGTTCTGTCGCTGTTCCCAGCGCTCCTGGCCATGGTCTCACTCCTCGGCATCTTCGGGCAGGGCCAGAAGACGGTCGACTCCGTCCTGCAGATGGTCGATGACCTCGGGCCCTCGTCAGCGGTCGACACGCTGCGGGGTCCGGTGGAGCAGCTCGTCAACGCCCCCTCCGCCGGCTTCGCGTTGGTCATCGGTCTACTCGGTGCCCTGTGGTCGGCGTCGGGCTATGTCGGCGCGTTCGGCCGGGCGATGAATCGCATGTACGAGGTCGAAGAAGGACGACCGATCTGGAAGCTGCGGCCGTGGATCTTGCTGGTGACGCTCGTGGCGTTGCTCATGGCGGCAGCTGTTGGTCTGATGCTCGCGATCAGCGGTCCGGTTGCTTCCGCGATCGGGGACACCATCGGGCTCGGTGACACCGCGTTGACGATCTGGAACATCGCCCGCTGGCCCGTGGTCCTGGTGTTCGTCGTCCTGACGGTGGCGATCCTCTACTACGCCACGCCGAACGTGAAACAGCCGAAGTTCCGGTGGATCAGTGTGGGAGCCGGGGTCGCCATCCTCACCTGGATCGTCGCCTCAGTGCTCTTCGCCCTCTACGTGTCGAACTTCAGCAGCTACAACAAGACCTACGGCGCACTCGCCGGAGTGATCGTCTTCCTGCTGTGGCTGTGGATCACCAACCTGGCCTTGCTGTTCGGAGCCGAGGTCGACGCCGAACTCGAGCGTGGCAGGCAGTTGCAGGCCGGACTGGCGGCCGAGGAATCCATCCAGCTTCCGCCCCGCGACACCACCGTGTCCGACAAGAACGCCGAGACCGACGCGAAGTTCGTCGAGCGCGGAAGGCACTTGCGCGCCACCCACGGCGATGCCGGTGGCGACGGCAAACCCGAAAACACTCAGTCGTCCTGACCCCGGCGCCCTTCCCGGCTCTGCCGATAGGCCACTTCTCGGAGCCGCCGCAGCCAGCCGGGCCCGAGGCGCACGCCGTGCGTGGTGTTCACCGTGGGATCGAAGCCGATATCGGGATGAGCCGCCGGGTCCACCGTGGCAGTCAGGGTCAGCTGCGCCAGCGGCGTGAACCGGCTCCGGAATCGGGCCTGTTCGATGTCGAAGACCAGGCCATCTCGGTTTATCCGATCCGCATATTGGTCGAGGGACATACCCGATTCCGGTTTCGGCGCCGGCGACTGCACGCGCGCCCGCAGCCACCAGCTGCCCGACTTGTGGTCCAGCGGCTGCAACGTCGTCAAGACGGCGGTGTCCAGCGAACGCGCCGGAAACGGAACGAGTGTCGACCAACCGGTACGCCCGAGGGCGCTGGCCAGAAGCACGTCCCAGGGCAACTGGTCGCCCTCACGGGGTTCCATGCGGAATGCCAAGCCGAGTACGTCGGGAAGGGCACCCGGGGTTCCGACGCCCTTCGAAATGCGAGCCAGCACATCCCCGGTCGTCAGGGGAAGTCCGACATCGTCATCGGTACGCCTGACCAATGTGCCCGTGGCGAGCACGCCGCGCGGGTGGAACAGCCGTGCACCGCGGGCCGCGGCGCCCACCCTGATCGGGAGCGCGGCCAGATCAGCTGGCTTCATGACTCTCCTCGACTGACTCCTGACGAACAGTGCCTTCTCGTCGGCGTCCCGCCGGCGTTTCGAAGGATGCCCAGCGGCGGTGATTTCGAAACCTTCGGACCGAACCTGGTGCGCGGGTACATAACTCGCCGAAATTGGGTCTTGTCACTCTGGCGGGCCGAGTGCTAAATATGAAGAGCACAGTGATTTGGACGCCCGCCAGGGAGGCGGGCCGCGATGATGTAGGAGGTGGGTTGCTGTGCTCCGATTTGATCCTTTCAACGATCTCGATGCATTGACCCGTGGGCTGTTGGGAACTCAGGCAGGTTCGCCTCGCACACCACGATTCATGCCGATGGATCTCTGCAAGATCGATGACCATTACCTGTTGACCGCCGACCTTCCCGGTGTCGACCCGGGATCAATCGACGTCAGCGTCGACAACGGGGTGTTGACCCTTTCGGCGCAGCGGTCGGCCAGTTCCGGGGACGGTACCCAGTGGTTGACGAACGAACGATTCTTCGGAAGTTACCGCCGCCAACTGTCTCTGGGTGACGGTATCGACGCGGCCGGCATCACCGCACACTATGACAACGGCGTCCTCTCGCTCACGATCCCGGTCGCCGAAAAGGCCAAGCCCCGCCGTATCGAGATCGGTCATTCGGATTCCCAACAGTCCATCGAGGCCAGGTCCTCCGGCTGAGACACTCTCTCGCGCTGGGCAGTCCGCGTTCCCGAACTTCCGGGGGGTCGTGAAGCAAACCTGTTCAACTGAGAGGAGACGACTTGAATCCAACCGAACAGACGGTCGTGTGGCCTGATCCCAGTCCTCTGGACAACTGGTGGGCCAGTGTGATGACCGGCGACGAATAAGTCTGTTCATATACCTCCGCAGGCTGTGCCGCCCGGATCCTCCCGAGGTCCGGGCGGCACAGTCGTATCAGCACATCGCCGCGCGTACGATCGCAGACAAGCTGTAGCTCCCCCACCGACAAGCCCTTCGGGGCCGGAGGTAGACCAGATGCGCGCGTGGCGAGTCAGAACCCCGGGCCCTGTCGACGATTCACCGATCGAATGGGTGGACGAGCCCCGGCCGACCCCGATCACCGGTGAAATCCTCCTCTCGGTCGAGGCCTGTGGGGTCTGCCGAACCGATCTCCATGTCACCGAAGGAGACCTACCGGTGCATCGGCCCGGCGTCGTCCCCGGTCACGAGATCGTCGGACGGGTCGTGGAGATCGCCCCCGACACCGCCACCGACTTCCGAGTCGGCCAGCTGGTCGGAGTCCCATGGCTGCGATACACGTGCGGGATATGCAACTACTGTCGCCGAGGTTCTGAAAATCTCTGTCTGAGTTCGCTGTACACCGGGTGGGACCGCGACGGCGGTTATGCCGAGTACGTGGTGGCCCCCGCCGACTACGCCCTTGCGCTACCCACGGGTTACACCGCGACCCAACTGGCCCCGCTGCTATGTGCCGGGATCATCGGCTTCCGGGCATTGAAACGGGCCACACTGCCACCGGGTGGACGTCTGGGTCTATACGGTTTCGGCGGCAGCGCGCACCTGGTGGCGCAGGTCGCATTGCACCTGGGCGCGACCCTGCACGTGATGACCCGTGGCCAGGAGGCACGCGACCTCGCTCTCGAACTCGGAGCCGCCTCGGCCCAGGGCGCCTATGACCAGCCACCGGAACCACTCGACGCCGCAATCGTGTTCGCTCCCGTCGGCGACATGGTTCCCACTGCGCTCGAGGCGCTCGACCGAGGCGGAACCCTGGCACTGGCCGGCATCCATATGAGCGACACACCCGCCCTCAACTATCAGCGACATCTCTTCCACGAGAAGAACATTCACAGCGTCGAAGCGAACACTCGGGCGGACGCCCGCGAATTCCTCAACTTCGCCGACGAATACGAACTGCAGATCGAGACAACCGAATACCCACTCGACCAGGCGCCCACCGCGCTACGAGACCTCAAGGCCGGACGATTCGCCGGCGCAGCCGTGCTGCGACCGGCGCTGCACCAGGACTAGATCGACCTCCTATGCCGCCCGGCGGCAACGCATTCATCGAGCCGTGGGCACGATCATGACCGGCGTCTGCACTGTGTGGAGCACGGCCTGACTGGTGGAACCGAAGAGCATCGTCGGCAATCCCCGACCGCCACGGCTTCCCATCACGATCAACTGCGCCTGATCGGCTTCACGCACCAGATGACGTACCGGTCGGTCCCGCACGGTTTCCCGACGGATCCGCACATCCGGGAACTGCTCCTGCCACCCGGCCAGGCTCTCGGCGAGCACCACATCGTCGACGGGGTCGGTGGGCAGCTTCGGGTCGGCCAATCCACCCGAGCCGGCATGAGCGGGATCAAAATCGATCAGGGCATGAACCGCAACCAATTCGACGCCGCGAATCGATGCCTCGGTCAGTGCGTGGGCCAGCGCCGGCTCACTGTGGTCGGTGCCGTCGACTCCGACCACCACCGGCAACATCGACGGCAGCGCGGTGTGGTCACCCGACTTCACGACGGTGATCGGGCACCGCGCGTGGGTGACGACCTCGGTACTGACCGATCCGATGAGTCCGCCGGCGAACTCGCCGAGCCCACGGGAGCCGACCACGAGCATCACCTGCTGCTCGCCGAGTTTTCGCATCACGTCCGCGGTCTCGCCCACCTCGATCGCGGTGTTGACCTCGAGATCAGCGGCACCGGCAGCCTGCCGCGCCGCCGCAGCCGCCGTTTCGAGGGTCTGCTCGGTCTTGCGTCGGAGAATCTCCGAACGGTCAGATCTCAGATTGATCGCATCGGCCAAGCTGGGCAGTCGTTCCCGCATCACCGTGACGATGGTCAAAGGCAAGCCCCGAAGTGCGGCGTCAAAAGCGGCCCAGCGCACCGCCTCGAGAGAATGCTCCGATCCGTCGACACCGACGATGATTCGCTGAACCTGCGACATGACAGCACCTTTCAGACGAGCACAATGTGTGACTCGCGCGTGTGTATCCAGCCTCGTCCATCCAGTGTCTGCGGTCGAGCCCCCGATGCCAAGTGTCATAGGACCTTCACGAGGAGTTCGGCCCGGCCGAAGGGGCTCGGACGCATCGGGATCACGAGGGGCTACGGTCGGATACAACGCGCTGACCGGCCCGGGCGCCGGCGTATCCCGTCGAAAGTCCAGGAGGTCTGATGTCGGAAACGGTCGTTCGCATCGGGCCCATGCTCATGGTTGCGATCGGGTTGCTGGCCGTCACCGCCATGATCGTCGCCTACGCGGGACGTACCCGCCTGCAATGGGCAATCGCCAGGGCGTCGGTGCGCGCAACGGTTCAGCTGGGCATCCTGGCATTGATCCTGGGGTTTCTGGTGCGCAATCTGTGGGCATCGGCCGGATTCGTTCTCCTGATGGCGATCATCGCGTCGTGGACCGCGGCCGGCCGGGTCACCGGTCACCGTCCCACCCTTCGCGAGATCTGGCGGACCCTGCTGCCGGTGGCAGTGATGACGATCGTTGTGGTCGGCGCGCTGGTCCTGGTGGGGGTACTGCCGGCATCCGGGTTGGCCGTGATCCCCAGTGCCGGCATCATGATCGGTGGCGCGATGAACACCACGTCGCTGACCGGGCGCCGGGCCGCCGACGAATTGAAGTCTCGTCACGGCGAAGTCGAAGCCGCACTGTCCCTGGGGTTCTCCACGTACGACGCGCGGATGGAGATCTGCCGCACCGCGGCGGCCACCGCGCTGGTGCCGGCCATCGACCAGACCCGAACCGTCGGGCTGGTGACGATTCCCGGCGCGTTCGTCGGCATGGTGCTCGGCGGCGCGTCCCCGGCCGATGCCGCGGTCATGCAACTGTTCGTACTGATCTCCCTGCTCGCAGTGTGCTCGACCGCGCTGGTCCTGACCACCGAACTCGTCGCCCTCGGCAAGCTCTTCGACATCAATTCGCTGCGCCACTAAGCCTTTTCGCCCGGGCACACTGCCACTTCGGATGGCCTCTGGTCCAGGTGGACGTGGTCGGCGCCGGAAGCACGCGTGGCCGATTTCAAAACCGGGCCCGACAGATCACGAAAAGGGCCGGGCGTGCAACGATGGCTCGATGACGGATCGAGAAGTCTTGACATGGGAACTGTTCGGGCAGGCGAGCCGCGAACTGGCCCAGATGGTTGCCGACTCCGGGTTCGTCCCCGAGGTCGTACTGGGGATTGCGCGCGGCGGGCTGCTCCCGGCCGGAGCACTGGCCTACACCCTCGATTGCAAAGCACTGTTCACGATGAACGTCGAGTTCTACACGGGTGTGGGCACCACGCTGGACAGTCCGGTGATCCTGCCACCGATCCTCGATGCCACCGAACTCGACGGGCTCAGTGTTCTGGTGGTCGACGACGTCGCCGACAGCGGAAAGACACTCGAACTGGTCCACGGCTTCTGTCGCGACCACGCGTCCGAGGTCCGCACAGCGGTGCTCTACGAGAAGCCGGCATCGGTCATCCACGCCGACTACACCTGGCGCCACACCGACAAGTGGATCAATTTCCCCTGGTCGACGATGCCACCCATCACACCGAGGTAATCAGCCCAACGCCGCCACCGCGTCGACGTCGAGTTCGCCGATCCCGCCGATCACCAATGCGGCCGGCTCGAGAGCATCGTCGGCGGGCGGATATTCCGGGCGAGGAGCGGCGATCAGCACCAGTCCGGCCGCGGTCGCCGAACGCATCCCGTTCGACGAGTCCTCGATGGCGGCGCAAGCCGCCGGATCAGCCCCGAGCGCGGTCACCGCATGCAGATAGACATCCGGTGCCGGCTTGCCCCGATCGAGCTCTTCCGTGGAGACCGTCACCGCGAAGAGGTCCGTCCATCCAGCGGTGTGCAGGACCGCATCGATCAACCTGCGTGGAGATGAACTCGCCAGGCCCAGTCGCCACCGGTCGGCGCATCGGCGAACCGCCTCATCGGCACCCGGCAGCACCGGCAGGTGCCCCTCGTATCGGGCAACCATCTGGTCGATGACGATCTGCGCCACCTCGTCCGGCGGCTTCCCCACCCCGAGGTCGTCACTGAGGTACGCGGCCCATTCCGGGGTACTCATACCCATCAACGCCGTCTGCGCCTCCGGAAGCCACGTCCCGCCGTACTCGGCGACCACACCCCGCCGGACCTGCTCCCAGATCGGCTCGGAGTCGATCAGCACACCGTCCATGTCAAACACCACTGCTTCGATCACCGGTCCATCATCTCCCGACCACCGATCCGATGTGCGGAGCGGGCGCCCCGCGTGGTCAGGAATCGGCCAGATCGACGACGCCCCGACCCGGCTCACCGGCATACAGGTCGACGATGGTTTCGGCATATTTATCAGCAATCGGCTTGCGCCGCAACTTCATCGTCGGGGTCAGCTCGTCACCGCCGGGATCCCATGCAGTCGGTACGACCGCGAACCGCTTGACCTGTTCGACCCGAGACAGCTTGGCGTTGCCGGTTTTGACCGCCGCGGTCACCTCGTCGATGATCGCCGGATGGTTGGCCAGGTCCGCGATCCGTGCGTCCGGGACCCCCAGAGACTTTGCCCGTGATGCGGCCACGTCGGGATCGAGTGCCACCAGCGCGGTGACATAGGGCTTGTTGTCGCCGACCGCAACCACCTGACTCACCAATGAGGAGAAGGCCTTCACCGCGTTCTCGATGGAACTGGGCGACATGTTCTTGCCGGCCTCGTTGATGATCAGTTCTTTCTTGCGGTCGACGATGGTCAGGTTCCCGTCGCCATCGATCGTGCCCACGTCGCCGGTCGCGAACCAGCCGTCGGCATCGATGGATTCAGCGGTCTTCTCCGGATTGTTGCGATAACCCCGCATCACGATCGGGGCCCGAACGAGCACCTCGCCGTCCTCGGCGATCTTGAGCTCCACCCCGCCGACGGGCCTGCCCACCGACCCCACCTTCAGATTGTCGACCGAGGTTTTGGTGGCCGCCCCGGTGGTCTCACTCAAACCCCAGACCTCGGTGACCGGTATGCCCAGTCCGAGAAAGAATTCGATGACCTCGACCGGTATCGAGGCCGCTCCCGACATGGCGACCTTGATCTCATCGAGTCCGAGTGCCGACCGTACCTTGGACAGCACCAGCCGGTCCGCGAGTTGATATTGCACATCGAGCGCCTTGCCGCGCGGCTCACCGGCAAGATCGGCCTTGGCCGCGCGGGCTGCCACATCCAGTGCCCACGCCGCCAGTTTCGACTTGACCGGGCTGGTCTCCTCGGCGATCTTGCCCTCGATCCCGGCCTTGATCTTCTGCCACACCCGCGGCACACCGAAGAAGATGGTCGGACGCACATCCGGGAGAGCCGAGGCGAACTCGCGCGGGTCGGCCACCGACGTTATCTGTACGCCGCGCAACAGATTTGATCCGTGCGTCGACACACGGTCGGCGATGTGCGCCGCGGGCAGGTACGAGATGATCCGGTCGTCGAATCCCGCATCGACGTCCTCGGTCACCGACGCGGCAGCCGCGATCACGTTGCGATGGGTGATCTCAACCCCTTTGGGCGGACCGGTTGTCCCCGAGGTGTAGATCAACGTGACCAGATCATCGGGTTCGGTTGCGCGCCAGGAAGCCTGGAAATCGAAGGTTTCGTCGGGCCGCGCTTCGACCTCCCGTAGTTCCAGTGCCCCCTGGGCCGGCCCGTCGACGGTGATGATGTGGTCGAGTTTCGCGCCGGACTGTTTGACGACCAGCAGGAATGCCCGTTCGGTGACCACGATCCGGGTCTCGGAATCGGCGAACAGGTATGAGAGTTGTTCTGGCGCACTGGTGTTGTACACGGAGAACGGAACTGCCCCCAGATGCGTTATCGCGGTATCGACGAGGTGGAATTCCGGCCGGTTGGCCAGCATCAGGCCGACGGTGTCACCACGTCCGACGCCCAATCGCGCCAGTCCCAGCGCTATCGCTTCGACCCGCTCGGCATATTCCCGCCAGGTGATCTCCTGGATACCTCCCGGGGTGCGCAGCGCCACCCGATCGGGGTGTATCTTGGCCGTTTCCTGGAATGCTTCGACTGTGGTGCGGACAGCGACCCCCGACTCGTGCTGGAAGACGGTGTCTGTGGTGTTCTCGCTCATCTGAACTCCTTGACGGTCCGGTCGACCGGACAGCTGACCCTGCACCGCATACAGCGATGCGATGTCGGACATGTCTGTACTGAAAACCTAGCCCCGCCGACTCCTCGACGGCGCCGGTTTCGGGTTACCGACACAAAGTCGGCCGCGTGCGCACCGACCGCGGTTACCCGTGGGTAACATAGGACGCGTGGGCGCTGCCCGCAGTCACCACAGGCATGAACCGACAGCGCAGACCCCCCGCACCGCAGACCTGGCAGACCGCCGCACCGCAGACCTGAAGGAGCACGTCATGTCCACTCCAGACGCCACGTCCGGACCGACACCTCTGACCATCGCTGCCGACCCGGCGACGAGCCCCGCCGCGGACGGTTCGGTCACCTACCGGGTCGAACAAACCGCCTTCGGACCCGTCGCCCATGTGCAACTCAATCGTCCCGACAAGCACAACGGCCTGACCCTCACCCTGCTCGCCGGACTGACCAAGGCCGCCAAGATGGCCGCACAGGACAAGACTCTGCGTGCGGTCGTCATCAGCGGCGCCGGCAAGTCGTTCAGCGCCGGCCTCGACTTCGCCAGCCTGGCCGGCAAGGAAAAGAGCATCTACCGCACGTTCGTACCCAATATTCTGTTGGGTTCCAATGGATTTCAGAATCCGGCGTGGCAGTGGCGCCGGGTTCCGGTACCGGTGATCGCCGTGGTGCACGGCCATTGCTACGGCGGTGGACTGCAGATCGCACTCGGAGCCGATTTCCGGTTCGCCTCCCCGGATGCCGACTTCTCCGTTCTCGAGGCCAAGTGGGGGCTGATCCCGGACATGTCGGCATCGGCATCGCTGTCGCAGCTCACCGGCATCGACATCGCCAAACGTCTGACCATGACCGGCGAGATGCTCTCGGCCGCCGAGGCCAAGGAGATCGGGCTCGTCACCGGTGTGGCCGACGATCCGCACGCCGCCGCCATGGATCTGATCGAGAAGATCGCCGCCCGTTCGCCGGACTCGGTGACCTCGACCAAGCGCCTGTTCGAGAAGACCTGGTCACGTTCACCGCGCTTCTCGTTCCCCGTCGAGCAGGTCCTGCAGCTCCGACTGCTGCGCGGGGTGAACCACGCGATCGCCCGTAAAGCCGGTATGAAGCGGGAGACCCCGGTGTTCAAGGACCGCCAGGTCTGAGACCGGCCCGACTCACGGTTCGAAGATGAGCCCGCGTTCGAGTTCGTCTTCAGTGGTCTCGTACCGAAAGGTGTCGCCGATCTCGACGACGTAGCGGTCGCGGTCCTCGGGGATGCCGGCGACCGAGAATTCGAACCGGCAGTAATCGGCCGACAACTGCGGCGTGGTCAGCGAGGACTGGTCGAGGATGGTCAGGTCGGCGTCCAGGATCCGTACCCGGGCACCGGCTCTGATGTCCTCGAACTCACCGGTGCCACCACAGATGTCGTCCGCGGACACCTCGTACTGGTCGGCGGTGAGGACCACCGCACCCTCGGCGGTGAAATCTCGCGACTGCGAACCGATCACGACCGCACCGATCCCGAGAACCGCGAAGAGCAGGCCCGCGATCGTGCTGATGACGATGACCGGCCCGCGGGTGCGCCGCTGCCAGCTGCGCGGCTCCAGATCACTCCCCGGATCCAGCCAATACCGGGGCTCCGATTGCACAGGCTGCATGGCACCGAGTCTGCCTGATCGGTGATCGAGGTGCCGGTTCGGTGGCGGTGTGGGGTCCGTGTCGATCAGTTGCGGGGCGGGAAGTACTTGATCAGCGCTTCTTGGACGACGGTCGTCGCCAGCACACCGTCCCGGGTGAAGAAGCGGCCGGTTCCGAGCCCACGGGATCCGGCGGCGACGGGTGACTCGGTGGCGTACAGCATCCAGTCGTCGAAGCGGAACTCGCGGTGGAACCACATCGAATGGTTCACGGTCGCCGCGAACAACCGGTCGATACCCCACGACAATCCGTGGGTGGTGATGATCGAGTCCAGCACCGTGGTGTCGGAGGCGTAACACATCGCCGCGATATGGAGCAGCGGGTCATCGGGCATCCGGCCGTCGGTCTTCATCCACACCCGGTTGTGCTCGAGGCGTTCCCCGGTTTCGCGGGCCTTCCAGCTCGGGTCGTTGGCGAAGCGGATGTCGATGGGATGCATCGCGTTCACGAACGTCGCGACGCGGTCCTCATAACCCTTGAAGTGCTCGCCGAGCGCCGGCAGATCCTCCGGGTACTCGACCTCGGGGATCTGCACCGAATGCTCGAGCCCAGCTTTGTTGTCCTGGAAGGCGACGAGCATCGAGAAGATCTCTTCACCCTCCTGCATCGCGCTCACCAACCGGTTGGCGAACGGCTTGCCGTCGCGCAGACGGGTCACGTGATACTCCAGCGGTTTGGTGACATCACCACCGCGGATGAAATGCGCGTGCAGCGCGTGGACCGGTGTCGGCCGCGGCACACTCCGGCCGGCGGCGATCACACCCTGGCTCAGGAGCTGTCCGCCGAAGGTCCGGGCACCGACCTGAGTCGGATGCACACCGATGTACAGATCCGGCTCGGGTTCCTCGAGATCGAACAGCGACAGCAGTTTGGACAGATCCGACGACGTACCCGGGGCATCACTCACAGGCTCAGACTGTAGAGGATGCCCCGCCCGGTCACCCGGGTCAGTGGTCGTCTTCGCCGATCCGGTGGACGTGGATCAGATTGGTGTTGCCGACGGTGCCGGGAGGGGCACCGGCCACGATGACAACCTGATCGCCTACCTTGAGCCGGCCGATCTCCAGGAGGGCCTTGTCCACCTGGCGGATCATCGCGTCGGTCGAGTCGCATGCGGGAACGATGAAGGTTTCTGTGCCCCAACTCATCGAGAGCTGGCTGCGAACCTCGGGCAGCGGCGTGAATGCCATCACCGGGAGTTTCGTATGCAGCCGGGCCAGCCGACGGACGGTGTCTCCGGACTGCGTGAAGGCGACGAGGGCCTTGGCGTCCAGACGCTCACCGATGTCACGGGCGGCATAGGAGATGATCCCCCGCTTGGTCCGCGGTACGTGGGACAGCGGCGGAACCGTGCGGGGGCTGTTCTCGACCGCCGAGACGATGCGCGCCATCGTCTGGACCGTCTCTATCACGTACTTGCCCACCGAGGTCTCTCCCGACAGCATCACGGCGTCGGCGCCGTCGAGCACGGCGTTGGCCACGTCGGAGGCCTCGGCGCGCGTCGGACGCGAGTTCTCGATCATCGATTCGAGCATCTGGGTGGCGACGATCACCGGCTTGGCGTTCTCGCGGGCCATCTGGATGGCCCGCTTCTGCACCAGCGGGACCTCTTCGAGCGGCAGTTCGACACCGAGGTCGCCACGGGCCACCATCACCGCATCGAATGCCAGGATGACCGCTTCGAGATTGTCGATGGCCTCGGGCTTCTCGAGCTTCGCGATGACCGGGACGCGGCGGCCGACGCGATCCATGATCTCGTGCACCAGCTCGATGTCGGCAGGCGACCGCACGAACGACAGCGCGATCAGGTCGACACCCAGGGCCAGGGCGAACTCGAGGTCGGCCACGTCCTTTTCCGACATCGCCGGGACCGAGACGTTCATACCCGGCAGGGAGACACCCTTGTTGTTGCTGACCGGTCCGCCCTCGGTGACGGTGCAGATGACGTCGTTGCCCTCGACATTCAGAACCGTCAGGCCGACCTTGCCGTCGTCGACCAGCAGACGGTCACCGGGCTGTGCATCGGCCGCGAGTTGTTTGTAGGTGGTCGAGACCCGCTCCGCGGTTCCGGCGCAGTCCTCGACGGTGATCCGGACCTCTTTGCCCGCAGGCCATAGCACCGGGCCGTCGGCGAACGTGCCGAGGCGGATCTTGGGACCCTGCAGATCGGCGAGGATGCCGACCGCACGCCCAGTGGCGTCGGAGGCCCGCCGTACTCGTTCGTACATCGCCAGATGGTCTTCATGTTTGCCGTGACTGAAGTTCAGTCGCGCGACATCCATGCCGCTTTCCACCAACTCCTGAACGCGTTCATCGGTGTCGGTTGCGGGTCCGAGGGTGCATACGATTTTGGTACGACGATTCACTCCTACAAGCCTAGACCGCACGGTCGAACAGCTCTACGTGAGCCACCAGAACGTCACGAGTTGTTTTCTGCACACGCCTGTTTTCGGGCAAAACGCCTCAGCGTCCACACCGTTCACCCGCGCTGTCAACTCCGCAGCCCGGTCACCGGGACACTGATCCGGCGATCACCGGACCGACAAGGGCAGGGCTGCCGGGTGCACCGGCGACGGCAGATCGGATTCACCCATCAGGAACTCGTCGACACCGCGGGCGGCCGCACGACCTTCGGCGATCGCCCACACCACCAGTGAGGCCCCGCGGTGCGCATCGCCACAGACGAACACCCCGGGGGCGTCGGTCTGCCAGTCACTGCCGCAACCCAGCGCGCCCCGGCGGTTGGGCGCGAGTTCGAGATCGCTCAGCAACTGCATGTCCTCGACACCTTCGAAGCCGATTGCGAAGAGCGCCAATTCGCAGGGCAATTCGAACTCGTCACCGACCGGGACGATGGTGCGGCGGCCGTCCTGGTCGCGTTCGACGGTGACCTCGGCCAGGACCATCGCGGCCACATTGCCGTTCTCGTCGCCGATGAACCGCTGTACGGCCACCTGGTACCGCCGCTCCCCACCTTCGACGTGTGCCGACGAGCTACGCAGGATCAACGGCCACGTCGGCCACGGGGACAGGTCCTCGTCCCGCTCTTCGGGCAGTTCCGGGTTGTAGTCGAGCTGGGTCACCGAGGCCGCGCCCTGTCGGTGGGCCGTGCCGAGGCAGTCCGCACCCGTGTCGCCGCCGCCGATGATCACGACGTGCTTGCCCTGCGCCGAGATCGGCGAGGGACCGTCGCCCTCACACTCCTTGTTGGCGGGCACCAGGTGCTCCATCGCCAGGTGTACGCCACCGAGCCCACGTCCGGGCACCGCGGTGTTGTCGCGGGCCTTGAGCGCACCCACGGCCAGCACGACGGCGTCGTGGCGCTCCCGTAGCTCGGGGACGGTCACGTCGACGCCCACATTGCAGTTGACGACGAACTCGGTGCCCTCATCCCGCATCTGTGCCAGACGGCGCTCGACGTCGGACTTCTGCAACTTGTATTCGGGGATGCCGTACCGCAGCAGACCACCGAGGCGGTCATCGCGTTCGTAGACGGTCACCGCATGTCCGGCCCGGGTGAGCTGCTGGGCCGCGGCCAATCCGGCCGGCCCCGACCCGACCACCGCGACCGACTTACCCGAGGTGATCTTCGCCGGCTGCGCCCGGACGAAACCCTCCCGCCAGGCTTCTTGGGCGATCGTCTTCTCGATACGCTTGATGGTGACGCTGCCACCGGTGGTCGCATGAGAGATCGACAGCACACATGCCGATTCACACGGTGCCGGACAGACCTTCCCGGTGAACTCCGGGAAGTTGTTGGTGGCGTGCAACCGATCACTGGCCGCATCCCACCGCCCTCTGCGCACGAGATCGTTCCACTCCGGTATGAGGTTGGCCAGTGGGCATCCAGCACTCCCGGAGTGGCAGAACGGGATCCCGCAGTCCATACACCGACGTGCCTGTTCGGAGACATTTTCGATCTCGATGAGTGGGTCGCTGTCGGCGTATACCTCACGCCAGTCATTGACCCGCTCGTATACCGGCCGGGTTGGCGTCTCGGCCTTGTCGACCTCGAGAAATCCGCGCGGATCAGCCACGAGCTGCCTCCATGATCGCCGAATCCACGTCTCGGCCTTCGGCTTCCGCCATCCGGGCCGCGTCGAGGACGCGTTGGTAGTCGGTGGGCATCACCTTGGTGAACTTTCGGCTGCGCCGGGGCCAGTCGGCGAGCATCGAGGCCCCGACGGACGAACCGGTCAGTTCGACGTGCGTGGTGATGCGTTCGTGCAAGAAGAGCAGGTCGTCGGGATCCGGGCTCTGCAGGTCGACCATCGCGGTGTTCACCTTGGACGGATCCAATTGGTAGACATAGGCGATGCCACCGGACATACCGGCCGCCAGATTGCGGCCGGTGGGCCCGATGATCACCACGCGGCCACCGGTCATGTACTCGCAGGCATGGTCACCCACACCTTCGACCACCGCGGTGGCGCCCGAGTTGCGGACCGAGAAGCGCTCCCCCACGCGGCCCCGCAGGTACACGTCCCCGCTGGTGGCACCGTAGAGAATGGTGTTGCCCGCGATCACCTGATCTTCGGCGATGAACAGGGCGTCCGGATCGGGCCGGACGACAATCTTGCCGCCGCACAGGCCCTTTCCGACGTAGTCGTTCGCATCACCGGTCAGGAGCAGCGTCACGCCCGGCGGCAGGAACGCACCGAGCGACTGGCCGGCTGAGCCGAACAGTGCCACCGTGATGGTGTCCTCCGCCAGTCCGGCCGCCCCGTAGCGTCGGGTCACCTCTGAACCGAGCAGCGTGCCGACGGTTCGGTTGACATTGCGGACCGGAAGCTCCAGGGTCACCCGGTGGGCGTCCTCGAGGGCACCCTCGGCCAGTTGGATGAGCGTTTGGTCCAGCGCCTTGTCGAGCGCGTGTTCCTGACCCCGCGTCCGCCGTTTCGGGGAGGTCGTCTCCGGCACGGCGAAGATCGCCGACAGATCGAGCCCCTTCGACTTCCAGTGCGCCACACCAGGTGCGGTGTGCAGCGCCTCGGCATGGCCGATCGCCTCGTCGAGGGTACGGAAACCGAGCATCGCCAGATGCTCGCGGACGTCCTCGGCGACGAACTCGAAGAAGTTGATGATGTGCTCGGCCTGACCGGTGAACCGTGCGCGCAACTTCGGATTCTGGGTCGCCACGCCCACCGGACAGGTATCGAGGTGACACACGCGCATCATGATGCAACCCGCGACAATCAGTGGCGCAGTGGAGAATCCGTACTCCTCGGCGCCGAGGAGCGCGGCCACCATCACGTCACGGCCGGTCCGCAGCGCACCGTCACACTGCACGGTGATGCGGTCGCGCAACCCGTTGAGCATGAGGGTTTGCTGGGCGTCGGCCAGACCGATCTCCCACGGCGTCCCGGCATGTTTGAGCGATGTCAGCGGCGAGGCACCGGTACCACCGTCGTGGCCCGAGATCAGCACCACATCGGCATGCGCCTTGGAGACACCGGTGGCCACTGTGCCGACTCCCATGGCACTGACCAGCTTGACGTGGATCCGCGCCTGCGAATTGGCGTTCTTCAGGTCGTGGATCAGCTGGGCCAGATCCTCGATCGAATAGATGTCGTGATGCGGCGGTGGCGAGATCAACGCGACACCCGGCGTCGAATGCCGGGTCTTGGCGATCCACGGATACACCTTGTACGCCGGAAGCTGCCCGCCCTCACCGGGTTTCGCGCCCTGGGCCATCTTGATCTGGATGTCGGTGGCGTTGATCAGATAGTCACTGGTGACACCGAACCGCCCCGAGGCGACCTGCTTGACCGCGCTGCGACGCATCGGGTCATAGAGCCGGTCGGTGTCCTCGCCACCCTCACCGGAGTTCGACCGTCCGCCGATGGTGTTCATCGCGATCGCGATCGTCTCGTGGGCCTCGGCCGAGATCGAGCCGTAGCTCATCGCACCGGTGTTGAACCGCTTCATGATCTCTTCGATCGGTTCCACCTCGTCGAGCAGAACCGGTTCGCGGTCGGAATCGAACTCGAACAGGCCACGCAGGGTGCCACCCTCACGGGAGAGCCGGTTCACCTCGTCGGTGTACTTCCGGTAGACCTCGGTCTTGCCGGACTTGGCCGCATGTTGCAGCAGGAACACCGTTTCCGGGCTGAAGAGGTGGAGTTCGCCTTCACGCCGGTACTGGTATTCGCCACCGACCTCGAGCCGGCGATAGGCCTGCTCTGTCTCGTTCGGTGGGTAGGCCCGGTGATGACGGATCCGGACCTCTTCGGCGATCTCGTCGAGACCGATGCCGCCGATCCGCGTCTTGGTCCGGGTGAAGTATTCCTGCACCAGATCGCCCGCGAGGCCGACGGCTTCGAAACACTGTGCGGCAGTGTAGGAACCGACAGTCGAGATGCCCATCTTGCTCATCACCTTGAGCACCCCCTTGCCCAGGCCCTGCAGATAATTGCGCACTGCCTGGGACGGGGTGACGCCGGTCAGTTCACCTTCTGCGACAAGGTCTTCGATCGTCTCGAACGCGAGATACGGATTGACCGCGGCGGCGCCGAAGCCGATGAGCAAGGCGACGTGGTGGACCTCGCGCGCGTCGCCGGTCTCGACGACCAGCGCCACCCGGGTCCGCTCCTTGGTCCGCACCAGGTGGTGATGGACCGCGGAGGTCGCCAGCAGCGACGGTATCGGCGCATTCTCCCGCGTGGTCTCGCGGTCACTGATCACCAGCGTGGAATATCCGGCCGCGATGGCCTCACTGGCGCGGGCCCGCAGATCCGCCAGCGCCCGTTCGAGGCCCCGGCCACCCTCGGCCACCGGGTAGTGCGCGCGCAGCACCTTTGCCGACAGGCCACGGTGGTTGCCCTCGTCGTTGATGTGCACGATCTTGGCGAGCTCGTCGTTGTTCAGAACGGGCCACGGCAACAGGATCTGCCGACAGGAGGCCGCGGTGGGGTCGAGCACGTTCTGCTCCGGTCCCATCACCCGGGCCATCGAGGTGACGATCTCTTCGCGGATGGCATCAAGCGGCGGATTGGTCACCTGCGCAAAGAGTTCCACGAAGTAGTCGTAGAGCAGACGCGACCGTTGCGAGAGCACCGCTATCGGGGTGTCGGTGCCCATCGACCCGAGCGCCTCGTATCCCGAGGCGGCCATCGGCGTGATCAGCACCCGCAACTCTTCTTCGGTGTACCCGAATGTCACCTGGCGGCGGACCACCGATTCGTGGCTCGGGACGAACCGTGGCCGTTCGGGCAGGCGCGCGAGCTCCAGTAGGCCGGCGTGCAGCCATTCCTCATAGGGTTTCTCGCCGATCAACTGCCCCTTGACCTCTGAGTCGGGGATCAGCCGTCCGGCAGCCGTGTCGATCAGGAACATCTTGCCGGGCTCGAGCCGTCCCTTGGCAACGATCTCGTCGTTCGGGATGTCGAGCACGCCGGCCTCCGAGGCCAGCACCACCTTGCCGCCGGCCGTCTGACACCACCGGCCAGGGCGCAGACCGTTGCGATCCAGCACGGCACCCACCAGCGTGCCGTCGGTGAAGGTGACGCACGCGGGGCCGTCCCACGCCTCCATCAGCGAGGCGTGGAACTGCAGGAACGCCCGGCGCTTGGGGTCCATGTCGGTGACGTTCTCCCAGGCCTCGGGGACCATCATCATCACGCAGTGCGGAACGCTACGACCGCCGAGATGCAGCAGTTCGAGCACCTCGTCGAGGGATGCCGAATCCGAGGCGTCGGGGCTGCAGATCGGGAAGAGACGGGTCAGGTCGCCGGGGATCAGATCGGTGGCAAGCATGGCCTCCCGTGCCCGCATCCGATTCCGGTTGCCGCGCACGGTGTTGATCTCGCCGTTGTGGGCGACGAAACGGAAGGGATGCGCCAGCGGCCAGGACGGGAACGTGTTGGTCGAGAAACGTGAGTGCACGATCGCGATGGCGCTGCAGACGCGCTCGTCACGGAGGTCCGGATAGAAGAGCGGCAGCTGCTTGGTGGTGAGCATGCCCTTGTAGACGATGGTCCGGCTCGACAGCGACGCGAAGTACAGCCCGCTGCCCTCTGCCTCGATCTCCGGGGTGACCCGTTCGGCACGCTTGCGCAGTGGGTAGACCATGCGGTCGAGATCCAGTCCGGCCGGCGCGGTGCCGTCGGCGCGCAGCGGAGCGCAGACGAACAACTGGCTCATGTACGGCATGCAGGCGCGTGCGGTACCGCCGATGTCGGCCGCGTCGACCTCGACCGGGGATTCCCGCCAGCCCAGGACGGTGATGTTCTCTTCGGCGGCAATCGCCTCCACCCGGGCCACCGCGCGGGCCCGGGCCTCCGGTTCGATGGGCAGGAAGCAGTTGCCGACGGCGAAAGTGTTGCCGGCGATCGGATCGGCGGGCGGTAGGACGAAGTCGACCACGTGGCGCAGGAATGCGTGCGGCACCTGGATCAGGATCCCGGCACCGTCGCCGCTGTTGGTCTCGGCTCCGGCAGCGCCGCGGTGGTCGAGGTTCTCCAGCGCGAGTAAGCCGTCTGAGACGATTTCGTGGGTTCGACGCCCATGGATATCGGCGACCATTGCAACACCGCACGAGTCGACTTCTGAGTCAGGGTCGTATAAACCCTGGGCTTCGGGGAGCTGAGAGAACAGCAAATCCAACCTCCACGCCTAGCCCTCGGGGGTCCGAGGGAACCAGCAAACAATCCTCAGGACGTCACTGGCCCGTGGCATGAACACGCACCTGAGAATTGACGTTGGTGCGACTGCCTATGCTAGCAGTTGTGCTGGAGGACGGCCGATTCACACCTGTCGTCAGGCCTGACGATCGCCGGTCTCGCTTTCGGTGTCCGGCTTGGATTTACGTTCCTTGTCGGCAGAGTCCATCCGGTCCCCCGACTGCGCGTCTTCCGGGTCGTCTTCGACATAGCCGTCGACCGGATCCTCGCTCGGTCCGGACTCCGCATCGGGTCCGGCGCCAGGGTGATAGATCTCCACCGGGGTTTCGCGGCCCTTGGGAGCGATCACCACATAGATCGCCGCACAGACGAACACCACGGCAGAGGTGAACAGGTTGACCCGCACACCCCAGATCAGTGAGGCGGCATCGGTGCGCATCGTCTCGATCACAAACCGGCCGACACAGTATCCGGCGACATACAGCGCGAAGAGTCGACCGTGACCGATCCGGAACCGCCGGTCGATGACGACCAGCGCGATCACGATCAGGATGTTCCACAGCATCTCGTACAGGAACGTGGGTTGCACGATCGCGTAGACGACGCCGTTGGACTTGCCGTCGACCAGACCCGGACTGACGAAACCGGAGGAGTCGACGCGATCGTAGATCTTCAGGCCCCACGGCAGGTCGGTCTCATCGCCGTAGAGTTCCTGGTTGAAATAATTGCCGAGGCGGCCGATGGCCTGTGCCAGCAGAATCGGGGCCGCGACCGCATCACCGAAGGGCGGCAACTTGATACCGGCCCGGCGGGCGCCGATCCAGGCGCCGAGCGCACCGAAGGCGACAGCACCCCAAATGCCCAGACCGCCGTCCCAGATCTTCAGGGCGTCGATCGGGTCTTTGGGTCCGTCGCCGAAGTAGGTCTTCCAGTCGGTTGCCACGTGGTAGATGCGGCCACCGATGAGGCCGAACGGCACCGCCCAGATCGCCACGTCGAGGACTTCACCGTCGCGGCCACCGCGGGCCATCCAGCGCTTGTTGCCCCAGTAGATCGCCACGATGATGCCGACGATGATGCAGAGCGCGTACGCCCGGACCGGGAAGGGCCCCAGATCCCAGACCCCTTGCGAGGGACTGGGGATGTAAGCGAGTACCTCGCGGTTCACGAACGAACCCCGGAGCGAGCCCGCACGCCCTCGGCCAGTTCGGCGGTCAGGCCGCGTAGGGCGGCATCACCCTCCGCGACGGCCGAGACCAGTGCCGAGCCCACGATGACGCCATCGGCGTACTCCGCGATCTCCGCCGCCTGCGCCTTGCTACGGACGCCGAGACCCACACCGATCGGGATGTCCGAGTGCGTACGGATCCGCGCACACAGCTCCGGAGCCATCGACGACACGTTGTCGCGGGCGCCGGTCACCCCCATCGTCGATGCGGCGTAGATGAATCCACTGCTCGCCTCGAGGGTCATCGCCAGCCGCTCTTCCGTGGACGACGGAGCGACCAGGAAGATCCGGTCGAGCTTGTGTTCGGTGGAGGCCGCCATCCAGTCGTCGGCCTCCTCCGGGATGAGGTTCGGTGTGATCAGTCCCAGGCCGCCTGCACCGGCCAGATCGCGGGCGAAGCGGTCGATCCCGTACTGCAGCACGGGATTCCAGTACGTCATCACCACAGCACTGCCGCCGGCGTCGGCGATGGCCTCGACCGCGGTGAACACGTCACGCACTCGAATCCCCGCGCGCAGCGCCTGTTCGGCGGCGTCCTGGATCGTCGGGCCGTCCATGACCGGGTCGGAGTACGGAACCCCGACCTCGATGATGTCGCAACCGGATTCGACCATCGACCGCATCGATGCCAGCGACCCGGGCAGGTCCGGGTAACCGACGGGCAGGTACCCGATCAGCGCGCTGCGCTCTTCGGAACGGCAACGGTCGAACAGTGGTCCGAGCCGGGATTCGGCCTCAGGCATTGTCTGCATCCTCGTCTAGGAGTCCGAACCATTTGGCCGCGGTGTCAACGTCTTTGTCGCCGCGCCCGGAGAGGTTGACGATGATGATCGCGCCCTGACCCAGCTCGACACCGAGTTGGAGCGCACCGGCAAGCGCGTGCGCCGACTCGATCGCCGGGATGATGCCCTCTTTCCGGCTCAGCAGCGCAAGTGCGTCCATGGCTTCGCTGTCGGTGGCCGGCCGGTACTCGGCGCGACCGATGTCCTTGAGGTACGCATGCTCGGGTCCGACACCGGGATAGTCGAGACCGGCTGAGATGGAATGGGATTCGGTGGTCTGGCCGTCTTCGTCCTGCAGCAGGTACGAGTAGGCACCCTGGAACGCACCCGGTGTTCCACCGGTGAACGTCGCGGCATGGCGCCCGGTTTCGACACCGTCACCGGCGGCCTCGTAGCCGACCAGTCGCACGTCTTTGTCATCGATGAACGGATGGAAGATGCCGATCGCGTTGGAGCCGCCACCGATACAGGCGACCACCGCGTCGG
This sequence comes from Williamsia sp. z34, assembly GCF_059553395.1. Classification (NCBI taxonomy): domain Bacteria; kingdom Bacillati; phylum Actinomycetota; class Actinomycetes; order Mycobacteriales; family Nocardiaceae; genus Williamsia; species Williamsia sp. z34. The sequence goes on along the minus strand of NZ_JCANWW010000001.1, from coordinate 640,653 downwards.
GCAGTCGGCCGGCCGAGCGCAGGATCTGCTCACGGGCCTCGAGACCGACCACCCGCTGAAGATCGCGGACCATCACCGGGAACGGGTGCGGACCGGCGGCGGTGCCGAAGCAGTAATAGGTGTTGTGGGCGTTGGTGACCCAGTCGCGCATGGCCTCGTTGATCGCGTCTTTCAGCGTCGACGAACCGGTATCGACGGCGACAACGGAGGCGCCGAGCAGACGCATCCGCGCGACGTTGAGTGCCTGGCGTTCGGTGTCGACCCGGCCCATGTAGACGATGCATTCGAGACCGAACATGGCACACGCGGTGGCTGTTGCCACACCGTGCTGACCGGCCCCGGTCTCGGCGATGATGCGCTTCTTGCCCATCTTCTTGGCGAGCAGCGCCTGGCCCAGAACGTTGTTGATCTTGTGAGATCCGGTGTGGTTCAGATCTTCTCGCTTGAGGAAGATCCGTGCGCCACCGGCGTACTCGGAAAGGCGTTTGGCCTCGTACAGCGGTGACGGGCGTCCGCTGTAGTCACGCTGGAGCCGATCGAGTTCACGCAGGAACTCGTCGTCGGTACGAACCTTCTCCCAGTTCACCGTGACCTCTTCGATCACGGCCATCAGGGCTTCGGGTACGTGACGTCCGCCGTAGACACCGAAGTGTCCACCGCGATCGGGTTCGACCGATGTCCTGTTGACCAGACCGGCACTGGCCTGTGGGAGTTCGGAATAGAAGGAAGCTGATGCGGCAGACGGCGAGGTCATGGTGGAGGCAGGGGCCTAACGGACTGGTTTGGGGCAGGACGGGTGGGTTCCGGCGGTCACCAGTTCCGAGACGGCTGCACGAGGGTCACCAGCGGTGACCAAGCCTTCTCCGACCAGGACCGCGTCGGCGCCGGCGCCGGCGTACGCCAGCAGATCGGCAGTTCCGCGAACCCCGGACTCAGCGATCCGGATGACCTTGGAAGGCAATCCGGGTGCAATCCGGGCGAAGCTGTCGCGGTCGACTTCGAGGGTCTTGAGATTGCGCGCGTTGATGCCGACGACGGATGCCCCGGCCTGCAGCGCTCGATCTGCTTCTTCCTCGGTGTGCACCTCGACCAGAGCGGTCATCCCCAGGGACTCCGTGCGGTCGAGTAGTGCGCTGAGCACGTTCTGCTCCAGGGCGGCGACGATCAGCAGGATGACGTCCGCGCCATGGGCACGGGCCTCATGGATCTGATATGGGCCCACGATGAAGTCTTTGCGCAGGACCGGGATCTGAACTGCTGCGCGCACGGCATCGAGATCCGCGAGCGAGCCGCGGAACCGGCGCTCCTCGGTGAGCACGCTGATGATCCGTGCGCCACCGGCCTCGTAGGCCTGCGCGAGCGCGGCCGGATCGAGGATGTCGGCCAGGTCGCCTTTCGACGGGCTGGCGCGCTTGACCTCGGCGATGACACCGATACCGGGCTCACGCAACGCGGCGGTTGCGTCGATGGGCTCCGGTGCCACTGCGGAGGCCGCCTTGATGGCTGCGAAGTCGATCACAGACTCGCGTGCTGCCACATCGGCCCTCACCCCGGCCAATATCGAATCAAGGACGGTTTGCTTGCTCATGATCAACCCCTTTCTCACGCCACTGACGAGGATGTTGTCGGTAGCGCGAGACCCCAGCAGCTCGTGTTTCAGTAAGCAAAGGGTAGCCGCGCCCCGGTAGGCGCCGGATTCGGGGTACCGCCAACCGAAGTGAGAACCGTCACTTTTCGCGATCCGACGGGTCTATCGTCGGATCGTCCCCGGTGTCGAGGGCATCCCACAGCATCCGTTCATTGCCGTCCCCCGGTGTCGAACCCGTCTTTCCTGGGGCCGGGGCCCCGGCGTCCTCGCGGCCGCTTTCAGCTGCTTTCCGTTCGGCATCGCGCTTGGCGAAGACCTCTTCTTCGAGCTCGGCACGACGCGCCGCAGGCGACTTGTACTTCGACGACATCGGCGCATCGCGAGAGGCGGTCTGCAGCATCGCCACAGCGCCCAGCACAGCGGCAAGCGCTCCGGCGATCACGAGCAGCCCCGGCAAGGTGTTGGTGTCGGCCTCGAGTGCCTCGTACCGCGACGGCAGTTCGATCACGTCGACCGCGTAGCTGACGTGGTCGTCTCCGGTGAGCAACGTCAACGCGGGCAGGATCCCGATGATCGCGACTGCCGCGACGACGAACGCGGTGATCCGCAGGGCCCAGCCGCGCAGTGATGCCGCGGCCGCGATGCCGGCCAGCAACACGATCGCCAGCGGGGTCAACAGCGGGGTCCAGTCCGAGCCCTTGACCGTGAATGTCCGCGGCGGCGCCATGCCGTCGGCAGCGATCAGTTCGGCCCAGGTCATCCGGGAGGCCGCCCAGAAGGCCAGGGCACCGAGCCCGAGCAGGACGGTGATGACCGCCAGTCGCCGGCCACGACCACTCGCTCCCCGACCGGCCGTCGCGGCCTGGTCTTCGGACCTGCTCTCACTCATCATCGGTACCCGCGATCGGTGTCATCGTCTCGGCCGCCGCGATCGCCTTGAGGACCGCACGCGCTTTGTTGCTGGCCTCGTTGTACTCGTAGTCGGCCTCGCTGTCGGCTACCACCCCGCCGCCGGCCTGCACGTACGCACGTCCCTCTTTGAGGACCGCGGTACGGATCGCGATGGCGGTGTCGGCGTCGCCCGCGAAGTCGAGATAACCCACGATGCCGCCGTAAAGGCCGCGCCGCGTCTTCTCGTGTTCGTCGATCAATTCCATCGCCCGCACCTTGGGCGCACCGGTCAGGGTGCCGGCCGGGAAGCAGGCATTCACCGCGTCGAGGGCGGTCTTGCCGTCCTGTAGTTGCCCCGAGACCGTGGACACCAGGTGCATGACGTGGCTGTAGCGCTCGATGTGCCGGTAGTCCGACACCTTCACCGTGCCCGGCTCACACACCCGGCCGAGATCATTACGCCCGAGGTCCACGAGCATCAGGTGCTCGGAGTTCTCCTTCTCGTCGGCGAGGAGATCCTTTTCGAGGAGCAGGTCGTCCGCCTCGGTCTCCCCACGCCAGCGGGTGCCCGCGATCGGATGGGTGGTGGCCACCGAATCTTTCACGGTGACAAGCGCTTCAGGACTCGATCCGACGATCGTGAAGTCCGGTCCACCGTTACCCGGAACCCGCAGCAGGTACATGTACGGGCTCGGGTTGGTGGTCCGCAGCACGCGGTAGACATCGATGGGATCAGCGTCGGTCTGCATCTCGAATCGCATCGACGGCACCACTTGGAACGCCTCACCGGCCTCGATCTCCGAGACCAGGCTGGTGACGATCGTCCCGTACTCCTCGCGGGTGCGCTGAGCGGTGAAGTCCGGTTCCGCGGGGTGATACGTCGAGACGGTGGACGGAGCGGGCGCGGCCAGGGCGGCCGTCATCGTGTCGAGGCGGGCCACCGCATCGGCGTACGCCTCGTCGGCTCGATCGGCACTGCCGTCCCAGTTCACCGCGTTGGCGATCAGGGTGATGGTGCCCTCGTGGTGGTCGACGGCGGCGATGTCGGCCGCGAGCAGCATCAGCATCTCCGGCAATTGGAGATCGTTCACCGTGGTGTCGGGCAATCGTTCGAGGCGGCGGACCGCGTCATAGGCCAGAAAGCCCACGAAACCACCGGTCAGCGGCGGCAGGTCCGGCAGCCGATCGGTGGCCAGGATCCGTAACGACTCGGCGAGTGCGACGAGTGGGTCGCCTCCCGACGGTGCGCCGGCAGGCCGGGTCCCCCACCACTGCGCCTGACCATCAACCGAGGTGAGCGCAGCGGGCGAGCCGGCGCCGATGAACGACCATCGGGACCAGGAGCGGCCGTTCTCGGCGGACTCGAGCAGGAAGGTCCCGGGCCGGTCACCGGCGAGTTTCCGGTACGCACCCAGCGGGGTCTCCGAATCGGCCAGGACCTTGCGGGTCACCGGCACAACCCGATGGTCGGCCGCGAGCTCCAGGAACTGGGCCAGCGTTGTGGTGTCTGTGAAGTCGCCTGCAGTGGCTGCGGCGGTGGTCTTGTTTGCCATCGTCTCCGATTGTCCCAGTCTCTCGCTACTGACCGAGCGGCTCCCCACCCACACCCCAGTGCGACCGCGGAATCTCGGTGATCGTCACCCACACCGAATCGGGGTTTTTCCCGGTCGCACGGGCGTAGGCCTCGGTCACCGCGGCGATGGTTTCACGCTTGACCCGGTCACTGAGTCCGGGTGTCTGGGAGATCTGGATGAGTGGCATAAGAACAACTCTGCCACGCGCGGTGCACGGTTACCGGAGTGCACGAACCGGGCCGTCATCGGAGATGGTCGGTGCGACAGATCGTCCTCGTGGCGCGAGCGGTGACACCTGTCAGGCAGCGTGGTAGGTCACCTTCTTCCAGCCGAAGTCGACGGCGAATACCTGTGCCTCGACGGTCTCTTCCTCCAAGACTGCCCGTGCGTGTTGCAGGAACCAGTCGGCGTCGGCGTCGCTGTCGGGGTTCCACATTTCCGGGTTGGTGAAGTATTTGTCCGGGAAATGAGTGTTGTTGGGCTGCAAAGGTTCCAAGGTTCCGCGGTGACGCCACCCAACCCGGCCCTGCCAGCCCGGCGGGCCGCTGCCCTCGGTGATGATTTCGGTGATCCATCCGGTATCGCCGTCGGTGACCTGGGCATGATCAGGTCCGCAGACCAGGGTCAACACGGTGATATCGGTACGTCCGCCTTTGGCCCACTCCCGGATGTGGTGGACCGCGCATTCTGAGGCCGGGGCATCACAGCCTGGCCGTGAACAGCCCCGCTCGGCGGCAATCAACGCCAAACGCTGATCTGCAGTGGCCAGGCGTTGTTCCCGACCCAGATACAGCGGGCGGTGTTTGTCGTCGAGCAATGCCAGAAACTTGCGGCTCACCCCGGCCAGTTTCAAGGCGTCCTTGACGGCCAACACCCCACCGGATGCGGTGGTGGCCAGGCCGGTTTCTTGTTCGAGCTGCTCCAACGTCATCGTCACGATGACCTGCGCCGGTAGCCCGCGGTGGGTGCCGAGTTTGCCTTGCCCGACCACCATCTCCATCAACTTCTTGAACGCATCATGATTACGCTGCCCAGCCGTGCGGGTATCGCGCTCGGCCGCCGCGCGTAGGGCCTCTTTGTCCGCCTTGTCGGCGGTGCCGGTCGGTGAGTCCGGATCGTTCGGGTTGTTCATCCCCTTGGCCGCCCACTTCGCCGCGACCACATCCCACAACGCCTTGGTCGCCGGATCCAACGTGCCTTTGAACCCGGCCATATGATCGGCGCCCTGCTTGGAGACCGACAACTCCCGTTTCTGGGCGCGGTCGGTGTCGTCGAACTCCCCGTCCGGGTTCAGATGCGCATGCAGGTGCAGGCCCACCCCGATCGCACCATCACGCATTGCCGCGGCAGTATGGGGATAGGTCGGGGCGATCACCTCACCGGTGGGGGCGGAAATCCGCAGATGATGCCGCAGGAACTTGTTGTGCTTCAACCCCTGTTTCGCAGCGACCGACCGCTCCCGCAACTCCACCGCGACCCGTACCTTCACCAACTCGTCCCGGCGGGTCTGCAACTCCACGACCTGGGCCAGTTCCACAGTCTCTTTGTCGGACAAGTTCGCCAGCGACACCTCAACAAGCCTGCCGGACAACACCTCACGGACAGCAACGATCTCTTCCGCATCCAGGGCCATGCCCTCGATACGGTCGATCAGATCCGCCACCCCCGATGCCATGACACAGTTCTGTCAACACCCACCGACAAGCCACGAAAACTAGTCAACCACAGGCATTTTCGGCACGCTCGACGGTGATATCGGCACGCTCGACGGAGGGGTGATCAGTCAGGTGCGGTGTACAGCACGTTGGCGTCGAAGCAGGTGTGGTCGCCGGTGTGGCAGGCCGCGCCGGTTTGCTCGACCGTCATCAGGACGGTGTCTCCGTCGCAGTCCAGGCGCAGCTCGACCACCTTCTGGGTGTGGCCACTGGTCTCACCCTTGATCCACTGTTTGCCCCGCGACCGCGAGAAGTAGGTGGCCTCACCGGTTTCGAGGGTGCGGGCCAGGGCGTCGTCGTCCATCCAGGCAACCATCAGCACCTGCCCGGTACCGGCTTCCTGCACCACGGCACAGATCAGCCCGTCGGCATTGCGTTTGAGCTGCTCGGCGATCCCGGTGTCCAGCGGCATTGTTGTCACTCCCGTTGACGAAAACTGTTGGTGCAGTGCGAACCGGCGAAAACCCGTCTCAACGGACGGGGATGTCCTCGGCCCGCAGCGCGTCCTTGACCTCTCCGATGGTCAGCTCACCGAAGTGGAAGACCGAGGCCGCGAGCACTGCATCTGCTCCGCAACGCACCGCGGGCGGGAAATGTTCCACCGCGCCGGCGCCGCCGCTGGCGATGACCGGCACCTGCACCGCAGCGCGCACCGCGGTGATCATCTTCAGATCGAAGCCATTCTTCGTGCCGTCGGCATCCATCGAGTTGAGCAGGATCTCCCCCACCCCGAGGTCTTGACCACGCAGTGCCCACTCCACGGCGTCGATACCGGTGCCCTCGCGACCACCGTGCGTGGTCACCTCCCATCCCGACGGCGTCGGGGGCTGACCTTCCGGCACGGTGCGGGCATCGACCGAGAGCACGATGCACTGCGACCCGAAATGCCGGCTCATCTCACCGAGCACGTCGGGATTGGCGATGGCCGCGGTGTTGACGCTGACCTTGTCGGCGCCGGCGCGGAGCAGGCGGTCGACGTCGGCGACGGTACGAATGCCACCACCGACGGTCAGCGGGATGAAGACCTGATCGGCGGTGCGCTTGACCACGTCCAACATCGTGCCGCGATTGCCGCTCGACGCGGTCACGTCGAGGAAGGTGAGTTCGTCGGCACCGGCCTTGTCGTAGGCAGCGGCGAGTTCCACCGGATCTCCGGCATCACGCAGGTTCTGGAAGTTGACGCCCTTGACCACCCGGCCGGCGTCGACATCCAGGCATGGGATGACCCGAACCGCGACCGTCATGTGTACTTCTCCTTCGGAGGTTCAAAGGCCCGGGGATCACCCAGCCGGCCGATCAGATCGATCAGCTCGTCGTGGACCCCGGCGTTGGCCGCCACGATCGACGGCGATGTGACCGACCATGGCCGGCCTTCGATGTCGCTGATCTGACCGCCGGCCGCCAGGACCAGTGCGGCACCGCCTGCGTTGTCCCAGGCGTGGTGCCCAAAGCTGATCGCGCCACCGAGTTGTCCGCCCGCGGTGAGCGCAAGGTCGAATCCGGTACTGCCGAACAATCGCAGACGCGCTGTCCGGCGGCTCAATTCAGCGAGCATCTCGACCCGGTACGCGCCCGGATAGCGGCCGCGTCCGTTGATGTTGAAGGCACCGAACGCCAGCATCGCCTCACTGAGCTTCTGCTCGGGCATCGGCGGCACGGGGACGCCGTTGCAGAGCAACTCACCGTCGACGAAACCCTGGTAGTTCAGCCCGGACAACGGAAGCCACGTCAACCCGAGCACCGGCAGGCCGTCGTGGACCAGCGCCAGCAACATGCCGGCGATCGGCAGTCCGGCCGAGTAGTTGTAGGTGCCGTCGATGGGATCGACCACCCACACCGTGCCCTCGGTCAGCTCCGGCCCACCGAATTCCTCGCCGTGGACGGCGATCTGGGTGCGCTGCTCCAACTCCGCGGAGATCGTGCGTTCCAGCTCGAGATCGAACTCGGTGGCGAAGTCGTTGTGGCCCTTGGACACCGCGCTGGGCGCACCGACACCCGACAGGAACCGGTCGGTGCTCTGATCGAGGATCGCGGCAGCGTCGGCCAGCAGCCGCTGCGGATCGAGATCGGGTGGAAGGGTCCCTCCGGGCGCCGAACTCATGACGCGGACGCGACCGCCGCAAGCGCCTCGACCAGCGTGAAGCGTCCGGCGTAGAGCGCCTTGCCGACGATCGCTCCTTCGACGCCCGTGCCCACCAGTCCGGCGATCGCAACAAGATCATCAAGGGCGGAGACACCACCGGAGGCAACCACCGGCGCATTCGTCTTGGTGGTGACCTCGCGCAGCAGTTCCAGGTTGGGTCCGGTGAGGGTGCCGTCCTTGGTCACATCGGTCACCACGTACCGGCTGCAGCCATCACGCTCGAGGCGCTCTAGAACGTCCCACAGATCGCCACCGTCAGAGACCCAGCCGCGGCCCCGCAAACGGTACGACCCGTCGACCAGCTGAACGTCGAGGCCGACCGCGATGCGGTCGCCGTACTCGGCGATGGCACGCGAGCACCACTGCGGGTCTTCGAGTGCGGCGGTGCCGAGATTGACCCGGGCACAACCGGTTGCCAGCGCAGCCTTGAGGGATTCGTCGTTGCGGATTCCGCCCGACAGCTCCACCTTCACGTCGAGTTCGCCGATCACCTCGGCCAGCAGTTCACGGTTGCTGCCGCGACCGAAAGCCGCGTCGAGATCGACCAGATGCACCCACTCCGCGCCGTCGCGCTGCCAGGTCAGGGCCGCGTCGCGAGGCGAACCGTAAGAGGTCTCGCTGCCGGCGGCACCCTGCACCAGCCGTACTGCCTGGCCGTCGGCCACATCGACCGCCGGGAGCAGTTCAAGTCGTGCACTCATGCTGGGGATCAATCTCCTTCGATTTCTGATTGGTCTGCTTCTTCGCGCATCGCGCGGGCCACGCGGTCGACCATCCGGTTGGCAACAATACCCATTGCGACAATTGCCAGTATCAGCGCCAGAAGCGCAACGATCAGTGCGGCGACCGGCGATACCTGCGCCAGTCCGATCACGATCACCGCCGACACGGCCAGCACCACGACTCCGGCACCCACGGTGGCCAGAGCCAGCCGGGCAAACGAGAACCGCGGTGCAGTCACCATTGTGGCGCAGGGCTTGTCGCGACGGTCACGTCAATGACCCGACCCAGTTGTTGAGCAGCCGGGCTCCGGCATCACCGGACTTCTCCGGATGGAACTGGGTGGCACACAACGGGCCGTTCTCCACCGCGGCGAGGAACCGTCCGCCGTGGGTGGCCCAGGTCAACTTGGGCGCCTTGAACAGTGCATCCGCAGGCAACTCCCAGCTCTGCGCGGCATACGAATGCACGAAGTAGAAACGCTCGTCTTCGGGCATGCCCGCAAAGAGCACCGAATCAGGTTCTGCCTCAACGGTGTTCCAGCCCATATGCGGCAGCACCTCGGCCTGGAGCTGAGTGACCGTGCCCGGCCACTGTCCGCAGCCCTGCGCTTCGACACCGAACTCGACGCCGCGCTCGAACAGGATCTGCATGCCGACACAGATGCCCAACACCGGGCGTCCACCGGCCAGCCGGTCGTCGATGATGCGGTCACCCTTGACTGCCCGCAAACCTTCCATGCAGGTCGCGAAGGCGCCGACGCCGGGCACCACGAGACCGTCGGCCTCCAATGCCACAGCCGGGTCGGACGTGACCGTGACCTGTGCACCGGTCCGCTCCAGGGCGCGCTGCGCCGAACGCAGGTTGCCCGAGCCGTAGTCCAGGATCGCGACTGTGCGATCTCCGTTGCTCTCACTCATAGGGCTCCCTTCGTCGACGGCACACCACTGACACGTGGATCGGATTCGGTCGCCGCCCGCAGTGCGCGCGCGACGGCCTTGAACTGGGCCTCGGTGATGTGGTGCGGATCGCGGCCGTAGATCGTGCGCACGTGCAGCGCGATCTGTGCGTTCATCGCCAGCGTCTCGAAGACGTGCTTGTTGATCACCGTGTGGTACGGCACACCGGGGTTGCCGCCGATGGTGGTGGTCAGCATGTGCTCGGGTTCGCCGGTGAACACGCAGTACGGACGACCGGAGACATCGACGATGGCCTGGGCCAGGGTCTCGTCCATCGGGATCCAGGCGTCGCCGAAACGGCGGATGCCCTTCTTGTCACCGAGAGCCTTTGCGATGGCCTGACCGAGCACGATCGCGGTGTCCTCGACGGTGTGGTGGGCCTCGATCTCGACATCGCCCTTGGCCGCCACCATGAGGTCGAAACTGCCGTGCGCACCGAATGCGGTGAGCATGTGGTCGTAGAACGCCACGCCGGTGGAGATGTCGGTGCGCCCGGTGCCGTCGAGATTGATCTCCACGACGATCGAGGACTCCCGGGTGGTCCGCTCGATGCGGGCCACGCGCGGCTGTGTGTTCATTTCTGCTCTCCGATCAAGTCTGTCTGGCCTATTAGGTCAGTGCGGGCCAACTCGGCGCTGCGGGCCAGCAGCGCGTCGTTTTCGGCGGGCAATCCGATGGTGGCACGTAGATGGCCTTCGATCTTCATGTCCCGGATCAACACGCCACCGTCGAGGTAGTTCTGCCAGCTCGCAGTGGCGTCGATGAACGGGCCGAACAGGATGAAGTTGGCGTCGGAGTCGACCACCGAGTAGCCCAGCCGGGTCAGTTCTGCGGTGACCCGCCCCCGTTCGGCGACGATCGCGGCGACCCCGGCAAGTGTGTCGTCGGCATGCCGCAATGCCGCGCGGGCGGCGGCCTGGGTGACCACCGACAGGTGATATGGCAGTCGTACCAGCAACAACGCATCGATCACGGCCGGATCGGCGGCGAGGTAGCCCAGACGACCGCCCGCGAAGGCGAACGCCTTGCTCATCGTCCGGCTGACGACAACCTTGGCGGGGAACTCCTCGATCAGTTCGGCCGCACTCGGCGCCGCGGAGAACTCCCCGTAGGCCTCGTCCACGATGACGATGCCGGGGGCCGCCGCCGCGACGGCGCGCACGTCGTCGAGTGGGATTGATCCGCCGGTCGGATTGTTGGGTGAGGTCAGGAAGACCACATCGGGCCGGCGCTCGGCGATGGCCGAGAGTGCGCCGTCGAGGTCGAAGGAGAAGTCGGCGTTGCGCTTGCCCTCGATCCAGGTGGTGTCGGTGCCGGTGGAGATGATCGGGTGCATCGAGTACGACGGCACAAATCCCATCGCACTACGGCCCGGACCACCGAAGGCCTGCAACAACTGTTGCAGAATCTCGTTGGAACCGTTTGCTGCCCAGAGGTTTTCGGCACCGAGCGCGACGCCTGTCGCCGAACTCAGGTAGGAGGCGAGATCGGTGCGCAGGGCAACCGCGTCCCGGTCGGGATACCGGTGCAGCTGCGCGGCGGCCTCGCGCACCGACGCCGCGACGTCGTCGATCAATGCCTGCGACGGCGGGTGCGGGTTCTCGTTGGTGTTGAGGCGGTACGGCACGTCGAGCTGCGGTGCGCCGTAAGGCGACTGGCCCTTCAGTGTCTCGCGCAGCGGCAGGTCCTCAAGCCCGATCCTTCTGGTCGAGGAGGTGGGGGTCGATGAAGTCACCGAAGGTCCTCCGAACCGGCGAACCGCAGCCGGACGGCTTCACCGTGCGCGGGCAGGTCCTCCGCCTTCGCCAATGTCTGTACGTGCCCGGAGACCTCCTTGAGCGCGGCCTCGTCGTAGTCGATGACGTGGACGCCGCGCAGGAACGTCTGAACCGACAGACCGGAGCTGAATCGCGCCGAACCCGAGGTGGGCAGAACGTGATTGGAACCGGCGCAGTAATCGCCCAGGCTCACCGGCGAGTAGTCGCCGACGAAAATGGCACCGGCACTGCGGACCCGGGCAGCCACCGCAGCGGCATCCCTGGTCTGGATCTCGAGGTGTTCGGCGGCGTAGGCGTTGACCACCTGTAGACCCTGATCGATGTTGTCGACCAAGATGATTCCCGACTGCGGGCCGGCCAGGGCTTCGCGGACGCGGTCGGCGTGCTTGGTCCGGGACACCTGGACCTCGATCTCGGCATCGACGGCGTCGGCGAGCTCGGGGCTGTCGGTGACCAGGACAGATGCGGCCATCACGTCGTGTTCGGCCTGGCTGATCATGTCGGCGGCCACGTTGACCGGACTGGCCGAGCTGTCGGCCAGGATCGCGATCTCGGTGGGCCCGGCCTCGGAGTCGATGCCGACGACGCTGCGGCACAGCCGTTTTGCCGCCGTGACGTAGATGTTGCCCGGACCGGTGATCAGGTCGACCGGGTCGAGGTCGGCGCCGTCGGTATCGGTGCCGCCGTAGGTCAGCAGCGCGACGGCCTGTGCGCCACCCACCGCCCAGACCTCGGTGACACCGAGCAACGCGCACGCCGCCAGGATCGTCGGGTGCGGAAGACCGTCGAACTGTGCCTGCGGCGGCGACGAGACCACCAGGGAATCAACTCCGGCGACCTGGGCGGGCACCACGTTCATGACCACGCTCGACGGGTAGACCGCGTTGCCACCGGGCACATACAGCCCGACCCGGCCGACGGGGATCCAGCGTTCGGTGACGGTTCCGCCGGCGCTGACCTCGGTGCTCACGTCGGTACGACGCTGATCGGCGTGGACCCGTCGGGCCCGGTCGATCGCTTCGGTCAGCGCGGCGCGCACGTCGGGATCGATCTCGGCCAGGGCCTTCTCGATCTGCTCGCCGGGGACCCGTACGGTCTCCGGTGCCACCCCGTCGAACTTCTTGCCGTAATCGAGCGCCGCGGAGGCACCATGCTCGCGGATCGCGTCGATCACAGGCTTGACCTGGCCCAAGACCGTGTCGACGTCGGTGGCGCCGCGCGGAAGGGTCCGGCGTAGTTGAGCGGTGGTGGCATCAGCACCGCGAAGGTCGGTGCGGGCAAGCATGAGCACGAACTCCTGACGAATCGTTGGCGATCCGCAGACGCCCCTGGATTGGCCGCTGCGGACTTACTTCTAAGGATATGCGTTCCGGCCAGCAGTTTTTACCAGCGCCCCTAGGATCTGATCATGGTCTTCGCCGCGCGCCTCCTCATCAACGCTGTCGCCATCTGGATCGCGGCAGCTCTCATCAACGGGATCTCGATCGCCACCGACGGCCGCGACACCGGTGCTCAGATCCTGGTGGTGCTGTTCATCGCACTGGTCTTCACGATCGTCAACACCGCGATCAAGCCGTTTGTGCAGTTGCTGTCACTGCCCCTGCTGATCCTCACGTTGGGCCTGTTCACCCTGGTCATCAACGCATTGATGCTGCTGCTGACGGCCTGGGTCACGGAGACCACCGACTTCGGTCTGAGCGTCGACGGATTCTGGACCGCGGTCGGTGGCTCGATCGTCATCTCGATCGTCAACTTCCTGCTCGGGGCACTGGTCCCCGACCGTCAGGATCGTTGAGGCCTCGCGTGCGGTCAGAGTGTTGCGGTGTCGATCACAAACCGGTACCGCACGTCCGAGGCCACCACCCGCTCATAAGCCTCATTGATCTGTGAGGCATTGATCACCTCGATCTCGGCACCCAGGTTGTGCTCGGCGCAGAAATCAAGCATCTCCTGGGTCTCGGCGATCCCGCCGATCAGTGACCCGGCCAGCGAACGCCTCTTGGACACCAACGACATGGCCCCGACCGAAATCGGGTTCTCGGGCAGGCCCAGCTCGACCAAAGTGCCGCCGACAGCAAGCATCGACAGGTACTTGTTGATGTCGAAGTTGGCAGAGACCGTATTCAGGATCAGATCGAACTTCCCACGGAGTTCGGTGAAGGTGGCGGGATTGTCGGTCGCGTAGTAGTTCCGCGCACCGAACCGGAGTCCGTCTTCCATCTTCTTCAGCGACTGCGAGATGACGCTGACCTCAGCACCCATGGCATGGGCGATCTTCACACCCATGTGGCCCAGGCCGCCGAGTCCGATGATCGCGACCCGCGTGCCGGGTCCGGCGTTCCAATGACGCAGCGGTGAGTACGTGGTGATACCTGCGCACAGCAGCGGCGCCGCGACGTCCAGCGGCAGCCCCTCGGGAATGCGTAGGACATAGTTCTCGTCGACCACGACCTCCTGGGCGTAGCCGCCGGTGGTGACCTTTCCGTCGCGGCCGACAGCGTTATAGGTGCCGATCATGCCCTTGTCGCAGTATTGCTCCTCTCCCTGCAAGCAGGGCTCGCACTCGCGGCAGGAATCGACGAAACAACCGACGCCGACATGATCGCCGACCTTGTACTTCGTCACTTCCGAGCCGATCTCGGCGACGGTGCCCGCGATCTCGTGACCGGGTACCACCGGATACTGCGCCTGTCCCCATTCGTCGCGCACCGTGTGGATGTCGGAGTGGCAGATACCGGCGAAAGCGATGGCGATCCGCACGTCGGCCGGGCCCACGTCACGGGTCTCGATCGTCATCGGGACCAGCGCACCCTTCGCGGACGGAGCGGCGTAGGCGTTGATGGTCGGCAAAATATACCTCCGAGAATGTGGGGATCACGGTGTTGAACCGCGTATTCAAGCGTACATACGCATATGTCCTCGGCTAACGAATGCGACGTGCACCACAGTCCCCGCCCACGCGGGTTTGTCGACGGTCAGTCGCCGATCCAGTCGAACCCGATGTCGAGGGCGGTCACCGAATGGGTGAGTCCGCCGACGGCGAGGTAGTCGACACCGGTGCGGGCGTACGCCTCGGCGACGTCGATGGTCAGTCCACCAGAGCTCTCGAGTTTGGTGGACGGCGACCTGGTGTTGCGCCGCTGCACGGCCATCTGGGTTTGCCAGAGCGGAAAGTTGTCCAGCAGAACGAGTTCGGCGTTCAGCGCCAGCGCTTCGTCGAGTTGCTCGAGGCTGTCGACCTCGACCTCGCAGACGATGTCCGGTGCTGCGGCACGTACTGCGTTGAGTGCCGCGGTGACCGACCCGGCGGCCGCCACGTGATTGTCCTTGATCAGAGCCTCGTCACCGAGACCCATCCGATGGTTTTGTCCACCACCGCAGCGCACCGCGTACTTCTGCAGAGACCGCATGCCCGGCAGCGTCTTTCGCGAATCGCGGACCTTGGTGTTCGTTCCCTCGACCCCGGACACCCACACCGCAGTGGCGGTGGCGATCCCGGACAGATGGCACAGCAGGTTCAACGCGGTACGTTCGGCCACCAGCAATCCGGCGACCGGCCCACGCAATGTGGCGACCGCAGAACCGGCCTCGAGCTGTGCGCCGTCGTCGAGACGGTCGAGGACCTCGTAGTCACCGGCGCCGATGACCTCATCGAACACCTGCAGCGCCACATCGAGACCCGCGAGCACACCGGGCCGGCGGCTCGAGAGCACCGCGGTTGCCACCGCTCCCTCGGGAACCGTTGCAGCCGTGGTGATATCGGGTCCGTAACGCAGATCTTCATCGAGCGCGGTGGCGATCAGCGCCTTGACCTCGGCGGTACCGGCCGGATTGCCGGTCACTCCCCCGACCCCGGGTTGCCGATCTCGATCATCCGCTGAACGCTGCGACGCGCCTTCTCGGCCACATCGGGGGCCACATGGACCTCGTCTTTGCCCTCACGCAGGCAGCGCAGCAACGCCGCAGGCGTGATCATCTTCATGTACGGGCACGACGCACGGTCGTTGACCGCCTGGAAGTCGACATCCGGTGCAGCCTTGCGCAACTGGTGCAGCATGCCGACCTCGGTGGCCACCAGCACCTGCTTGGCCCCGGTCGCCCGCGCGGCGTCGAGCATGCCGCCGGTGGAGAGGATCTTCACCTTGTCAGCAGGCACAAAGCCCTCGCCGGCGAGGTACAGAGCGGAAGTGGCGCAACCGCATTCGGGGTGGACGAACAGTTCGGCGTCGGGATGCGACCGCGACTTGGCGGTCAGTTCGTCGCCGTTGATGCCGGCGTGAACGTGGCATTCGCCCGCCCAGATCTGCATGTTCTCGCGACCCGTCTCGCGCTTGACGTGAGCGCCGAGGAACTGGTCCGGCAGGAACAGGACTTCCCGGTCGGGATCGATCGAGGCGACCACGTCCACCGCGTTGGACGAGGTGCAGCAGATGTCGGTCAGGCCCTTCACCTCGGCGGTGGTGTTGACGTATGAGACGACCACCGCATCGGGGTATTCGGCCTTCCAGGCCCGCAGGTCATCGGCGGTGATCGAGTCGGCCAGCGAACAGCCCGCCCGCTCGTCCGGGATGAGCACCCGTTTGTCCGGGCTCAGGATCTTGGCGGTCTCGGCCATGAAGTGCACACCACAGAAGATGATCTCGTCGGTTTCGGCTTCTGCCGCGATCCGCGACAGAGCGAGCGAATCTCCTACGTGATCTGCGACGTCCTGGATGGCCGGCAGCTGGTAGTTGTGCGCCAGCAACGTGGCGTTGCGCTTCTTGGCGAGACTCTTGATCTCGGCGAACCATTCCGGAGTCGGCTCGACCCCCGTGTACAGGGGTTCGGTCGATCCGAGAGTGAGTGACGTGGTTGTCATGACAACCACCTCCTGTTCGTGGCGCCGGTCGTCGATGGCCGGCCTGGGCTATGGGCTGAGAGGTTTTCGACTGTAGATCGAAAACCTCGTCTGATCCTAGCACCCGGCATGTGCGCGCCCTCACACTCCGGCCCGCGATGGCCTCCTCGCGCCTGGTCCGGCGCCCGCGCGCCCACCCACTACACTCGCAGCCATGCCGTCGCCGAGTGTCTTCCACGAAGTCCTCTGTGCCGTGTTCCAGGTTCGCGAACACCAGGTCGGCGAGCCGCCGGTCCTCTCGGTGTTGTTGTGGCAGCGCGCTTTTGATCCACAGGCCGGTTCGTGGTCGTTGCCGGGCGGCAGTTTGCAGGACAACGAGGACCTCAAGTCGTCGGCTTTGCGGCAACTCGCCGAGAAGGTCGACCTTCGCCAGGTGGCCCACCTCGAGCAGCTGTCGGTGTTCTCCGAACCCGATCGCATCCCCGGCCCTCGGGTGATCGCGTCGTCCTACCTGGGCATGGTGCCGTCGGATTCGCAGCCGAACCTGCCGCCCGACACCCGCTGGCACCCGGTCTCAGACCTGCCGGAGATCAGTTTTGATCACTCCAGGATCGTCGAAAGAGCGCGCTCCAGACTGGCCGCCAAGCTGTCGTACACCAATATCGCGTTCGCCCTCGCCCCCGCCGAGTTCTCGATGTCAGCCCTGAGCGACATCTACTGCGCGGCGCTCGGTTATCCGGTGGACTCGACCAATCTGCTGCGCATCCTCTCGCGGCGCGGCGTGATCACCGCGACCGGAACCGTCGGCCGAACCGGCCCCTCGGGTGGACGACCGCCGGCCCTGTACCGATTTGCCGACAAACAACTCCGCATCACCGACGAGTTCGCAACCCTGCGCCCGCCCCCATAACCCCCCGCCGAGCGTGCCGAAAACACCGCCGAGCGTGCCGAAAATGCTGGACCACAAGCAACTTCGGCACGGTCAACGGTGATTTCGGCACGGTCAACGGTTGCCGCGTCGGGTCAGTTTCCGACCGTGCGGGTCAACGGCTTCTCCCCCGCTTCGGCGAACAGGTCGGCGACCTTCGATGCGGTCGCCAACGACTTCTTCGTGGTCGAGTAGATCCCGCCCAGCAGGATGACCACACCGAGGCCGGCAGCAACCCACCAGAGCGGCGCCATGTCCGAAGCCGACGACGTTCCCGGGTCGGCCGCGATCACCGAACCCGCCATCGCACCCGACAACGCCACACCGATACTGACGCCGATCTGCCGACTCGTGGATGCGATCGCCGAAGCGGCCCCGGCCCGGTCCCGCGGCATGCCACTGACCGCACCGGTGGTGATCGGCGCATTGACCATTCCGAAACCGATACCGAAGATCCCGAAAATGATGAGCAGCTGCCAGTTCGGGGTGACGTCGTCGACGGTGGACAACAGCATCGACGCAATCGCGAGGAGCGTCCCGGCCACGACCAGCGAGGGCCGGGTGCCGTAGCGCCCGACGAGTCGTCCGGACAGCGGCGAGAAGAGCAGTGTTCCGGCGGCCAGCGGCAGGAACATCAGCCCGGTCTCGATCGGGCTGTAGCCGCGAATGCTCTGCAGGTAGATCGACACCACGAACAAGAAGGCCCCAAAGGCCGCGAACGCACAGATACCGGTCACCGTGGCGGCCGAGAACGGGATGCTGCGGAAGAATCGCAGGTCGATGAACGGGTCGTGGTGCCGCAGTTCGTACCGGCAGAACGCCCCGAACGCCCCAACGGTGATCGCAAAGATCCCGATCGTCACCGGATCGGTCCAGCCCATCGAGGGACCCTCGATCAGGCCGAAGACCAAACCTGCCATGAACACCACCGCCAGTGTCTGACCCACCGGGTCGAGACTGCGCACATGCTGCGACTTCGACTCGGGCACAACAAGTGCGGTTGCGACGACTGCGATGACGCAGATCGGCAGGTTGATCCAGAAGACCGCTTCCCAGCTGAACAGGTTGATCGCGGTCCCGCCGACGATCGGCCCCAGCGCCATCGAGATGCCCACCACCGCACCCCACACGCCGACAGCGCGGGCCCGCTCCACCCGCCCGGGGAAGGTGTTGGTGATGATCGACATCGCAACCGGGTTGAGCATCGAGCCACCGATGGCCTGGACGAAGCGGGCCGCGATCAGCACCTCGATACTGGACGCGAGACTGCAGAGCAGTGAACCGAGCGCAAAGGTTGCCAGGCCGATCTGGAACACACGGCGACGACCGAACTTGTCGGCCATCGTGCCGGACAGGAGCAGCAGACTGGCCAACACCAGGGTGTAGACGTCGATCACCCATTGCAGCTGCGAGGCACTGGCATCGAAATCCGCACGGATCGACGGGATCGCCACGTTGACGATGGTCGCGTCCATCGACACGATCAACAAGCTCAGACAGCAGGTGACCAGAATTGCGGTCTTCCGGCGGGGACTGAGCACCGTTGCTGAGGTCACCCGACAATTGTGCTGCTGCTCAGCTGGTGCGAGTGCGGCGGGTCACCTATCCGCCCGGTTCATCCGACCCGGGCGGGCGGCGTCTGGACCGGGACCACCTCGTCCGGGAATCCCAGATCACCGGACCGATTCATCACCACGAACACCACGTAGGTCAGCATTGCAGCCATCGGCGCGACGACCAACAAGGCCCAGGAGAATCCGATCCCGCTCCCGAAGTCCAGGTAGGCACCGGTGATCCGCAGGCTCGGTGCCTGCGTGAACCCGTCGCCGATGGCCACCCCGTCGCGCCCCGGGAAACGCAGACGCGCCACCAGGTCGCCGACCCACACCGCGACCACACCGGACGCGATCGTCCCGAACGCCAAACCGGTGACACCGGCCGGACCCCGAAATCGCGGCGGCATCCAGAAGAGCACCGCCAGGACCACACCGGCGATCAGGGCCACCGAGAAGAACAGGCCGATGGCCGAGAACTCGGCGGTGCCGTCACCCGAGGCGACGGCGCGATCCGGCGCGACCACCCGGCCTTCGATGCCCGGGGTCAGAAAACCCCAGATCAGACCCCACAGAACCCCGACGAGCACCACACCCGCCGAAACAAAACCTGCAGACCGAACCCTGTCGGTCAACGTTTATACAGCTCCACCGAATCGACGGTACCGTGCCGCGAACAGCGGGCCGACCAGCCGTCCGGGCGAACCTGGACAACCATCCGTCGGCCACACTGTCCGCAGTAGCGGGGTGGCTCCAACCCGAGCTGGGCCGCCCGCGGAATCGAATCGGGGTCCTGCACATCGAGCTTCACCCCGGTGTACACGCCATAGACCATCGGGACGGCCAGCGGGGTCGGGATGTCACTCATCGTCTGATCGCTGATCAAATCGAGTCGTTGAGTGCCTTGATCGGCATCTGCAGCTCGTCGAGCAGATCCAGATCGGTTTCGGCAGGACGGCCCAGGGTGGTCAGGTAGTTACCCACGATGACCGCGTTGATCCCACCCAGGATGCCCTGTTTGGCACCCAGATCACCGAGGGTGATCTCACGTCCGCCCGCGAACCGCAGGATGGTGCGCGGCAGCGCCAACCGGAACGCGGCAACAGCCTTGAGCGCCTCGGCCGCCGGCAACACGTCGAGGTCGCCGAACGGGGTACCGGGACGCGGGTTCAAGAAGTTCAGCGGAACCTCGTCGGGATCGAGTGCGGCCAGATCGGCGGCGAACTCGGCGCGCTGCTCCAGGCTTTCACCCATTCCCAGGATGCCGCCGCAGCACATCTCCATCCCGGCCTCACGGATCATCTTGAGCGTGCCGAAACGCTCTTCCCAGCTGTGGGTGGTGACCACGTTCGGGAAATGCGACCGCGCGGTCTCCAGGTTGTGGTTGTAACGATGGACCCCCATCGCCTTGAGCTCATCGACCTGCTCCTGGGTCAACATGCCCAGGCTGCAGGCGATCTGGATGTCGACCTCGGCGCGGATGGCCTCGATGCCGGCGGCCACCTGGGCCATCAGGCGCTTGTCGGGTCCGCGCACGGCGGCGACGATGCAGAACTCGGTGGCACCGGACTTGGCGGTCTGCTTGGCCGCTTCGACCAGCGCCGGGATGTCGATCCAGGCACTGCGCACCGGCGAGGCGAACAGCCCTGACTGCGAACAGAAATGGCAGTCCTCGGGGCAGCCGCCGGTTTTGAGGGAGATGATGCCTTCCACCTCGACCTCTGGACCGCAATGCTTCATCCGCACCTCATGAGCGAGTTGCAGCAGGTCGGTCAACCGATCGTCGGACAACTGCAGCACCTGCAGTGTCTGATCCTGGTCGAGCCCTTCCCCGCGTTCCAACACCTGCTCACGCGCGACGTCGAGTATGTCTGTACGTACCGGCGCCTGTGTCACGTGGCCTCCCCTTTTCATCGTGAACGTTGTGCCTCAGTGTGCATCATCACCCAAATCGGACATGTGGTCGCGGGTCACAGTCCCGCCAGCCAATCCGGATCAAACCACCCATATGCCTGCGAAGTAAAACTACTGAGCGGTAGGCTTCCGGCCCCTGCCGGAATCCGGCCGACCACCGGGACACCGGTGAGCGCGGGCAGGTCGTCGAGGTTGCACCGTTCGGCCAGGCCCGGCTGCGATGGCCAGGAGCCGATGACGATGCCGGAGCACTCGAGTCCGGCGGCCTTGATCGCCGACGTGGTGAGTTCGGTGTGGTTGAGCGTGCCGAGCCCGGCCGCGGCGACCACCAGCAGCGGCGCCCCGATCCCGGCCGCGACGTCGAGCAGGGTGATGTCCGGCGCCAACCTCACCAGCACTCCCCCGGCGCCTTCCACCAGCGTCAGATCATGCGCGTCCAGAGCCCGGACGCCGTCGATGATCGACTGCAACTCCACCGGCGGCGCACCTTCACGTGCGGCCGCCCGAGACGGCGCGAGCGGATCGCGGAAGCGGTAGAGCTCGGACGTGGCGGTGACCCCCGCGAGCCGGACCACCTCGTCGACATCGCCGGGCTCCCCCGGCCCGACCCCGGTCTGCGCCGGCTTGCAGACGGCGACCGTCGCCCCGGACGCCATCGCCGCGGCCGCCACCGCGGCGGTCACCACTGTCTTGCCGACCTCGGTCGAGGTACCGGTGATCACGAGTCTCACAGTGCGCCCTCAGATCTCGTCGAGAACGGCTGTGACCACCTCTGCCACCCGGGTGATGTCATCGTCGGAAAGATCTGCCCGGACGGTCAGGCGCAGCCGCGACGTACCCGGCGGAACCGACGGTGGACGGAAGCAGCCGACGAGCACTCCGCGGTCGCGGCACCGTTGCGCGGCCGCGTACGCCTGGGCCGGATCACCGATGATGATCGAGACCACCGCCGCCTCCGATTCCGTGCCACCACACAGACCCGCCAGCCGGGCGGCGTTGGCGCGCACCCGAGTTGCCAGGTCGGGCTGCGCACGCAGAACGCGCAACGCGGCCTGCGCGGCACCGGCCGCAGCAGGCGCCAAACCGGTGTCGAAGATGAATGTGCGGGCGCGGTCGATGAGATGGTCGCGGACCATCGCCGACCCGAGGACCACACCACCTTGCGAGCCAAGCGATTTCGAGAGAACCGCCGTGGTGACCAGGTCGGGGGCGCCTGCCAGACCGGCTTCGTCCAGAACCCCGCGACCGCCGATGCCACGAACTCCGAAGGCATGCGCCTCATCCACCAACAGCACCGCACCATTGGCGCGGGCCGCGGCATACAACTCGGCGACCGGGGCGATGGCTCCGTCGATCGAGTACACCGAGTCGGTGACCACCATCGCGCGCTGTTCGCCACGTCCTTCCAACTCGCGTCGCACCGCCGCATGGTCGCCGCGGTCGACGACCACCACCCGGGCCCGCGACAGACGGCACCCGTCGATCAGCGAGGCATGAGAGCCCCCGTCCGAAACGATCAGATCCCCGCGACCCATCAGGGCCGACACAGCGGCGATGTTGCCGACATAACCCGACGAGAACACCAGCGCCGCCTCGTAGCCGAGGAAGTCCGCGAGGTCGTTCTCGAGCGATTCGTGGATCTCGGTGGTCCCGGTGACCAACCGCGACGATGTCGATCCGGCACCCCACAGGTCGAGTGCCTCGTGGGCGGCCGCAATGACATCGGGATGGCGTGACAACCCGAGGTAGTCGTTGGACGCCAGGTTCAGCAACCCGTCATCGGTGCCGCGTGGCACCAGAGTCCGATGCAGCCCCTCTGCGGCGCGGACGTCGGCGACCTCACCGAGCCAGTCCAGCGCGGTCTCGGTATCGGTGGCGTTCGGCGTCATCGGGTTCACTGTGAGAAGCCTCTCACAGGGCTCGACGTCGTCGCATGGCCCGCCACCGCGGCCCGTACCGCTGCGCCCACGCCACCCACGAGGGTATCGATGTCCGATTCGGTGCAGATATACGGAGGCATCGTGTAGACGAGGTCGAGGAACGGGCGCAGCCAGACACCGGCGTCGACAGCGGCGTCCGTCGCCACGGCCATGTCGACCGGATCGTCGAGTTGCACCACCCCGATTGCCCCGAGGACACGTACCTCCCGCACCCCCGGCAGCTCGGACAGCGGCGCCAGGCCGCCTGCCAAAGTCGCCGATATCCCGGCGACCCGATCGCGCCACGGCGAGGCGAGCAACAGTTCGGTCGAGGCGACCGCGATCGCCGACGCCAACGGATTGGCCATGAATGTGGGGCCGTGTGCCAGCACCCCGACGGCCGAACCCGAGATGGTGTCGGCAATCTCACGTGTGCACAGCGTTGCTGCCATCGACACATAGCCGCCGGTCAACGCTTTGCCGACGCACATGATGTCGGGCGAGACGCCGACGTGGTCGGCGGCGAACAGCTCTCCGGTCCGACCGAATCCGGTGGCGATCTCATCGAAGATGAGCAGCACACCCTGCTCGTCGCAGATGCGGCGGAGCTCCACGAGATAACGCGGGTCGTGAAAACGCATCCCGCCGGCGCCCTGCACCACCGGTTCGACGATGACCGCGGCCAGCTCGTCCCGGTGCGCGATGACCAGTTCTTCGAACTCGCCGACGTAGTCCGACTCGAACTCCACCGGCGGCGCCGGCGCAAAGACCTGCCGGGTCAGGACGTCGGTCCACAGCGAATGCATACCGCCTTCGGGGTCGCAGACGCTCATCGGCGTGAACGTGTCACCGTGATAGCCGCCGCGCCAGGTCAAGAGCCTGTTTCGACCGGCCGTACCCCGAGCCCGCCAATACTGGAGGGCCATCTTCACCGCGACCTCGACGGACACCGATCCCGAATCCGAGAAGAACACAGTGCGCAATGGTTCCGGGGTGATCTGAACCAGCAGCTCGGCGAGCCGGGCCGCCGGCTCATGGGTGAGACCGCCGAACATCACGTGCGCCATCGAGTCGAGCTGGGTACGCGCAGCGTTGTCGAGGACCGGATTGCGATAGCCGTGGATCGCTGCCCACCACGAGCTCATCCCGTCGACCACCGTGGTCCCGTCGGCAAACGTCA
Source organism: Williamsia sp. z34 (assembly GCF_059553395.1). Classification (NCBI taxonomy): domain Bacteria; kingdom Bacillati; phylum Actinomycetota; class Actinomycetes; order Mycobacteriales; family Nocardiaceae; genus Williamsia; species Williamsia sp. z34. Next base: position 616,954 of record NZ_JCANWW010000001.1, on the reverse strand, counting down.
ACCGCACGCCTTCGGCCGAGCGCACCACCCGCGGAGCCGGCGCCGGATGCGGCATGGTGCCGTACGGATGCCAGATCAATTCGGAATCGAGCCTGCTGATCTCCGCCGCGCAACGCGCAGCCGATTCGTTCGAAGCGTCAGGAAACGGGGGCACGGACCCACACTAGTGAGGGCGCGCGGTGGAACTGAGCCGGGGATTCTGATCTGAGGCAGGTACATTACGTGGCTGGACATCCAACGGATTGCTGCGATCCGAACGAGTGCGCGGCAGACCCCGAACAAACGAGACACCAGACCATTGACTGCCACGCCCAGCGTTGACACGCGGACCTCCACGGTTCCGGCCGACACGGTGCCGATCTATCGCACCGACCTCGACGGACTCCGTGGCCTCGCGATCGTCCTGGTGGCCTGCTTTCACATCTGGTTCGGCCGGGTCTCCGGCGGCGTGGACGTCTTCCTGACCCTGTCCGGCTATTTCTTCGTCGGCTCGCTCCTGCGACACACCATCGTCAGCCAGGACGACCGGACCACGCTCTTCAAGACCGTCAACCCGGTCCAACGGATCACCCGCCTGGCCCGGCGCCTGCTGCCGGCCATGGTCGCGATCCTGATCGTCATCAGCCTCGGGACGCTGTTGATCCTCCCGGAGACGCGGTGGCTGGCCACCGGGCGCGAGGTCATCGCGAGCCTGTTCTACTACCAGAACTGGTTCCTGGCCTTCAATTCCCAGGACTACACCGCAGCCAGCTCGGCCAACAGCCCGTTGCAGCACCTGTGGTCGATGTCGGTGCAGGGCCAGTTCTTCATCGTCACGATGCTCACCGCACTGGCGCTTGCCGGCGCCCTCAAACTTCTGGTGCGGGCCGGGTTCAAGAAGCTGGCCGACCCGACGGTGATCCGCGTGGTCGTCGGAGTCGCGATCCTCGGCGTCGCAGCGGTGTCGTTCTACTGGGCGCACATGCGGATGGGCGTGAACCAGCAGTTCAACTACTACGACACCATTTCGCGGGCCTGGGAACCGCTCGCCGGCGGGCTACTCGCCGTGTGGATGCCGAAATGGCGGGTCCCCGACGTCATCCGCAACCTGGTGGCCATCATCGCGCTCGGCCTGATCATCAGCTGCGGCTGGTGGATCGTCGGTGTCGAGCAGTACCCGGGACCGTGGGCCCTGGTGCCGGTGCTCTCCACCCTGGCGATCATCTGGTCCGGTAACAACGCCGTCAAACGAGGGTCGTCGGTCGAGCGGCCCGCGGTCAGCAACGCGTTGGCCACCCGGCAGATGGTCTGGCTCGGCTCGATCTCGTACGCGCTGTACCTGTGGCACTGGCCGCTGCTCATCTTCTACCTGACCTGGCGCGACAAGAACGACGCAACAATCCTCGAGGGCACCGTCCTGATCGCGCTCTCGATCGCCTTGGCGTGGCTGACCAAGCGCTACATCGAGGAACCGCTGCGCGCACCGCGGTCGGTGTCGATCCACAAAGAGAATCCGCCGCACAAGGGAACACCGACACGGCACCATCAGCCGTCCCACGCCACGCCCGTTAGCCCGTGGCGCCGGCGTCTGCTGAACTATTCGACGGTCGCGGGCAGCCTCCTGCTGGTCGGCGCCATCGTGATGACGGCCGGGTTCAAGGCCTGGGAGTATCACGCCACTCACATGACCGTCGACACCACCAACCTCGATCCCCGCGTCTACCCCGGCGCCGCCGCATTCCTCGACGGGGTCGCCGTGCCCCGCGTGGATCCGCAACCGTCGCCGATGGCAGTGGTCATGGACTTGCCCGCAACCTCGTTCAACGGTCACATCAGTGACTTCGAGGACGGCGACGTCCACATCGGCGAGTACGGAGATCTGCAGGCCACCAACACCATTGCCCTGGCGGGCGGTTCGCATGCAGAGATGTGGATCACTGCGCTCGACATCCTCGGCAAGCAGAACCACTTCAAGGTCCGGACCTACCTGAAGATGGGCTGCCCGCTGACCGCCGAAGCAGAACCCAAGCAGTCCGGAGTCCCCTACCCGCAGTGCCGCGAATGGGTCGACAAGGTGCTGCCGATGATCATCGCCGACCGCCCCGACGCGGTGTTCACCAACACGACGCGGCCCCGCGACAACGATCCCGGCGACTGGGTGCCCGACGACTACCTGCCGATCTTCGGCCAGTTCGCGGAGGCCGGAATCCCGGTTCTGGGCATGCGTGACAGTGCCTGGCCGCACAACGATGCCGGCGCCATCAACACCCCGGACTGCCTGTCGAAGAACTCCAACGACGAGTGCAGCACGTCCCGCGAGTGGGCCTTCGCACCCACCGACCCGACGCTCGACATCGTGGAGCAGTTCCCCAACGTGCATCCGATAGACCTCACCGACGGAATGTGCGATGAGACGACATGTCCTGCCGTCGTGGGGAACATCACCGTCTACAAGGACTGGCACCACCTCAGCGCCACCTTCATCCGCAGCCTGATCCCGGAATTGCAACGTCAGATGCAGGCTGCCCTGCCCTGGACGTAACCGGCAGATCGCGGTGACGTGATGCGCTCTACTTGCGAATGCCTCCCGGCCCGCATCCCAGTAGGGTCGTGGGCATGAGTAAACGAGAGTGCAGATGACGACGCCGGATGGTGGTGCGCTCACGCAGGACGCCGGTGAAGAAGTCGCCGCCGAGGTGAGTACGCCAGAATCGGACACCCCCACCGCAACACCGGTCCAGAACGGTGCCGCCCTGACCGAAGAGGTCGAAGACCTCATGGTGTGGCCGGGAACGGCCTACCCCCTCGGCGCCACGTTCGACGGCACCGGAACCAACTTCTCGCTGTTCTCCGAGGTCGCGACCAAGGTCGAGTTGTGCCTGATCAGCAAAGACGGCACGGAGACACGCATCGAACTCGAGGAGGTCGACGGCTACGTCTGGCACGCGTACCTGCCGACGATCTCCCCCGGGCAGCGCTACGGCTACCGCGTCCACGGACCCTACGATCCCCGTCAGGGCTTGCGATGTGACCCGTCGAAGCTGCTGGTCGACCCCTATGGAAAGTCGTTTCACGGAGAGTTCGACGGCGACGCGTCGCTGTACTCGTATCCGATCTCACTCGATCCCCCCGCCCTCGAATCCTCGTCCGGGGAATCAGCGGTGGACGAAAACGGCACAGCGGTCGACGGATCCGACGCCGAGACCCATCCCGCCGACACCCAGGCAGGTACGGCCACCGACACCGCGGCCGCGCCCTCGACCGACATCGAGGACTTCGCCGATGGCGACGCGGAGGCAGACACGGCCACCGAAGCCGAGGACACCGCGCCCGAGCCGGAACCGCAATCGGGGGAGCCCGACCCACTGTTCGGAGATCCTCCACGGCTGGATTCATTGGGCCACACCATGACCTCGGTCGTGATCAATCCGTTCTTCGACTGGCAGAACGACCGCGCGCCCAACCGGCCGTACTACGAGACCGTCATCTACGAGGCCCATGTCAAGGGCATGACCGCCACGCACCCGGAGGTCCCGGAACAACTCCGCGGGACGTATGCGGGGCTGGCGCATCCGGCGATCATCGACCACCTGACCAAGCTCGGTGTCACGGCCATCGAACTGATGCCGGTACACCAGTTCCTGCAGGATCAGACGCTGCTCGATCAGGGTTTGCGCAACTACTGGGGCTACAACAGTTTCGGGTTTCTGGCGCCACATGCCGACTACGCGTCGAACCGTCGGGCCGGTGCCGCCGTGCCCGAGTTCAAGGCCATGGTCCGGGCGTTCCACGACGCGGGTATCGAGGTCATCCTCGACGTGGTCTACAACCACACCGCCGAGGGCAATCACATGGGCCCGACCATCGCCTTCCGCGGCATCGACAATGCCGCGTACTACCGGATCGTCGACGACGAACCGTGGGCCTACATGGATTACACCGGGACAGGCAACAGTCTCAACGCCCGGCATCCGCACACCCTGCAGCTCATCATGGACTCCCTGCGGTACTGGGTCCTCGAGATGCACGTCGACGGTTTCCGTTTCGACCTCGCCTCCACCCTGGCCCGAGAACTGCACGACGTGGACAGGTTGTCGGCGTTTTTTGATCTCGTGCAACAGGATCCGGTGGTCAGTCAGGTCAAACTCATCGCCGAGCCGTGGGATATCGGCGAAGGCGGCTACCAGGTCGGCAACTTCCCCGCCCTGTGGACCGAATGGAACGGCAAGTACCGCGACACCGTCCGCGACTACTGGCGTGGCGAGCCGGCGACCCTGGGAGAGTTCGCCTCCCGGCTCACCGGATCCTCTGATCTCTACGAGGCCACCGGCCGCCGGCCGAGCGCCAGCATCAACTTCGTCACCGCGCACGACGGATTCACGTTGCGAGACCTGGTGTCATACAACGAGAAACACAACGAGGCAAACGGCGAGGACAACCGGGACGGAGAAAGCCACAACCGGTCCTGGAATTGTGGCGTCGAGGGTCCGACCGATGATCCGGTCATCGAAACCCTCAGGGGCCGACAGCAGCGCAACATCCTGGCCACCCTGATGCTCAGTCAGGGCACCCCGATGATCGCCCACGGCGACGAGATCGGCCGGACGCAACAGGGCAACAACAACGTCTACTGCCAGGACAACCCTCTCGCCTGGATGGATTGGGCGCTGGCAGAGACCAATTCGGAGCTCCTCGATTTCACGGCAAGGGTCATCGAACTCCGCAAAGAACATCCGGTGTTCCGCCGTCGGCGTTTCTTCGCCGGACGTCCCATCCGCTCCGGCGACGAACCTCGTGACATCGCCTGGCTCACACCGTCAGGCGACGAGATGACCGAAGAGGATTGGGACAGTGGTTTCGGGAAGTCGCTCGCGGTGTTCCTGAACGGATCAGCCATCGCAGAAAAGGACATCCGGGGTCGCGTGGTGCAGGACGAGGACTTCCTGATGTGCTTCAACGCGCACTACGAGCCGATCGCGTTCCAACTCCCCACGACCTTCTACGCCAACGAGTGGGAGGGCGTCCTCGACACCGCACATCCTCTCGGTGACAGCGCCGTCATCGCCAAGGCCGGAAGCCCGGTCCTGGTCACCGGAAGGTCGTTGCTGGTCCTGCGCAAGGTGCACTGATGATCCTGCCACCCACCGTCACCTATCGCCTCCAGCTGAACAGTGGCTTCACGTTCGCCGACGCCGTCGAACATCTCGATCACTATGCGGCACTGGGGATCAGCCATCTCTACCTCTCGCCGGTACAGACCGCCGAGGAGGGTTCGGAGCACGGCTACGACTGGGTGCCGCCGCCGGAGGTCTCCCCCACACTCGGCGGCATCGACGGCCTTCGGACGTTGCGCCACGCCGCCGCCGAACGCGGTATCGGGTTGATCGTCGACATCGTGCCCAACCACACCGGCGTCGAGGACCCTCGCCAGAACCCGTGGTGGTGGGACGTCCTACGGCTGGGCCCGGACTCCGAGTACGCCACGTACTTCGATATCGACTGGTCGCCGGACAACGGTGCAGACGGCAAAATTGCTCTGCCCGTTCTCGGTTCACCCGACGACCTCGACGCACTGGAGATCGACGCCTCTGGTCCGGAGCCGGAACTCGCGTTCTACGAGCACCGCTTTCCCCTGGCTCCCGGGACATACGACCCACCGGCACCTGAATCGGCCGGCGCGGTGCACGAGAAGCAGTCATATCGGTTGGTGCCATGGAACATCGGCGTCATCGGGTATCGCCGTTTCTTCTCCGTGAACGGGCTCGCCGGATTGCGACAGGAAGACCCGGCTGTGTATGCGGCCACCCATACCCTGGTCCGGCAGCTGATCAGTGAGGACCTGGTCGACGGGATCCGGGTCGATCATCCGGACGGCCTGGCAGACCCGCAGGGTTATCTGCGCAACCTCCGCGACGACCTCGGGCCGGACCGCATCCTGCTGGTCGAGAAGATCCTCTCGAAAGGCGAACCACTCGACCCGACGCTTCCGGTCGACGGCACCACCGGATACGAGACCTTGCGTACCGTCGGAGCCGTACTCGTCGACCCGAATGGTGAAGAGCCACTGGGTGATCTCCACCAGCGCTACGCCGGCGACCGCGGCGATCACCGGTGGATCGAGGCCACCGAGCGGCATCTGAAGTTGTCGATCATGGCGGACACCTTCCCCGCCGAACGCGCCCGACTCCGGCGCACCCTCGAGGCGTACGCGGCCGACGATCCGGTGGCCGACGGACCTGCACCGGCCGCCGCGGACATCGAGTCGGCGATCGGTGCGGTCATCGCCTCCCTGGGGGTGTACCGCAGCGACTACCCGGTTCTCGCCGGAACCCTGGAACGGGTGGTGGCAGAGGAAAAGAAGCGACTACCCGCGTTGGGTCCGGCATTCGACCTCATCGCCGCAGCCGTCGAATGGGACACCGAGGCCAGGGCGCGTCTGGCGCAGCTCTGCGGTGCCGTCACCGCCAAGAGTGTCGAGGATTGCCTCTTCTACCGAACCGCCCGGCTGGTGAGTTTGCAGGAGGTAGGTGGTGATCCGGGGACCTTCAGCGACTCGATCGACGATTTTCACCGCGTCAACGTCGAACGGGCCGGCGCCTGGCCCCGAGCCCTGACCACGCTCTCGACCCACGACACCAAACGCAGCGAGGACGTCCGCGCGCGTATCGGCGTCCTGTCCCAGGTCCCCGCGCGCTGGACGGAATTGGTGGATCGGTCGCAGGCACGCAATCCGGCGCCGGACGGTGTCACCGGATTGTTCCTGCGGCAGAACCTCTTCGGCATCTGGCCGATCGACGGTGTGATCACGGACGATCTGCGCCGCCGCTTCCACGACTACGCGACAAAGGCCATCCGCGAGGGCGGGGTCGGCACCACGTGGACCGAGGTCGATGACGCCTTCGAGTCGGCAGTGCATGCGTGGATCGACAACGTATTCGACGGCCCCTGCGCCAGGGATCTGACCGACCTGCTGGCCGAGGTCCGATCACACGTCGAATCCGACGCCTTGTTGCAAAAGGCGCTCGCCATGCTGACGCCGGGAGTCCCCGACGTCTACCAGGGCACCGAGTGGTTCGACGATTCACTGGTCGATCCCGACAACCGGCGACAGATCGACTACACGCAGTCGGTCGATCACCCCAAGGTGGCGATCGTGCGCACCGCGGCACACCTGCGCCGCAGACGTCCCGAGGTATTCGGGAACGGCGACCATCACCCGCTGACTGCGCATGGTCCTGCGGCCGAACACGTCATCGCGTTCGGTCGCAGCGCACCCGACGGGGACATCTCGGTGATCATGACCGGCTGCCGCTGGACCGCACGGCTCGACGAAGAGCGGTGGGAGCAGACCACACTCGACCTGCCACCGGGCACCTGGCGAGAACTCCTGACCGGCAGCGACATGTCCGGAACCGTGCACCTCTCACGATTCGGAACCGACGTCGGCATCCTCGAACGCATCCACGACTAGCCCGAACCCCCGCCGCCGAGCGTGCCGAACGGACCGTCGAGCGTGCCAAAGATGCACGCACGCATGCAGTTTTGGCACGCTCGACGGTGTTTAGGGCACGCTCGACGGTGTTTAGGGCACGGTCGACGGATCAACCGGCGGGCGCCGGAGCGGGCTCGGGGGTCGGAGCGGGTGCGGTGACGTTGGGATCCGCGCCGGTACCGGTGTCGGCTGAACCGATGCCGGTGCTCGACGGACCCGGATCCATCTGGGACACCAGCCATTTACCGTCGTGCTTCTCCATCGTCAGCTGGAACATACCGAGGTTGGTGACCGGGGTGGTCGCCACGCTGCTGGTGCCGGTGATCTCGGCGACCACCAGTGTGGTTGCCGTGTCGGTCGTGTTCGACACCACACCCGACGACCAGATCTCGGGGGTGATCTTGAGTTGCATGGAGGCGATGTCGGTCTGGGTCTTCTCCCGCTCGTTGAGCAGGTTGTCGCGGAACGCGCCGGTGGTCAACGGCGACATCCGGTTGACGTACTCACCGGCGGTGGTGGTGTTCATCGAATCGAGCAGTTGGGTGACGAAGTAGTCGGACGCCTTCTTCGCGTCCGCCGCTGCGTCGAGCTCGGCCTTGTCCGACTTCCAGTTGACGCCGAAGAAGATCACGGCACCCAACAGTGCGACAACGACCGCACCGGCGAGAACCTTTCCGACGACCGCAAGGCTGATGGTGATCTGCTTGCCGCTCTTGGTATTCGATTCAGCGGCGACCGGTCCCGGTACAGCGGTTTCGACTGTCGGCGCGTCGACCTCCGGACCTGCGGCTTTGCGTCGCGGCTTCCCCGTGGGCTTCTTGCCCATCGAGACACCCTCCGTGGGCTCGCCTTCGGTTTCGGGTCTGCTGTTCTCGGCCATACGGCGTTTCTACCTCATAACAATTGTCGGACGGTGGCGCGTAATGCTCCGGTAGCTCAGCCCAACGGGACGGTACGCGCGTTCGGATCGAAATTCGGGGGCGGTCCGGCGGTGTCATCGCCGGGCGGCCGTGGAGCGTTGGACGCCCCGCGGATCTGTTGTGTCTCATCCTCGGTCACGCAGTACAGGTTGACCGGCACCGTGGCCTCGAGGATCTCGGTCGGCGGTTCCGGCAACACCGGGTACTCGCAGTACGGTCGTGGATAGATCGACCCGTAGGCCCACCAGGCACCGTCGTGGAACATCGCCTGCGAGGTGATCGCACCGTCGCGGATCGCCGGGAACAGATTGACCAGCGCCGGCGCACGCAACGCACCCTGCTCCGCGATGTCGAGGAACTGCGTCAGTACACCCGACAACGGATCGGTCAACTGGTTGAGGGAACCGCTCAGGGTGGTCAGCTGCGCCGGTGCCCGCCCGAGGAAGGTACGCAACTCCTGGTCCGAGGCGACCAGGGCGTCGATCAGATCACCGATACCGGTTGTCAGCGTTCCCAGGTCGGGCTGGATGTCGGCCGTCGTCTCCAGGATCGTTCCGGTGTTCTGGATCAGCGTCACCGTTTCCGGTAGTACCCGATAGAGGTCGGCGAAGATCACGCCGCCGCTGTTGAACAACGCTCGCAGTTGGTTCTTCCCATCGCTGTCGAGTGCGATGTCGAGTTCGTCGATGGTGACACTCAGTTTCTCCGCATCGATCTGTCGGACCACGTCCAGTGACGATTCGAGCAATTTCGGGAACGCGACGGTCGACGACGTCTGTGTGGTCGAGATCTTGTCACCATTCGAAAAGTACGGTCCGTCGGCGGTACTCGGCTGGAAGTCGACGTATTGCTCACCGACGGCGGACAGACCGAGTGCGGCGACATGCGAGTCCTTGCTGATCTTGTACTCGGAGTCGATCACGACCGTCACCTCGACCGAGGTCGGGGTGGCCCGGATCTGATCGACCGCACCGACACGCGCCCCGCGCAACGTCACATCGGACGTGCTCTGCACGCCACCGGAATTGGCGAACTCGACGGTCAGTTCGTAGGTGTCGTCGAGTGGCCGCCAGCGCAGCACGCCCAGGCTCAGGTAACCGATGCCGACGAACATCACGAGCACCAAGGCAAGGTTGGAGAGCAAGATCTTGTGTTTGTACAACCAGGCTGTCATCGCTCGCCCCTCACCCACAACATCCGCGCGTACCGGTCAGGCGGGCCAGCACCCTGGTCAGCGTCTGTTCCAGACTGTTGACACCATTGGTGAGGTCCTCCATCTCGGGAAGTCTGCTGCGGGAATCGAATCCGAATCCCGGCGACAGGTACCAGACCCTCGCGGACACGGTGGCAGCGCTGCCGGGTGTGGCGTCGACCCATTTGGGGGTCAGCACCCGGAGCCTGTCGGCCAGCGGACCGAGCTCACCGGCGGCGCGGCCGAACGCCTCGACATCCACGGCGAGGTTGTTGGCCAACTCGACGGTGTTCGCACTCTGGCTGTCGAGGAAGTCGTTGAGCGCATCGGTGACGGCCTTGGTCTTGTTCATCGTCGTCACGATCGACGGGATCTGACCGTTGACCACATCCAGTGCCGGGCCCACCGTGTCGATCGACGCCAGCAACTCGGTCCGGCCGTCGGCCAGGTCGGTGGCCACCGCGTTCAACGACGCGAGCGAGGCGTCGATCTCCTCGGTGTTCATGGCCAGACGGCTCACACCGGTGGTCAATCCCGAGATCACCCCGGTCAGGTCCTCCGACTTGCCGCCGATCGCGTCGGACAGTTCGTTGATGATCTCGGTCAGATTCTTGATGGCGCCACCGTCGACGAACGCGGTCGCGGTCACCAGCAGGTCCTCGACGGTGGCGGCCTCGGTCATCTCGCCGGTGAGGGTGTCGCCCGGCGCCATCAACGCCGCCGACGTGGCCTGCTCCGGCGGCAGCAACGCCACGAAGACGTCGCCGAGCGGGGTGGCCTGGCGGAGTTGGGCTCCGGTACCGACCGGCAACTCGATGTCCTTGCGGACGCGCATCGTGACATCTGCCCGGTAATTGTTGGCGGTGATCGTCTCCACCAGGCCGACGTCGTTGCCGTTCAGCTTCACCTTGGCCCGTGACGGCAGGTTGAGCGCGTTGCCGAACGACCCGTTGATCTCGTAGCCGTCACCGACACCGCCGGGTGCGGGCATCGGCAACTGGTCGATCGTCAGGCTGGGAATCGCGCCACATCCCGAGAGCAACATCGTTGCCGCCACGGCCCCGATCACACTCGCGCGCAACTTCTTTCCGGCCCACTTCACTGTGCTCATTTGTTCAACTCCACCAGCGCCGAGAACACACCGAGGTCCGGTCCGAAGCCGGTCAACTTACCGGTCCGGCAACCGTCTGCGTCCAGGTTGATCGCCTCACAGAACGTCCCGAGGAGCTCGTTGTCGAGCAGCGACTTGTCGACCAGGACCTGCGCACGCCAGGCCCGTTGTTCCGTCGACACCGAGTTCGCCAGGTTCTCGAACGCCAACGGCGCGACATCGATGGTGTCGACCAACTGGCGCGAATAGTCACTCAGGTTGCTGATCAACCCGGCCAGCCGACCCATCGCGCCACCGAGTGTGTTGGTGTTCGCCTCGAGGAACACCGCGGTGTTGTTCAGGGTCTGGTTCAGTGCGTCGAGCGTCGCCTGGAGTCCGACCGACTGATCGCCCAGCAGCTGCGACACGTCCGTGAGCGAGTCCGAGAACGCGGTCATCTTCGGGTAGTTCTCCACCAGTGCGGTGGTCAGCTCCGACATGTTCTTGATGACCTCGACCAGGGCGTCACCGTTGTCGACACCGACCTGGGCGAACTTGCCCAGCTCGTCGATCGCGGTTTTCATGCGCTCACCGTTGCCGCCGAAGATGCCGGCCGAGATGGTCAGCATGTCGCCGAGTGGCCCGTTGCCGTCCGGGTCGGATCGGAACTCCTCCACCAGATTGTCGACGGTATCGAACAGGGCGCCGATCTCGACCGGCGACTTCGCGTCTGCCAGCGTGTCGCCCTCTTCGAGCCTGGGCCCCTCGACATACGGCGGCGACAACTCGACGTGCCGGGTGGTCACCAACGAGGTGTTGATGATCGCCGCGGTGGCATCGACGGGAATCGGGATGTCGTCGTCGACGGTGAACTCGACCTTGACGCGTTCCCCCTGCGGGGTGATCGCCAGGACCCGGCCCACCGGCATGCCGAGCACCGAGACGTCGTTGTCGACATATAGGCCGGCAACGCTGTCGAAGTAGGCGGTCAGTTTGATCGACTGCCCGGCGGCGTGTTTGAGCCGCTCCGGGATCAGTGAGCAACCAGAGCCCACCAACGCCGTGGTCAGCAAAACCGCGATCAGGACAATCGTGCGGCGCAGGTGTGCCCCCGAGGCGGCGGAATCCATTCGATTCAGCATCCGGCCACCACATTTGCTGCGCAGAGCCAGTTGTCGGGGAACAGACCCCACGGGAGATATCCCATCGCGTACGGACCGGAACCGGTGGTGTTGGCGATGACGCGCACGGTCAGCGGCAACACCTCGAGCAGATGCCGCAGGTTGTCCCGGTTCTTCTCCATGCCCTCGGAGATGGTGTTCAGGTTCATCACCAGCGGCGCGAACTCGTTGTTGTTCTCCGCCGCCAGCGCCTCCATCTCGTTCGACAGTTCGGCAACGCCGTCGAGCATGCGTGCCACCATTTCTTGCCTGGTCGCGATCTTCTGGGCCAGCAGTTGACCCTGCCCGACGATCACCGAGAGCTGGTACTGGCTACTGCTGATCACGTCGGTGACCGTCTCGGTGTCCTGGATCAGCAGGTTGATCTGGTCGGTGCGGTCGGTGATCACCTGCGACATCTGCGTCAGTGCATCCAGCGTCTGCGTGGTGACCCCGGGTGCGTCGGCCAACTGCTTGTTCAGTGCGTCGACGCTGTCGGCCAGTTCGCCCGCGTTGATACCGGCGAGCACCGGCGTGCCGCGCTCGATGGTCTTCTGCAGGTCGTAGGGCACCTGGGTGTTGGGGATCCGCGACCCGCTCAGCTCCTCGGTCGAATCCCCGACCTTCAGGTCGATGAATCGCTGTCCCAGCAGCGTGGAGAGCTTGATCTCCGCCGAGCCGTCCACCATCACCTCGACGTCTCTCTCGACCTCCATGGCGATCTCGACGTGGTCACCGGCGAGTTCGGTCGACGACACCTCACCCACATCGATGCCGGCCACCCGGACCTTGTCACCGGGCCGGATACCGCCGGCCTGGGAGAAGTCGGCCGTGTACTCACGTTTACCGATTCCCGAGTCGGACAACACAAACGTCGCCCCGACGACGACCAGCAACGCCACCGCACCCAGGACACCCAGCCAGATGAATCGGCTGTTGCGCCAGCTCGTTCGGAGCCGGTCCCGATTGAACACGCTCATCGGCACACCACCGAGTGCTCGCTGCCGCCGATCTGACTGATCAGTCCCGGCGGGAACAACACCCCGCCGATGGACACGTCCAGATCGCAGGCATAGATGTTCAGGTATGTGCCCTGCCCCATGACCATCGGGAAATGCGCCAGGAACAGCGGCAGGTCGATGGCCAACTGGTCGAGCTTGGCGCCGATGCCGATCAGCTCGCTGGTGGTGCTCTGCAGACCGCTGCCGATCGACGCGACGTCGGGCCGGATCTGACCGATCAGCCCACCGAGACGATCGGTCGCGCTGCCGATGCTGTCGACGGCGGCGCCCAGCGCGGGCGAGTTGGCATTGAGACCCTCGATCAGACCGGCCAGGTTGCTCACGAGCTCCTGCATCTGTTCGCCCTGCTTGCTCAGGTCACCCATCACCGCACTGAGGTTGGTGATGACGGCGGCGATCACCTGGTCGCGGTTGGCGAAATCGGAGGCGACCTCACCGATCTGGGCAATCGTGTAGCTCAGCGAGACCTCGTTGCCCTGGAAGGTCTGGACCAGGCTCTCCGAGAGCTGGTTGACCTGCTCCGGTTCCAGGGTGTCGAACACCGGCTGGAATCCGGCCAGCAACGCGGATACATCGAACGAGTCCTGCGACGGTTCCGACAACGTCGAGCCCGGCTTCATCCGCTGCTGTTCGGAATCCTCGACCAGCTCCAAACCGAGGTACCGCTGCCCGATGAGGTTCTGATACTTGATCGACGCGCGGGTGTTGGTGAAGACCGACTGGTTGTTCTGGACCTCGAACTCCACCTCGGCGCGGTTGCGGTCGAGCTCGATCGACGCGACCCGGCCCACCCGGACACCGGCCATTCGGACGTCGTCACCTTCGTGCAGACCTGCCACGTCGTTGAAGTGGGCGGTGTACGTGTTCGTCTCACCCGACACCGAACGTTCCAGTGTCGACCAGATGGTCCAGGTCAGCACCAGGGCCAGGACGGCGAAGAGACAGAACCCGATCAACGGCTTGCGATAACTCATCTCCCACCTCCCTGAACTCGGACGGACTGCACCAGCGGCCCCAGCATCAACGTCTCGGCCGCGGACGGCTTCCGTTCCAGCGCGGCCTCCAGGGTCTTGTTGTCGGTCGCGGTGGTGACCACGCCCGGCGAGGAGGCGGGGGTCGTGTCGCCGGGTGTCGTCGGGGTGCTGGAGCCGGCGGGGGTGATCGCCAGCGGACCCGAATTGGTCGGTCCGGTACCGGTACCGGGTCCGGTACAGCCCGGCCCCCGGGTCATCCCGTATTCCCCGCCGTTGTAGACCGGGCAGTTCTGGTGCTTGTACATCTGGAACGGGCTGAAGCTGACACCGATGTTGAGCATGGGCTTGCCATTGGTGCCGGTGAACACGGTCAGGACCTTGCCGGCGAGTACGTTGAGCGCGGCCAGGCTCTGCGGTAATGCGTCGGCATCCACTGCGATGGCACCGGTCAGGGTGTTGAGGTCGTTGACGATCCGGATACCGCCGTCACCGTTGGCCGCGAACAGCGTCTGCAGGCCGTCGATCATGCCCTGTGCCGAGGTCAGGGTGCTCACCAGTTCACGCCGGCGCTCGATGATCGTCAGCGACGGCACCACCGCACGCCCCATCGCGTCGAGGAGTTCGGGTGTGGATTCCGCGATCCCCCGCATCGACTCGTTGAAGTTGTCGAAACCCGGGGGCGCACCATCAGGGAACTGCGCGTTGATCTGTTTCCAGTATTGGTTGAGTGTGCCGACGAATGCGCTGAACACGTTGCCGCCACCACGCAGTGCCTCGGCAATGGTCGCCAGGACGCGGCCGATCTCCTCCGGCGGTACGGCCGTGAACAACTCGCGGAGTTCGTTCTGCACCGACTGCAGGGCGATGGTCTCCTTGGACTCGTCGGCGGTGATCTTGCTCCCGCTCGACAGGTGCCCCTTCGGGTCGGCAGGCGGGATCAGTTCGACCGAGTTCACACCGAAGAGGTTGCTCGGGACCGTCCGGGCGGTCACGTTCGCCGGAATGCCCGACGCCTGTTCGGGGACGATGTTGATCTTCACGTCCGACAGACTGGTGTCGGTGACCTCGACCGCGGTCACCGCACCGACGATGAGCCCGTTGTACCGCACGTCGGCCTGGGTGACCAGACCGTCCCCGATGTCCTCGAGGCCGGCGGTGACCTCCACCTTCTCGTCGAAAGCGCCCTGATACCGCAGCGCGAGCACCGCCAGGATCAGGATCACGACGATCACGAATGCGAGGCCACGCAGCAGGTACTGGGTGGCCGACGGGTTGCGCCCGGTTGTGTCTACGAACATGACTTCACCCCGAGATCCGGATGCCGGGCGACAGACCCCAGAAGACCAGGGTCAGCAAGAGATTCGCGAAGACCAGCACGATGATCGACAGTCTGATCGCGTGTCCGGCGGCGACCCCGACACCCTCGGGACCACCCGAGGCGAAGAAGCCGTAGTAGCACTGGATGAACGTGGTGAGCATGACGAAGATGACCACCTTGATGACCGAGTAGACCATGTCGCGAGAGAGGATGAACTGGTAGAAGTACGACAGGTAGACACCGCTGCCCTGCCCACTCTGCAACTGGAACATCACCTGGCAGGCAATGTAATTCGCGGCCAGTGAGACCGAGTAGAGCGGGATGATGCAGATCACGGCCGCGATCATCCGGGTGGTGACGAGGTACGGCATCGGGCGGATCGCGATCGATTCGAGCGCGTCGATCTCCTCACTGATCCGCATCGAGCCCAGTTGCGCGGTGAACCGACAACCCGACTGCGCGGTGAACGCCACGGCCGCGAGCAGCGGACCCAGCTCGCGGGTCGTCGCGAACGCCGACACGGCACCGGTCACCGGGGACATCCCGAGCAGATTCAGCGCGGTGTAGCCCTCGATGCCGACCGTGGCACCGCCCATGATGCCCAGCAGGATGATCACGCCGATCGTTCCGCCGCCGACCACGATGGCGCCGTTGCCCCAGGTGACGTCGGAGAGCAGGCGCCAGATCTCTTTGCTGTAGTGCTTGAACGCGATCGGGACGGCACCGACCGACCGCACCAGGAACGTGACCTGGTGACCGATCAGAACCAGGACGTCGCGGGGTCCCGAATAGGCCTTCTTGCCCCACTCGAGCGGCTTCAGCGCCGGGGGCGTGTATTTGGACGCAACCATCTCAGACCACCCTCGTCGGGACGAGCACGGCGAAGATCTGGGTCAGGATCACGTTGACGGTGAACAGCAGGATCACCGAATTGACGACGGCGGCGTTGACCGAGTTGGCGACGCCGGACGGTCCACCTTTGGTGTTGAGACCGCGATCGCATGCGACCACCGCGACGATGGCACCGAAGATCACCGCCTTGAGAATGGCGAAGGCGAGGTCGGCGGGACTGGCGAACGACGCGAATGTGCCGGTGTAGCTACCCGGCGTCCCACCTTGGGCGTAGACGTTGAACACGTAACCGGTGACGAACCCGATGAAACAGACGAAGCCACAGAGCAGGAAGCTGACGACCATCGTCGCGAGCAGTCGCGGCGAGATGAGTCGCTGGGTCGGATTGACGCCCATCACCCTCATCGCGTCGATCTCGTCGCGAATGGTCCGCGAACCCAGATCGGCCGCGATGGCCGAACCGACGGCACCGGCGAGCAGCAGTGAGGTCACCAGCGGCGCGCCCTGCCGGATCACCCCGAGGCCGGTGGCCGCGCCCGAGAACGAGGTCGCGCCGATCTGGTTGGCGATGTTGCCGACCTGAATGGAGACGATCACGCCGACCGGGATGGCCACCAGCAGGGTGGGGACCACCGAAGTGTTTGCCATGAACGCGCATTGGCGGATGAACTCACCGAACGGGAACCGACGCTTGATGATGTCGACGAAGAGGACCTTGAAGACCTCGAGAAAGAGCGTCATCTGCCGGCCGAAGGTCTCGAAGGAGGCAACGATGTGCTCGCGGAACCACCGCGTGAGCGGTGCCGTCCTCCTGCGCGCCGCGGCAGCTCCCCCGATGCCTGCCGTCACGGATTGTGTGGTCACACCCTGCCTTCGTCGGAATGGTTGAGCTACGCCTCGGCTTCGTCTGCGGCCCCCGCCACACGTAACCGGATTGTGTGAGTTCGCTCATAGTGCCACATGGATATCGAACCGCCCAGCGAACACGCTCGGCCTGGTGGAAAAGCCCGTTTCAAACAGCAACTCATGCAATACGGGACTCCGCCGAATTCCCCTGAACACCGGCAGCGTGCGAAGTCACACCAGCCCACCGCCCGGTCAAAATCGATACCCGGTGCGATTACTCGTTAACTTAGCCCGCGGTCCGGAGCGATTTGGGGCGCCTGGACAGGCGACGCTCCCGGGCTAGAGGACATACGGTTCAGGAGTGACATTTCTTCCTGTGTGGGCCCCTGTCGCCCAGAAGATGCGTGTGATCGTCGACGGCACGACGCACGAGATGCTGCCGCGCCCCGGTGATTGGTGGGAATCGCCCGTCAGCGCGGCCCCCGGAGCCCGCTACGGATACCTGATCGACGACTCGACCGAGCCGCTCCCCGATCCACGTTCGCCGCGACAACCGGACGGTGTCCACGGACTCAGTCAGGTTCACGAGGTCGCCGAACAGGTCTGGACCGACTCCGGGTGGGAGGGCAAGCCGGTTGCCGGCGCGGTCATCTACGAACTGCACATCGGAACATTCACGCCCGCCGGAACCCTGGACGCGGCGATCGACAGACTCGATCACCTGATCTCACTGGGAGTCGAGTTCGTCGAACTGATGCCGGTCAATGCCGTCAACGGCACCCACAACTGGGGTTACGACGGCGTCGGCTGGTACGCGGTTCACGAACCCTACGGCGGCCCGGACGCGTTGGTCCGGTTCGTGGATGCGGCCCATCGGCGCGGACTCGGCGTCATCATCGACGCCGTCTACAACCACCTGGGCCCGTCGGGCAATTACCTGCCGAACTTCGGCCCGTACATGACGTCCGGCGCGAACAGCTGGGGTCAGGCGGTGAACCTGGACGAGGCCGACTCCGACGAGGTCCGGGAGTTCATCCTCGGCTCCGCATTGCGATGGATGGAGGTGTTCCATGTCGACGGTCTACGGCTCGACGCGGTCCATGCCCTCGTCGACCGGACCGCCCTGCACCTGCTCGAGGAACTCCAGATCCGCACCGACGAACTCTCGGCCCGGGTGGGCAGGCCGCTGTCGCTGATCGCCGAGAGCGACCTCAACGATCCCCGATTGATCACCCCGCGCGAGTTCGGCGGGTACGGTCTGGCCGCGCAGTGGTGCGACGACGTCCATCACGCGATCCACACCGCCGTCTCGGGTGAACGTCAGGGCTATTACGCCGACTTCGGCAGTCTCGAATGCCTGTCGAAGGTATTGCGGGAAGGCTTCTTCCATGCCGGGACGTACTCGTCCTTCCGGCGCCGCAGGCACGGCCGGCCGATCGATCCCGCGCGGATCAAGGCCACCTCGCTGGTGGTCTACACCTGCAACCACGACCAGATCGGCAATCGCGCGATCGGCGACCGGCCCGGCGAGTATCTGAGCGCCGGACAACTCGCGGTGAAGGCGGCGCTGGTGCTCACCTCCGCATTCACCCCGATGCTGTTCATGGGCGAGGAGTGGGCGGCGAGCACACCATTCCAGTTCTTCACCTCGCATCCGGAGCCAGAACTCGGTGAGGCGACCGCGAACGGCCGCAAGTCCGAGTTCGCCGAACACGGCTGGGATGCCGAGGAGGTTCCCGATCCGCAGGACCCGCAGACCTTTGAGCGTTCAAAGTTGCGCTGGGATGAGCTCGGCGTCGGCGAGCACGCCCGGGTGCTCGGCTTCTATCGCTCCCTGATCGCGCTGCGCAGTGGCGAACCCGACCTGTCGGCGGACACCTTCGACTCGGTGACCACCGACTGGGCCGCCGCCGGCACCTGGTTCGCGATGCATCGTGGCGCCATCACCACGATCGTCACCCTCACCGAGCAGCCCGTCCCCCTGCCGTTCACCGGCACCGTGTTGCTGGCGTGGGAACCGCCCGCGGACGGCACGATGGCCGGCCACAACGCCGTCGTTCTGCGCCGGGCCTGATCCCCGGGGCCCCCTCATCACAAACGAGCCGGTTATACGAGGACGAGCCACATATTTGTGGCTCGTCCTCGTACAACCGGCTCGTTTGGGGTGGTGGGTTCGGGTCAGGTGAGGTAGCGGTAGGCCGGTGATCCGGGTTCGAGACGCTCACACGTCAGACGGGAGTTGTCGATGCGGCCGAGCAGCGGGCCCAGACCGTCCGGCGATCCGAGTTCGATACCGACCAACGCGGCACCGGTCTCCCGGTTGTTGCGTTTGACGTACTCGAACAGCGTGATGTCGTCGTCCGGACCGAGGACCTCGTCGAGGAATCGCCGCAGGGCGCCGGGCTCCTGCGGGAAGTCGACCAGGAAGTAATGCTTGAGGCCACGATGAACCAGGGACCGTTCGATGACCTCGCCGTAGCGCGAGACGTCGTTGTTGCCACCGGAGAGAAGGCAGACCACGGTCCAGCCCGGTTCGATCGGCAGATCGTCGAGTGCGGTCACCGACAACGCGCCGGCGGGTTCGGCGATGATGCCCTCGTTCTGGTAGAGCTCCAGCATCGCCGAGCAGATCGCACCCTCGTCGACGTGGGTGATGTGTGAGCCGCCGAGGGGCAGCTTGTCGATGTCATGATGCACCGTGCTCGCCGGCGGCAGATCCGGATGCGAGGCGACCGTCGCACCGGCGGCGACCATGACCTGATGTCCGATGGTGCCGATCCGCCGGACGGCGGCGCCATCGACAAACGGATCGATCTTGTTCAGGGTGACCGGACCACCGTCGACCAGTGCCGCGGACAGTGAGATCGCCCCGGTCGGTTCGACGCCGACGATGCGGACCTCGTCGCTGTGTGCGCGCAGGTACGTCGTGATGCCGGCCAGTGCGCCGCCGCCGCCGACCGGCACGACCACCAGATCGGGCATCACGCCGAGTTGGGCGACGATCTCCTTGGCGATGGTGCCCTGTCCGGCCGCGGTCCGCGGATCGTCGAACGCGTGGATCCAGGTGGCTCCGGTGGCCGCGACATCGGTCAGCGCCGCGGCCGCCGCCGCGTCGTAAGTGTCTCCGACGGCAATGAGTTCAACGAATTCGCCACCGTGCCAACGAATCCGGTCACATTTTTGCTTGGGTGTATTGGTCGGTATGTAGATCCGGGCCCGAATCCCCATGCTGCGGGCCGCGTAGGCCACACCCTGGGCGTGATTGCCCGCGCTGGCGGCGACCACTCCGGCGTCCCGCTCGGCGCCCGTGAGCTGTGCCATGACGTTGTAGGCGCCACGAATCTTGTACGAGCGCACCGACTGCAGGTCTTCCCGCTTG
Organism: Williamsia sp. z34; assembly: GCF_059553395.1. Lineage (NCBI taxonomy): Bacteria > Bacillati > Actinomycetota > Actinomycetes > Mycobacteriales > Nocardiaceae > Williamsia > Williamsia sp. z34. The sequence goes on along the minus strand of NZ_JCANWW010000001.1, from coordinate 596,730 downwards.
AGGTACACCGTTGCGCCGGTGCGCGCGGACAAACGCTCGGACAGCTGCAGCGGAGAGGCGACAACCACGTCACGGATGCGCTCGGCCGCCGCGTCGATCGCGGCGGCATCGAGCGGTGTGGCGATGATGTTGTCGGTCGGAGATCCACTAGTCACGCCAGCTATGGTCTCACTTCTCCGAAACGAGGCTTCCGCCGCCACACCCGCCCGGTTTACTGCGCGGGTTCGAGGACGAACACCGGGATCTGGCGATCGGTCTTCTTCTGGTAGTCGGCGTAGGGCGGGTAGGCCTCGACGGCGCGTTCCCACCAGATCGCCTTCTCGTCCCCGAACACCTCACGGGCGACCATGTCCATCACCTTGGGGCCGTCCTGGAGTTCGACCTGCGGGTGCGCAACGACGTTGTAGTACCAGACCGGGTTCTTCGGTGCGCCGCCCAGCGAGGCGACCACCGCGTACTTGCCATCGTGCTCCACCCGCATCAGCGGCGATTTGCGGAGCTTGCCGGACTTGTTGCCCACCGTGGTCAGCACCACGACCGGCATACCGTTGAGCTCGGTGCCCTTGGTACCGCCGGACTCGACGATCTCTTCGGCCTGCTTGCGTGCCCAGTCGGTGGGACTCGGCTCGTATTCACCCTGCAGTGGCATCGATCCTCCATATGTGTTCATGTGCACGAACCGCGTGCACAACTTCGGTCAATCTCCCCCGCCGGGCCGGCATTCCTCGACCCGGCAGCGGATCTACACGCTCAAACAGGACGGTCCGAGCAACGCCTTGAGGTCACCCATCAGCGCCGACGTCGGGTTGACGCGCAGCTGATCGTCAAGTTTCAGAGTGGTCTCCTTGGAACCGCTGGTCAACCGGACGTGGACGTCGGACGTTCCGGGATGACGGACCAGCACCTGCTTGAGCGCACTGACCCGGTCGGCGGTGCACAGTCTCGTCGGCATGATCAGCGACACCGGCTTGGCGACTCCGACATGCGAAAGATCAGGAACGGCAAGGTCATTCGCGGAGATCATCATGCTGTCGTCGCGCAGGTTGACGCGCGCCTTCACCAACACCACGGCATCGGCGGCGATGTCCATGCCGAATGCCTGATAGGCCCGCGGGAAGAAGTAGACCTCGACACCACCGACCATGTCCTCGATCTGGACAACGGCGTACGACTCGCCCTTCTTGTTGACCCGTCGGGTGACGGCCGAGATGATGCCGCCGATCACGATCTGGGCACCGTCTTTCGCATTGCCTTCGAGCAGCGAGCTGATCGAGGTGTCCGTCTGGGCCGAGATGACGTGCTCGACGCCGTTGAGCGGATGCCCGGAGACGTAGAGCCCCAACATCTCTCGCTCCAGCGCGAGTTTGTGCTTGGTATCCCACTCCTCGTCCGGGACCTTCACGGCGAACGCATCGTCGGTGACGCCACCACCGCCGTCGCCACCGGCATCGCCGAACAGGTCGAACTGTCCGATCGCCTCGGCCTTCTTGGTTCCCAGAACCGCATCGACCGCGTCGGCGTGGACCAGGAACAAGCCCTTGCGCGGATGGCCGAGCGAATCGAAGGCCCCGGCCTTGATCAGTGATTCGGTGACCTTCTTGTTGCAGGCCGTCACGCTGATCTTCGCCAGGTAGTCCGAGAAGCTGGTGAACTTCGACTTCTCTTCGCGCGCTTCGATGATCGACGCGACGACGCCGCTGCCGACGTTGCGCACCGCGGCCATGCCGAACCGGATGTCCTCACCAACAGCGGAGAAGTTCTGCTGCGACTCGTTCACATCCGGCGGCAACACCGTGATCCCGAGGCGTCGGCAGTCGGCCAGATAGATGGCGGCCTTGTCCTTGTCGTCGGCCACCGAGGTGAGCAGCCCGGCCATGTACTCGGCCGGGTAATGGGCCTTGAGGTACGCGGTCCAGAACGAGACCAGGCCGTAGCCGGCCGCGTGCGACTTGTTGAACGCGTATCCGGCGAACGGCAGGATGGTGTCCCACAGCGCCTTGATGGCGGCCTCGGAGAATCCGTTGTCCAGCATGCCCTGCCGGAAACCCGCGTAGGCCTCCTCGAGCACGGACAGCTTCTTCTTACCCATGGCCCGGCGCAACAGGTCGGCCTGTCCGAGCGAGTATCCGGCGACCTTCTGCGCGATCTGCATGATCTGCTCTTGGTAGACGATCAGGCCGTAGGTGTCGCCCAGGATCTCCTTGAGCGGCTCTTCGAGTTCCGGGTGGATCGGGCTGACCGGCTGCTTGTTGTTCTTGCGGTCGGCGTAATCGTTGTGGGCGTTCATGCCCATCGGACCGGGCCGGTACAGCGCCAGCACGGCGACGATGTCGCCGAACCCGGTGGGCTGCATACGTTTGAGGAGCTCTCGCATGGGTCCACCGTCGAGCTGGAAGACGCCGAGCGTGTCGCCGCGCGCCACCAGTTCGTAGGTTTCCGGGTCGTCCAGCGGCAACGAGTCGAGGTCGAGGTCGAAGCCGCGGTTGAGCTTGATGTTGTCGATCGTGTCGCCGATGACCGTGAGGTTGCGCAACCCCAAAAAGTCCATCTTCAACAGGCCGATCGCCTCACACGACGGGTAGTCCCAGCCGGTGATGATGGCGCCGTCCTGCGCGCGCTTCCACACCGGGATCGCCTCGGTCAGCGGCTCGGACGACATGATCACCGCACAGGCGTGGACGCCGGCGTTACGGATCAGGCCCTCGAGACCCAGGGCGGTGTCGTAGATCTTCTTGACATCCGGGTCCGTCTCGATGAGCGTGCGGACCTCGCTGGCCTCTTTGTACCGCTCATGGCCGGTATCGGTGATACCGGCGATCGTGATGTCCTTGGCCATGATCGGCGGCGGAAGCGCCTTGGTGATGCGGTCGGCGATCGCATACCCGGGCTGGCCGAACTGGACGCGGGCCGAGTCCTTGATCGCGGCCTTGGTCTTGATGGTTCCGAAGGTGATGACCTGGGCGACCTTGTCGCTGCCCCACCGTTCGGTCGCATACCGCACCATGTCACCACGGCGGCGATCGTCGAAGTCGATGTCGATATCAGGCATCGACACGCGCTCCGGGTTGAGGAATCGCTCGAACAGCAGACCGTACGGAATGGGATCGATGTTGGTGATGCCCAGAGCCCACGCGACCAGCGAACCGGCCGCCGAACCACGACCGGGACCCACGCGGATACCGACCTCGTTGGCGTGCCGGATGAGGTCACCGACCACGAGAAAGTATGCCGGGAAACCCATCTGGATGATGACGTCGAGTTCATAGCTCGCCCGGTCGAGGTATTCCTGCGGGACCTCACGGCCCGGGAACCGGCGAGTCCGCAGACCGTGCTCGACCTCTTGGCGCAAGAAGCTGGGCTGCGTATGGCCTTCGGGCACCGGGAAGATCGGCATCCGGTCACGGTGCTCGAAGACCTCGCCGTAGCTCTGTACCCGCTCGGCGATGAGCAGTGTGTTGTCGCAGCCACCGGGGACCTCTTGATCCCACAGCTCGCGCATCTCGGCGGCCGATTTGAGGTAGTAGCCGTCGCCGTCGAACTTGAACCGCGTCGGATCGGACAGCGTCTTGCCGGTCTGTACGCACAGCAGCGCCTCGTGGCTGGAGGCGTGGTCTTTGGTGACGTAGTGGCAGTCGTTGGTGACCAATGGCGGGATGCCCAGTTTGCGACCGACCTCGAGCAGTCCGTCGCGGACGCGGCCCTCGATCTCGAGGCCGTGCTCCATCAGCTCCAGGAAGAAGTTCTCTTTGCCGAAGATGTCCTGCCACTTGGCGGCGGCCTCGAGCGCCTCCTTCTCATGGCCGAGCCGCAGTCGGGTCTGGACCTCACCGGACGGACAGCCGGTGGTCGCGATGATGCCCTCGGCGTGCTCGGCGATGATCTCGGCATCCATGCGGGACCACTTGCCGAGTTGTCCCTCGATCGACGCCCTCGACGAGAGCTTGAACAGGTTGCGCAGACCGGTGGCGTTCTCGGCCACCATCGTCATGTGGGTGTAGGCGCCGCTACCCGAGACGTCGTCGCCCTTCTGGTCCCGGCTACCCCACAGGACGCGTTTGGTGTTGTGTCGCGACTCCGGGGCGATGTACGCCTCGATACCGATGATCGGCTTGATACCCATGTCGGTGGCGACGTTGTAGAACTCACTGCCGCCGAACATGTTTCCGTGGTCGGTCATGCCGATCGCGGGCATCTCCAACCGGGTGGCCTCGGTCATCATCGGTTTGACCTTGGCCGCCCCGTCGAGCATCGAGTACTCAGTGTGGTTGTGCAGATGGACAAACGAATCCGACACGCGCTACCTCTCAATTCGAACTCTCGAACACCACGCCGACGCCGCCGCCGAGAGCGGGTCGCGGGCGCAAGGCCTTCAGTCTAGGCGGGGGTACCGACGAGCCCGGACAGGCGCGGCGGACACCTCTTCAGGAAGTGACGGATGTGCCTGTTGTGGCCCACTGTGACCCCGTCACACAACCCACTGTGACCCGTCATACGACCAGGAAGATCGCCACGACGATCGCCATGGCCACCACGACCAACCCGATCAGCAGGGCGATCATCACCGCGTTGGAATCGGAATCGCCTGCCGCCGGCGACGTCGGTGCCCGGTGTGGGTACTGCACCGGCACCTGGTGCGCGGGCGGCGTCGCCTGCGGATACCGCTGCGGGACGAAACCCTGCCCCGCCGGCTGCTGCGGTTGCGGTGTCGATGGCCCGGCCGAGACCGGCGGCGAGTAGGTGGACACGCCGCCCTGTCGCAGTGCCGATTGCAGCGCATCGGTGAACTGTCTGCAGTTGGCGAACCTGTCGTCGGCCTCCTTGGCCATGGCCTTGGCGATGACCGAATCAACCGCCGGCGGCACCCCGGGGACCAGCTCCGACAACCGCGGCACCGGTTTGCTCAGATGTCCGGCGATGACATCCGCGGTGCCCTCGCCCTGAAACGGAACCCGGCCGGCGATCAGGTGAAATGTGGTGGCCGCCAAAGAATACTGATCTGTCCGGGCATCGACCGGCAGGCCCTTGAGCTGCTCGGGTGAGGCATAGGACAAGGTCGCCAGGACCGTCCCGACCACGGTCAGCGACTCTTTCTCGTCGGCCGCCTTCGCCACGCCGAAGTCCGTCAGCAACACCCGCTGCTCATCGGCGTCGGTGGCGTAACCGCGGTCGATCCCGTCGCCGAATCCACTCGATTCATACTCCGAGAGCAGGATGTTGGCCGGTTTGATGTCACGGTGCAGCAGTCCCCGGCGATGGGCGTAGTCGAGGCCGCGGGCGATCTCACCGGCGATCCGGACGACCCGCTGCGGCGGTAAACCCACCTGCGCACCGGCTTTCTCCTGCGCCCGATACAGTTCCTGGGCGCAGTCGGTACCCGCGACGTACTGCATCGAAATCCAGAGCATGCCGTCGCTGCGGCCCCGGTTGTAGATCGTGACGATATTGGGGTGGTCGAGCCCGGCCGCGACCTCGGCCTCCCGCAAGAACCTCTTACGGAATTGCTCGTCCTGCCCGACCTGCTCGCCGAGCACCTTGATGGCGTCGCTCCGGGGCAGTTCGGGATGTTTGGCCAGATATACCGCGCCCATGCCACCGCTGCCGAGGGCACGCTCCACCCGGTAACCGGCGATCCAGGACCCCGGCTGCAACATGGTGTCCCCTCCCCACAACTCACACGTCGTCCAGGGCACACCATATAACGCCGCTAGCCCGGTGGAATGGGTCCATCGTCGGGTACCGGTTCGACGACATCGACCATCGACGGCAGCAACGGGATCACCGTGAACATGCCCGCACCCGCGTCCTCGGGCAGCGCCTCGACCGCCCGGACGCCGGGAGCTCCGGCGACCTGCTGCAGGACCCCGAGCCGGCCACGGACCACCAGTCCGATCAGGCACGTGCACCCGGCCCGCAGCCGCGCCGCGGCCACCTCACCGGCCTGTTCGGCACGGTCGGTGCCGGTGGAGCGGACGATCACCTGCTCGGCCGCGATCTGTTCCGACCAGTGGAAAGAATCCTCGGTGTTGCCGGTCGCGGCCCGCACCGTCGGCGTCTGAACCCGGTCGATCTGCACGTTGAAGATGTTCTGCGACAGCAACATCGACGGATACGACGTGGCCAGCGCCCAGCCCTCGTCGAGGGCATCGGCCTGGGACAACGAGATCAGCGCCCACCGGTCGGTGTCCGGTCCGGACAACGACTCCTGCGCCCGCGTCAGATAACCGGCGACCTCTTCTCCGTTGTCGGGGCCCAGGACGTCATCGGTCACCACCGGCTTCGGGACCGGATTGGCCACCCCGACCACATAGAGACCGGCCACCAGGACCACGACCACGGCCACCAGGCCGAGTGCGGTACGGACGGCCGAACCCACGACTAACCGGCCCGGAGTATGTCCAGCGCATGCTGCAGATCCGCCGGATACGGACTCGTGAACTCCACCAGTCGACCGTCAGCCGGATGAGCGAACGACAACGCCCGGGCGTGCAACCATTGCCGCTCCAGACCGAGCCGGGCGGCGAGTACCGGATCGGCGCCGTACGTCAGGTCACCGCAGCAGGGATGGTGCAGGGCCGAGAAGTGCACGCGGATCTGGTGTGTGCGGCCGGTCTCCAGGTGCACATCGAGAAGGCTTGCCGACCGGAACATCTCGACGGTGTCGTAGTGGGTGATGCTGTGTTTGCCCGACGCCGAGACGGTGAACTTCCAGTCGTTGCCGCGACTTCGGCCGATCGGGGCGTCGATCGTCCCACTGCGCGGATCCGGATGTCCCTGGACCACAGCGTGATAGCGCTTGTCGACGGTCCGCTGCTTGAAGGCCCGCTTGAGCGAGGTGTACGCGCGTTCGGAGGTCGCGACCACCATCACGCCCGAGGTACCCACATCCAGACGGTGCACGATGCCCTGACGTTCATGCGCTCCCGAAGTCGAGATACGGAATCCCGCGGCCGCCAGACCACCGATGACCGTCGGTCCGGTCCATCCGACGGACGCATGCGCCGCGACCCCGACCGGCTTGTCGACCACCACGATGTCGTCGTCCGAGTAGATGATCTCCATGCCCTCGACCGGCTGCGCCTCGATCGTCAGGACCCGCGCCGGTGCCGGCAACACCACTTCGAGCCATTCGCCGCCGACCAGCTTGTGGGACTTGCCCACCGGCGAACCCTCGACACTGATGTCACCGTCGTCGGCAAGTGTCGCCGCCACTGTCCGCGACAGCCCGAGCATCCGGGCGACGCCGGCATCTGCGCGCATCCCGTCGAGGCCGTCCGGGATCGGCATGGACCGCGATTCCCTGGTCATGCGTCTCGGCCGTTCTCTGTCGGATCTTCGGTGCTCACTTTGTCGTTCACTGCCTTTGTTGTTGTCGAGTTGTCTGAGTCGTCACGGGGGTCGTCGTCGCGGTGGTCGCCGGCGCGGGTTCCGTCGAACTCGAATCCGAAGAGGGTCAGGCCCACCAGGAGGACGGCGCCACAGACCACCGCCGAATCGGCGACGTTGAACACCGGCCACCATCCGACCGACACGAAGTCCACGACGTGTCCGCGGAGTACGCCCGGTGACCGGAACATGCGGTCGATCAGGTTGCCGAGGGCTCCACCGAGGACCAACCCGAGGCCGACAGCCCACCAGAGAGAGCCGAGCCGGCTGCTGTACCGCACGATCCCGACCACCACGGCGAGCGCGACGATCGTCAGAACCCAGGTGTATCCGGTGGCCATCGAGAAGGCCGCACCACTGTTGCGCACCAGTTTGAAGGTGACCGTCTCACCGATGATCTCGATCGGATCGCCGGGTTCGATCACCGCGACCGCGATGATCTTGGTCACGAGGTCGGCGATCAGGATCACGACCGCGACGATCACCAGCGTCACCCAGACCTTGGGCCGGGCCTGCTGTTGCGGGGCTACGTCAGCGGTCGGATCGCCGGCTGACCGGGGGGTGGGCTCGCTTGTCACCTGTCCATCATCCATGAGCGACTCGATACGCTGGCGGCCGTGTCCTCTCCTGCTCCGCTCCGGTCCACGACCCGAGTCCGATTTCTGCCCCTTCGCCGTGCCCCTCGTCTGTCCCGGCCGGTCGGATCCCTTGCCGCCGCCCTGGTCCTGACCATCGGCCTGGCGGGATGTGGATCCGACGACAAGAACACCGAGCCTCCGGCACCGACGGGCTGTGCCACCGATACCACCGCCGGGGCCACGGACGCGGCGCTCCTTCCCGTCCCGCCGGCGGAGGTCACCCTGGAAACCGCAGGTGAGCAGCCCCTCGCGGCGGCTCTGAGCGCGTTCGACCGGGCGAGCGCACAGCCCGCCAAGCTGGTGACCACGTCGACGTTCGCGTCCCCGGACGGCGAGGGTGCCGCGTCGTCGGCGACCACGGTCGACCTGCCGATGACCGCCCGCGTCAACTGCACCGATGCGACCGACATAGACCTGCAGATCGGTGCCGCCGGATCCCCGGACACCGCCCTGAACCAAGCGCTCAAAGCCCAGGACGGTTCGCGCGCCGGCATGAGCATCGGCACAGGTATGGCGCCCATCTCACTGCGGATCCTGCCGAACGAGGACGCCGACGACAACGCGCGTCAGGCGGTGGAGGAAGCTCTCGTGTCCACCTTCCAGCGTTCCGTCACCCTGCCGACCGAGCCCATCGGGATAGGGGCACGGTGGGAGGCCGTCCGCACCGTGAACGCCGGAGCCAGCGTGCGTCAGACGATCAATGCGACCCTGACCGCCCGTGAAGGCGACCGGCTGACGATCGAGTTCACCATCGACGAGACTCCGAACAACGCGGTGTTCCGGCTTCCCGAGGGAGGCACCCTCAACATCGAGAGCTATTCGATGACCGGCGGCGGAACCGTTGTCCTCGATCTGACCCGGGGTGTGCCCGTCTCCGGTCAGATGAACATCTCCGGTGGCCGCACACTGGTCGGTGGTGATGGAACCCAGTTCCGTCAGCTCCTCGGTTTCAACTCGACCTGGGGCCGGTAGGACCGAACACGGCACGACCCCAGCTGACAGAAACACCGGCGCCGATCGCGAAGAACTCGCGATCGGCGCCGGTGTCGGTTCAGATCTGTTATCGGTACCGATTACTCAGGTGGGACGATGTCCTAGCTGGTGGCCGGGCACATCGGGCTGGTCTCGTTGGCAGCCGACAGGAGCAGGCAGACCGTGGTCGAGGACAGCTTCCAGGTGCCGTTGTCGAAGACGATCAAGGCCTCGAGCTGCTGCTCCGGGGTATCGGGCAGCTTGACCTTGACGTTGGCCTTCGCCTGGTCCTTACCTGCGGGACGGACGGGGGCCACGATCTGGTATTCCAGGTCCGGGTTCGCCTCAGCGGCTTCGACCAGCTTGTCGAAGAGGCCCGGGTCCTTGTCGGAGTTCTGCACCAGCTTGGTCTTATCGGTGGCCGGAACGTTCGGGTTCAGCGCGGTCTCGAGCATGGTGTTGAGCTCGGCTGCGGTCGGCGGCTTGCTGGAATCGGTCAGGCCGCCTCCGCCTGGCGACTCAGAACTGGCAACCGTCGTGGTCGTGGTGGTGGTCGATCCGCCGCCGCCGTCGTCGTCGGAGCAGGCAGCAATGGACAGGAAGGCGCATACTGCGACTCCGGCGGTCACGAACTTACGAAGCTTCAAAATCCGTCCTTCTCATTTCACAACCGGTCACCGGAAGTGACAGGTGAATCGGGTCGTTTGGGCCAAGTCGGCATCGGTCCCGACCCACTATGCCAAATGCATCCGGATTTGACCCGTGAGGCCGCCAGAGTCGAAGCTGACAATCATGGCGTACCCGCAGGCTGTCGTGTCAATTCTCACCACCGGCGGGACCATTGCCAGTCGCCGTTTCGCCGACGGCGCGCGTCCGGATGTCGGTGGTGCCGAACTCATCGCGGACGCACGCTCGGACGCGGACGCCACCGAACTGCGGGTGCGCGACATCCTGCAGGTCGATTCCGGGGCACTGCTCCCGGCAGACCAGGACGCGATCCGGCAGGCGGTGGCATCCGAACTCGGCGATCCCGACGTCCGCGGGGTGGTGGTCACGCACGGCACCGACACCATGGAAGAGACCGCGATGCTCATCGACCTGATGCATCGCGACCCCAGACCCGTTGTGGTGACCGGCGCGCAGTTGCCCGCGGACTCCCCCGACGCCGACGGTCCGGCCAACATCGAGGCGGCCGTTGCACTGGCCCTCGACCCCGGCCTACGCGGGCGCGGGGTCCTGATCGCCATGGGCGGCGAGGTGGTCGCCGCACGTGGCGCAACCAAGTTCGACACCCGCAGCCCGATGCCGTTCCGGCAGGTTCATCCGGGTCTGCCCCGACGACTGCTGCCACCCGCTCCGATAGCCGGGGTCCGGGTGGACATCCTGACCCTCTATCCGGGCGTCGATCCCCAGATCCTCGAGTGGGCCGCCGACGCCGGTGCCGACGCGATCGTCCTGTCGGCCAGCGGTTCCGGCAATACCCATCCCGATGTCGTGGCCGCGGCCGGCCGGGTGATCGACCGCGGCATACCGGTGGTCGTGTGCTCGCGGGCCCCGCTCGGTGAGGTGGTGCCACTCTACGGAGGTGGCGGTGGCGCAATCGATCTGATCAGATGCGGCGCGGTGATCTCGCCGTGGCTTCGCGCCTCGCAGACAAGGGTCGCGGTGCAGGCGATCCTTGCCGGCGGCGGTGGCCGACAAGAAATCTCCGCCTTCTTCGCCCCCGACTGAGACCCGAGCCGACCGGAGCCGCCACCCCTCCGCCGACCGTGCCGAAATCACCGTTGACCGTGCCGAAGTTGCACGCACCAGGCCACTACCTCAACAGTTTTGGCACAGTCGGCGGTGATTTCGGCCCGCTCGACGGTGATTTCGGCCCGCTCGACGGTGTTTTCGGCCCGCTCGGCGGCCGGTCGGGTTACTCCTCCTCGGGGACTTCGCGGAGGTACTCCTCCGGCCAGTCGAGGCTGAGCAGCGGATCCGCTTTCTGCAGATCGGGATCGTCGAGGGAGAACGTGCGGGCGAATCCCGGTCCGCGGGCGCGGGTTTCGAACCGGATCGTCACCCGGCCATGGCCGCTGCCCTGGACCCAGCCGTATCCGTGCTCCGGGTGGTGGACGTCGTCGCCGGTGGTCCAGCGCAGCCGGTCGGCGTCCGGAGTGCGGCCGCCGGGATAGGACTGCTCCGCCGACGACGCATCACCCTCGCCGGCCTCGGGCCCGGAGAATTCATCCAGCTCCGGGAACATCGAAAACTGTTGCACCGCCGTCAGACCGGAGTATCCGACGCCGACCAGGCGGATCGGCCCGATCTCCTGCGGGTCGAGCACCAGACGCTGGGCGGCGGCGGCGAGGACCGGAAACTCCGTGGTGGCCGCGGGCAGCGTGCTCGACCGGGTGAGTACCGACATGTCGGACTTCTTGAGTTTGACCACCACCGTCCGGGATCCGCGCCCGTCGGCGAGAAGTCGGCGATGCGCGGACGCCGCAGACCGTTCCACTGCCCCGCGTAGCTTTGCCAGATCCGTGATGTCCTCGGCGAACGTCGATTCGGCGCTGATCTGTTTGGCCGAGGCCCGTTCGGCGACGGGCCGGTCGTCGATACCCTGTGCGAGCAGGTGCAACCCGGGACCGACCGTGGCGCCCAGTACCGACGAGACCTCCATCGGCGACATGGCCGCCAGGTCTCCGATCGTGTCGATACCCAAGCGTTGCAGCCGTTCTCCGGCGACCGGTCCGATCCCCCACAGTTTGCGTACCGACAGCCGAGACAGGAACTCCCGCTGCTCGTCGGGCCGGACGACCACCACACCGTCGGGTTTGGCCATGCCGGAGGCGATCTTGGCGATCTGTTTGCCGGTGCCGAAACCGACCGATGCGGCCAGCCCCACCTCGTCGGCGATCCGCTTGCGCAACCGCTGCGCGAACTCTTCCGCGGCATCGGCATCGGCCCCGGCCAGTTCGGCGGGCTCGGCGAATGCCTCGTCAAACGAGAGGGTTTCGATCACCGGGATCATCCCGCGCATCAAGCCGAACACCCGCCTGCTCACCGCGCCGTACACCGATCCCCGCGGCGGCAGCACCACCGCGCCGGCGCCGACCAGCCTGCGCGCCTGATGCATCGGCATCGCCGAACGCGCACCGAATACGCGAGCCTCGTAGCTCGCACCGGCAACGACTCCCCGTCCGCCCAGACCGCCGACCATCACCGGTCGCCCGCGCAACGTCGGCCGGGTGAGCTGTTCGACCGAGGCGAAAAATGCATCCATGTCGATGTGCATCACCCACCGGGAACTGCTGCCCCCGCCCTGTTGTCGCACATCGGCAATCGTATGCCCCGGCGGCGACACCGGAATGGACCCGGGGCGTCAGGAAGTGGCGCGCAACTCAAAGACCGGAATGATCCCTCCGGCGGCCAGCAGTTCCTCCTGCGAGGAGTCCGCGCCGATCTTGACCGGCATCAACGAGGCGACCTCCCACCCCCAGCGCTTCAGGTACGGGCGCAGCAGCGCCGGCTTGTCGGCGACCTCGACTTCCGAGACCGAATACGTGGTGGCGGTCCGGCCACCGCGCAGCGTGCACGTTCCGGCTGCACGGACATTGCGCGCCCACTGCGTCTCGCCCCGCGCACCGATCAGATAGGTGCGGCCCCCGATGCGCAGCGGGTTGACCGGGATACGTTGCAGATTGCCCGAGACGCGGCCACGCACCTCCAAGGTGCGTGCCCCGGCGAGTGTGATTCCCCGGTCCGCCAACCACGCGACGATGCCGTTGAAGAAATGCACACCCCTGCCGGGCCGGTTGTAGTGCGTGATTTCGGTCATGACCTGCTCCTTCACTCGATTGAGAGAGCACTGCTCTCGCTTGTTCTCGAGTGTGCACCACCGTCGACCCAATTGCAAGAGCACTGCTCTTGTTTGTGGCAGGATGACACCATGAACAAAAAGCCGACCCCGCGTGCGCAGGCCCGGATGCAGACGACGCAGCGCATCCTCGAGGTCGGCCGGGAGCATCTGGCGACGTACGGCGCGGCGGCCCTGTCGCTACGGGCGATCGCCCGGGATCTCGACCTGGTGTCCTCGGCGGTGTACCGCTACGTCGCGAGCCGCGACGACCTCCTGACCATGCTGGTGGTCGACGCGTACACCGAACTCGCCGACGCGGTCGGTACCGCTCACGACACCGCACCGGCCGACGATCCGAGAGAGCAGATCCGCCGCAGCGCCCTGGCGTTCCATGACTGGGCGGTCGCCGAACCCGCGCGCTACGCACTGCTCTACGGCAGTCCCGTCCCCGGATATCAGGCACCGGCGGAGAAGACCACCGAACCGGGGACACGTGTTGCCGCACTGCTGATGCGCGCCATCGCCGATGCCGCCGCATCAGGTCGGATGACCCCTCAGGTGTCGTTGCACCAGGCAGGTGTGGACGCCGTCTTCGACGGCATCCGAGAGGAGTTCGACCTCGAACTCGACGACGATCACCTGCACAGCGCAGTTGCGTTGTGGGCCACCACTGTCGGCCTGACCAGTCTGGAGGTGTTCGGGCAATTCGGCGTCGAGTCACCCACCGATATGCAGACGCTGTTCACCCTGCAGATCGATGGGCTCCTCGATCGGATCGGACTGGCTGCGAGCCGGCCCGCGCTTCCCTAGCCCGCCTTGGTGACCGTCGCCTGTACGCCGTCACCGAGTTCGACCCACGGCCCCGATGCGGGCTCGTCGCGTCCGTCGACCACGCTCAGGTCCACGGCCAGGATCTCGCCGGCGATCAGGTCGGCGTGCCGCCGCGCCCACTCCAGATGCTCGGCAGGTACCGCCAGGACCACCTTGATCCGGTCCGACACATCCAGCCCGGCACTGCGTCGGGTTTCCTGTAGTTCGCGGATCCGGTCCTTGGCCCAGCCCTCGGCCTCGAGATCTTCGGTGACCGTGGTGTCGAGGACCACGAGTCCGTTGCCGGACGGCAGCTCGGCAGTCGATTCCGGTTTCACCGCAACAAGTTTGCGGCTGAACTCCCCTTCGAGCAGTTCGATGCCGTCGGCGCTGACCACCTCGGCGCCGTCACGCTCGGTGATGTTCACATTCCCGGACTTGACGGCCTTGATGACCCGCTGGACATCCTTGCCCAGTCGAGGCCCGGCCACCCGGGCGTTGACGGACAATTCCACTTTCCCGTACTGGTCCGCATCTTCGGTCAGATTCACCGACTTCACGTTCATCTCATCGGCGATGAGATCGGTGTACGGCGCCAGCCGCTGCGCATCGGGCGAGGCGATCGTCAACGCAGGCAACGGAAGCCGCACCCGCAGCTTGTTGGCCTTGCGCAGGCTCGACGCCACCGAACAGACCGACTGCACGTCGTCCATCGCGGCGACCAATTCCGGATCGGCAGGCAGTTCGTCGTCAGCGGGCCAATCCGTCAGGTGCACCGACCGCTCGCCGGTCAGCCCACGCCAGATCGCCTCGGTGGTCAGCGGCAGCAACGGCGCGGCCAGACGGCAGGCCACCTCCAGTGCGGTGTAGAGGGTGTCGAACGCCTCCGGAGCCTCATCCTGGCCGGCCCAGAACCGCGAACGCGACCGGCGCACATACCAATTGGTCAGGGCCTCACAGAAGTTTCGGAACTCGTCACATGCACCGGCGACGTCGTAGGTCTCCATCTGCTCAGTCATCGCATCACGGGTCGCCGCAGCCTTCGCCAGGATGTACCGATCGAGCACATTGGTGGAGGCGGTGCTCCACTGTGCGGGCCGCTCGGCATACAGCTGCAAGAAGCTGTACGCATTCCACAGCGGCAGCAACGCCTGCCGGACACCTTCCCGGATCCCCCGCTCGGTGACGACCAGGTTGCCGCCCCGCAGGATCGGCGAGGCCATCAGGAACCACCGCATGGCATCGCTGCCATCACGGTCGAACACCTCGTTGACGTCGGGGTAGTTCCGCTTGGACTTCGACATCTTCTGGCCGTCGTCACCCAGCACGATGCCGTGCGCGGCAACCGTCCGGAATGCCGGACGATCGAACAGTGCGGTCGAGAGCACGTGCAGGTTGTAGAACCAGCCGCGGGTCTGACCGTTGTACTCGACGATGAAATCGCCTGGGCTGTGGCCCGGTTCGGTGTCGGTGCCCTCGAACCAGTCGGTGTTCTCGAACGGGTAGTGCACCTGCGCGAACGGCATCGATCCGGATTCGAACCAGCAGTCCAGGACCTCGGGCACGCGGCGCATCGTCGACTTGCCGGTCGGGTCATCGGGGTTGGGCCGGGTCAGGTCATCGATGAACGGCCGGTGCAGATTGTCCGGGCGGACACCGAAGTCACGTTCGAGTTCGTCGAGGCTGCCGTAGACATCGGTGCGCGGGTACTCCGGGTCATCGGAGATCCATACCGGGATCGGCGCACCCCAGTAGCGGTTTCGGCTGATGTTCCAATCCCGTGCACCTTCGAGCCATTTGCCGAACTGGCCGTCCCGGATGTGTTCCGGCGACCATTCGATCTGCTTGTTCAGCTCCACCATCCGGTCACGGAATGTGGTCACGGCGACAAACCAGGACGGAACGGCCATGTAGATCAACGGTTTTCCGGACCGCCACGAGTGCGGGTACGAGTGTTCGATCGTCTCGTGGCGCACGATCTTGCCTGCGGCCTTGAGGTCTTTGATGATCACCGGGTTGGCATCGAAGACCATCTGCCCCTCGTAGGGCGGCACCATCGAGGTGAAGCGGCCGCCCGGGTCCAGAGGCTGCACGACCTCGATCCCGTTGGCCGTGGCCAATTCCATGTCCTCTTCACCGAAAGCCGGTGCCAGGTGGACGATTCCGGTTCCACTCTCGGTGGTGACATAGTCGCCCAGCAGGATTCGATGGGCACCCTCGTGGCCGACGAAGAAGTCGAAGGGCGGCTGATAGCGGATGTTCTCGAGCTGCGAACCGGTGTATGTGCCCAGGACCTCCGGCTCGGCGCCCAACTCGCGCGCGTAACCGCCGAGCAGCGCGGTGGCGAGCAGGTACTCCTGTCCGTCCTCGCCCCGGACGTGGCTGTATTCGGTGTCGGGATGAACGGCGATCGCCAGGTTCGAGGGCAGTGTCCACGGTGTCGTGGTCCAGATCAGAGCGTTCACACCGTCGAGTTCCGTCGGCCCGAAGTCCTTGGTGTTCAAGGTCATCCGCACGGTGAGCGCCGGATCCTGACGCATCCGGTAGGCGTCGTCGAGCTTGCTCTCCTGATTCGACAGGGGCGTCTGCTCGTACCAGGAGTACGGCAGCACGCGATAGCCCTGGTAGACCAGGCCCTTGTCGTGAAGTGTCTTGAATGCCCACATGACCGACTCCATGAAGTCGATGTCGAGGGTCTTGTAGTCGTTGTCGAAGTCGACCCAGCGCGCCTGGCGGGTGACGTACTCACGCCATTCGTCGGTGTACCGCAACACCGAGGAGTGGCAGTACTCGTTGAACTTCGCCACACCCATGGTCTCGATCTGGGCCTTGTCGGTGATGCCGAGCTGCCGCTCCGCTTCGAGCTCGGCGGGCAGACCGTGGGTGTCCCAGCCGAACCGGCGGTCGACCTTCTTGCCTCGCATCGTCTGGAAACGCGGGACGAGGTCTTTGACGTAGCCGGTCAGCAGATGACCGTAGTGGGGCAGACCGTTGGCGAAGGGCGGGCCATCGTAGAAGACGAACTCCGGCGCATCCGCCCGGTTCTCGATCGAGGCCCGGAAGGTGTCGTCGGACTTCCAGTAGTCGAGCACCCGCTCCTCGACCTGGGGGAAAGAGGGCGCGCCGCTGCGTGTGCCGCCGGTGAGATCAACCAGCGGATAGACCCGTCCGGTTGTCTGGTCCTGCGTTGCCGATTCTTGTGAACTCACTACCGTCTCCTCGTGCTCTGGCGTGTTAGCCGGCACGGGGACGATCCGATGGGTTCATCGGCCGCGGTACCACCCCGCTTGCGCCTGGGATCGGCGCCACTCCATCGATTGACCGGCACACTGCTGCCGGTAACCGCCGAGGCTGTGACGGGCCTCAATCCGCCCGGTTCTACTGAGGACCTCGCGGTCCCGTTCTTCCGGGTGCTCCCCGGTGATGGCCGGATCAACGCGTTCTTCAAGTCTAACGTGGCTTGTCCAGAAAGAATTCTTCGGTCGGCGGATCGTCCGGCCGATCATGCTTCGATATCCGCGGGATCTCGCCGGTTTCCGCCTCGGAGGCCGCGTCGAAGTTGCCCCCGTTGCGGGTGTGGCCCTCGGACGAGTCGCCGGTTGTGGGATCTTCCTCATGCTCCGCCGTTGCGGACCAATCCCCAGCCTGCTCCTGATCCGAGGTGCCGACCTCGTCATTGTTCAGATCACTGCCGTCGTCATCGGCTGCGGTGCGATCGGAGTCGTTCGCGTCGGAATCAGTTGGGGCAGAAGAACTCCGCCCCAGTCCGAGTAGGTCGCCGATGAGAAATCCGACCCCTATGACGCAGACGACCACGCATGCGATCGCCAGCCAGAGAACACCCGTGAGCAGAGCCGCCACCAGTAGGACGAATCCCACCAGGGTGGCCGACAGCGCCAAAACCAACACGTGAAGCGTCCTGGTTACCCGGTCGCGTCAGTTGCTCGGCTTGGAGAATCCGCCTGTGTTGGTGAAACCACCGTTGCCGGGATCGGACGAGAAGGCGTCACCACCGCGGGCATTGTCCACCGGTGCCGCACTGCCCCGTTGCTGCAACTCTTCGAGCTGCGACTCCAGGTAGGTCTTGAGCCGTGTCCGGTACTCGCGCTCAAAGGTCTTGAGCTGCTCGATCCGGCCTTCCAGCACCGTGCGCTGCTGGTTGATGGTGCCCATGATCTCGGTGTGCTTGCGCTCGGCGTCCGCCTGCAGCGCAGCTGCCTTCTCCTGTGCCTGACGCGTCTGCGTCTCGGCGCGGGTCTGCGAATCGGCGAGGATCGCCTCGGACCGCTGACGCGCGTCGCTCAACATCGCCTCGGACTTTGCGCGGGCGTCGCCGACCAGCGCATCGGCGCGGGCGCGGGCGTCGGCCACCATCGACTCGGACTCACTACGAGCATTGTTGGTGAGTCGATCAGCGGTCTCTTGGGCCAGACCCAGCACTCGGGCAGCCCGAACGCTCTGGTCGTCGCTCTGCGGTGCCGCGGGAGCCGCGGGCTCGGCAGCCGGAGCCGCCGGTTGCGCCGCAAATGCCTGCGTTGCAGGTTCTGGAGTCGATGCCGGCGCGTTCTTTGCCGCAGCAACCTCGCCTTCGAGCTCTTCGACCCGTTGTTTCAGGTCAGTGTTCTCTTCGATCAGACGCGCCAGTTCGGCTTCGACGAAGTCGAGGAACTGATCTACCTCGTCCTCGTTGTAGCCGCGTTTGCCGATCGGCGGTTTGCTGAACGCGACGTTGTGCACATCAGCTGGTGTCAGCCGCATTGGTCGGTCCCCTTATACCTTGTGTCGAACTTCGGTCTCTACTTATCGGGCAGGTGCTGGCTCAGCGTGTCCGCCGAACCGTGAGCGTCCTTCATATTATTCACGATATGCACACAGGCTGTAACTGGCGTCCATCCTGTCACACCAGAACCGTTCGTTGCACCCCATGGTTGCCATGTCGAAATCAAACGGCGGTCAAAACGCACCATTTAAAACGGCGCGCCGTGAATCCGTGACCCGTTTGTTATCAACCTACTCGATACTAGTGCGTCACACCCGGGACAAGGTGATCCGGAGGGTCATCGCCCTGTTCAGGCGGAGTGTCTGCCCGGACCCGCCCACCCCACCGACCGCAAAACGGCCGGGCCGGAACGGTGAATCGGGCAGCAGATCCCCCGCCGGGACCGAACTATCCGGCGACGACGGTCATGGCTATCAACACCAGGATCATGGTGATCATCAGAGACAGGTCCAACCGGACCGGGCCCAGCGGGATGGGCGGAAGTATGCGCCGCAGTGTCTTGATCGGCGGATCGGTGGATGTGAAGACACCCTCGATGACCACAACCGAGGCGCCGGTCGGGCGCCATTCCCTGGCAAAGGTACGTACCAATTCGATCACCAGGCGGCCCAGGAGCAGCAGCCAGTAGATGAAAAGGATGTAGTAGATGATTTCTCGCGCGATCGTCACGCCATAACTCTGCCCGAATTCGCGGCGGTTTGGGAAAACCCCAGCACTGGCGGCCTGTTGCCCGTCCTACTGGTGGTTGTAGAAACCGGTCTCGGCGATCTTGCGGCGATCCTCGGCCGAGACGTCGATGTCCGCGGGAGCCAACAGGAAGACCTTGGTCGCCACCTTGTCGAACGAGCCGTGGAGTGCGAAAGCCAGACCGGCGGCGAAATCCACCAGCCGCTTCGCATCGGCGTTGCTCATGTCCACGAGGTCCATGATGACCGGACTGCCGTCGCGGAAACGCTCGCCGATCGTGCGGGCCTCGGCATAGCTGCTGGGCCGCAGCGTGGTGATCTTGCCGAGCGGGTTGCCTTCTTCGAAGACCCGGTCCAACTCGGCGCGCGAATCGAGAGCCAGTGCCCCACGAGTGCTCGTGCCGCCGCCGACGGTCGTCGGACGGGTGGCCGCCGGACGGCTGCTGCCGAGCGGCTCGAGGCGTCCGGTGGGACGCGCCGGCGCCGGTGCCGCGTAGCGGTCGACCGACTCGAACTGGGGACGACGGGAACCGGCGTAGGCGTATTCGGGGGCCCGCTCGAACTCGGCCTCCCGGTAGTCGCGGTCGTCGACCTCGTCACGGTACGGACGGGCTTCCTCGGCGCGGAACGGACGGACCGCACCGACCTCGTCGCCGTAGAACGGCTCGCGGTAGTCCTCGTCGCGGTAGTCGCGCTCATAACGGCGAGCCCGTGCGGGTGCCGGGTCCTCCAAGTAGTCGTCTTCGTAGTCCCCGGGCGGAACCATGCCGAAGTACGCCTTGAACTTGTGGATGGTGCTCATCGCATTCCCTCTTTCAGCCGCAGCTTGTACTCGACAATCTCTGTTAGCCGTGTTGCTCGTGTTACTCATGTGACTAACCGTTAGGGCGAGATTACTGGCCGGTGGCCCATGATCGCGGTACCGACACGCACGCATGTCGATCCGTACTTGACAGCGACCTCCAAATCGGCTGACATACCTGCCGACAATTCGGTTGCCGCCGGATATCGCGCGACGAATTCCTGATGGATGCGGGCCGCCTGCTCCAGCCACTGCTCCGCAGAACCGCGAAGTGGCGCAATCACCATCAGTCCGCGCAACTCCAGATTCGCTGATTCGCCGACGTGGTCGGCCAGCGCAGGCAGTTCATCTGCGGGGACGCCGCCGCGGCCCTTGGCCTCGTCGTCGTCGAGTCCGACCTGGATGAGGACCTCCAGCGCTCCCGGGCGCGAACCGTCCTCGCGGGCGGTCCCCACGGCGCGGTCGAGCGCCTGGGCGAGTTTGAGACTGTCGACCGAATGCACCCGGTCCGCCCACCGGGCCACCGACTTCGCCTTGTTGCGCTGCAACTGTCCGATCATGTGAAAGCGCAGATCGCTCCGACCGGTCGTGGCCCGGACCTCCGCAGCCTTGTCACCGGCCTCGGGCTCACGCGATTCACCGAACTCGGTGGCACCGGCATCCACGAGCAGGCGCACGTCATCGGCCGGAAAGAACTTGGTGACGGGCAGCAATTGCACCTCGGCCGCCGACCGGCCCGCTGCGAGGCAGGCCGCGTCGACGCGACTGCGGACCCGAGCCAGATTCGCAGCGAGTTCCTCGCCACGCCTCGACGACAGGTCAGAGCCCTCAGGCACTGCTGTCCATCCAGATGACAGAGGCGAACCGTCCCGTCGGCGCCCCACGCCGGTGACTGAACAGTGTCTCGTCTTCGATCGTGCACCGCGGATCCTGCGCCACCGCGTTGATCCCGGCCTCGAGCAGCTGACGCCGGATACCGGCCCGCAGATCGAGTCCCGGGGTGCCCTTGAGTGTCGTGGTGGCGCTGCCGGGCAGGTGGGCCTCGACATCGGCCTGCATGTGCGCGGGCACCTCGTACCGGCGACCACTGGCCGCCGGTCCCATGAACGCACCGATCCGGCTCACGACCGCGCCGGCCGCTTCCATCTCCGCGAGGACCCGCGGCACGATCCCGATGCGGGCACCGACCCGTCCGGCGTGGACGGCCGCGATCACACCCGCCTCCTCGTCACTGAGCAGCAACGGGACACAGTCGGCCGTCAGCACCGCCAACGCCAGGTCTTTGGTCGTGGTGACCAGGGCATCGGTGGCCGGTACCGGCTCGGACACCGGACCGTCGACGGTGACAACGTTGCGGCTGTGGATCTGTTCCATCCAGACCACCCGCGAGGCACCGACGCCGATTTCTTCACCGAGCCGGGCCCGATTGCGCGACACCGCATCCGGATCGTCACCCACGTGGTCACCGAGATTGAAGGACGCATAGGGACCGGTCGAAAAGCCACCGGCCCGCGAGGTGGTCACCCGCCGGACGCGAAAACCCACTGCCACGTTCAGCGCTTCATGAACGGTGGAACGTCCACCTCGTCGTCCGCCTCGTCCATCCCGTGGGCGGGACGCGAGGTCGGGCGGCCGCCGCGATCATCGGAGAAGGGGTCGCCGGCAGGGGCCTGGGCGAACAGCGGCTCGCGACGTTCGTGGTCACTGCCGTTCGACAATGCACCCGCGCGGGCAGATCCGACCGAGGCGCTGCGAGCTGCGACGGTGGCCGCCGACTCGACCGGCTTACGCGCCGGTGAACCGCTGTCGAAGCCGGCTGCGATCACCGTGACACGGACCTCATCGCCCAGGTTGTCGTCGATCACGGTGCCGAAGATGATGTTGGCGTCGATGTGGGCGGCTTCCTGCACCAGCGTCGCCGCCTCGTTGATCTCGAACAGACCCAGGTCGCTGCCGCCTGCGATGGAGATCAGCACACCGTGCGCGCCCTCCATCGAGGCCTCGAGCAGCGGGGAGTTGATCGCCGATTCGGCAGCCTTGGTGGCGCGGTTCTCGCCACGCGACGAACCGATGCCCATCAACGCGCTGCCCGCGTTGCTCATCACGCCCTTGACGTCCGCGAAGTCGACGTTGATCAATCCGGGGGTGGTGATCAGGTCGGTGATGCCCTGAACGCCGTTGAGGAGGACCTCGTCGGCGCTGCGGAACGCATCCATCAGGCTGACGGCGGCGTCGCCCATCTGCAGCAACCGGTCGTTGGGGATGACGATGAGCGTGTCGCAGGATTCGCGCAGGGCGGTGATGCCTACCTCGGCCTGTCCCCCGCGGCGCTTGCCCTCGAACGAGAAGGGTCGGGTGACCACACCGACGGTCAGCGCGCCGAGTTTGCGGGCGATGCTCGCCACGACGGGCGCGCCACCGGTACCGGTGCCACCACCCTCACCGGCGGTCACGAAGACCATGTCGGCGCCCTTGATGAGCTCCTCGATCTCGTCCTTCGCGTCTTCGGCTGCGCGGCGACCCACCTCGGGGTCGGCACCGGCGCCCAGACCACGGGTGGAATCGCGGCCGACATCGAGCTTGACGTCGGCGTCGCTCATCAGCAGGGCCTGGGCGTCGGTGTTGATCGCGATGAACTCAACACCTTTGAGTCCCTGTTCGATCATGCGGTTGACGGCATTTACTCCGCCGCCGCCAATACCGACGACCTTGATCACGGCAAGGTAGTTGTGCGGGGGCGTCATGGCGCTCGCCTTCCTTTTGGTCTCTTCGAACCAGTTTGGTTCTACGGCACGGCCGCTTCGCGAAAACCCTCAACCTAAACCATAGGCTTAGAGTTATGTCAAGTAGTCGTGTGCTGATGGAAACGCTAGGCACCTTCGGACACCTGAGCCAGCAACCGGCGCGGCGTGTCGGGAAAGAACTCTGCGAATTTGCACCAAATCGACTATTTGAACGTCGGATTCGACGGGCTGGACACATTGTATTCGGTTCCCGGTTGCGTCAGCACATGGCGCAGGGTCTCCGCCTTCTCCGCATTTCGACGGTCATCTCCCCACACCACGGTGCGGTTGTCCTTGAGTACCAACACGATATTCACCGGGGAACCGACCTCGATCGCGGCGATTTGTTCGGACACGTAAGGAGGAACCTCGGCCATCACGGTCAATGCCGCGCGCGTCGAGGCGTCACCCGAACCCGGATTCTGGGTTCGCAGCTGCGCCAGTCCGGGCGGCGGATCCTGTTGCGCGAACTCGAATCCCAGCTTGTCCATCAAGTACTTCTGTCCATCACGCTCGGTGAAGACGACCGCGACGCGTTCGACCACCGAGATACTGATGGTCGACGGATACTCGCGCTTGACCCGAACCGAGGCGATCCGCGGGATCATCGAGACCCGCTGGGCGGCTGCCGCGGCATCCACCTGCAGGAGCGGCTCGCCACCGGGAACCGCTGCCGCTGAGGTGATCTCCTCCGCCGGCACCGCGGAATTGCCGGACACGTCGACCGATCGCACCGACATCAGCGGCGTGAAGTAGGCAACCAGGAACAGCGCGAAGACCACCGCGACGACACCGATCGTGCCGACCAGCACCCGCATCCCGCTGATCGGGGGCCGACTGCGCCGGCGGCGGGTGAATCGTCCGCGCGTGAACCGGCGCAGCCGTGCCCTCGACGTCCCTCCCCCGGTGTCGGATTCGTCAGATTCACCCGAATCGCCGTCGTCGTCGTCCCGAGCGGCCACCTCCGCCGCCCCGGGCCCGTCGTCATCGAAATCGTCGTCATCGAAGTCGGCGCCGAAATTTGCTGCGCCGGACTCGTCCGCGCCGAGGTCCCCGGCAACGAGTCCATCCGCGTCGGGCTCGTCCGGACCGAGATGACCTGGTCCGGGCTCATCTGATCGGTTCACCGTTCGCCCCGCGGCGGCCGGCCGTCCCGGCTCACCTGACCGGCATCTCGCAACGCCTTGACGATCTCCCCGGCCTGCATGGTCACGTCACCGGCACCGATGGTGAGGATCACGTCTTGCGGCTGGGCCAGCTCGACCACCTGGCGCGGAAGCGCTGAGACATCAGGCTGGAAGGCAACGGGTTTGCTGATCCGTTCGGCGATCGTCACACCGCTGATCCCCGGGATCGGTTGTTCGCGCGCTCCGTAGACATCGAGCACGATGACCTGATCGGCGAGGTCGAGTGCAGCGGCGAACTCGGTCGCGAATGTCTCTGTGCGTGAGTACAGGTGGGGCTGGAAGATGGCCATCACACGACCACCGTCGGCCGCGACCATGTCGCGCGCCGCGGTCAGCACCGCCCGGACCTCGGTGGGGTGATGGGCATAGTCGTCGAACACCCGGATCCCGCCGACAGCGCCGCGTAGCTGGAATCGGCGGTGGACACCGGTGAAACCTTCGACGCCCCTGACCACATCGGCGAGCGGCGCGCCGGCGGCTTCCCCGGCCAGCACTGCGGCCATCGCGTTGAGCGCCATGTGTTTACCGGGCACCGGCAGCTTCATCTCATGCTCGACGACGACGCCGTCGCGGTCGGTGAACCGAACCTGTGCCACGCCCCCGCCGGCACGGCTCTGCCAGGTCGACAGCTCGGCCGCGAGCGGGGTATCCGGCGCCAGGTCGCGGTGCAGACCCTCGCCGTAGCCGCGGATGGAAATGCCCCGCTCGGCCATCCGTTCGGTCACCCGGCCGGCGAACGCCGCCGACCCCGGATCGTCGAGGCAGACCACAAGGGTGCCGCCGTCGACGATGCGATCGGCGAAGTCGTCGAACACTCGCACATAGGCCGCCACGGTCCCGAAATAATCGAGGTGATCGGACTCGACATTGGTAACCACAGCCACATTCGGTGTGTATTCCAGGAGCGACCCGTCGCTCTCGTCGGCCTCGGCCACGAACACTTCGCCCGATCCGTGGTGGGCATTGGTTCCCGATTCGTTCAGCTGGCCACCGATGGCGAACGACGGATTGAGGCCGCAGTGCTGCAACGCGACCACCGTCATCGACGTGGTGGAGGTCTTGCCGTGTGTGCCCGCGATCAGCACGTTGCGGTGGCCTTCCATCAGGGTCGCGAGTACCCCGGGCCGCAGCAGGATGGGGATCCCGCGTTCGCGCGCAGCGACCAGCTCGGGGTTGTCCTTGGGGATGGCGGCCAGAGTGGTGACCACCACCGTCGGTCCCCCGTCGAGCATGTCGAGCGCCGCACCGTCATGGCCGATGTGGATCTGCGCACCCCGGGTGCGTAGATCGATGACACCGCGCGATTCCTTGGCGTCACTGCCCGAGACCTGACCCCCACGCGCCAACAGGATCCGGGCGAGCCCGGACATCCCGGCGCCACCGATCCCGACCATGTGCACACGCGAGAGTTGCGCAGGCAGAGGCTGTTTCGGGCTTGGGTTGTTCGAGTCGTTCATCGGCTCACCAACGCACGCCGGGCCTGTGCGAGTTCGATGCCGGCCGCGGCAACCGCCTGAGCGGCACCCCTGGCACCCGATCCGGCGGCCGCAGCCGCCATCGCCGCGAGCCGTTGCGGATCGGTCAGCAATGGCGGGATGGTCTGTGCCACATAGTCGGGCGTCAGATCTGCGTCGTCGACCATCAGTCCCCCACCGGCCTCGACCAGCGGGGCGGCGTTCAGTCGTTGCTCCCCGTTGCCGTGCGGAAGCGGGACGTACACCGCGGGCAGACCGGTCGCCGAGACCTCGGCGACGGTCATCGCCCCGGCCCGGCAGATGGCCAGATCCGCGGCCGCGTAGGCGAGGTCCATCCGGGAGACATACGGCAGGCCGACATACGCCGGAGTCGCGTCGAACGGCTCGATGGTGTTCTTCTTCCCGTAGGCGTGCAGGACGCCGATACCGTTGTCCGCCAATGTCTGTGCCGCACCGCGTACTGCGGTGTTGAGGCTCTGCGCACCTTGCGATCCACCGAAGACCAGCAGGGTCGGGGCGTCGGGATCGAGTCCGAAGAACGCTCGGGCCTCGGCGCGCAACGCACCACGATCGAGATCAGAGATGGCCGCGCGCACCGGGATTCCGACAACCTCGGCCTGCAGACCGGAGCCGGGAACCGCGGCCAGCACCCGCTGTGCCAACCGCGCACCGACCTTGTTCGCGACACCGGCACGGGCGTTGGCCTCGTGGATGAGCACCGGGATCCGCGCGCTCGGACGGCTCCGCAGACGGGCCGCGAGATAGGCGGGTAACGCCACGTACCCACCGAATCCGATGACCACGTCGGCCTCCACCTCGTCGAGGATCCGACGCGTGGCGGCGACCGACTTCGGCAGTCGCAGTGGAAGTTTCGCAAGATCGGCATTGGGCTTGCGGGGCAAGGGCACAGGCGGGATCAGCTCGAGCCGATAACCGCGCTCGGGCACCAGTGTCGTTTCGAGTCCACGCGCTGTGCCCAGGGCGGTGACGGTGATCGTCGGATCGATCTCGATCAACGCATCCGCGACGGCCATGGCCGGTTCGATGTGTCCGGCCGTGCCACCGCCTGCCACCACAACCGACAACGGCCGTGCCGAGTCACTCATGATCCCATGCCCCATCCACGTGCGTCCGTTCCAGATTTCCATCCGGCGGTGCGCTCACCGCCTCGGTCGCGGATCGCGGCGCCGGCGGTCCTCACCGTACGGTCGGGCAGAGGCATTGCTGCCGCGACGGATATCTCGCGGCTGACGATCATGGGCATAGCTGTCATTGTTACGCAGTGACTGCGACCTCCGCTGAGGCGGGCTTGCAGTGCCGTCATATCCCCAATCCTGGGGCCGCTGCACCCGCACGCGCCGGGTGTCCTCACGCGGCGGATAGCTGCGTGGGGGCTGTTGTTTCCGCACCGGCCGTCGCGCCGGTTCGGTGGCCGCGGCCCGACGGGCCCGCCCCACCGGACTCGGTGCGCGCTGTACCCGCCGCCGGTCCAGGCGGTCACGCAGAACCTCCGCACGGGTCTGAGCGTACGGAACCGGGTTGGGTAGGCGGAGCATCCTGCCGAACCTGCCGTCGCCACCAGAAGCCAGTGCCGCGACCGCCTCCGGTTCGTGCCGGGCCGCGTTGGCCAGCAACCCGAACATGACCAGCGTCGTCAGAGTCGAGGTGCCACCGGCCGACAGCAGCGGCAGCTGAATACCCGTCACCGGCAGCAGTCCGACGACGTAACTGATGTTGATCAGCGCCTGCGCTGTGATCAGGATCGTGATGGTTGCGGTGAGCAATCGCAGGAAGGGGTCCACCGAGCGGGCCGCGATCCGCAGGCCGACGAAGGCGAACAGACCGAACAGCAGCAACACGATGACGCCGCCGACGAGCCCGAGTTCTTCGCCGATGATCGCGAAGATGAAGTCGTTGTGCGCGTTGGGCAGGTAGTTCCACTTGGCGCGGCTCTGTCCGAGACCCTCACCGAACGGTCCACCATTGGCCAGCGCGTACCGCGCCTGCCTGGCCTGATAGCCCGAACCCTGCGGATCGTTGTCCTGCCCCAGGAAGCTGAGAACCCGCGCGCTGCGATAGCCGGCCGACATGGCGAACACGCCCGCCAGCACCACACCGGTGAGCGCGAAGAACCCGAAGACCTTCATCGGCAGGCCCGCGAACCAGAGCAATGCACCGATGATGATCGCGATGGTGACAGTGGTACTGAGGTTCGGCTCGAGGATGATCAGGCCACAGATCAGCACGGCCACCGGGATCAGCGGGATCAGCAGCTCACGCAGTTGCGCGTTGTCGCGGCGACGTGAGGCCAGCAGGTGCGCACCCCAGACACAAAGTGCGACCTTGGCGAGTTCGGAGGGCTGGACCGAGAGCCCGCCGACGACGAACCACCGGCGAGCACCCTGACTGAGGGTTCCGATCCCCGGCACGAGGACCAGCATCAGCATGATCGTGGTGATGATGATGGCGGGGGCGGCCAGTCGCCGCATTATCCGCACCGGCATCCGGACGGCGAAGTAGAACAGCAGCACACCGAGCGCGGCGAAGACCAGCTGGGTGGTGAACATGCCGTACGACGAGCCCGTTTTGGAGTAACCCTCCACCGAGGAGGCCGAGAGCACCATCACCAACCCGAAGGCGGTCAGCAGGACGGTGAGGGTGACCACCAGATGGAACGACGCCAGTGGCCGGCCCAGGACACCGGCAATCCTGGAGAGGATCGAACCGATCCCCTCGCCCAGGGTGATGACCCGGCGCTCCGATGTGGACTCGGCCGGACGACGAGCGCGACCGGTCGACTCAGAGGCTGTCTTCGCGGAGTCGTCTCCGACGTCGACACCGTCGAGGTCACCATCGTCCTCGACGTCCACACCGCCGGGTCCGGTATCCGAATCAGCATTGTCGCCGTCGGCGTCGATTCGGTTCTTTCGCATCAGGAGGCCCCCAGCACCTGCGCGCCCGGGAGGGCGCGGGCACTCGCGGCGAAGCTGTCGCCGCGGGCCCCGTAACCGGAGAACATGTCCAGCGACGCCGCGGCCGGGGCCAGCACCACTGCATCGGGGGTGTCCGGATCGGCTACGCAGAGATCCCAGGCGGCCCGCACCGCACTGTCCATGACCGCGTCGGCGGAGGCCGGATCTGTCGAAGCCGGGACGATGTTCATCGCCCCATCTTCTCCTGTTACTCGTGTGACTGTTGGGACCAAAGGGGCGTGTCGTGCCATTGCATCTCTGATGATGTCGCGATCGGCTCCGATGATCACCACCCCGGCGAGCCGATCGCGGATGGCGATGATGAGTTCGTCGACCGAAGCGCCCTTGAGCAACCCCCCGGCAACCCAGACCACCCGGCGATGACCCAGGATCGACGCCTGCGCGGCGTGGGGGTTCGTCGCCTTCGAATCATCGATGAACGTGGTCGTCCCGACGATGGCGACCGGCGCGCTGCGATGCCCGGCGACGGTGAACGATTCGAGTCCTTCGGCGACGGCCTGCGGGCCGGCCCCGACCGCCCGGCACAGCGCCGCGGCCGCGAGCGCATCGAGCACCCCGGACGGGCCCGGCGGCCGGACCTTGTCGGCGTCGATCAACACCGCGGCCTCGGCCAACGGGATCGGAGCGGAATCGGCACCGGCCTCCCAGTCGACCCGGTCGACCAATCGGCCGTCCACCACACCCAGTTCATCCGGTTCCGGCGCGCCGAGGCGGAAGCCGAGTGTGCGTCCGTCCGGATCCGAACCGGTGAGGTCTCGCGCCACCGGGTCGTCGCGGCCGACCACCGCGATCGGCCCGGACAGGGCGATCGCCTTGGCCTCGATGTAGGCATCCATCGAGCCGTGCCAGTCGAGATGATCCTCGGCGATGTTGAGCACCACACCGGCGGTCGGACGCACAGATGGCGCCCAGAAGAGCTGGAAGGACGACAGTTCCACGGCGAGCACATCGACGCGGGGCTCGGCGACCAATGCATCGAGCACCGGCAGGCCGATGTTGCCGCAGGCCATCACCGAGGCCCCGGCAGCGGTCATGATCGACTCGACCATCCCGGTGGTGGTCGTCTTGCCGTTGGTGCCGGTGACCACCAGCCATTGTCGTGGCGGCCCGGTGACGCCGGATCGGTCGACCTGCCAGGCCAATTCGACCTCACCCCAGACCGGTAGCCCAGCCTTCGCGGCGGCCACCACGAGCGGGTTGTCGGGCCGAAATCCCGGCGACGCGACGACGAGATCGAAGTCGTCGGTCCAATCGGAGGTCGCCATCAGGGCGCCCGGGGACACCGCCGTGGCACCGGCGGCAACCAGCGGTTCGAGCGCCGCCGGCCGGTTGTCGCAGACGGTGACCGCCACACCCCGGCTCACCAGGAACCGGGCCGCGGACGCGCCGGCCACCCCGGCGCCGGCGACCAGGACGCGCTCACCCCACGGCGGCGGCCCGACCGGTTCAACCCTCACCGGCCTATCCCCCACTGGCCTATCCCCCACTGGCACTGAGGAACTCGCTGTAGAACAGCGACAGACCCAGCGCACACGCGATGGCGGTGAGCAGCCAGAACCGGATGATCACCGTGGTCTCTGCCCACCCGGACAGTTCGAAGTGGTGATGGAACGGCGCCATGCGGAACACCCGCCTACCGGTGGTCCGGAAGACCGCGATCTGGATGACGACCGAGATGATCTCGGCAACGAACAGGGCGCCGACGACGACGGCCAGGAGTTCGGTGCTGGTGGTGATCGACAGGCCGGCGAGCAGTCCGCCGAGGGCCAGGGATCCGGTGTCTCCCATGAATATCTTTGCCGGGGCGGCATTCCACCACAGGAATCCCAGGCAGGCACCACCGCCGGCGACGGCGATCAGCGCCAGGTCGAGCGGATCACGGACCGTGTAGCAGCCCGGCTCGGCGGCCTTGGGTCCACCGACGCAGGCGTTGCGGTATTGCCAGAAGGTGATCAGTACATAGGAGCCGAGGACCATTGCCATCGAGCCCGCGGCGAGGCCGTCGAGACCGTCGGTGAAGTTGACGGCGTTGGACCAGGCCGAGACGACCAGCCACACGAAGATGATGAAGACCACCGAGCCCATGGCGATGGCATCGATCTCGCGGACGTAGGACAGCTTCGGGCTGGCCGGCTGGTAACCGGCTTCATTGCGGAACTGCAGTGCCAGCACACCGAACAGCAACGCAGCGATGAGCTGACCCACCGACTTCGCGGTCTTGTTCAGCCCGAGGTTGCGCTGCTTGCGGATCTTGATGAAGTCGTCGAGGAAGCCGACGAGCGCCAGCGTGGTCGCCAGCGACAGCACCAGGATGCCCGAGGCCGTCGGGCCACTGCCGTCCGAGATGTACCCGAACAGATGCGATCCCCCGTAGCCCGCCCACAGTGCCGCGACGATGGCCACGCCACCCATCGACGGGGTGCCGCGCTTGGTCTGGTGGCTCGCCGGGCCCTCGACGCGGATCTCTTGACCGAAGCCTTGACGCGAAAAGACCTTGATCAACACCGGGGTCAGCAAGATCGCCACCGCCAGCGAGATCACGCCCGCAATCAGGATCTGCCTCACCTGAACATCCCTATCTGTCGAATATCAACGCTGTGATCGAAGGCACTCATGCCGGATCGCCGCCCGGCGTCCGGTGGCCGCGGCCGGTCAGGTATTCGGTGAGACCGAGATCGCGCCCACCCATCACCAGCACCACGTCGTGCTCGCCGAATTGCGCGTCCAGTATCTCCGCCGCCTCCTGCGGCGTTGACACCAGGACCGCCTCCGAACCCCACGAGCCCTCCATGACCGCCCCCTGGTGGAGCCCGTGGACGGCCCGCGACGTTCCCACACAGATGACCTGCCCGATGTCCAGGCGCACGGCCAGCCGCCCGAGTTCGTCGTGCGAGACCACCCAGCGCGTCATCGCAAGCCGGTCTTCGGGATCGAGATCCTTCGGGATGTCCATCTCACCGAGCACCGCCCAACTGCGCCGCTGCGGCGCGGCGTGTACCGCGTCGGCCAAGTCTCGCAGGGCAGCGCGTACCGCCCCGGTGTCGACCCGGTCCACCTGCTCGGCCCGGCCACTATCGGTATTACTCACTGTGAAGACTCCGTGTCAGTCGAATTGTGTTGCGTTTCAAGCTCATCGATCGCCTGGGCCAGGATGACTCGATCATCGAAAGGATGTTTGACGCCATTGATCTCTTGACCTGCCTCGTGACCTTTGCCGGCCACCAGCACCACGTCGCCGGGCCTGACCCAGCGGACGGCGGCACGTATCGCCTCGGCTCGGTCGCCGATCACCCGGACCGGCTCGGCACCCGTGGGGCGTTCGGCCATCGGTACCGCCTCGGCTCCGGCGACCACTTGCGCCCTGATCTCTTCGGGGACTTCGGTGCGCGGATTGTCGTCGGTGACGACAACGAATTCGGCGCCGCGCGCGGCCACCTCACCCATGATCGGGCGCTTACCGGTGTCGCGGTCCCCGCCTGCTCCGACGACAACGGCGATCCGGCCCTCGCTCTGACCGCGAAGGGTGCCGATGACTGCCTCGAGCGCAGCGGGCTTGTGGGCGTAGTCGACAACGGCCAGGAACGATTGGCCGCGGACCACCCGCTCGACGCGTCCGGGCACCGCAACGCCACCGATCGACTCGATTGCCGTCGCCACCGGCACACCGGCACCGGCGGCGAGCGCAACGGCGGTCAGCGCATTGGCGACGTTGTATCGGCCCGGCATCGGCACGACCATCTCGTATGTCCGGCCGTCCGGCCCGGTCACCGTCACGTGCTGGGCGCCGTCTGCCGCCACATCGGACGGACCGGCGTGCCAATCGACGCCCTGCGCCGATCCCGAAGTGGAGACGCTGATCGCACCGGGTCCGGCGATCTGCAGCATCTCGCGTCCCCAGTCGTCGTCGACGCAGATCACCGACTGCTCGGCATGCACCGACGAATCCGGCTTGAACAGAAGCGCTTTGGTGTCGAAATAATCGCGCATGGTCGGATGGAAATCGAGATGGTCCTGCGAGAGGTTGGTGAACGCACCCAGCGCGAATCGGCTCCCGTCCACGCGTCCGAGATACAGCGCGTGACTCGAGACCTCCATCACCACCGAATCCACGCCCTGCTCGAGCATCGCGGCCAACAGTCCCTGTAGCTGTGGGGCTTCCGGCGTCGTCAATGCACTGGGCTGCCGGATCCCGGCGATCCGGGTCTCCACGGTGCCGATCAGGCCCACCGAGTGCCCGTCCGCCATCAACGCCGCCTCGGTGAGGTAGCTCGTGGTGGTCTTGCCCGAGGTGCCGGTGATACCGATCAGTGTCAGATGCCGGGAGGGGTGGCCATAGATCTGTGAACTGACGTCACCGAGGACCTGCCGTGGCTGCGGATGAACCAGCACCGCACAGTCGTGGGATCCATCGAGACCGGCGACGATGTCGCGGCCGGCAGGATCGGTCAGCACTGCCGACGCACCGGCTGCAAGTGCATCCGCGGCGAACTGCGCGCCATGGAATCGGTTGCCCGGTAGCGCCGCGTATAGATCACCGGGCCGGACATCCTGAGCCCGCAGGGTCACACCGCGCACAGCGGTCTGTACCGTCGCCGCGCCGATCAGGTCTATCTGTGCGTTGCCGGTTGCCGCGAGAGCCTCGACCGAGGTCGGGGTGACCAGGGCAGGGCGCAGCACCGAACTATCGGGAGCAGACATTGCCTCAACATACCGCCGTGGGGTCACCCGGCTTGCAAGACCAGTGGCGGCGTCGGGGCGGATGACAGTGGTACCTGTTCGCGCTGCAGCATCCAGGACGCGATGGTCTGGAACAGCGGCGCAGAGCTCTGTCCACCGGTGCCATCACTGCTCCGTTTCGGGTTGTCCAGCATGATGCCGATCACGTATCGCGGTTTGTCGGCGGGCGCGATTCCGGCAAACGTGATGTTGTACGCCTCGTTGGAATAGCAACCACACTTCGGATCCACCTGCTGCGCTGTACCGGTCTTGCCGCTGATCTGGTAACCCGGGACGTCGGCCTTCACGCCGGTGCCGTTCTGGACGCCCATCGGGTCGTTCTGCACGACCGAACGGAACATGTCGCGCACCGACTTGGCGGTCTCGGGACTGACCACGCGGATCCCGGGAGGTGGCTCGGTCGTACCCGGCTGGCCCTCCCCGTTGATCGCCCTGATGATCCGCGGCGGGATCCGCACCCCGTCGTTGGCCACCGCCTGGTACATGGCGGTCATCTGCAGCAGGGTCATCGTCAGGCCCTGACCGATCGGGAGGTTGGCAAAGGTGCCACCGGACCACTGGGTGCGGTCGGGCACGACGCCACCGCTCTCACCGGGCAGTCCGACATCGGTGCTCTGTCCGAGGCCGAAACGCGCGAGCATGTCCGCGAATCGGTCCTCGCCGACCTTCTCGGCCAGCATCAGGGTCCCGACGTTGGAGGACTTACCGAAGATGCCCGTGGTCGTGTACGGCGCGACGTCATGCGCCCAGGCATCTTTCACGGTGGCATCGGACATGGTGATCGTTCCCGGCACCTGGTGGACTTCGTCCGGGGTGGTGACGCCGTATTCGATCGCGGCCGCGGCGGTGACGAGTTTGTTGACCGATCCGGGCTCGAACGGCGAGGTGACCGGGAGATCACCGAGCTGCGCATCACCCTGCTCGTCAAGGGGTTTGGCAGGATTGAAGGTGCTGTCATTGGCCATTGCCAGAACTTCGCCGGTCTTGACGTCCATGACCACGGCCGAGGCGTTCACCGCTCCCGAGCGGTCCTTGGCGAGCTGGACCTGGTTCTGGACGTACCACTGGATGTCCGAGTCGATGGTCAGCTCCACCGTGGCGCCGTCCACGGCCGGATGCAGGTTGCGAGAGCTACCCGGGATGACCGCTCCGTCCGAGCCGCGGTCATAGGTGCGCGACCCGTCAGCACCCGAAAGCACTGAATCCATCGACGATTCCAGTCCGATCAGACCGTTTCCGTCGAAGTCGACGTCGCCGACGATGTTCGCGGCCAACTCCCCACCGGGGTACAGCCGAACGTCCTGCCGCTCCGAACCGACCTCAGGGAATTCGTCGATGATCTTGTTCGCGGACTCCGGGCTGACCGCGCGCGCCAGGTAGACGAAAGTCTCGTCACCGCGCAGGAGTTCACGCAGCGACGACTCGTCGAACTCGTTGCCGAGCTCCTCACGGATCCCGCGCGCGATCTCGCCGATCCGGGTGTCGAGGTCCGGCAGTGCCGGATTCTTCTGATGCGCCTCTTCGATCTCCTTGCGCACCTTGACCGGCTGGAAGGTCAGTGCGCGCGCATCGTCGGTGTATGCGATCGCCTTGCCGTTACGGTCTTCGATGGCACCACGTTTCGCGGGCAGCACCTCGGTGACCGCACGCTGACTCGCCGCTTCGGCCGACAACGACGGCCCGTCGACGATCTGCAGCATCGCCATCTTCACCGTGACCGCTCCCACCACGAGGAAGATGAGCACCGTGGCCACCCGGTGCCGGCGCAGGAACTGCCGACCGGTGCGGATCATGTCGTCGCTCCCGTGGTGTGAACCACCGGCGGGAAAACTGGTGCGTCCAGCGGTGGCACGGGGTGCGTTGTCCGGGTGGTCGCCGTCGCGATATCCGGCAGGCCCCGTTCCCTGACGTCCCCGTGGACGCCGGGAGGGGCCGACCCGCTCCCGGCCCACCGGACGCTGCCGGGTGCGGGGGTTGCCCGCATTCCTCGGCCGCATCACCGGCGGCACCGAGCGTCAGCAGATCCATTCGCCCTGACCGTCATCGCAAATGAGACCTTCATGGTTGTCAATTGTCTGCTGCGCTAACCGACTTCGCGCGAATTTGCGCCCGGCGCGCCGCCATTGGATGGAAGAACATTCGAGTAGGCCGGTGCCGTCGGTGGCTCGACCGGAGTGGCCACGGCCGGCACATCGGGCGCGGTCGGCAACGGGTTGGCGGCGTCGGCGCCCGGGGTGACCGGCGTTCCCTGGATCGGAATACCCTGGGCTCCAGGTGGCGTCGGGGCAGGTGCGGCCCGCTCCGTCGGCCTCGGCGCAGTCGCCTTCGGACCGTTGTTCATCGACGGCGCCTTGTCACCCTCAGCGGGCTTGATCTCCCCTACGACCCACTCCCGGCCGTCGGGACCGACGACCATCCGCGGCACGTCCGTGGCCGGGATCATGCCCAGATCAGTTGCCTTTTCCGACAATTCGGGGGCCGAATCACCAGACTCGTATGACTTCTTGAGGGCGTCACGACGGTCGGACAACTGCTCGTTGTACGCGCGTTCGACACCGAGTTGATACGAATCCTGCGCCGACTTGGTCGAAAGCCACAGCGTCAGTGCCAATCCGGCCAACAGCATCCCGACGACCACCACCGCGAACGGGACCCGGCGCATCGCCTGGACCGGCGCATTCCGCATGCGTCCCCACAAGGCCGGTTTCTGCACCGGCACGGCCGAACTTTCTGGACGTTGCCAATGCCGTGATGTCGACGAGAGCCCCTCGGTGCCAAGGCGTTTGCGTCGACGTTCCAGCGCCTTCTCGGCCGCGGCCGAGCGCTGCCTGTTCGCACCCGACGCCCTGGCTCGCGAAGCGTCGGCATCGCGGCGACGCCCGGTGGCGAGATTGTCGTCGGTGACCGTCACTTCTTACCCCCCGCTATCCGCTCGATGACCCGAACCCGCACGGATGCCGATCTCGGATTGTGTTCGATCTCTTCGTCCGAAGCCTGTTCCGCTCCCCTGGTCACCATCGCGAAATCCGGTGCGGTTCCAGGAAGGTCGACCGGGAGTCCCGGAGGCGTCTTCGACTTGGTCCGCTCGACGAACTCGCGTTTGACGATCCGGTCCTCCAGTGATTGGTACGACATGATCGCCAGGCGCCCACCCACATTCAATGCAGAGAGCGCAGCGGGCAGAGCCGCCTTCAGGGAGGTCAGCTCGCCGTTGACCTCGATCCGCAAGGCCTGGAATGTACGTTTGGCCGGATGTCCACCGGTACGTCGCGTGGCCGCGGGGATGGTCCGGTACAGCAGTTCCACGAGCCGGCCACTGGTGGTGAACGGTTCGATCTCACGTTCACGCAGCACAGCAGAGGCGATCTTGCCCGCGAATCTCTCGTCGCCGTATTCCGATAGGACACGGGCCAATTCGCCGTGCCCGTAGGTGTTGAGAACATCGGCCGCGGTCAGCGGGTCGTCGGGGTTCATCCGCATATCCAGCGGAGCATCAACCGCATAGGCGAACCCACGGTCGGGCTGATCGAGTTGCATCGACGAGACGCCGAGGTCATAGAGAGCGGCATCGAATTTCTTGACACCGGCCTGTTCGAGTGCGTCATCGACCTCGTCGTACCGCTTGTGGACAAACGTGATCCGGTCGCCGAACGGCGCCAGTCGCTCGCGGGCCAGGTTCAGAGCATTGATGTCGCGGTCGATCCCGATGATCGACACACCCGGAAATCGCTGCGCAATGAGCTCGGTATGGCCACCGGCACCGAGAGTGCCGTCGACGTAGATCGCGCCGGAGCCATCTGGATTCTGTCGCGTGATCGCGGGTGCAAGCAGTTCGATCATCCGCTCGGCCATGACCGGGACGTGCCCGAAGGGGCCATCGGCGAGATCCACTGTGCTACCTCTCGTGCGGTCCGGGTGCGCCAATTGGCCGGCAGGTGTGTGGGTGGATCCTGGTCCCTGCCCGATCTCCGCACCTGGCGCTGGGGAAGTGCGTCAGGGGCGGGTTGTCGAACCTGGCGCTGGGGAAGTGCGTCAGGGTCGGATCGGGCAAAGGCCTCGATTCACCCACGTGTTCTTCTGGTCCCTGGCCTCAGGCCGTGTCCAGGACGTCGAAGCCCACGCTCGAGAAGTTCTCCTCGTGCTCATCCTGGTAATCGCGCCATGTCTGCGCGTCCCAGATCTCCAAGTGGCTCATGTTTCCGATGACCACACACTCTTTGGCCAGGCCCGCATAACGACGGTGATCCGGGGACAGGGTTATCCGCCCCTGACCGTCTGGCCGTTGTTCATCGGTTCCCGAGCTCAGTTGACGTTGAAAAGCCCGGGCAGCAGGATCATTCTTGGGCGAGCTCATCACTCGTTGAGCCAGCTCGTAGAAGTCATCCCGCATGTGCACTGCGAGGCTGCGGTCCTGACCTTTTGTGATCATCACCCCTCCTGCAAGTGCGTCTCGGAACTTCGCGGGCAGCGTGAGCCGCCCTTTGTCGTCCAACTTGGGTGTGTAAGTGCCGAAGAACATAGCGCTGGCCATGTGTCGTCACCTCCAACCCCAAGGTTGGTAGGAAAAATCCGGTTCTCTTCCACCAACGAGCACCACTGTACCCCACAATCCACCACTTTCCACCCCAAGTTGCCCGGAGTTCGGCATTCGGCCACCAAGACCGCAGGTAAAGGTGGTGTAGACAGGTGGGGGAAAAATCCTGAGTCAGGGTGTCCACAGGCCGTCTCGGAGGCCTTTTGGAGCCAAAAGGGCCGCTTCAGCCTGCTTCGACCACAGAAATGCCGGAGGTGGGAGAAAGTGGGGGCCTGGGTGGAAAGTGGGCGAGCTGCCCTCAAAACAGACGAAAAGGCCGTGCATCGCGATGCGATGCACGGCCTTCTACGATCAACGGCGCCTGGCGGCGTCTACTCCTGCTCGAAGCGGCGGTTGAACCGCTCTTCCATCCGCTCAGAAAATTTGCGTCCCTGTCGCTGCTCGCGGCCCGACGAGCCACCGCGCGGCGACGATCCCGAAGAGCCTCCGGGAGCCGGTCCGCTACGTGATCCCCACAACGCCATCAGCCCCGCACCGAACATCACGAGGAAGCCGATGAGGCTGACAATGGGGAAACCACCGATTTGAACCTCGATGACAACTCCCCCGACGAGGAGAACGAGTCCGACGAGGAACAACACGGCAGCTTGCAGTCGACGGCGCGCAGTGGACCCGCGAAAGCGACGCGACCGCACGTTCGACGCAAACTTGGGGTCTTCGGCGTACAGAGCGTTTTCGATCTGTTCGAGCATGCGCTGCTCGTGCTCTGAGAGTGGCACCCGCCCCCTCCTTCAGCACATGGTTTCGGTAGAGCTTCCAGAGGAGACAATTCCGGTTGCCCGGACCCACTCGGGTGGACCCAACTCTGATGATACGAGGTGTTGGAAGTTCCAACCACCATTCCCCGCCACAAGTTGGTCAAATTTGGTCCGTTAGCAGTAATTTCGGAGCCTTCACGCAGCACCGGCGGGCATATTCGACGGTTTGCCCCGCTCGAGTCGCAGGATTTCCCTCTCGACCACGTGTAAGAACTCATCCACCTTCGGCCGTAACTCCGCGATCTGCTCTTCGGTGACCGACCGGATGCCGGCTTCCGTATCGGCCCGCAGGCGAGAGTGTCCGGCGAAGTAGGTGGCCCACCCGGAGAGCTCGGGCATCGCCTGCGGCAGCCGGGCCCAGGCACTGCGCGACCCGCGGCGGCGGGTGGGATGCTCCGAGACGGCCAAGACCGCACCGGCCGCACGCAATGCCGATTGATACAGGGCACTGAACGCCTCGGCGGCGTCGGTGACGACATCCGATTCGCGCAGACGCGACTCGGCTCGCTCCAACATCTCGCGGGAGGCGATGATCTGGGTCGGTTCGGGCAGCCTGGTGACCCGCGTGGCCGAAGCCGCCCCACGGTGCCGAGAGTCCCGCGCGGGATTCCGTGCCATCGTCGACATCCCGGTCCTCCTTCTCCGCTGCCTCTTATCCGGCCGACTGCCGGTGTCTATACGGGGTCGGCCCGGTGGCCTACGCTTCCCTCGTCGGCCACCGAGTCGCCCTCATGTCGTAAAGCGGGTAACGATGCGGCTTGCGCCTTTGCGGAGGTTGAAGCCTCGAACACCCGTTCGACAGATTCAATATACCTAACGACACCGACAACCCTCAAGCAAAAAAGGCGGAAACTTCTGTGCCCATCCGGATCGCCGAACTCTCGGCCCACGATGCACAGATCTGGCTGCCCGAGGCCTTGAACGTGTACGTCACCGCGATGAACTACCCACCGGGCACCGAAGTGCAACGGGCGCCCCTGTGGCACGACCACATCCGGCGGCCCGGGTGGAAGGCCGTCGCCGCGATCGACTCCCCCGGTCCGGCCGGACGGGAAGCCCTGGTCGGTATCGCGTACGGATACAGCGGCGCCCACGACCAGTGGTGGAATCAGCAGGTACGCAGCGGGCTGGTCCGCGCCGGATGCAGCCGGGAGCGCGTGAGCGCCCTCACCGACAACTACTTCGAGCTGACCGAACTGCACGTCCATCCGTCTGCGCAGGGCAGGCGGATCGGCGAGCAATTGCTACAACGCCTGGTTGCCGATCGCTCCGAACCACAGGTGCTGCTCTCGACACCCGAGGTAGACGAGGAGAACAACCGGGCGTGGCGTCTGTACCGCCGGTTGGGTTTTGCCGACGTGCTGCGCGGTTTCACCTTCGCCGGTGATCCCAGGCCGTTTGCTGTCCTCGGCCGCGCCCTACCAATGCGATAGGACCACATGATCGACACGCTAGTCATCGGCTCCGGACACAACGGCCTCGTGGCGGCCGCCTATCTGGCCGCCACCGGCCAACGGGTCAAGGTGCTCGAACGCGACAGTGTCGCCGGCGGTGCCGTCTCCACCGTCGAGCGGTTTCCGGGCTATCGCGTCGACCGGGGGTCCTCGGCCCACCTGATGATCCGGCACACCCCCATCCTCGACGAGCTGTCGCTGGCCGATCACGGGCTGCAGTACATCGACTGCGACCCGTGGGCCTTCTGCCCCGCGACCGACGATGCTCCCCCGATCGTCTTCCATCGCGATCTCGAGAAGACCATCGCGTCGATCGAGACGGCCTGCGGTGCCGCCGATGCCGAGGCCTACCGTCGATTCGTCGCCGTCTGGGCGCCGCGGTCGGCCGCGATGATGTCGGCGTTCACGTCGTCTCCCTCACCGCTCGCGCTCGGCAAGGCGTTCTGGGGCCTGCCCGCCCGCATCCCCGGCAACGGCTCCGCGGCCGGACTCGGTCTCTCGCAGGAATTCTTGATGTCCGGGAATGCGCTCCTGGACAACTGGTTCGGATCCGAGCACCTCAAGGCCGCGCTGGCCTGGTTCGGGGCACAGTCGGGTCCGCCCATGAACGAACCCGGGACCGCACCCATGGTCGGCTTCGCCGCGGCGATGCACACCATTCCCCCGGGCCGGGCCGTCGGTGGCAGCGGGGCCCTCTCCGAGGCCCTCATCCGCAAACTCCATGCCGACGGCGGCGAACTCGAACTGTCGTCCGCCGCGACCGCCCTCGAGAAACAGGGCGACCACTGGCTGGTCCGTACCGCCGACGGCCGCTCACATCGTGCACGTTCGGTGATCAGCGCCTGCCACATCCTCACCACACTGGACCTGTTGCAGGCCGGTGGGTTCGACCGCACCGCCACCGACCGGTGGCGCTCACAGATCCGCATCGGTGGCGGCATCGGCATGGCGGTCCGCCTCGGCGGCACCGCGCTGCCGCAGTATCCCGGGCTACCCGCAGACACCTCGGTCCACGGCGGGCTCGGTCTGCTGGTGACCGACCGCGGACACCTGGCCCGGGCGCACGCCGACGCCACCGCCGGTGACCTGCCGCGGCGCCCCGCGCTGATCGCGATGAGTTTCTCCGCGATCGACCCGACCCTGGCACCGCCCGATCGGCACCAGACCAGTCTGTGGGCCCAGTGGCATCCCTACACGCTCTCCGGTGGACGCAGCTGGTCCGACCTCGCGGCCACCGCGGGCCAGGAGATCATCGATGAGCTCGACCGGCATGCACCGGGTTTCTCCGACTCCATCGAACACACCTACGTCCAGACACCCGCGGACCTGGAATCCGAGATCGGGATGACCGGCGGCAACATCATGCACGTGGAGATGTCGCTGGATCAGATGCTGATCTGGCGTCCGCATCCCGAACTGGCGCGGCACCGGGTTCCCGGTGCGCCCGGTCTGGTGCTCGCCGGGGCCTCGACCCATCCGGGCGGTGGGGTCAGCGGCGCCAGCGGCCGGATCGCGGCAACCGCGGTTCTGTCCGACCGGCGATCCCCGTTGGCCCGGATCACCCGCGGTCGATGGGGATGACGACCACACTCACCGCGCAGCGTTCGCCACTGCTGTGGACCTCGGCGATCCTGCTCGCCGGCTCAATCGCCGCACAGATCATCTATCCCCTGGTCGACGGCGTGGCGCGCGACCGGGCCACCGTGGTCGTGGTCGTGGCCGCGGCCGCGGCGATGATCGCGCACGCCACCTTCCGGCTCGGACCGCTACGGGCGGTCGCGGTCTTCGCGGCCACGGCCGGTGTCGGTTGGACCGCCGAAATCGTCGGTGTCGCGACCGGCTTTCCGTTCGGCGCCTACTCCTACGCCACCGATCGGATCGGGCCATCCGTGGCCGAGGTACCGGTGATCATCGGTTTGGCCTGGACCGCAGGCGGTTACAGCATGTGGTGGATCAGCGCGCTGGTCAGTCGCCGCCGTCCGATCCGGATCGCGCTGGCGACCATCGGGATGGTCGGTTGGGATCTCTATCTCGACCCGCAGATGGTCGGGGCCGGATTGTGGACCTGGTCCACCGACGACGCCGGGCTCCCCGGCATCGATCAGATCCCGATCACCAACTTCGCCGGCTGGGCGGGCGTGGCGTGTGTCATGTTCGTGCTGCTCTCACTCGTCGACCGGCAATCGGAGACGGTGACACCGCTGATCTCGCTCGCCCCGGTGGGTTGGTTCACCTGGACCTGGCTCGGCTCGGCCCTGGCGTTTCTGGTGTTCCTCGACGATCCGACGCTTCCCGCGGCGGTTCCGTACGGCCTGATCGGGATGGGCATCCTGGGCGTGCCGGCAGCTGTGGCATTGTCGCGCCGACGTCCTTGAGGTATCGGCCGCCCGGGTATCAACCGGACGCGATCAGCGGCCCTCCTCACGGACTGGTCCGGCTAATGGCACGATAGCTGCGTGCCTGAGATCACCCGCCCCCGCCGCCGTCGCGGTCCCCTGAGTGCGGTGTTGCTCGTGCTGGCCCTGCTCTTGGGTCCGGCACTTGCCGCCTGTTCTGACGAGCCCGCCCAATACGGTGACCGGTTGTGGGGCGCCATCGTCCTCGCCGAGAAGGACATCGGGCAGGAAAAGGGCCCGCAGATCACGGTGCCGCAGTCACTCGAGACGGTCGTCACCGCGACCGAGTTCAAGCGCGACGGACTCATCGGTACCCGCGCCACGTTCACCGAGGCGACCCTCGGCCAGTTCGCCCAGCTCGGCGAACTCGTCGACGACGCCTACCCCGATGCCCCGGTGACGTTGGACCTGCAGGCCCAGCGCCGCGGCGACGCGGTCACCTTCCGCGGCACGGCCGATTTGCAGGGGCTCACGCCCGAGCGCGACTACGTCGAGTTCTCGGTCCAGTTCGCCGGACCCATCAGTGCCACCAACGGCCAGCAGGACGGTGACGACGCCGTCTCCTGGAAGCCGGAGATCGGCAAGGCGACCCCGATGACCGCCGAAGCCCGCTACGACGAACCCGGGACCGCGGCCTTCGCCGGCTGGACGGGCCTGATGGCCGGAATCGCGCTGGCCGTTGCCGTCGTTGTGGTGGCGCTCGCCTGGGTCAGTCGTGACCAGTCACCACGGCCGGGCGCACCGCAGAAGCGTCCCGGCGACGCCACCCACCAGCCTGTGGGAAGCCAGACCGTGGGAAGCCAGAACGCCGGCGATTCGGGCCACAGCGGAACCGACAGCAGTCCCACCTCACACTGATCGGCAACCCTCCGCCGAGCGTGCCCATCCGACCGTCGACCGTGCCGAAATCACCGTTGACCGTGCCAATGTTGCCCGCGCACATGCAGTTTCGGCACGTTCGGCGGTGATTTCGGCACGCTCGACGGACGTCTCAGGCGGCGATCGAGATCATCCCGAGTCGCTCGAGCACCTCGCTGGTGGCCTTGGCGAAGTTGAGACTGCAGAAGTGCAGGCACGGCGCACCCTCGTCGATCAGGCGCTGTGCCATTTCGGTGGCCAGGTCGATACCCACGGCACGCACCGATTCCCGGTTCTCCTCGGGTCCGTCACCGGCGGCCTCGGCCAAGCGCTTCTCGACGGCCGGCGGTAGCACCGAACCCGAGAGTTCGACCATGCGGCGCACCGAGGCGAGTGAGGTGATCGGCATGATCCCCGGGATCAGCGGCTTGGCACCCTGCTCCGGATCGGCGGCGTTGACGCGGTCCCGCAGTCGCAGGTAGTGATCGACGTCGAAGAACATCTGCGTGATCGAATACTGGGCTCCGGCACGCAATTTCGACACCAGGTACTTGGTGTCGTGATCGAGATCGGGAGCCCGGTGGTGCCCTTCCGGGAACGACGCCACACCGATGTTGAAGTCGCCGAGATCCTGCAACAGACGCACGAGTTGTTCGGCGTACTCCAGCCCGTCGGGATGCTTGACCCATTCGCCCAGCGGATCGCCCGGGGGGTCGCCGCGGAGCGCAAGGATATTGGTGATGCCCTGGTCGGCGTAGCCACCGGCCATCGCCCGCAACTCTTCGATGCTGTGCCCCACCGCAGTCAGGTGAGCGACGGGGAGCAACGTGGTCTCGCGCGCGATCTCCCCGGTGATCCGCAGAGTCCGATCACGGGTGGAGCCGCCGGCACCGTAGGTCATCGAGACAAAAGCCGGGTTCATTCGCTCGAAAACCCGCACGGTGCGCCACAGGCGCGCCTCGGCCTGCTCGTCTCGGGGCGGCATGAACTCGACCGAGAACGGCACCGGACCCGAGTGGGGTTCGGCCAGCCGCTTCACGATCGACGATTGCGTCATCTGCGAACTCACCCGGCAAGTATAGAGGTGACGGCCGGGGATGACCGCCTGCCTGCCGCCGCCACATCCCACCGT
Organism: Williamsia sp. z34; assembly: GCF_059553395.1. Lineage (NCBI taxonomy): Bacteria > Bacillati > Actinomycetota > Actinomycetes > Mycobacteriales > Nocardiaceae > Williamsia > Williamsia sp. z34. The sequence goes on along the minus strand of NZ_JCANWW010000001.1, from coordinate 552,448 downwards.
AGGGTGGTTGACGTGGCAATCCAGTCTGTGACCGACGTTCCCGCCGCGACCACCGACCTCTTGCAGCGGGTCTTTGCAGACCGCGCATCCACGGCAGCCGACATCGGTCCGGGGTTCTGCGATGCGGTGGATGCGATGTCTGCTTTTGTCCTCCGCGGCGGCAAACGCGTCCGACCGACATTTGCCTGGGCCGGCTACCTGGCCGCCGGACCGGCCCGCACCGATCCCGACCGGTTGCTGTCGGTCTGCGCCGCCCTCGAGTTGATGCAGGCCTGCGCGCTGATCCACGACGACATCATCGACCGCTCCGACACCCGCCGCGGGTTCCCGACGATCCACCGTGAGTTCGAGGCCCGCCATCGTGAGGCAGGCTGGCGCGGCGACGCGGCCGACTACGGCGAAGGCGTGGCGATCCTCCTCGGCGACCTGGCACTGGCCTGGGCCGACGACCTCATCGCCGAGGCCGGGTTCGACCCCGAGACCCACCGGTCGGTGTCGACGATCTGGCGCGGCATGCGCACCGAGGTCCTCGGCGGTCAGTTCCTCGACATCGCCACGGAGGCCTCCGGAGACGAGACCCCCGAGGCCGCCTATCGCGTGATGCGGTTCAAGACCGCCGCCTATACCGTCGAACGACCGTTGCATCTCGGCGCCGCGATCGGTGGCGCCGACCCCGGACTGATCACATCGTTGCGGTCGTTCGGCACCGACATCGGTATCGCCTTCCAGCTTCGCGATGATCTGCTCGGGGTGTTCGGCGATCCCTCGATCACCGGCAAGCCGGCAGGCGACGACATCATCGCCGGCAAACGGACCGCACTGTTGTCGGCCGCGCTGGGCCACCTCGACGCCCATGACCACGCGGCCGCGGACGTACTCCGCGAACGGGTCGGGCGTGCTCTGACCGCCGACGAACTGGCACAGACGCTCGACATCATCACCGCGAGTGGCGCCGTCACCGAGGTGGAACAGCAGATCAAGGATCTGGTGAGCAGTGCGCTGGCCACCCTGACCGCGAGTACCGCAACCCCGGCTGCCAAGGCCGACCTGATCGACCTGGCGACCGCGATGACCCGCCGGCAGTACTGATGCCGGCCGCCGCCCCCATCACCGGTGACTAGGATCATCGAGATGTCCGTACCCGCCACCACCCCTGAGCCGGTCACCGCCACCGGCCGGTGGCGGCAAGGGTTCTCGGTCCGAACGCTGCGCGCATTCTGCGCCACCGAGGTCGGGCACCACGTGGTCCTCGGATTCATCGGTTCGGTGCTGATCACCGTCGGCAGCTTCGGTGTCGGGGACATCCCCCGCAACAACACCTCGCTGCAGACCCTGAACTTGTCGTGGATGTACTACGGCCACGGACGAACCCTGAGCACCATCGCCTTCTGGCTCGGTGTTGCGTTGATGGTGATCGCCTGGGTCCGGATCGGCCGCACCCTGCACACCCAGAAGACCGGGGCCACACCCGCAGCGGTCATCGGCTGGGCATCGATGGCCTGGTCTGCTCCCCTGCTTATCGCCATCCCGCTCTACAGCCGTGACGTCTACGCCTATCTCGCCCAGGGCGCGCTGCTGCGCGACGGCTTCAATCCCTACTCCGACGGTCCCGCCGTCAACCCGGGGCCGCTGGTCGATTCGATGGCCCAGGTCTGGGCGACCACCACCGCGCCCTACGGTCCCGGCTTCATGGCCATCGCCCGCGCCGTGACGGAGGCGACCGGTGACAGTCCGGTCGCCGGTGTCCTGGTGATGCGACTGGTCCTGCTGCCCGGCCTGCTGCTGACGTTGTGGGCACTGCCCCGCCTCGCCCGTCGGTTCGGCACCGATCCGTCGATGGCCATCTGGATCGTGCTCCTCAATCCGATGGTCCTGATCCATCTGGTCGGCGGCCCACACGTCGAACTGTTGATGATCGGCGTCCTGGTCGCCGGGGTCACGCTGGTGGTCGAGGGGCGCCACATCGCCGGGATGAGCGTGCTGGCGGTGGCCACCGCGATCAAGATCACCGCCGGTGTGGCGATCCCGTTCGTCCTGTGGATCTGGCTGGCGCACATCCGCGCCGAGCGTCCGGTGCGAGTGGGCGATGTGGTCCGGGTGTTGGCCTGGATCATCGGCCTGAGTGCCGTGATCTTCGGCGGCCTGACCCTGATCGTCGGGCATGGATTCGGTTGGCTGCTCGGATTGACCTGGGCCGACAAGATCATCAACTGGCTGACGATCCCCACCGCGGTGGCCCATCTGATCACCCTGGCCGCTTCTCCGTTCACCGCGTTGCCGTTGCTGCCGGTGCTCGAGGTCGTCCGCACCGTCGGGTCGGTGATCCTGGCGCTGACGCTGGTCGGCGTGTGGCTGTGGTTCCGCAGATCCGAACGGGATGCGGTCAAGGGCATGGCGTGGGCGATGTTCGCCGTCCTGCTACTCGAGCCGTCGACCCTGCCCTGGTATTACACGTGGGCGCTGGTGCTGGCCGCTGCCTTCGCGATCGACCGGCGGGCCATCGTGGCGATCATCGTGTTCTCGGTGTTCCTGTTGCAGGTCTTCGGGCCCACCGACGAGATCTACATGTACGAACTCACCGATGTCCTGCTGGCGCTGGTCTTGGCGGGATTGGCCGGGTGGTCATTTGTGCGGGTCGATCCGCTCCGATTGCGCCGGGTGATCCGTGGGAAACCGGCACCCGTCCCGGCCGGCGGCGCCGCCGAAGACCTGTCATGACCGACGATCTCAGAGCCGCTTACGAACACTGCCGAGAATTGACCAAAGTGCACGGCCGCACGTATTACGCCGGCACCCAAATTCTTTCGAAAGACAAGCGCAGTGGCGTCTACGCGTTGTACGGGTTTGCCCGGATGGTCGACGACATCGTCGACAACGACACCGGGCCGGATCGGCTGACCCGCCTCGATGAGATCGACGCCGACCTCTCCGCGGCCCTGAACGACCCGGCATACCGGCCGCAGCGGCCCGAGGTGCTCGCGGTCGCACACACCGTGGCCACCTACTCGATCGACCACCGATACTTCGAGGCCTTCCTGCGGTCGATGCGAATGGACCTGCCCGAGAGTCCTCTTCACGTCAGCCGCTACCGCACCATGGAGCAACTCCGGGACTACATGTTCGGGTCCGCCAGTGTGATCGGCCTCGAGATGCTGCCGATCCTGGGGACGGTGGGGCCGGTGTCGCAGGCCACCGAATCGGCACGTTCGCTGGGAGATGCATTTCAGCTGACGAACTTCATCCGTGATCTCGGCGAGGATCTCGACCGGGGCCGGATCTACCTCCCCACCGACGATCTCGCCGCGTTCGGCGTCGATGAATCGATGCTCCGCCGTTGCCGCCGGACCGGCCAGGTCCCACCCGAACTACGCCGGGCCCTGGCACATCTGATCGCGATGACCCGCGCCGAATACCGCCGTGCCGAGCCGGGCATCGGTCACCTGACCCCGGCCAGCCGCCCCGGAATCCGTGCGGCGCTCACCATGTACCGGGCGATTCTCGACGAGGTCGAGGCCGACGACTATCGCGTACTCACCCGGCGCGCCACCGTCCCCCGACGCAAACGTCTGACCCACATCGCTGCAGCCCTCACCCGGCGGCACTGACCCCACTCCGCGACCAGCGCGTTTGAGAACAGCCGGAACATGTCAGACCGGCCGGGCACAATGTTGTCCAACCCCATTCGCCGACGGAGAGGACCATGTGGCCACAGACACCCCACCCCCGCGTACCCGGTTCATCCGAAAAGGAAGTACCGGTGGGCTTTCTAGACCATCTGAGGGCGTCCGCGGCGTCGAAACCCCGTGGCACCTCGACATCATTCACGAACAGATCGACGGCCGGACCGGGCGATAGATGGTGAGAATCGAACCGGCGGACCTCGACGATCCGGCCGTGCAGGCTTTCCTTCGGGCACATCTCGATGACATCGCCCCCACCGCACCTGAGCAGAGCCAGCACGCGCTGACGATCGCTTCCATGAGGACGTCACCGGGTTTCCGGCTCTGGGTCGCGTACCTCGACGAAGAATTGGTCGGAACGGTTGGGCTGGGCCCTGTTTCGGTGGGACATGAGGAGCTCAAGAGCATGCGAACCTCGCCGGGCCGCCGGGGTTCCGGCATCGGCAGGGCGCTGCTCGATCACGCGCTCGCCGACGCGACCGCCCGCGGAATCAGCCGGGTCTCACTCGAAACCGGCAGCATGGAGTTCTTCGCACCCGCACGGGCGCTGTACCTGCGAGCCGGATTCAGCGAGTGCGGCTCCTTCGGCACCTATCCGACCAACGACCCGAACAGTACCTTCATGACAATGTCACTCGGCCGCAAGGACTTCGGCAGCGGTGCGCGGTGAGATGAACATCCACGGCGGCCACTGCGGGCGTGGCGCCGCACCCGGAAACCGATCGCCCGCCGAGTCCGCACTTCGAGCCGACCGGCGATTCCTTCCGGTAGCATGGGGCCACGGCCACACGTCCGAAAGTTCCCGCACAGCAGTGCATCACGTACCTCAGGTGCGAGTAGTGCCGAAAACCCCTCACGTATACATCGCCCGACAATGCCCGCTCCGAGGCGGTCATGCAACGCCTCTCGGATCGACACGGCAAGCAAGCCCACCCAAATGGCGCGAAGGGCAACAATCAAGTGACCACAGCAAACACGAAGGTGTACATGAAGTCAGAGGGCCACGTGACGTTGACCAGTTACCAAGCAGCGACCAAGCTGTATGTGGAACAGACACCGCCGCTCGGCGAGCATCTGACCGCGTTTCTCGACCAAGTCGCCATTGCCGTGGGCTCTGGCGGCTTCTTGTTGGAACTCGGCAGCGGGCCGGGCCGGGCCGCCATGTATCTCGAGGACAAGTACCTCCGGGTGCGGCGCACTGACGCCGCGGCGATCTTCATCGACATGATGCGCGCCGACGGGCACCACGCCGACGTTCTCGACATTCGTACGGACGCGTTCGGAGGCCCCTACGACGCAATCCTGGCCACCTCCGTCCTGCTGCACCTGAGTCCCGACGAGTTCGAAGACGTCCTGCGGCGGGCGAACGCGGCGGTTGCACCGGACGGAGTGCTCGCCTTCACGATCAAGAAGGGCACCGGATCGGATCGGAGCACGGCAAAATCCGGCCTGCCCCAACAACTCACCTGTTGGCGCGAATCGGAATTGCGTGACGTTCTGGCGCGGACCGGATGGACACCGGCACTGCTCGATCACGTCGATGCCGACGAGCCCTGGATGTACGTGATCGCCCGATCCCAATCCTTGTTCTGATGACAGCTCCCGGCAGCACGGGAAGGGTTCGGCCTTGCGCTTCGATCTGGAGAGTTTGACCGACACCGCGTTGGCAATGCACGTCGAGGAGGCCCGGGCGTTCAATGCCGCGAAAGGTCCGATGAGTGGACCGCAAAGCGTCGCTGAACTCCGCGAAACCAGGGCAAGGCGCGGCGAGCACCCCCCGGCGACCGACTCGGCCGCTGTCACCGTCGTGGCCGAAACGGACGGGCGGCAGGTGCCGGTCCGGGTCTTCGTCCCTCATGGCACCGCGGCGAATGGCATCTACCTCGATATCCACGGGGGCGGGTTCTACATGGATTCGGCTGATCGCTCAGATGGCCGCAACCGTCAGCTCGCCGATTCGATCGGTGCCGTCGTCGTGAGTGTGGACTACCGACTGGCTCCCGAATGTCCGTGGCCGGCGGCCCCGGACGACTGCGAAACCGCAGCGCTGTGGTTGCTCGACCGGGCCAAGGATCGATTCGGGACGACGAGACTGGTCATCGGGGGCGCGTCCGCCGGCGCGACACTCACCGCCACAACAGTGCTACGCCTGCGGGACCGCGGCATCAGCGATGAATTATGCGGCGCCGTACTCCAATTCGGAACCTACGATCTGAGCGCAACCACACCGGCCGGCCGGCTCATCGCGGACGAGTACTTCCTCGAGGCATATGTCGGCCATGTCGCGGATCGGACCATCCCGGACATCTCCCCGATTTTCGCCGACCTGACCGGGCTTCCGCCGACCCTGCTGGTCGTCGGCGACCAAGACATCCTGCTCGAGGACAACCTGGCGATGGGAGCCCGACTTTCGGCCGCGGGCAACGACGTCGACCTCCGGATCTACCCACAATCGCCACACGGCTTCACCGCACACCCGACCGCGATGGCTGCCGCCGCACGCGGCGGCATCGAGGCATGGGTCAGCGCACTCTTCGCGGCTCCGGGGTGACGCGCCCGCACACCCGCAGCTTTCGGCGGCAGGCACGAACGTGACTACGTCAGAAGGCTGCAGCCTGCGCGCGGCGGATCATCTCGCGGGCCGAGTGCCCGTGCAGTGCCTCGGCCGGCGTGATCCCCAGATCTTCTTGGACGGTGAACAGCCACCGCATGATCTCGTCACGGCTGAAGCCGCCGTCGAGCAGGACCTCGATCAGTCCGGGCAGATGCTTGACGATGTCGGAGCCATCGAAGAACAACTCCGGGACCGCGACCTGTCCGTCGCGGCGAACCGCGAGCAGCTCATGAGCGGTGATCATGTTGAGGACTTTGCTGTTGGAAAAGCCCATTCGGGAGGAAACCTGGGAGACGGACAGGACGTCGACGTCATCAGGAAGAGTGTCAGGAGAAAGCGGTACGGAACCCACGGTCACGAGGGTACCGAGCAAGAGGTCGAACCGTCGAATCACAGACCCGGCCGCTCGGCTCGACCGCGCCGTGACCGATTCTCGATCCCACATCGCTAATGTGGACTCGGTTCGACCTCTCCACCGACTTTCCCACCACCATCACGAAAGGCTTCGACACGGTGAACGCTCCCTCCGACGTGCTTTTGGGTGCGCTCCTGGAGCGCAGATACCGAATCGATGCGCTCATCGCCCGCGGTGGCATGTCCAGCGTCTATCTCGGCATGGACCTGCGACTGGACCGGCCGGTTGCCGTCAAGGTGATGGACCCGCGGTTCTCGGCCGACCCGCAGTTCCTCGCCCGACTCGAGTTCGAGGCCCGGTCGGTCGCCCGGTTGAAAGACCCCGGCCTGGTCCCGGTGTACGACCAGGGCGCCGACGGTGACTACGCCTTTCTCGTGATGGAACTCGTCGAAGGCGGCACACTCCGCGAACTGCTGCGCGAGCGTGGGCCGATGCCACCGCACGCCGTCAACGCCGTGACGGCACCCGTACTCGGCGCGCTGGGCGTGGCCCACCGGGCCGGACTCGTCCACCGCGACGTCAAGCCGGAGAACGTCTTGATCTCCGACGAGGGCGAGGTCAAGGTCGTCGACTTCGGCCTGGTCCGGGCGATCGCCGCGGCGGGCATCACATCCAACAGCGTGATCCTCGGCACGGCGGCCTACCTGTCCCCGGAACAGGTCGAGACGGCCTCCGCCGATGCCCGATCGGATGTCTACTCGACCGGCATCCTCGTCTTCGAAATGCTCACGGGCAAAACCCCGTTCAGCGGCGATACCGCGCTCGGCCTGGCCTACCAGCGACTCAACAACGACGTTCCGCCGCCGAGTTCACTCATCGCCGGCGTCCCGGCCGAGTTCGACGAGTTCGTTCTCACCGCGACCGCTCGTGACCCGCAGGACCGGTACCGCGACGGCATCCACATGCGTGAGGTCCTCGACGGGATCGCGGCCGACCTGGAACTGCCGCCGTTCACCGTGCCTGCGCCGACCCGATCCGCCGAACGCGACACGATGGTCGCCTTCCGCGACCGCAAGATGGCCCCACCCGCCGATCCCGACCGGACCGACCCGATCCGGTCGGCGGCCGCGGCACCGCCGGCCGGCCGCAATCCGACCCGCGTGCAGACGTTGCCGCCCGACACCCGAGCGCCCGCTGCGGCGCAGTCCCCGCCCGATCCGGGTCAGCCGGTGCAGAACCATCCGACCTCGGCGGTGCTTGCCCCACACGCCGCCGACTACGCCGAACGTCGCCGCAAATCCCGTCGCACCACGTTGATCTGGATGCTCATCGTCGTGCTGATCGCCGCACTGCTCGGTGTCGGCGGCTGGTGGCTCGGTTCGGGACGATTCACCACGGTGCCGGACACCAACGGCATGGACCGGGTCGCCGCGACCGAGGCCATCGAGGACGCCGGCCTCGACGTGGTGGACGACCCGATATTCCACAACGAGGTCCCGGTGGACGAGGTGATGTCGGTCGAGCCCGCACCCGGAACCCGGGTCAGCCGGTTCTCCGATGTGACACTTGCCTATTCGGTCGGACAGCCGAAGGTTCCGGAGCTCGGTTCCGGCACCTCGCTCCCCGAGGCCGAGAAGATGCTTCGCGAACACACGCTGGTGCCCGAGGTGACCCGGCAGCAGTACAGCGCGAGCGCCCCGAAGGGTTCTCTGGTGTCGCTGAGCCCCAACTCGGGAACAACCGTCCCGGTGGGCAGTACGGTGCAGATCACGACAAGCCGTGGCCCCGAACCCGTTTCGATTCCGGACGTATCCGGGCGGGATCAGGCCGAGGCGACCCGGCTCATCAAGGGGGCCAAGCTCAAACCCGGCTCGGTCACCACCCGTTTCAGTCCGGACGTCGACGGCGGCGACGTGATCGGCACCGAACCGGCGGCCGGAACGATGGCAGAACCCGGTAGCACGGTGACACTCGTGGTCTCCGACGCGATCAAGGTGCCCGACGTGTCCGGGCAGACCCCGGCCGATGCCCGCCGGACCCTGCAGGACGCCGGTCTGATCGCCGAGGACGGCGGAACCTCCACCGACGGAACAGCGAAGGCGGGCACCATCACCACGGCCAGCCCTTCGTTCGGTGCGCGCGTGGACCCCCGCAACCCGGTCGTGAAGATCTTCATTTCCGACGCGGTGTCGGTACCCGACGTCACCGGGGACACCGTCGGAACGGCAAAGAAGAAACTGTCCGAAGCCGGACTCGACGTGAACAGCCGGGGGCTGACCGGTTCGAACATATCGATTGTGGTGAATCAGAGCCCGGGTGCCGGCAACCGGGTCAAGACGGGCTCCACCGTCGACATCACATCGATCCCCTGACCGACGTCGAATCCCGGAGCCCGTCCCCGCCCGCTCAGCCGCGCAGCATCTCCGCGACCAGGAAGGCCAGCTCCAGCGACTGCTGGGTGTTGAGCCTTGGGTCGCAGGCTGTTTCGTAACGTCCGGACAGGTCCAGATCGGAGATGTCCTGGGCGCCACCGAGGCATTCGGTGACGTCTTCACCGGTCAGTTCGATGTGGATGCCACCCGGGTGCGTGCCCAGCGCGTGGTGGACCTCGAAGAATCCCTGGACCTCGTCGACGATCCGGTCGAAGTGCCGGGTCTTGTATCCGGTGCTCGCCTCATGGGTGTTGCCGTGCATCGGATCGCACTGCCAGATGACCTTGTGGCCGGTGGCCTCGACGGCGGCGACGATTCCCGGCAGCACCTCACGGACCTTGGAGTTGCCCATCCGCGCAACCAGGGTCAGACGGCCCGGCACGTTGTGCGGGTCGAGACGCTCGACGTATTCGACCGCCTGCTCGGGGGTGGTGCCCGGACCGATCTTCAGTCCGATCGGATTCGACAGCAACTCGGCAAAGGCGATGTGCGCGCCGTCGAGCTGACGGGTGCGCTCCCCGATCCAGAGGAAGTGTGCCGAGAGGTCGTAGAGCAGTTTGCCGCCCTCGGGATCCGCCGGATCGTCGGCCAGACGCAGCAGAGCGCGCTCGTAGTCGAGCACCAGAGCCTCGTGTGAGGCGTAGATGTTCGCCGATTCGAGATTCGAATCGCGCACGCCGCAGGCATCCATGAACTTGAGGCCACGGTCGATCTCGGAGGCCAGTGCCTCATAGCGGGCACCGGCAGGCGAGGTCCGGACGAACTCCTGGTTCCAGTCGTGCACCCGATGCAGATCGGCATGTCCGGCACCGGACAGTGCCCGGACCAGGTTCATCGCGGCGCTGGCATTGGCGTACGCACGGACCAGTCGGGAGGCGTCGTGTTCACGCACCGCCTCATCGGGCGGGAAGCCGTTGATCATGTCGCCGCGGTACGACAGCAGGCCCAGGGCATCGGTGTCGGACGAACGGGGTTTGGCGTATTGGCCGGCGATCCGCGCGACCTTGACCACCGGCAGACTGGCACCGTACGTCAGCACCACGGCCATCTGGAGCAGCGTGCGGATGTTGCCCTTGATGTGCGGTTCGGTGTTGTCGGCGAACGTCTCGGCGCAGTCACCGCCCTGCAGCAGGAACGCACGTCCCAGCGCCACCTCGGCCAGCTGGGCCTTGAGCTCTTCGACCTCGTTCGGCAGGCAGATGGGGGGCACGCTCTCCAGGACGGTCCGCATCGCGCGGGCCTTGTCCTCGGGCCAGCTCGGCTGCTGCAACGCCGGTCTGCTGATCGCATCGGCAAAGCGCTCGGCCAGGTCGCCGGGCAACGGCGGTAGCTCGGGAAGTTCGTTCAGCGGAACATCTACGGTCCAATTCACCACCCCAACAGCCTAATGCCCTGCGCTCAGGACACAGACGGCGAGGTCACGCGCGCGGTGTACCCAGCGATGCCTCGATGGCCAGCCACTTGTTGAGGTTGTGCCGCGCGTCCGCGAGCGCGTCGTGCGCATCCTTGGGCGCAGCGGGTATCTCCGGCCGGCCGTTGAGCTCCCAGTGCTGCCGCAACTCGCGGGTGTAGCGCGGCATCTCCCGCGGCAACGCGGTCATCGGACCCCAGAGCTGACAGAGAGCCACGTGGTCATAGGCACCGACCCAGGCCCACAGCTCGATCGTGCCCGCGCCCTCGGTCAGGAAGTCGAAGATGTCGCTGCGGATCCGCGACCGTCCACGCCAGGCCTTCGACGCCGGTGACGGCAGTTTGGGAAGCACATTTGCCCGAACCCACGGGCCCGCCTTGTCTGGGTTGAATTCGGTTGACACCGCGTAGAACTCACGGCCGTCTTCGGCCACCATGCCGATCGACACGAGGTCGATGGTGTGCCCGTCCTCGATGAACTCGCAGTCGTAGAAGTAACGCACCGCCGGGCTCAGGCGGCCGGCAAGGTGGACGCGGGCGGACCGGCCGGCTTGTCCTTGAGGGACGCGGCGTACACATCGACGTACTGCTGACCGCCCAGACGCATGAGTTCGTACATGATCTCGTCGGTGACGGCACGTTCGATGAAGCGGTTGCCCTCCATGCCCTCGTAACGACTGAAATCGAGCGGCTTGCCGATCTTCACGGTGATCCTCGCCGGACGCGGGACCGTCGTCCCGGGCGGATTGAGGTCGCTGGTACCGATCATCGCCACCGGGATCACCGGCACGCCACAGGCCATCGCGACCCGCGCCAGGCCCGTCTTGCCCTTGTAGAGGCGACCGTCGGGCGACCGGGTCCCCTCCGGGTACATCGCCATCAGGTCACCGGCGTCGAGCTTGCGCTTGGCCGCCGACAGTGCGCCCGCCGCGGCATCGGCCCCGGTGCGATCGATGGGAATCTGGCTCGACGCGCTGAAGAACCAGCGCTGGAACGCGCCCTTGGCGCCCGTGCCGGTGAAGTATTCGCTCTTGGCCAGGAAGTACATCCGGCGCGGAACCATCAGCGGAAGGTAGAAACTGTCGACGACGGCCAGATGATTGCTGGCCAGGATCGCCGGCCCCTTGGTCGGAATATTTTCCAGGCCTTCGACTTTCGGCCGCCCGATGACCCGGAGGAACGGTCCCATCAGGATGTATTTGAAGACCCAGTACCACATGTCTTCCCACTCTCTGACGAGCCACGAACGCCCCGCCGCTGTTTGCCGAAAACCCAATACGACTGGAGACTTTACCCACCCGGCCGGGGCAGCGTCACCGCCCCGATGCGGGACGCGTCAAGACCCCGATGCGGGACGCGTCAAGACCCCGATGCGGGACGCGTCAAGACCCCGACGTGGGACGCGTCAAGACCCCGACGTGGGACGCGTCATGGCGGCCGTCTCGGTGCGCGCCACCTGGGCGGCGCCGATCATTCCGGCGGCCTCCCCCAGCTGCGTGCCACGGATCCGTGCCATCCGGCGATGTCCGGCACCGGTGAGCAATGCCGAATAGTGCTCGCGTGCCTCGTCGAGATACAACCCGGCCGAGGACCCCACACCGCCGGCGATCACCACCAGGTCCGGATCGAATACATCGCAGACCATGGCCAGGCCCAGCCCCAGCCAGCGCGCGAAATCGGCGAACGCCGCCAGTGCCAGCGCGTCGCCGTCGTGCGCTGCGGCCGCGATCCGGCGCCCGGTCAATGAGCCCGGGTCTTCCATGATCTCGCGGGCGAGTTGACTGTTCCAGTCACCGGCGTCGGCGATCATCTCGACCACGGTGTCGACCAGGGCCGTACCGCTGCAATACCTCTCCCAGCACCCGTACTTGCCACACGAACACGGCCGGCCATCGGGCATCACCCGCAGATGCCCCAACTCGGGTGCCACGCCGAAGCTGCCCCGATAGATCTCACCGTCGATCAGGAACCCTGCGCCGATGCCGGTACCGATCGTGACCACCACGGTGTTGCGTCCCCGCCCCGCACCGAAGTGATACTCGGCCACCGCCGCCGAGTTGGCGTCGTGTTCCAGAAAGACCGGCAACCCGACCCGTTTGCTCATGTCCTCGGCCACCCTGGCCTCCCGCCACGGCAGGTGGGGCGAGAACCGAATGGTCTGGCGATCGGCGGTCAGGAATCCCGCCACCGCCAGGCCCACCGCGGTCACGCTCCAGCGGCTCGTCAGTTCCGCGACCGCTCGATCCAGTGCCGACTGCAGCGCCACTTCGGTGCCCGGGGTCGGTGCGCGGACCGTGTCGTGAACCCGACCGAGCTCATCGACGACCGCGGCCCTGATACTCGTGCCGCCGATGTCGATCCCGATTGCCAACTCACCGCCGCCGGCGCCCCCGTGGCGGATCGGACCGGACGCCCCGCCGCTCACCCGCCGCCCGTCGGTGGATCGTCCGGCGCGTCGAAGTGCACCGTGATCGGTTCGTAGGAATGCTCGCGCCACCCGCCTTCAGCGGTGGGCGTGGCCGCCGCGGAACCGGGCGTCGACCCCATCACCTGTTCGAGCGCCTGCTGAATGGCCTCCAGGATCGCGATCAACTGACCGAGCATCTCCCAGATCAGCTCACCGGCCTCCTCGATGATGACCTCCAGCGTGGTCCGGATCTGCGCCGAAAAGTCGCTCGGCGCGCCCTGACCGTCACCGGCCGCACCACGCGCACGGGGACCGGAGTCGCCGCCGGGCAGACCTGCGGCAAGGACGTCGACTTTCTCGAGGAGCCCGACAAGCAGTACCCGCCACTCGTCCGGGTCGCCCCCGGATCGAGACCCGCCTGACGAGCCGTCGTGCTGTTCGTCCACTCGGCCCTCTCTCGGTTGGAACCGACGCATCGGTCACGACAGTTGTGCGGTGCCCGCCATTCTTACGTATCTACGACTGGCTCGGCCACAGATCAGGATCGGGCCGGAACCGCACCGTCATGAACCCATCATCCCAATGGGCATCGAGAACCACGCACCGGCGCAGCACCGAGGGCAATCGGACGCGTTGCCGAACGCCACTGACGGTGACCATCAGGTCGTCCCCGCTCCGGCCCAACCGGAGTCCGGAGGGGTCGGGCAGAGACTGCCGCCACCGCATCCGATACACCGAATCCAGACCGGTCCCCGACTCGCGCGCCACATCGGCGGCACGGGGGCCGACCGGATTCATCGGCCGGTACTCCAGCTGCGCCCCAAGCTCACGCATCCTGACCACCGAATCGATGGGTTCGGAAAGCCAAGGCAGACACATCAATTCGGCCTCGCCACCGATCTCCCGCAACTGTTCCACGCAGGAACGCTGTTCGGCGGATTTACGAGCGAACCAATCCGATGACGTTTGTGCGTCGCCGGTGTCCGGCATCAGGCGGTTGACCAGAACAGAGGTCAGTGGCAGACCCATCACCTGTAAGACGGCCTGGTAGCGTCGCGCGGCGAGCACCCCGTGGGTGTCGGCCCCGACCACCAGATGGGCGCTGACACCGGCGGAATCGAACAACAGGTCATCGATGTCGGAACAATCCCGGATCAGGGCATCGAGTATCGCGACCACACGCGCGATCCGGGTGCTGTCGGTGGCCGCACCCAGCCGACGATGGCGGGGCCAGAGTCGCTCGATGGTGTCGGCCACCATCTGCGGGACCCGGAACAGTTCGAACGGGTCGGTCGCACCCGAGGTGTCGACAACCACACGTGACCACTGCCCGGAGGCAGCCTCGTCGCGGATACGCCGCAACGCGAGAAGGGATTCGACCCCCGGCATGCCGAGGATCTCTTCGGGGTCCAGGCCCGCCAGAACCTCACCCGACCCGGGGACCGCGGCGCCCGTGAGCGCGCCGGTGGTCAGGGCATCCCGGATCTTGCCCCACGTATCGGCCAGCATCGCGAGGGTGTCGAGCTCCAGGAGGTCGACGTGCCGAGAGGCCGGGATCACTTGTCCCGGAACCGAAAACACCCCGAAGATGCCGGCGACGACATGAAACCGGTCCAGCGACACCACCAGGGTCTTGCCGCGCCGGCCCGCCTCGGACCGGCCACCGGCTGATCCCCGCTCACCGACCGCACCGGCGGCGGCGACGGTGGAGGTTCCGGTACCACCCGGTCCCAGGACGAGGTGGATGGGCGCTAGATCGATCAGCCTTCGACCCTCTTCTTGAGTTCCTTGAGCGCGGCGTCGGTGATGGCCTTCTCGGCACGACGCTTGAGTGCCCCGATCATCGGGATCGCCAGGTCCACCGTCAACTCGTACGTCACCTTCGTCGACCCCGGTGCCTGCTGAACGAGCGAGTACCGCCCGTGCTGGGCTGTCTGCAGCTCGCTGGTGATCAAATCCCAGGTCACCGTGTTCCCATTGGCGGACCAGTCGTAACTCAGCTCGTACCTGTCCTTGAGGACCCCGGCGTCGAGAACGAACCGTACGTGCTCGGCGCGACCATCGGCTCCCGCCTTCACGACCTCGACCTCACGGGCCGCCGACACCCACTGCGGGTACTTCTCGAAGTCCGCGATCACCGCCATGATGACGCCGGCGTCGGCATTGATGACAATCGATTGCTCGGTGCGGTCGGTCATCTGCCGGCCTTTCCGTTGGGGCCGGCTCCGCCTTCGGCTGCGCGTCCAGACCCGATGGGGCCGGCTCCGACCGTCGCAGCCGCGGTCGGGCCACCGACATGACGCTCCCGCTCGAGCCGGTCCTTGACCTCGAAAGCCATCGCCCGCCCGGCAACGCGTCGCCGGTGATTCAACTCGGCCACCGCGTCCATGCGGGCCCGCGGCGCTGCGGGAAGTTCACCGACCGGTTCGGCATGCAGGAAGTAGTGCATCACAAAGCCATCGAGCACCGGTTCGAGCCAGAGCTCGCTGGTACCGGCCAACGGGCCCGCAACACTGAACCGCACACCCTGCTGTGCCCGATCCTCGACAACCGTCAATCGCAGGTCCGGCCACCAGCGACGCCAGTTCGCGCGGTCGGCTATCACCGCTGTTGCTGCTTCGGGTGGCGCCGCGATGAATGTCTGATCGGCAACCTGAATACTGGTCACCGCATTAGCTTCACATATCGGCTTACAGACCCGACGACAAACCCTGCCTTGACCCGTGTGCGCGGTGATCGTGCGGTCACAGCAGATGCCGCAGACGACCGGCCATGTGTTCCCACCGCCAGCGGGAACACACCCATTCACGACCCGCACGGCCCATCGAGTCGCGCAGCTCCGGGTTGCCCAGAACAGTTGTCAGCGCCTCGGCGATCTGGGACACCGACCGCCCGTCGACCACGAGCCCGGTCTCGCCCTGCAGCACCGTCTCGGGTGCACCACCCGAATCACCTGCGATCACCGGCACTCCGGTCGCCGACGCCTCCAGGTACACGATGCCCAATCCTTCGACGTCCAATCCGCGACCACGCGTGCGCGCCGGCATCGCGAACACATCGGCGATGTTGTGATAGCTCGCCAACTCGTCCGCCGGGACCGACCCGGTGAACAGGACGTGGTCGGTCATCCCCGTGTCGGCCGCGAGCTCGCGCAGGCGTTTCGCGTCGGGTCCACCACCGACGATCACCAGGGTTGCCCCCGCGATCGACTCCCGGACCTGTGGCAGCGCCCGGATCAGCATGTCCTGCCCCTTGCGCGGCACGAGCCGCGACAGACACAGGATGGTCGGCGCATCGCCCAGCCCCAGCCGCTCCCGAAAGACCTGGCGGGCAACGGGATCGGGGGCGAACCGGTCGACGTCGACGCCGGGCGGTAGGTGTTCGAGCGCTGCGTGCGCTCCGAACGCGGCGGCGAAGCGGCCGCGGGTGTACTTGCTCACATAGGTGATCACGTCGGTGTTGCGGCCGATCATGCCGAGTGTCTGGCGGGCCACCGGCAGCATCGACCAGCCCACCTCATGGCCGTGGGTGCTGGCGACCACCCGGTCGGCACCGGCCCGCCGGACCGCGCCTGCCAGTGTCGCCAACGGCGCGGCCGCACCGAACCACACCGTGTCCACCTGATGCGCACGCACCAACTCGGCCGCCCGATGAGCGACCAAGGGCGTCGGCAACATCAATGTCGTCCCGTGCCGCACCACCTCATACGGCTGCTGGGCATCGAAACGGACGTGGCTGTCCCCGCGCCAGCGCGGCGCGTAGACGATGATGTCGTCGGCCGGAAGCCGATCGACCAGATTCTGCAGGTACGACTGGATCCCCCCTTGCCGGGGTGGAAAGTCGTTGGTGACCAACAGGGTCCGGTGCATCAGCTCACCGTATCTGCGCCCAGAGCCAATCGCGCCATTGCCGCACCAGTTCTTCGCGGGAGATCCCCAGCACCACTGTGGATGCGGTGTCCTGAGCGGCCACCACCAGCGCGGGGTCGACGGGTTGATCCGCACCGGCCAGGGCGACGTAGAAGTTCCGGAGCTCGTCCGGTCCGAACGTCTCGGCGACGAAGGCGGCCACCGACCACGCCGACTGATACGACACGGCCGCGTCGGGATTGCTCGGCGAGAAGTCGGCATCGCTCGGCAGGTCTGCCGGTGGCCCCGAGGTCGTCATCTCCTGCGCCAGGGCCGGTGCCGCCTGCGAGAGCTCCGTATAGGTGCCGCTACGGCCGACGTACTCCGCGACCCCCTCGGTGACCCACGTGGCGGCATTCTCCGCGGTGACCGCCCGGGCCGCCACATGGAACACCTCGTGGCGCAGGACCACGCCCAGCTCACCGGAATCGAGTTGTGCCGCTTGGGGAGTGAACACCACTCGCTGACCGATGGCGGTCGGCGCCGCCCCGTCCGGTCTCTCGATCTCGGTGAAGACGGTCACCGCGGCGGCGGCCTCCGCGTCTGATCCACCGGCTCCGGTGATCGAACGAAACTCGTCGTCGGTGTCCGCGGCGATCACGCCGACGCTCTGTGGCCATTTCGTGCCCCAGAACCGACTCACCGAGGTCACCGCGGCCGGAAGCTCACCGGCAATCTCGTCGGCGAATCGGCGGTCACCGCCATTGGTGAGCACCAGCGACTCACCAGGACTCGTCACGACCTTCTGTGCACCCGGAGTCGGGAACTGCCAGACCTGGCCGGGAGTCGGTGCCTCGCCGAACAGTGGCGCTGCTTCGGTGACGATGCGCCATCCGTCCGGGTACTGGGCCATGACCATCGGGATGTCGACCACCACGACTTTCGGGTCGATACCCGCGTACGCATAGCGCAGCTGTACCGGTGCCACCCAGGAATCGACGCTGCCGGCAGCGTCGAGGGTGTCCTGGATCTGACTCGGCACCCGGCGTTCGAAGTCGCGGCTGTCCGCGAGCCGGTACTCGAAGGTCGTCAACGGCAGATCCGGGACGCCGCCAGCACTGAGCTCGGTCCGACTGCGCAGAGCGGCATCAGCGGACGGGTCCAGTTGCGCCAGCGCCTTGTCGGGGTCATCGGCCCGCAACGCGTCGGTATAGGCCTGCAGGGTGAGGGTGACGCCGAGTGTCCGCGCCTGTTCATACGGATTCGCAGGCCGCGCGGCGGGCGCGGCGGACTCCGATGCCGAATCCTGGGACGGGTCACGGGCTATGACGATGGCCGCGATGGCGACCACGGCGACGAGCACCACCGCGAGTACTGCCCAGACTGCGCGCCGGGTCCGGGGGGCGAGGGCGTCGAGCCCCTTGCGCACCGAGATGATCAGTACCGACGGGCCGAGTTGAACGGGCCACCCTTGTCCACCGGGACAACCGCCACGGGCACACCAAAGGTGGACGCGTGGATCACGTACCCGTTGCCGACGTACATACCCACATGGGTGGCGTCGGGGTAATAGATGATCAGGTCACCGGGTCGCATGTCGTCGCGGGAGACCTCGGTTCCACCGGCGAGTTGGGCCTGGCTCGACCGCGGCAACGTCTTTCCGGCCTGCTTGTAGGCCCAGACCATCAGTCCGGAACAGTCGAATTGGTCGGGACCGGTGGCGCCCCAGACGTACGGATCCCCCACCCGGGTCATCGCTGCACGAACCGCGACCACCTCCGGAGCGGTACCGGCGGGCAGCAGCTTCGGGTCGAAGTCGACACTGGCACCGGCGAGTTCGGCGAGTTGCTTGCCGGTCAGTGCCTGGTACATGGCCCGGATCTCGGTCGCCTTGAAGACGCGCTCACTTTGCTGGGCCTGCAGGTCGGCACTGGTCTTCTCGGCGGTGGCAACAGCGGCTTCGGCCTTGAGTTTGGCGTCGGCCGCGGTCTTCTGCGCCTTCTCCGCGTTCGACTTCGCGGCGGTGAACATCTTCACGTCCGCTACGGTCTGGCGCGAGATCATCTCCAGGCCGGCCATCTGGTCGAGAAGCGACTGCGGCGAATCACTCACCAGCACCGCGTAGAGGCGATTGACCCGGGCCCCTTTGTAACTCGCGGTGACGAGCGCATCGACCGCGCCCTGCAGATCCGCGGCCTGCTTGTCGAGTGCGGCGAGATTGGCCACGGCCGCCTCGGAATCCTTGGTCGCAGCGGCGACGGCCTCGCGTTGTTTGCCGAGTTCGATGGTCGCCGTGTGGATCGCCTCGGTGGCCTGTTCGGCTTCACGCCCGAGTTTGGTGTAGTCGGCCAGCATCACGTCGGGGCTCTGCGGAGCAGGTTCGGCACCCGCCGGCGCACCGGCCCCCAGGGCGACGGCCAACGCCACGACCACACCGGCGACCACAGTCCGCATCACGGCGGCATATCCCTCACGCACCACGACTCTGACAACTCCTTGTTGACCGACGTTCACAATTCCGGTCGATGGCGGTCACCCGACGACCTATCCCCTGCACTGCATTTGACCAACCCGGCCAGGCTACACAGCGCGCATGGGCGGGCGATGTGAATCGCCGGACACCAGCGCCGTAAAGGCTGCCGGATGCCGTCGGGCGGGACCGCAAGACTCTGCGGACCCGCCCAATGGCTGTTCAGTTCTGGTTGCTCAGTAGCGGCGGATGTCCACGATCGACATGCCGTCGAGAGCCATCCGGGCGACGGGCACACCCTCGGTCGAGGAGTGCACGACTTCACCGCCGCCGACGTAGATGCCGGCATGGCCGCCACCGTTGTAGATCACGACGTCGCCGGGCAGGGCGTTCGCAGCGCTGACGCTGGTGCCTCCGCCGAGCTGGCCGTAGCTGTCCCGGGGAATGGTCTGACCGGCCTGCTGGTGCGACCAGTAGACGAGACCCGAGCAATCGAAAGCACTGGGGCCGGCTGCGCCGTAGACGTACGGCGAACCGATCTTGCTGACTGCGGCGTCCGCAGCGATCTGACCGGCAGCCTTGACAGGCGCGGGCGCAGCGGCGACGCCGGGGAGGAGGTTTTCCGGCTTCAGCTCATTCGGAATCATTTCCGGGGTGAGACCGGGGATGTCGAAAGTTCCGACACCGGGGACGGTCACCGGTGCGGCGAAGGCAGGCGCTGCGGCGATACCCAGGGTGCCGAGAGTGATCGAACCGGCAATGAGTGCACCGCGGGCACTCTTGGCGCCACGGCTTTCTTTGTTCAAACGATGTTTCGCCACGAAGCGAGATCTCCTTGTTTCTTCCCTATCCGCTGACCGAGTTAGCTGTCGGATTCGGGCCGGAAGATGGCCCTACCCGGTGAACCCGCAAAGTCGTTGAGACCTCAGGGTTCGATGGGATTCACCCCGAATGCGGACTTGTGGTCTGCATCAGATGGTTCCCCGGTTCACCGTGTTGGTGATTAAGCGGCGACCTGACGATTCCTCCGGATGGAGTGAACACTTTCGTTAGGTCTCAGAAAGGTTACGAAACCGTGATGGCGAATGTCCACCGGAAGGACGACAGGGTCCGTCCGGCGTGTTGCGTCACACAGCCCACAAACGGGGCTGATTTTGGTCCGAAAAGTACCCTTGAGCTGCGGTAATACGCCTGCGGTGATCGTGAGTCTCAGACTTGCCCAGCATGCCCGCGGCACGGAACATCGCGACCGCCTCGTCTATGCGGGCCTCGTGATCAATAACGAATTCATCACAGCGAACTTCCGCATCCTCGCTGCTCCGGACCCCTACGGGGCCCATGAAGACGGTCATCATGCAGCCGTCACACTCGACAGGACGGCCCGGGCAGGTGCTGCATTCGATGAGCAATGTGATCTCCGTCTCATTGGGCCTCTCATCTCGGTCTCGGGGCCCTCAGGGTTTACCCGGAGACGAGATGAGGCCGACTTTTGTTACGTCGCTCGAGACGCTAGCGGCACCCTCCGACAAGACATCTCGGATGTTGTACCCGGCCTTCCGCGGCCCAAACATCCACCCCCGACAACGCAGTGCTGTCGGAGGCTCGAACTAGTGTTCGTCGCGTGAGTGGCGTGAGTGGTGTCAGTGAGGTCATCGGGGCCCAGATGTCGTTTGATGACCCGACCCTGGCGCATCCGGACGACCGGCCACTCCGCGAGACGACGTTTGTCGTGGTCGACCTCGAGACCACCGGCGGCAGCCCGACCGACGATCGCATCACCGAGATCGGGGCGGTCAAGATCCGTGGCGGCGAAGTGCTCGGTGATTTCGCGACACTCGTCGACCCCCGTCGCGGCATTCCCCCGCACATCGTCCGGTTGACCGGGATCACCGAGGCGATGGTCTACCGGGCGCCGACCATCGATCAGGTATTGCCGGCATTCCTGGAGTTCGCCCAGGACGCGGTGATCGTCGCGCACAACGCACGCTTCGATGTCGGCTTCCTGCGCGCCGCCGCCAACGACCTCGGCCACCCGTGGGACTTCCATCGGGTTCTGTGCACAGTGAAACTCGCGCGACGGGTCCTGACCCGCGACGAGGCGCCCACGGTGAAACTCTCCGCCCTCGCCGCCCTGTTCGCCGTGCAGACGCAGCCGACGCACCGGGCGCTCGACGATGCCCGCGCGACGGTGGAGGTACTGCATCGCCTGTTCGAGCGGGTGGGCAACCAGGGCGTCCATACATATAGGGAACTGCGCGACTATCTCCCCGGAATTTCTGCGGCCACCCGCAGCAAGAGAGCACTGTCGGACCACCTGCCGTCCGAACCCGGCGTCTACCTGTTCCGCGGACCGTCGGACGAAGTCCTGTATATCGGGACGGCGGTCGATCTACGGCGTCGGGTTCGCAGTTACTTCACCGGGTCGGAGACCCGTACCCGCATCCGGGAGATGGTGGATCTGGCCACCCGCGTCGATCACGTGCAATGCGCACACCGCGTCGAGGCCGGGGTCCGCGAACTGCGCCTGCTCGGCGCCCATGCCCCGCCATACAACCGTCGGTCCAAGTTCCCCCATCGTGGTTGGTGGCTCTGCCTCACCGACGAGCCGTTCCCACGGCTGAAGGTGAGCCGCACGCCCACCACGACTGCCCTGGGCCCGGTCCGGTCCCGATCCGTTGCATATGACATCGCCGACCTCATCGCCGAACTCTGTGAACTGCGCACCTGCCGCACACCGCTACGTGCCACCGGTGTGCACCGCTGCGAGGTCGGTCCGGACGGCAGACGGATCGTCGGCGGCTGCCACGGTGCGAGCGCCGAAGCGCTCGATGCCGGCGTCTACCGCCCGCGGGCCCAGGCGGTGGCCGACCTGTTCTCGGGCCGCAGCGATGCACCCATCCTGGCCGCACTCGATCGACTGACAGCCCTGTCCGAGGCGGAATTGTTCGAGAACGCGGCCCGGCTGCGCGACCGCCTCGATCAACTCATCGCCCACCTCGAACGCTGTCAGCGCCTGGCCGCGCTCGCCCGGATCTCCGAGCTCGTCGCAGCCGCACCCGACGGGCGCGGTGGCTGGGACCTTGCCGTCATCCGGCATGGACGCCTGGCCAGCGCCGGTGTCGCGACCCGCGGCGTCCCCCCGATGCCGGTCGTCGAGTTGCTCGCCGCATCCGCCGAGACCGTGATTCCCGAAACCGGACCGCTCTGCGGTGCCCCGCCGGAAGAAACCGCCCTGGTCTTCCGGTGGCTCACCAGTTCAGATGTTCGAATCGTCTGCGCCACAAGCGGATTCAGCCTACCCAGACACGGCGCCGGACGCTGGGCCCAGTGGCGCGAACTCGTCGGATCGGCACATCGGACCATCGACATCGATCACGACTGAACCGGCACTACTCTGAGACCATGATTACCGCGATCGTCCTGATCCAGACCGACGTCCACCAGATCCCCGAAACCGCCCAGGCCGTCGCCGACATCCCCGGTGTCACCGAGGTCTATTCGTGCGCAGGCGACGTCGATCTGATCGCAAAGCTACGGGTCCGCGACCATGAAAAGATCGCCGACGTGGTGACCGAGTCGATCAGCCGACTCCCCGGGGTCAAGCACACCGCAACCCACATCGCGTTCAAGAGCTACTCCAGCGCCGACGTCGACGCAGGCTTCTCCATCGGCGAGTGATCGAGGCCGACAGCTCGGGTCAGGCGTTGCTGACCCGGACCCACTCGGCCAGAACTGCTGCGGCAGCGCCCGAATCGATCGCTGCCGCAGCCACCGCCAGGTGGGCACGCAACTGCTCGTGCAGATCGAGGTCCGGTTGCGGGCGGTAGGCGGTCAGCGCACCGGCGGCGTTGAGCAGCACCGCATCCCGGACCGGACCCGGCCGACCGGCGAAGGTCTCCCGGGCGACGGTCGCGTTGTGTTCGGCGTCGCCACCCTGCAGCGCCGACAACTCCACCCGGGCCAGCCCGAGAGTTGTCGGATCCACCGTCTGCGTGCGCACCGAACCGCCGAACGCCTGCCACACCGTGGAGGTCGATGTGGTGGTCAGCTCATCGAGACCATCGTCGCCGCGGACGACGAGAACCGAATCGCCGCGCTCCACGAAGGTCTGCGCCAGCACCGGTGCCAGGTCGACGAACGCACAACCGACCAGCCCGCTCGTCGGACGCGCCGGATTGGTCAGCGGCCCCAGCACGTTGAAGACCGTGGGGATACCGATCTCCTTGCGGGGTGCGGCGGCAAAGCGCAGCGCCGGATGGAAGACCGGAGCGAAGCAGAAGCCGATGCCGGCCTCGGCAACACAACGGCTCACACCGTCGGCGGTCAGCGCGATGTTCACGCCCAGCGCCTCCAGGACATCGGCGCCGCCGCTCTTCGAGGTGGCCGCCCGGTTGCCGTGCTTGACCACCGGAACCCCGGCCGCCGCGACCACCACCGCGGCCATCGTCGAGATGTTGACCGTGTTCGAGCGGTCGCCTCCGGTACCGACGATGTCGACACAGGGAACGGACGTCGACACGACTGTCGAGTGGTTCAACATCGCGTCGGCGAGCCCACGCAACTCGGCGGCAACCGGTCCTTTGATCTTCAGTGCCACACCGAATGCCGCAATCTGGGCGGGTGTCGCGTTGTCCGACATGATCTCGTTCATCGCCCACCCGGCGCCCTCGGTGGTCAGGTCCCGGCCGTCGGCCAGGACTCCAAGTACCTGAGGCCAGCTGCGGGCCTGCGCATCGGAGTGGGTCACGCGAAAAGACTATCCATTGCCCGACCGGGGCGACCACCTAGGCATCCGCGACCGCGACGACACCCGGCGGATGCCCGCTCTAACGCGCCTGCAGCACCTGCAGTCACAACAAAGAGGCAGGCTGCTTCCCGGCACTGCATCACAACCGCCCTAACGCGCCTGCAGCACCTGCCAGGCAATGACGGTGCCCCCGTGACGCTGCGCGAGTCCCGCCATGCGGGAGCGCTCCTGCGACACATGGAGCGCATCGATCAACTGCACCCGGGCCAACGCCAGGAGGACCTGACCCGCGACGACGTCGACCGTCTCCGGAACGTCGACCACCACCCGTTGATAGTGGTCCTGTGCGGCAAGTCCGATGACCGCTTCCACCGAGTCCTGCGGTACCACCAGGAGGTGCCGCAGCACGGCTTGCTCCTCGGCCCGCCACAGAGAAGCCGACAAGGTGGTCGACGCCGCCTCCGCATCGTCGAAACTCTCGGCGGTGACCGCCAGAGAAGATTCTTCGACCGACAACTCCCCGTTGGTCTTTCGACCGACTCCCAACCGATCGGTCAGGCGCCGCCACCGGGAAACCTCGATCGGATTGCCGTTCACATCACGTGCCACCCCATCAGCCTCTCAGGTGGCCTGAAACCACACCACGGACACGCCGTAGGGAACCGTTTCAGCCCTACTACCAGCACCGCCGCATCAAGGTGGAAAAAAATGCGGACCCGGGTGGTCAGGGCTTACTACGAACCGTCATACTTCTCTGGTGACTAGCGCTGCAGCACCCACAGGATCAGCTATCACCCAGCGCGTGCACTCGCTGAACCGACCGAACATGGTCAGCGTTGGCACCATTGTGTGGCTTTCGAGCGAGCTGATGTTCTTTGCCGGATTGTTCGCGATGTATTTCGTGGCAAGGGCCGGAAACTACGGCAATTGGCCGATGGAGCCCACCGAGCTCAATCTGACACTGGCGATCCCCGTGACCGCCGTTCTGATTCTCTCCTCGGTGACATGTCAGCTCGGCGTCTTCGCCGCCGAGCGGGGCGACGTCTTCGGTCTCCGACGGTGGTACACCATCACCCTGATCATGGGCGCGTTCTTCGTCGCCGGACAGGGCTACGAGTACTACCACATGGTCCACGAGGGCACGACGCTCTCGTCAAGTGCCTATGGTTCCGTCTTCTACATCACGACGGGCTTCCATGGCCTGCACGTGATCGGCGGCCTCGTTGCCTTCGTCATCTTGTTGATCCGTACGCGGCTCAGCAAGTTCACGCCGGCACAGGCCACCGCCGCGATCGTCGTCTCGTATTACTGGCACTTCGTCGACATCGTCTGGATCGCACTCTTCGCGACCATCTACTTCATTCGGTAACGGCCGAAACAGTCTTTTGGTACAGGCAAAGTCAGTCCGCTAAGCAGAGAGATACAGATGAGTTCATCTCCCCCACCCACCTCACCCGGGGATTCGGAAACAGGTGCCCTCAGCGAGGGCACCGGCCGCACAGACGCAAAGAAATCCAAGTCGCGCCGCAAGTTGCGTCGTCGCGCTTCCGGAGCTCTTCTTCTGTTGGCAGGTCTGGTTGTCGCCGGCGGACTGGCCGCAGCCATCACGCCTGAAGCCCAGGTCGCCAAGGCCGACAGCGATTCCACTGCCGCATTGGTCCAGGACGGCAGGAAGCTCTACGAGACCTCCTGCATCACCTGCCACGGCGCGAACCTCGAAGGCGTTGCCGAGCGTGGTCCGTCGCTGGTGGGCGTCGGCGATGCGTCGGTGTACTTCCAGGTGTCGTCCGGCCGTATGCCAGCGGTCCGCGGCGAAGCCCAGATCCTCCGCAAGCCGGCCAAGTTCACCCAGTCCCAGATCGACCAGCTCGGTGCCTACATCCAGTCCATCGGTGGCGGCCCGCAGGTCGTCTACGCCAAGGACGCCGACGGCAACGTCATCTTCGAAAACGGCTACCCGGTCATCGAGCAGGGCGCACTGCGTGGCGAGAACATCGGCCGCGGCAGTGAGCTCTTCCGCTTGAACTGCGCCTCATGCCATAACTTCACCGGCCGTGGAGGTGCGCTGTCGTCGGGCAAGTTCGCGCCCGCCCTCGACGCGCCGAACGAGCAGGAAATCTATACCGCCATGCTCACCGGACCTCAGAACATGCCCAAGTTCTCGGACCGGCAGCTGACGGACACCGAAAAGCGCGACATCATCGGCTACGTCAAGTACGCCACCACGTCGAAGGACCCGGGCGGCTACGGACTCGGCGGCTTCGGCCCGGTGTCCGAAGGCATGTTCATGTGGTTCGTCGGCACGGTTGCAGTTGTCGCCGGCACGATGTGGATTGGATCACGTAGATGACCGACCAGCACAAACCAGATCCGACCCCGGATGAGCTGGATGCAATGAGCAAGGACGAGTTGGTCAAACTCGGCACCAACCTCGACGGCGTGGAGATCATCCACCGCCGCGAGCGTTTCCCGGTGCCGGGTACCAAGGCAGAGAAGCGGGCCGAGCGCACTGTCGCATTCTGGTTCGCACTCGCCGGGGTATCGGCCCTCGCGTGTTTGATCATCTTCCTGTTCAACCAGTGGGAATTCGTGATGCCCGATGGTGACAACTACTGGGCGTACATCCTCAACACCCCGCTCATCGGTTTCACCTTCGGTCTGTCGATCCTCTCTCTCGGTATCGGCGCGGTGCAGTTCACCAAGCGGTTCATCCCCGAGGAGATCTCGGTTCAGGATCGCCACGACGGTGGTTCTTCCGAGGTCGACAAGCGCACAATCGGCGCAGAGTTCGTCGATTCGCTGACCACCTCGACCCTCCCCCGCCGCAAGGCGATCAAGCGTGCCGGCCTGTTCGGCCTGGGCGCGTTCGCCCTGACCGGCGTGGTCGCAACGCTGGGTGGCTTCATCAAGAACCCGTGGGCGCTCGGCAAGGATGCCCCGCTGTGGAACACCGGCTGGTCGCCGATCTACAACTCGCCTGAGGACCCCAACGAGACGGTCTTCCTGCGACGCGACAACGGCAACCCGATGTCTGTGGTCCTGGTTCGTCCCGAGGATCTCGACGCCGGCGGCATGGAAACCGTGTTCCCGTGGCGAGTCTCCGACGGAACCGGAGAGACCGAGGAGTCGCGGCACAAGCTGATCGAAGGTCTGCGTGGCGTCAGCAACCCGGTCATGCTGATCCGTTTGCGTCCCAACGACGCCAAAAAAGCGATCAAGCGTCAGGGCCAGGAGAGCTTCAACTACGGCGACTACTACGCCTACACGAAGGTCTGCTCGCATCTCGGCTGCCCGACCTCACTGTTCGAGCAGCAAACAAACCGCATTTTGTGCCCGTGCCACCAGTCACAGTTCAACGCTCTCGAATACGCCAAACCGATCTTCGGTCCTGCCGCCCGTGCTCTCGCGCAGCTGCCGATCTCGGTCAACGAGCAGGGCTTCATGGTGGCTGCCGGTGACTTCATCGAGCCCGTCGGCCCGGCGTTCTGGGAACGCGGCCAGGGGAAGGACAAGCCATGAGCAAGATCGTGCAGCAGGCCGAGGAAGCAGATTCCCGGTATCACATGGCGGCCGGCATACGCCGCCAGATCAACAAGGTGTTCCCCACCCATTGGTCGTTCCTTCTCGGTGAGATCGCGCTGTACAGCTTCATCATCCTGCTGATCTCGGGCGTCTACCTGACGTTCTTCTTCGATCCGTCGATGTCCGAGGTCATTTACAACGGTTCCTACGAGCCGCTCAACGGCGTGATGATGACTCAGGCCTACGCCACCACCCTCGACATCTCGTTCGAGGTCCGCGGCGGGCTCTTCGTCCGGCAGATCCACCACTGGGCAGCGCTGCTCTTCGCGGCGTCGATCATCATCCACATGGCCCGCATCTTCTTCACCGGCGCTTTCCGGCGTCCACGTGAGGCGAACTGGGTCATCGGTTGCTTCCTGCTCGTGCTGGCGATGTTCGAAGGTTTCTTCGGATACTCACTCCCCGACGACCTGCTCTCGGGTACCGGTGTTCGTGCCGCCATGTCAGGCATCGTCCTGGGCATCCCGGTGGTCGGCACCTGGATCCACTGGGCACTGTTCGGTGGACAGTTCCCGGGCGACATCATCATCCCGCGCCTGTATGTCCTGCACATCCTGTTGTTCCCGGGAATCATCCTGGCGCTCATCGGTGCTCACCTGGCGCTGGTCTGGTACCAGAAGCACACGCAGTTCCCCGGCCCCGGCCGCACCGAGACCAACGTCGTGGGCGTCCGGATCCTGCCGGTGTTCGCAGTCAAGTCGGGCGCATTCTTCGCGGTCACCTTCGGCATCCTGGCGATCATCGCGGGTCTGTTCCAGATCAACCCGGTATGGGCGATCGGCCCGTACAACCCGGCGCACGTCTCGGCAGGTTCTCAGCCCGACATCTACATGATGTGGACCGATGGTCTGGCCCGACTGATGCCGGCGTGGGAGATCTACTTCGGGAACGCCTACACGATCCCGGCCATCTTCTGGGTCGTCGTTGTACTGACGATCGTGTTCGGGCTCATGTTCACGTATCCGTTCATCGAGAAGAGGCTGACCGGCGATACCGCTCACCACAACCTGCTGCAACGGCCGCGTGACGTGCCGGTGCGGACCGCGGTGGGTGCGATGGCGCTCTCGTTCTACATCATCCTCACGGTCTCTTGTATGAACGACATCATCGCCTACAAGTTCGACATCTCGCTGAACGCGACGACGTGGATGGGCCGGATCGGGTTGATCGTTGTCCCGCCGCTCGCCTACTACATCGCGTACCGCTGGGCTCTGGCTCTGCAGCGCAGCGACCGGGAGGTGCTCGAGCACGGCATCGAGACGGGCATCATCATGCGACTGCCGCACGGTGAGTTCATCGAGCTGCACCAGCCGCTGGGACCTGTCGACGAGCACGGACATCCGATTCCGTTGCCGTACGAGGGTGCTGCACTTCCGAAGCGGATGAACAAGCTCGGCTCCGCCGGCGAACCGGGTACCGGTTCTCTGCTGGTCGCCGACCCCGCCGAAGAGCAGGTTCGCAACGTCGAGCTGGAGAAGAAGGCCCATCACGACGAGAAGGACGCCCTGCGCGCGCTGCAAGAGCGCGGCGGAGATCCCTTCGTCGACTGATATCGCCATACAAGAAGAGCCGGACCGCAATGTGCGGTCCGGCTCTTCTTGTATGTGCAGACGGTGGTCATCGCGTGGGCGACTTCTCGCACCGCTCCCCTACCCCGCTCCTCGGTGAGCGTGTCGATGTTCAGCCGCTGAATTCGCGCCGGTTGCCTGCGTTCGCGCCGGTTGCAACCGGCGCAGATGCGTGTAGGTGGAGCGGATTTACTGGGTGGACGCCCGAACCAGAGGCCACTCACCGACACAGAAGCAGAAGCTCCACGGGGGCCTTGGATGCGTAGACATGTGCGGCAACCCCGCGCCCTACCCTGGCGCCCCCCGTCGAGCGTCCCACACCTAAGTTCGCGCCAGTTGCCTGCGTTCGCGCCGGTTGCAACCGGCGCAGATGCGTGTAGGTGGCGCGAATTCGGCGGATGGGTTACCAGAGCTCGCCTGAGCGCCAATCACAGGTCAGCTCACCGGACACGGGAGCAGAACGTCCGTAGACGTGGACGGAACTCTCCGGGGTCTTGACCAGACCGGCCGGCGTCATCGCGGACAGGTCGCCCGTCCACGGACGCCAACCGTGTGCGCGGTACAGCCGTAAACCGGCGTCGCTGGCACCCAGGACACCGAAGTCGTAGGCACCGTCGATCACCGCTTCCACAGCGCTCATCACGCGGTCACCGATGCCCTGCCGCTGTCGCTCAGGGTCGGTTGCGACCGCTTCGACGTATCCAACGCGGTATGCGCGTCCGTCGTGGGCGATCGAGCGGGCGACCACCGCAGCGTGACCGATCAGCATGTCGCCGTCGGTGATCATCGCGTGGACTCCCCCGAGTGCGTGATCGAAGTCGGTGTCGGTGAAGTCGCCGTCGAAGGCCCGGTCGAGGAGTTGGCGGATCGCCGTACGCCAGAAAGCACTCAGCTCCCAGGTGTGCAGCAGTTGAAGCTGCGAACCCGGGAGCTGAGTGTTGTTTGTTGTTGTCAGTGCTTTTCGGGCCCGACGTGGTATTCGAGCACCAGACCGCACACTGCACCGATGATGCAGACGGCGGCGAAGGCAACCAACCAGAACTGGCCGAAAGCCAGTGCCACGGCGAAGAGTGCAGCGCCCGCGGCGATCATGATCGGCCACCAGCTGCCGGCGCTGAAGAAGCCCAGCTCGCCTGCGCCGTCCGATACCTCGGCATCTTCGTAGTCCTCCGGGCGGATGTCCACCCGGCGAGCGACGAAGCGGAAGTAAGTGCCCACCAACAGTGTCAGGCCGCCGGTCATGACCAACCCGGTGACGCCAACCCATTCCACGTTCTTACTGGTCAAACCGGTGGCCAAGCCGTACGCCACTGCCACCGCAAAAAAGAACCCGGTGAGGATCTCGAAGATCCGCGCTTCAATATGCATCTCGTAGCTTCTCCGTGACTTAGTTCGGCGCGGTCTGCGTGCCGCGCTTGGTGTCGAAGGGCTTGGTGCTGATCGCCAATGGATCCTCACCGATCGCTTCGAGTGCCTCGGCATTGGTCGCGCTGGGGTTGGCTTCGCGGAACTTGATGTATTCGTCGAACTTCGCCGGGCTCACCGCACGAACTTCGAAGTTCATCATCGAGTGATAGGTGCCGCACATTTCTGCACAACGACCCACGAATGCGCCCTCACGGTCGATCTCGCTGACCTGGAACCGGTTGTCCGAGTGGTTTTCCTTCGGGAACGGCATGACGTCCCGCTTGAAGAGGAACTCCGGGACCCAGAACGAGTGGACGACATCGGTTGCCGCGATCTCGAACTCGATCCGGCGATCGGTCGGGAGCACCAGCACCGGGATCTCGTCCGAGGTGCCGATCGTCTCGATCTTGTCGTACTTCAGGTAGGAACGGACATCGTTCTCGAGGGCCTGAAGCGGCACCTCGTGATGATCGCCCGACTCTTCCTCGTGCTCGCCCTCCGGGACCTGACGGTCGTACGGATTCCCGTCGGTTTCGGCACCGTCGTAGATCTGACCGTCCTCGAAACGAACGGTCCGGTAACCGAACTTCCAGTTCCACTGGAATGCGGTCACGTCGACCACCACGGCAGGATCGGGCTGCTTGGCCTCGACCTTGTTCTGCACGATGATCGTGAAGTAAAAGAGGACCGCGATGATCACAAATGGGATCGCCGTGTACGTCAGCTCCAAAGGAACGTTGTACGCGGTCTGCCGCGGGAACTCGTCTTGTCCTGCCTTGCGACGATGGAACGTAATGGTCCAGAACGTCAGGCCCCACACCAAAATACCCATGATGAGGGCCGCGATCACCGACCACGTCCACAGATGCCGCATATCCTCGGCCTCGGGCGTAATGCCCTTAGGCCAACCGAATCGCAACGCTTCTTCAGCGCTGCAGCTCGACAGCATCAGTGCGCCAACGCCCAGGAACAAGGCTGCGCTTATCTGCTTGATTCGACGTCCGCGGTGCTGACGCTTGGTCGATGCCGGAGGTTGCCCACCGTGTGCCAATTTCACGCCTTCCTACCCTGCCCTGACTGGAAACAGTCACAACGCTAACCACGACTGGTAACTCGTGTACTACGCAGCGTAGACCAACCCTGACTCACATTCGTATCGGGGTTTGGGTTCGTGTCACCGGGTCCCGTCAGCGGAACGCCGAACCCGGGCCGCGCACGCGGCGGTGCGGCCGATTGCGGCATACTCGGGCGTGATCTGTACGCCGTCCCTGGACGAATTGAGGCAATTTAGTGTGTGGTCTGTTAGGTCTGCTGTCTAGCGACGCATCGGCCGCCGAGTCAGCTGATCTCGTCGCCTCTGCGTTGCACTGCATGCGACATCGAGGCCCTGACGAACCAGGCACCTGGCACGATTCCGACCTGGTCTTCGGTTTCAACCGGCTCTCGATCATCGACATCGAGCATTCGCACCAGCCCTTGCGATGGGGTCCGCCCGAGAACCCCGAACGTTATGCACTCGTCTTCAACGGCGAGATCTACAACTACCTCGAGATCCGGGCGCAGCTGGCCAAGGACGAGGGTGTCGAGTTCCGCACCGAGGGCGACAGCGAGGCGATTGTCGCGGCCTTCCACCACTGGGGCCCCGATTCGGTGTCCCGTTTGCGCGGAATGTTCGCTTTTGCCATCTGGGACACCGAGACTCAGTCGCTGTTCCTGGCTCGGGATCCGTTCGGCATCAAGCCGTTGTTCATCGCGACCGGTTCGGGCGGAACCATATTCGGCAGCGAGAAGAAGAGCCTGCTCGAGTTGATCGACCGGATCGGAGTCTCTGATGCGCTCGACAGCCGCGCGATCGAGCACTACACCGTCCTGCAGTACGTCCCGGAGCCCGAGACGCTGCACGCCGGGATCCGGCGGCTCGAGTCGGGCAGCTACGCCACCCTGCGGCCCGGCCAGATGCCCAAGGTCTACCGCTACTTCACGCCGCAATTCTCGGTGCGCCCGTTCACCAAGGGCAACGAACAGGCCCGCTACGACGAGATCGCCGAGGTGCTCTCCGATTCCGTGGCCAAGCACATGCGTGCCGATGTCACCGTCGGATCGTTCCTGTCCGGGGGTATCGACTCGACGGCGATCGCCGCCCTGGCCATCCGGCACAACCCCGATCTGATCACTTTCACCACCGGATTCGAGCGGGAAGGCTATTCGGAGGTCGACGTGGCCGCGGAGTCCGCCGCGGCCATCGGGGCAAAGCACATCGTGAAGGTCGTCAGTCCGGCCGAGTTCGTCGCCGCGATACCCGAAATCGTCTGGTACCTGGACGATCCGGTGGCCGACCCATCACTCATCCCGCTGTACTTCGTGGCGAAGGAAGCACGCAAGCACGTCAAGGTCGTGCTGTCCGGCGAAGGCGCCGACGAGCTGTTCGGTGGTTACACGATCTACAAAGAGCCGTTGTCGCTCAAGCCGTTCGAGCGTCTGCCCCGCGGTTTGCGGGCCGCTGCCGGCCGCTTGTCGGATCGGATCCCAGAGGGCAAGCGCGGGAAGAGTCTTCTGCATCGCGGGTCGATGACCCTCGAGGAGCGGTACTACGGCAACGCCCGCAGCTTCGACGATGCCCGACTCCGGGCCGTGCTCAAGGACTTCCGTCCCGAGTGGACCCACACCGACGTGACGGCCCCGATCTACGCGACCTCACGCGGCTGGGATCCGGTGGCCCGGATGCAGCACCTGGATCTGTTCACCTGGCTGCGCGGCGACATCCTCGTCAAGGCCGACAAGGTGACGATGGCGAACTCACTCGAACTGCGGGTGCCGTTCCTCGACCCCGAGGTGATGCGGGTCGCCGAGGCGCTGCCCTTCGAGGAGAAGATCTCGCACGGCACCACCAAATACGCACTCCGCAAGGCTCTGGAGCAGATCGTCCCGGCGCACGTCCTGCATCGTAAGAAGCTGGGTTTCCCGGTGCCCGTGCGACATTGGATGCGCGGCACGGAACTGTACGACTGGGCGCAGGAGACGATCGAGAACTCGCAGACCGATCACATCCTCAACAAGGACGCGATCCGTGCGATGTTGGCCGAGCA
The DNA here is from genome assembly GCF_059553395.1 of Williamsia sp. z34. Lineage (NCBI taxonomy): Bacteria > Bacillati > Actinomycetota > Actinomycetes > Mycobacteriales > Nocardiaceae > Williamsia > Williamsia sp. z34. The sequence continues at coordinate 518,842 of NZ_JCANWW010000001.1, read as the reverse complement.
CCGCACCGGTGCGGTCGACAACAGTCGTCGGCTGTGGACCGTTCTCATCTTCATGGTGTGGCACGGGATCTTCGTCGAAGGCACCATCGTGCCCCAGATCGAAGATCACCAGTACCCGGTCCGGCTCTAGCGAACATCGTGAGAACAAATCCGCCCGCCCCTGCAGAAGGGGCGGGCGGATTTGTTTGCCCGGGGTGTTTGTTGTCTGGGGCTGATCAGGCGGGAAGGATCGCGCCGATCTCGGCAGCAGCCTCGGCCCCGTAGGCACCGGACAAACGCTCGAGCGCGCTCTCGCGGTCCCACACCCATTCCTGGGTGCCCACGGTCTCCAGCACCAGCACGGCGACCATCGATCCCAGCTGCGCACTGCGTTCGTGGCTCAGACCGGCTGCGTTGCCGACCAGGAACCCAGCGCGGAACGCGTCGCCGACGCCGGTCGGATCGACCTTGGCGGTTTCCGCGACAACCGGAACGTGGACGCGTGATCCGTCGGCGTCGATGATCTCCGCTCCCCCACCACCGAGCGTGGTGACCCGCACGCCGACCATGTCGGCGACCTGGGCCTCACTCAGGCCCGACTTCTGCCGGAGCAGGCCCCACTCGTATTCGTTGGTGAACAGACAGGTGGCACCTTCGATCAGATCCCGGATCTGCTCGCCGTCCAGCCGGGCCAGCTGCTGCGACGGATCGGCGGCGAACGGGATTCCAAGTTCGCGGCATTGCCGGCTGTGGACGATCATGCCCTCGGGATCGTCGGCGCCGATCAGGACCAGCTCCGGTGTGCCCAGCTCGGATGCCAGTGCGGTCAGCGAGATCTCCCGTGATTCGCTCATGGCACCGGCGTAAAAGCTTGCGAGCTGCGCCATCTCGTCGTCGGTGGTGCACATGAAGCGCGCGGTGTGCGCAGTCTCCGACACCCGGACACCACGCGTGTCGACGCCGTTGCCCTCCAGCCACTTCCGGTAATCGTCGAAGTCGCTTCCGACCGAGCCGACCAGCAGCGGCGAACCGCCGAGCACACCCATCGCGTAGGCGATGTTGCCGGCAACACCACCGCGCCGGATCACCAACTCCTCGACGAGGAAGCTCAGAGAGATGTGACTGAGGTGTTCTGGCAGCAGCTGTTCAGAGAACTTGCCCTGAAAGCGCATCAGATGGTCGGTCGCAATCGATCCACAAATGGCAATGGCCACGAAGGAGTGCCTTTCTTACTCACGAATGATGGCTTAACGCTACCTTCTCTCCAGGTGAACACAGCCGGGGCCCGGGAACAACAAAATGGCCGCACCCGAGGTGAACTCGGATGCGGCCGTTTGCTTACTGCGGGATCTGGCGGCCCGGTGAGAGGGTCAGGCGTCAGTTGAACGAATCGCCACAGGCACAGCTGCCCGTCGCATTCGGGTTGTCGATCGTGAAGCCCTGCTTCTCGATGGTGTCGACGAAGTCGATGCTGGCACCCATGACGTACGGGGCACTCATGCGATCGACGGCCAGTCCGACGCCGTCGAACTCGACAACGAGGTCTCCGTCGAGGTTGCGGTCATCGAAGTACAGCTGGTAGCGCAGGCCTGCGCAGCCACCGGGCTGGACGGCGATGCGCAGCATCAGGTCTTCGCGGCCTTCTTGCTCACGTAGTGCCTTCGCCTTGGACGACGCAGCTTCCGTCATAATCACACCGTGCGCGGGTGCCTCGGTCTCGGTCTGCACAGCAGTCTCGTTCGATGCGGTCATGAAATCTCCTCAGTGTGCGGGGCGTCGGCCTGCGAACCCACAATGGTCCGGGTTTCGGATGCGAACTTCCGTCGGCTACAACCGTACTCCTGCCCGGTCTATTCCTGCCTATCACACCAGGTGACCGCCGGGGCGGTCACCACGAAGCGGCCACCTGACGAGCGAGTTCGGCCAATTGGTTCTGGGCGTCATCCATCGCCCGCTGCACCGATCCGGCGACCTCGACGATGGCGTGGCCTCGGGCGATGCCGGCCTCGGCGATCTGTGCCGGGGTCAGCGCGAGCTGTCCGGCCAGCACGATCGTCGGGATCCCGTGTTCGCGGGCCGCGCTGGTCAGCGCCGCGACGACCTTGCCCTTGAGTGTCTGTTCATCGCATTTGCCCTCACCGGTGATCACCAGGTCGACGGTGCTGATCAGGTCGGCTTGTCCGGTCGCATCCGCGATCACCGTCGCACCGGAGACCCGGGTGGCCCCCAGTGCCAACAGTGCCGCGCCCAATCCCCCCGCCGCGCCGGCCCCGTCCAGCGCGCTGATGTCGCGACCGGCAAGGTCACCGAGCCGGCGCGCCCATTCGGTCATGCGCGCCTCCAGCAGGGCAACGGTGTCCTGGTCCGCGCCCTTCTGCGGACCGAAAACCGTGGCCGCACCATCCGGCCCGAGCAGCGGGTTCTCCACATCGGAGGCGGCCACGAGGGTCACCGATCGCAGCAGGTGCGCCGCCTCGTCGAGCCCACCGAGTGCGTCGACCAGGCCCTGACCGCCATCAGTGCCGGCGCTGCCGCCCAGCCCCACCACGATCCTGTCCGCACCTGCGGCCACCGCGGCGGCGACGAGTTGGCCCACACCGAAGGTATCGGCGGCGATCGCGGTGCGCGGCGAGGGCCGACCACCGAGTTGATGCAGACCGCAGGCCTGTGCGCATTCGATGTAGGCGGTCACGTGCTCGGTCTCACGATGCAACAGCCAGTGTGCCGAGACCAGCGCGCCGAGCGGCCCGGCGACGGTCTCCTCCCGGACCTCACCGAACCGGCCGGCCAGCACCGACACAAATCCTGGTCCGCCGTCGGACTGCGGCGCCAATATCAATTCGTCGTCCGGCCGGGCCTGCGCCCATCCCGCCGCGATCGTCTCCGCGGCGGCAACAGCGGTCAAGGTGTCGCCGAACGAATCCGGGGCGATCAGAGCCTTCATGGACGAAGTATAGGAAGGCGGCCGTCCCGCGGCAGTGCGCAGAAGTACATCCGCGAGAGGCGCTGACCCCGCTTGATGGACGGGGTCCGGAGACCCGGCAGTCACTGCACGCGCCGTCGGGATAATCTGGAGGGGTGAAATTGCCCTGGAAAAAAGACGACGACGCCGAGGTCGCGACCGCAACGACGGCGACCGTCGAGCAGACGGCAGAAGAAGCTGCGGCCGATCGCCGATACACCGAGGGCAAGGGCCGTCCCACCCCCAAGCGCCGCGACGCCGAGGGCAAGCGACGTGGCCCGGTTGCTCCGGCCCCGACGACTCGCGCCGAGGCCCGGGCCCGCAAGAAGGAACTCAAGGGTTCGACGGCCGGCCTGACCAAAGAAGAGAAGCGCGCGCAGTCCGAGGCACGCCGTAAGGCTCGCACCGACCAGCGCGAGAAGATGATGGACGGTGACGAGCGTTACCTGATGCCCCGCGACAAGGGTGAGGTCCGTCGGTACGCCCGCAACATCGTCGACTCGCGACGCAACTTCGCCGGGCTGTTCATGCCGTTCGCGATCCTGCTGATCCTCGTGATGTTCATCCCGTCCCTGGCGGTCTACGCCACTTTGTTCATGCTCATCTTCGTCATCTTCCTGGTGATCGACGGTGTGATGCTCGGACGGATCATCAACAACCGCGTGCGCGAACGCTTCCCGAACACCACCGACGGCGGCTTCAAGCTCGCCTGGTACGGATTCAGCCGTGCGATGCAGATGCGATTCATGCGCGCACCGCGGCCCGTGGTCAAGCCGGGCGACCCGGTCTGATCGGTGATGCGCACCCTGGTTCTTGGTGGAATACGCTCGGGCAAATCAGCTTTCGGTGAGAGCCTGCTGCCTCGTGACGGTGTCAGGTACGTGGCGACCGCCGCGGATCCGGCGACCGGAGACCCGGACTGGGCCCGCCGGATCGGAGCACACCGCACCCGCCGCCCTAGCGGATGGACCACGGTCGAATCCGGCGACGTGGCAGGCGAACTGCGCCGCGACACAGCCACGCCCACCCTGGTCGACGACCTCGGTGGTTGGCTGAGCCGCTACATCGACTCGGTCGGCGGCTGGGACGACGACAACTTCGACATGTCGGCGACGGCGGCCGAATTGTCCGCGGCAGTCGCCGATTTCACCGGCGACCTGGTGATCATCAGCCCCGAGGTCGGCCTCTCGCTGGTGGCACCGGTTCCGGCCGGGCGACTCTTCCAGGATCAGCTGGGCATCATCAACACGGCCGTGGCCGCCGTCTGTGACCGGGTCGTGCTGGTCGTTGCCGGCCAGACCCTGGAACTTCGCGGTGGCGCGGCCACCGACGGTGCCGTCCCGGAATCGGTTTCATCCCCACTCGCCGCATCGGTCCTGGCACCGCTTGCCGTACCGGGCCCGACCGAGGTGGAAGATCCGACGCCGGTGGACGATCCGGCGGCTGTTGCCGATCCGGCACCGGTGACCGAGTTCGAGAAGCCGGAACAATTCGACTTCGTCGCCGCGCCGGACCGCAATGCCGCCATTGCCGCGCGTGAACGTCACGCCGAGCTGACCAAGCCGGCCGGATCGCTCGGACGTCTCGAAGAACTCGGCGTCTGGGTGGCGTCCTGCCAAGGCCTGTGCCCACCTCGACCGATCACCGAACCCAGGGTGGTGGTCTTCGCGGGCGACCACGGCGTCGCCCAGGCCGGTGTCTCGGCCTACCCGCCCGAGGTCACGGCGCAGATGGTTGCGAACATCAGTGCCGGTGGGGCTGCCGTCAATGTGCTGGCACGACAGAACGGTGCCCGTGTCCGGGTCGAGGACCTGGCCGTCAATGCGGAGACACCGGAAACGATGAGCCGTTTCAAGGTGCGTCGCAGCAGCGGTGATCTCACGCGTGAAGATGCGCTGACCACCGAACAGACCCGTGCCGCACTTGCGGCCGGCCGCGCCATAGCGGATCAGGAGATCGATTCCGGCGCAGACCTTCTCATCGCCGGAGAGATGGGGATCGGGAACACCACCCCGGCCACCGTCCTGGTCGGGCTGCTCACCGATTCCGAGCCGGTCGTGGTCGTCGGACGGGGTACGGGTATCGACGATGACGGCTGGATCCGCAAGACCGCGGCCGTTCGGGACGGTATGCGACGCGGACGCCCCCATGCGCGGATCCCACTCGAGCTGCTGCGCACCGTCTCCGGTGCGGAAATCACTGCGATGGCCGGGTTCCTGGCGCAGGCCGCCCTGCGCAAGACACCGGTCATCCTCGACGGCCTGGTGGTCACCGCGGCCGCACTGGTCGCCAACGATCTGGCGCCCGGCGCCCGGGAGTGGTGGGTGGCCGGACACCGATCGGCCGAGCCCGCTCACCGGATCGCGTTGCGGCACCTCGATCTCGATCCGCTCCTGGACCTTTCGATGCGTCTGGGTGAAGGCACCGGCGCCCTCACCGCGCTCCCGCTGGTCCAGGCGGCCGTGAACACGCTCGCGTCCATGGCCACGTTCGCCGAGGCCCAGGTCAGTGGTGCGCCGGACGCGGCGTCCTGACCACAGATGAATCTACGAGCAGCAATCCGCGGTCCGCAGACGGCACTGTCCTGGTTGACGATCCTGCCGGTGCCCACACCGAAGGGTCCTTTCGACCGCGCGTTGGGCGGTGCCGTCATCGGTTCGACACCGCTGGTGGGCGCGGTCCTCGGCGTCATCACCGCGGCGGTCGCTGTCGGCCTCGGTGCGACCGAGTTGCCGCCGTTGCTCGCGGGTCTGCTCGTCGTCGGTGCGATCGCAATCCTGACCCGCGGCATGCACCTCGACGGATTGTCGGACACCGCAGACGGATTGGGTTGTTTCGGCTCTCCCGAGCGCGTGCACAAGGTGATGCACAGTGGCAGCGCGGGCCCCTTCGGCGCGGCCACACTGGTTGTCGTGCTGGGCGCGCAGGCGGCCGGTTACGGTGCCCTGATTCAACAGAATGACTGGGCTGCAATCATTTTCGTGCTGTTTGTCAGTCGGGTGGCCCCGGTCATCGGTTGCCGGGTGAATCTGTCCGCCACCGAGGAATCCAAGTTCGGCGCACTGACCGCGGGAACACAACGGCTGACGGTCGTCTTCTGGGCGCTCGGGGCGATTGCCGCCGGGTATGCGGTCGACACCGGGCTACCGCTGCCAGGTGTGTTCACCGCGATGGCGGTGGTCGTATTCGCCTGGTGGTTCAGCTTTCACTGCTCCCGCAGGTTCGCCGGCATCAATGGGGACGTACTCGGCGCGCTCGTCGAACTGAGCGCACTGATCGCCATCTGCGGACTGCTGGTCACCTGAGTTCCGGAGCTTTCCGAGTGACGGGGCTTTCTGTGTGACGGGGCTTTCTGTGTGACGGGGCTTTCCTGGGACGACCGGGCGATACTTCAGCCGTGGAGCTTGGCCATCCACCCATGGATGTCGGCGAAGGTGCCGCGCTGGATACCGGTGAGCGTGTCGCGCAGCGCCATCGTGACCTCACCGGGCTGACCGTCGCCGATGGTGTAGTCGTCGACCTCGCCCTTGACGTGGCCCACCGGGGTGATGACGGCGGCCGTGCCGCAGGCAAAGACCTCAGTGATCTCGCCCGAGGCGACACCCTTACGGAGTTCTTCGACGCTGATCTTGCGTTCGACGACGTCGAAACCGGCGTCCGCGGCGAGTTGGAGGAGCGATTCACGGGTGATACCCGGCAGCAGCGATCCGGACAGTTCCGGGGTGACGAGTTTGGCGTCGGCACCGGAGCCGAAGACGAAGAACAGGTTCATACCACCCATTTCTTCGACGAATCGGCGCTCGATGGCGTCGAGCCAGACCACCTGATCGCAACCCTTTTCGGCGGCCTGTGCCTGCGCGAGCAGCGAGGCGGCGTAGTTGCCACCGAACTTGGCCGCGCCGGTGCCGCCGGGGGCGGCGCGCACGTACTCGGTCGAGAGCCAGACGCTCACCGGATGGACTCCGCGCGTGAAGTATGCGCCGGCGGGCGAGGCGATGAGCAGGTACCGGTATTCACTCGCCGGCCGCACGCCGAGACCGGCCTCGGTGGCAATCATGAAGGGACGCAGATAAAGCGCCGCTTCCCCACCGGCCTCCGGGACCCACAGGTTGTCGGCGTCGACGAGCGCACGTAGCGAACCCATGAAGTCCTCGACGGGCAGTTCCGGCATCGCCAGTCGGCGCGCCGACCGCTGCATGCGCAGAGCGTTGGCGTCCGGCCGGAACGAGGAGATGCTGCCGTCGGCCTGGCGGTAGGCCTTGAGACCTTCGAAGATCTCCTGCGCATAGTGCAGCACCATCGCCGAGGGATCGAGCTGGATAGGGCCGTATGGAACGACCTTGGCATCGTGCCAGCCCTGCTCGGCGCTGTGGTCGATGGTCACCATGTGATCGGTGAAGTACTTACCGAAGCCCGGTGCAGCCAGGATTTCCGCGCGGCGCTGCGCCGAGAGCGGCTGCGGGTGTTCGGTCCGGGCGAACTCCAAAGTCATGCGCCAATCGTATCGCCTGACCCCGCGCCGATTTTCCCCGGTGGGACCGCACCCGTTTCGAACACTGCCCGAATCGGCGGACCGGACAATCCCGGCCAACCCGACATGGCGGCTAGCCGGTGCCCGCCGTCACGAAGGGCGGCAGGACGACCTCGCATTCCAACGCCCGGCCGCGGACGTCGATCACCACGGTGTCGCCCTTGGCCACACCCGCGGCCGAATCGATGAGTGCCAGCGCGATTCCCACCTTCAAGGTCGGCGAAAAGGTCCCGGAGGTGGTGACGCCGATCTTGCTTCCACCCGGGCCGTCGAGGACTGCGAGGTCCGCCCTGGGTACCCCGCGTCCGGTCGCCCGCAGGCCCCAGAGCCGACGCTCCGGACCGGCTTCCTTCTCTGCGAGCAGGGCGTCGCGACCGAAGAACTCGGGCTTGTTCCAGCCGACCGCCCAACCGCAGCGGGCCTGGACGGGGCTGATGTCGACGGAGAGCTCGTGCCCGTGCAGGGGGTAGCCCATCTCGGTGCGCAACGTGTCACGTGCACCGAGCCCGGCCGGCGCTCCCCCGGCGGCGATGACCGCGGCGGACAGCGCGGTGAACACCGGCGCGCTGTCTTCCCACGCCGGCAACAACTCGTAGCCGATCTCGCCGGTGTATCCGGTCCGGCAGACCCGGACCGGATAACGCTGTTGCCCCACAACCATTTCGGTGTCGGTGAACGACATGTACTCCAGGTCGGTCGGCAGTCCCAGGCCCGACAGCACCGAGGTCGACTGCGGACCCTGAACCGCGAAGACGCCGAAGTCGCGGTGCCGGTCGAGGACCTCGACGCCCTCGGGGGCCACGGCCTTCAGGGCTGCCACCACAGCCGAGGTGTTGGCGGCGTTGGGAACGAGGAACACGTCCTCGTCAGAGACCCAGTAGACGATGAGGTCGTCGATCACCCCACCGGAGTCGTTGGCGCACAGGGTGTACTGCGCCTTGCCCGGATGGATCTTCGTCAGGTCGTTGGTCAGGCAACGGTTTACGAACTCGGCCGCACCCGGCCCGGTCACCGAGGCCTTGCCCAGGTGACTCACATCGAAGATGCCCACCGCCTCGCGGACCGCGGTGTGTTCGGCAACCGTTCCCGCATAGGACACCGGCATGTTCCACCCACCGAACTCGGCAAAACTCGCTCCGAGTCCGCGATGCAATTCTTCGATGGGGCCGACCAGCAATTCACCTTCGCTCATGCGGCCACGCTATCTCGCCGCGTGAGCGAGCAGCATGCGACCACTAAGCTTGGTCACCAGTACCAGGTACGGCTACGAGTGGGAGTGAAGTGTGAGCAAGTCAAGCGCAAAACGTCAGCTGGGTCCCCAACTGTCACTGGCCACCGGGATCGGCAAGGACGACGACGTCCTGGTGATCGGACTGACCACCGCCGACGAAGACGGTGGGGCACCGAGTCTGGTCATCGGTGAGGGCCTGCTCGACGACGCCACCGCCTCCACGATCGACGATGCACTGGCCGCAGTGGACGCGAAGGGTTCGGCCGGTGAGCTGACCAAGCTCCCCGCCCCGACCGGCCTGGGCGTCACATCAGTGCTGGCCGTCGGACTCGGCGCGCCCGACAAGCTCGATGATGCCGAACACATTCGCCGCCAGGCGGGTGTGGCCGCCCGGAGTCTGCAGGGGGTGGGGACCGCGGTCACCAGTCTGCCTGCCGCCGACCTCGCGGCCACCGCCGAAGGCTTCTTCCTCGGCGCCTACCGGTTCGACGAGTTCCGTTCGACGCCACCTGAGAAGGCCCCGCTCTCAGCGGTTCGCCTGCTGGTACCCGCGGCGGACAAGAGCACCCAGGCCGAATTGGATCGCGCGGAGGCCATCGCCCGCGCGGTTGCCATCGCCCGCGACTTCGTGAACACCCCGCCGAGTCACCTGTTCCCCGAGGAGTTCGCCGACCGCGCCAAGGCCCTCGGTTCGGCCGCCGGCCTCAAGGTCGAGATCCTCGACGAGTCCGCGCTGGACAAGGCCGGTTACGGCGGCATCATCGGCGTCGGCAAGGGCAGCTCCCGCCCGCCGCGCCTGGTCCGCCTGAGCCACAGCGCCGGCAAGAAGGCCAAGACCGTGGCCCTTGTCGGCAAGGGCATCACCTTCGACACCGGCGGCATCTCGATCAAGCCCGCCGCGGGCATGGAGAACATGACCTCCGACATGGGCGGCGCCGCAGCGGTGATCGCGACCATGATCCTGGCGGCCGACCTCAATGTCGGCGTCAACGTCATCGCCACGGTCCCGATGGCCGAGAACATGCCGTCGAGCACCGCACAGCGTCCCGGTGACGTCCTGACCCAGTACGGCGGCAAGACCGTGGAAGTCATCAACACCGACGCCGAGGGCCGGTTGATCCTGGCCGACGCCATCGTCCGCGCCTGCGAGGACGAGCCCGATTACCTGATCGACACCGCCACCCTGACCGGCGCACAGATGGTCGCCCTGGGCACCCGGACCCCCGGGGTCATGGGCACCGACGAGTTCCGCGACCGCGTCGCATCGATCTCGCAGGCCGAAGGCGAGTCCGGTTGGCCGATGCCTTTTCCAGAAGAGCTTCGTCCGGATCTCGATTCCCGGGTGGCCGATCTGGCCAACGTCACCAACCATCGGTGGGGCGGCATGCTCTCGGCGGGCATCTATCTGCGGGAGTTCGTGGCGAAGGACGTGCAGTGGGTCCACATCGACATCGCCGGACCGGCCTTCAACACCGGCGGCCCGTGGGGTTACACCGGTAAGGGCGGAACCGGCGTACCAGTGCGGACCATCTTCGCCGTACTGGAGGACATCGCTGCCGAAGGATGAGGCAAAAGGTAGGGTTTAGAACGGTGGTTCGCCTCATCCGGTTGATCACCACCTCCATGCCTGCCACCAATACTGGTGGTTTGGCCCAGACCGTAGACCGCACACCGGTTCTCGAAATCAAGGAGTCGACAACGATGGCCTTCTCCGTCCAAATGCCAGCCCTGGGTGAAAGCGTCACCGAAGGCACCGTCACCAGGTGGCTCAAGCAGGAGGGTGACACGGTCGAGGCCGACGAACCGTTGCTGGAGGTGTCGACCGACAAGGTCGACACCGAGATCCCCGCACCGACATCCGGCGTCCTGATCAAGATCGTCGCGCAAGAAGATGACGTCGTCGAGGTCGGTGGCGAGCTCGCCCAGATCGGCGACGCCGGCGAATCCGCCGGTGACAGCGCCCCCGCGCAGGAGTCCGCACCGGAGCCCGAAGCCGAGCCTGAGCCCGAGGCGCAGCCCGAACCCGAGGAACCGGCGACCCCGGCCGCCTCGGCACCGGCATCCGGATCCGGATCCGCCGACGGCACCGACGTCACGATGCCCGAATTGGGCGAGTCCGTGACCGAGGGCACCGTCACCCGCTGGCTCAAAGAAGTCGGTGACTCCGTCGCGGCCGACGAACCGCTGCTGGAGGTCTCCACCGACAAGGTCGACACCGAGATCCCGTCTCCCGTCGCCGGCACGTTGCTCGAGATCATCGCCTCCGAGGACGATGTCGTCGAGGTCGGCGGACGTCTGGCCGTGGTCGGTTCTGCCGACTCCAAGCCCACCGTCGCACCGTCCGAGCCCGAACCGGAGCCCGAGGCCGCACCCGAGCCCGAGCCCGAGGAAGAGCCCAAGGCGGAGCCGAAGGAGGAGCCCAAGGCAGAGCCGGTTGCGGAGAAGAAGCCCGAACCGAAGGAAGATGCCAAGCCCGCCGCCGAGCAGGAGTCGACCCCGTACGTCACCCCGCTCGTCCGCAAGCTCGCGGCGGAGAACAACGTCGACCTGAGCGCCATCAAGGGCACCGGCGTCGGTGGCCGCATCCGCAAGCAGGACGTCTTGGCCGCCGCCGAGGCCGCGAAGGCACCGGCTGCCCCTGCCGCTCCGGAACCGGCTGCTGCACAGGCGAAGCCGGCACCCGAAAAGTCGGCACCGGCAGCACCGCGCCCGGAATTGGCCAAACTGGTCGGCACCACGCAGAAGATCAACCGGATCCGTCAGATCACCGCCAAGAAGACCCGCGAATCCCTGCAGGAGAGCGCACAGCTCACCCAGGTCTTCGAGGTCGACATGACGAAGATCGCCACCCTGCGGGCAGCGGCGAAGGCCGGCTTCAAGGCCAGCGAGGGTGTCAACCTGACCTACCTGCCGTTCATCGCCAAGGCCGTCGTGGAGGCGCTCAAGGCGCATCCGAACGTCAACGCCTCGATCAACGAAGAGGCCAAGGAGATCACGTACCACTCCAAGGTCCACCTCGGCATCGCGGTCGACACCGAGCAGGGTCTGCTCTCCCCCGTCATCCACAACGCCGACGATCTGTCGATCGCCGGTCTGGCGCGGGCCATCGCCGACATCGCTGCGCGGGCACGGAGCAACAACCTCAAGCTCGACGATCTGACCGGTGGCACGTTCACCATCACCAACATCGGTAGCCAGGGCGCGCTCTTCGACACCCCGATCCTGGTTCCGCCGCAGGCGGCCATGCTCGGTACCGGTGCCATCGTCAAGCGCCCGGTGGTCATGACCGGTGCCGACGGCTCGGAATCGATCGCGGTGCGGTCGATGTCGTTCCTGCCGCTCACCTACGATCACCGCCTCATCGACGGCGCCGACGCCGGCCGCTTCCTGAGCACCGTGAAGCATCGCCTCGAAGAGGCTGCGTTCGAGGCGGAGCTGGGACTGTAAGAAGTCGATGCGGATCGCCATAGCGGGATCTTCCGGCCTGATCGGCTCGGCCCTGGTGGACAGTCTCACCGGGGCCGGCCACCAGGTCGTCCGCCTGGTTCGGCGTCCCGCCACTGCCGCGGATCAGATTCACTGGGAGCCTGATTCGTTCGGCATCGATCCCGGCGCCTTGGCGGGCGTCGATGCGGTGGTCAATCTCTGTGGTCGCGGTATCGCCGACGGCCGATGGTCCGGACACGTCAAGCAGCAACTCCGGGACAGTCGGATCATCCCGACACAGGTGCTCGCCGAAGCAGTCCGGATTGCCGGCGTGCCCATCTTCGTGAGTTCGAGCGCAACCGGTCATTACGGGAACACCGGGGCCCGGGCGGTCACCGAGGACGATCCTGCCGGTACCGGGTTCCTGGCCGAACTGACGACCGACTGGGAAGCCGCCGCTCTCTCGGCACGGTCGGCGGGGGCATCGACCCGGGTGACAGTGGTCCGCACGGCGCCGGTGATGTCCCCGTCCGGCGGCATGCTCGGCAAACTGCGGCGCTTGTTCGGTCTGGGTCTGGGTGGCCGATTGGGTAGCGGTGAGCAATACCTGCCCTGGATCAGTCTGGTCGACACCGTGCGGGTGCTGGAGTTCCTGCTGACCCGGCCGATCGCCGGTCCGGTCAACATGTGCGCACCCCGGTCGGTCACGAACGCCGAGTTCACCAAGGCCCTCGGTCATGCGTTGCGTCGTCCGACCCCCTTTGCGGTGCCGGCGTTCGTGTTGTCCAAAACAGCAGGTGAGATGGCCGAGGAAATGTTGTTGCATGGTCAGAACGTTGTACCGAAGGTGCTGACCGACAACGGCTTCGAATTCCGTCATCCCACCATCGATTCCGCCCTCGCCTACGCGGTGGGCAAGGGCGCCTGATGCCCGGTGCTCGTGCGTCCAACGCACCTCTCGAGGTCCGCTGGCTCGGCCGCGTCGACTACCAGGAGACCTTCGACCTGCAACATCGGCTCGCGAACGAACGTGCCGACGGGATCCTCGACCACGACGTCCTGCTGCTGCTGGAACATCCGTCGGTCTACACCGCGGGCCGGCGTACCGAAGAGGCCGATCGTCCCAACGACGGTTCTCCCGTGATCGATGTCGACCGCGGCGGGAAGATCACCTGGCATGGTCCCGGCCAGCTGGTCGCCTATCCGATCGTCGCGTTGGCCAGTCCGGTCGACGTCGTCGACTACGTCCGGCGACTGGAAGAAGCCATGATCCATGTCTGTCAGACCCTGGGCCTGCCGACGTTCCGCGTCGACGGCCGCTCCGGGGTGTGGGCGATCGATGAGCCGGACGACGATCAGAAACCTTCCCGCCCCGACCGCAAGATCGGCGCGATCGGCATCCGGGTGGCTCGGGCGGTGGCATTGCACGGCATCGCCGTGAACTGCGATCCCGACCTGCGCGCTTTCGGCTCGATCATCCCTTGCGGCATCCCCGACGCCGGCGCCGGTTCACTGTCCCACGAACTCGGTCGCACGGTCACGGTCGACGAGGTTCGCCCCTTGCTCGCCGCGGCCATTGCCGACGCCCTCGACGGGACGTTGCCGGTCAGCACACATACTGCAACAACCAGCGTCACCCAGAGTGACAATCAAACCCACGTAGGATCTGTCCAGTGACTGTTTCGCACGACAAACCAGCCAAATCGAGCGCTTCGGCATCGGTCGGCCCGAACGGACGCAAACTCCTGCGCCTCGAGGCCCGCAACTCCGAGACGCCGATCGAGCGCAAACCGTCGTGGATCAAGACCCGCGCGACGATGGGTCCGGAGTTCACCGAACTCAAGTCCCTGGTCAAGAGCGAGGGCCTGCACACGGTCTGTGAAGAGGCCGGATGCCCGAACATCTACGAGTGCTGGGAAGACCGCGAGGCCACCTTCCTGATCGGTGGTGAGCAGTGCACCCGCCGCTGCGACTTCTGCCAGATCGACACCGGCAAGCCCGCCGATCTCGACCGCGACGAGCCTCGGCGGGTGGCCGAGAGCGTGGCCACCATGGGTCTGCGTTACTCGACGGTGACCGGTGTCGCCCGCGACGACCTGCCCGACGGCGGGGCCTGGCTCTACGCCGAAACCGTGCGGTACATCAAGCAACTCAACCCGACCACCGGTGTCGAGCTGCTCATCCCCGACTTCAACGCCGATCCCGACCAGCTGGCCGAGGTCTTCGCCTCACGCCCAGAGGTGTTGGCGCACAACGTCGAAACGGTCCCGCGAATCTTCAAGCGGATTCGTCCGGCGTTCCGGTACCAGCGCAGCCTCGACGTCATCACCGCTGCCCGCGATGCCGGTCTGGTGACCAAGTCGAACCTGATCCTCGGGATGGGCGAAACCCCCGAAGAGGTCACCGAGGCGATGGTCGACCTACACGAGGCCGGCTGCGACATCCTGACCATCACGCAGTACCTGCGTCCGTCGCCGCGGCATCACCCGGTGGACCGCTGGGTCAAGCCCGAGGAGTTCGTCGAGCATTCGAAGTTCGCCGAAGACCTCGGTTATGCCGGTGTCATGGCCGGACCGCTGGTCCGCTCGTCGTACCGGGCCGGTCGGCTGTACGCCCAGGCGATGAAGCATCACGGCCGTGAACTTCCCGAGGCGATGTCACATCTGACCGACGGTGGAAGCGCCAGCCAGGAAGCCTCGTCGTTGATGGCCCGTCTCGCCCGCTGAGGTCTGATCGGCGCCGGCCGCCGACCAGTTTTCCCCGACATCCGATTGCCGGGGTACCGGGTTGACCGGATGCCTGGCGCAGGCCAGTATCCTGGTGAGCATGGCGAAGGCAACAAAGGCGACAAAAGAAGCAAAGGCAGCTGCGAAGGCTGCCCGTAAGGAAGCGTCGCGAGCTCGCCGCAAACAACTGTGGCAAGCGTTCCAGATGCAGCGCAAAGAAGACAAGCTGCTGCTGCCCCTGATGATCGGCGCGATCGTCGGCGCGACGGTGATCGCGGTTCTGATCGGCATCTTCGTCGGCGGTCTGGTCTTCGTCCTCCCGATGGGCATCCTGCTCGGCGTGCTGATCGCGTTCATCATCTTCGGACGCCGGGTACAGAAGACCGTCTTCCGCAAGGCGGACGGTCAGGCCGGTGCCGCGGCCTGGGCGCTGGACAACATGCGCGGGCAGTGGCGGGTCAAGCAGGCCGTCACCGGCACCGCCCACCTCGATGCCATCCACCGCGTGATCGGCAAACCGGGTGTGATCCTGGTCGCCGAGGGTGCCCCGAGTCGTACCAAGCCGTTGCTGGCCCAGGAGAAGAAGCGAGTCGCCCGCATCGTCGGCGACACCCCGATCTACGACATCACCGTCGGTAACGATGAGGGTCAGGTTCCGCTCAAGAACCTCGAGAAGCACCTGAACAAACTGCCGAAGAACATCGACAAGAAGCGCATCGACGCGCTCGAGTCACGCCTTGCCGCACTCGGTGGCAAGCAGCCCGGTCCGGGCATGCCCAAGGGTCCGATGCCCGCCGGCGCCAAGATGCGCAGCATCCAGCGCACCGCGCGTCGTCGCTGATCTCCTGCCCCCGATATCCGGGCAACAAAAAACCACCCGTCTTGACGGGTGGTTTTTTTGTTAGGCCGAACCGCTCAGCGGGTGCGGATCAACGCGGTGCCGGTTGCCCGGTCGTGCATGCCGCGTCCGTCGTGGTCGTTGATCAGCGGTGGGACCAGGAACACGATCAGGATCTGCCGGACCAGGGCACGGACGAAGCCGACTCGTGCTCCCCCGTCGACGCGGGCGACGCGCATGCCGGTGAGGAATTGTCCCGGGGTGAATCCGAATACGGTCACCGAACCGACGCCGACGACGAACCAGACGAGCAAGACCACGTTCGAGAGAACCGGCGACTGCAGGTCTTGGACGAAGATCATCGCCACACCACCGGACATCACCCAGTCTGCGAACAACCCCAGGCAGCGATGCCAGGAAGATGCCAGCGAGTTCGGGCCGGACTCGGCCAGACCCAGCTTTTCGCCGCGGTAGGCGCCTACATCGACATTGTCTCCGAGTGCTGCCTGCGGGCCAGAAAGCCACGATCCGGTAATACGTCCCATGGCCACAATCATAGATGTGCTGGGAGAACAGTCTCACCAAGCATTATGCGGCCCATCTCACACCACGTTTCGCCCTGGAATGGCTCGTGTAACACGGGCGAAACACCGAAGTATCTGGCTAGCAACCTGACGTCAATACGGTCAGCGTTGATGATCCGCCACTCTAGAGTGGACAGGGACAATCGCCAGGCCTTGCAACATCCATCAATTTGGGGTGCTGGCAGCAATTGGCACGAGTGAAGGAGTCACCCGCAGGTGTACAACACAAAAGAAGAACTGCTCGAGGGCATCAAGTCCGAAGGCGTCGAATACGTCGACATCCGGTTCTGTGATCTCCCAGGAACGATGCAGCACTTCTCGATCCCGGCCACGGCCTTCGACGAGAGCGTCTTCGAAGACGGTCTGGCATTCGACGGATCTTCGGTCCGCGGCTTCCAGTCGATCGACGAGTCGGACATGATGCTCCTCCCCGACCCGACGAGCGCGCGCATCGATCCTTTCCGCAAGGCGAAGACGATGAACGTGACCTTCTTCGTGCACGACCCGTTCACCCGTGAGTCCTACAGCCGCGACCCGCGCAACGTCGCCCGCAAGGCCGAGGATTACTTGGTCAGCACCGGCATCGCCGACACCTGCTTCTTCGGTGCCGAGGCCGAGTTCTACATCTTCGACTCGGTTTCGTTCAGCTCCGAGGTCAACGGCACCCACTACAACGTGGAGTCGGAGTCGGGCTGGTGGAACACCGTGTCGCAGCAGAACCCGGACGGCTCACCGAACCTCGGCTACAAGGTTCGCCAAAAGGGCGGCTACTTCCCGGTCGCGCCGTATGACCACTACGTCGACCTGCGCGATGAGATCTCGACCAACCTGACCAACGCCGGGTTCATCCTCGAGCGCGGTCACCACGAGGTCGGCACCGGCGGACAGACCGAGATCAACTACAAGTTCAACACGCTGCTGCAGGCCGCTGACGACGTTCAGCTGTTCAAGTACATCGTGAAGAACACCGCATGGCAGAACGGCAAGTCCGTCACCTTCATGCCGAAACCGCTGTTCGGCGACAACGGATCGGGCATGCACGCCCACCAGTCCCTGTGGAAAGACGGAAAGCCGCTCTTCCACGACGAGGCCGGCTACGCGGGTCTGTCCGACCTGGCTCGCCACTACATCGGCGGCATCCTGCACCACGCACCGTCGCTGCTGGCGTTCACCAACCCCACGGTGAACTCCTACAAGCGTCTGGTCCCGGGTTACGAGGCCCCGATCAACCTGGTCTACAGCCAGCGCAACCGCAGCGCCTGTGTGCGTATCCCGATCACGGGCAACAACCCGAAGGCCAAGCGCCTCGAGTTCCGTTGCCCCGACAGCTCGGGCAACCCGTACCTCGCGTTCGCCGCCATGATGATGGCCGGCCTCGACGGCATCAAGAACAAGATCGAGCCGCACGAGCCCGTCGACAAGGACCTCTACGAGCTCCCGCCGGAGGAGGCCAAGGGCATCCCGCAGGCCCCGACCTCGCTCAGCGCCGTCATCGACCGCCTCGAAGAGGATCACGACTACCTCACCGAGGGTGGCGTGTTCACCGAGGATCTCATCGAGACCTGGGTCAGCTACAAGCGTGAGAACGAGATCGAGCCCGTCCAGATCCGTCCGCACCCGTACGAGTTCTCGCTCTACTACGACGTGTGATCGTCTCCGACGATGTGACGTGTGATCGTCTCCGACGATGTGACGTGTGTCTGAAGTAAGACAACAATCCGCCCGCCCGGCATCAGCCGGGCGGGCGGATTTGTCTTGTCACACCACCTGCGCCCTGATCGGCAGGTGCTTGAGGCCACCGACAAAGGTGGTGGCGATCAGTTCGGGGTCGCCGGTCAGCTCCACCGACCGCAGCCTGGGCAGCAGCTCCGAATAGAAGCTGCTCACCTCCATGCGGGCCAGCGCCGCCCCGAGACAGAAGTGGACCCCGTAGCCGAACGCAACATGGTTGTTGGGACTGCGGCCGACGTCGAACCGGAACGGGTCGTCGAAGACGTCTTGGTCCCGGTTGCCCGACACATAAGACAACAGCAGCGACTCCCCTTGCGCGATCGGCACCCCGCGAACCTCGGTGTCCTGCGCGGCGGTCCGCATGAAGGCCTTGACCGGCGTGGTCCACCGGATCATCTCTTCGGCGGCCGACGGCATCAAGCCGGGATCGGTAACCAGACGCGCTCGCTCTGCCGGGTTCTCGATGAGCGCCTGCATTCCACCGGCGATGGTCGCGCTGGTGGTGTCGTGGCCGGCGGTGGCGATGATCAGGTAGTACGACACCGTCTCGATGTCATCGAGCGGCTCACCGTCGATTGTTGCGTTGGCGATCGCCGACGCCAGATCGTCGGTGGGATGCTCACGGCGGGCGGCGGTCACGGCATTGAAGTATTCGAACATCTCCATCAGCGCCATGGTGCGATCTTCCTGGGTGTCACCGCGGTGGTACTCCGGCTCCTCACTGCCGAGCAACTCCTGGGTCAGCTTGAGCATCAGGGGGAAGTCGGCCTCGGGTACGCCGAGCAGCGACATGATCACGTACAGCGGATAATTCACCGCGACCTCCTGGACGAAGTCGCAGTCGCCCTCCATCGCACGCATCTTGTCGACGTAGATCGTGGCCAGGTCGGCGACCCGGGCTTTCATCGCCTTCATCGCCTTGGGCCGGAACCAGTCCCCCGCGATCGCCCGCACCACCTTGTGTTCGGGATCGTCCATGTGGATCAACGTCTTCACCTGGCTCGCGATGTCCATCTCCTCTTGCATGGATTTGATCAGAACCGGGCGCGGAAAGTTGGTGAACAGGGCGTTGTTGCGCGAAATCGCAATGATGTCTTCATGTTTGGTGATCGCCCAGAAGGGCCGGTACTTCGGCTCCGTCACCATGCAGACCGGCGCCGTGGCCCGCAGATGGGTCAGTGCGGTGTGCAACCGCGCGTCGTCGGTGTACGCCGATGGGTCGGCCAGCATTCTGGCCGCGTCGTCGATACTCGGAACCGTCATACGTAATACCCCCCATCACTTCTGTTGAGGCCGGACAATACTCGTCGCCCGTCGATCACGGCATCTGACTGTAAGTCGTACGGTAGCCCATTTTCCCGGGACTGAAACGACTTTCCAAGCACCCCGATCCGCGCTAAATTGAAAGCCATACTGTATGTCCATCGAAACGGGGAGCAGCACTTTCCACCCGGCCCCAGCACTTTGACGAGGAACGAGGCTCATGACAAACGCACGCGGCTGGAAGGAAACGCTCTCCGACCTCGAGGACCGCCGTCAGCACGCGCACGCGATGGGCGGACCCGACCGGGTTGCCAAACATCATGCGAAGGGTAAACTCGATGCCCGGCAACGGATTACACGGTTTCTTGACCCGGGTAGCTTCCAGGAGTTCGGTACCCTGGTCGGCGGCGAGATCGCGTCCGACGGCATCGTGGTCGGCTCGGGTCTGGTCAATGGGAGTCCGGTGATGGTGGGCGCAGAAGACTTCACCACCATGGCCGGCACCATCGCACCGGGCAGCAACTCCAAGCGCTACCGCATCGCCGAACTGGCTGTGCGCAACAAGATCCCACTCGTCATGATGCTCGAAGGCGCCGGTTTCCGTGCCACTGCCCACGCCTACGGCCGCACCCCCACCGACCTGTTGGCGCAGGCACGGTGTTCCGGACAGGTCCCGCTGGTCACCGCGGTCCTCGGGTCGTCGGCCGGGCACGGCGCCCTGGTCGCGCCCATCTCCGATTTCACCGTCATGTCAGAACAGGGCGCGATCTTCACCGCAGGCCCCCCGGTGGTCAAGGAGTCGACCGGAGAGACCATCTCCAAGGAAGACCTCGGCGGACCGGCGACCGCGATCGCCAGCGGCGTCATCCACAACCTCGCGGACGACGACGAGGCCGCCCTCGACGACCTACGCCGATATCTGAGCTATTTCCCGTCGAGCGCCTGGTCGTATCCGCCATCGTTGGCAGCGGGCGACGACGATGACAACGAACAACGGCCCACCGCAGAACTTCTCGACGTCATCGCGCGGGACAGCCGGCGGGTCTACGACATGCACGACGTGCTCGACGTCGTCTTCGACCGCCCCGACTACTTCGAGGTTCAGCCGACCTTCGGTCCGGCGATCATCTGTGCGCTCGCACATCTCGGTGGCCATCCGGTTGCGGTCGTGGCCAACCAGCCTCAGGTGATGGCCGGTTCCATCAATTCCGACGCCGCCGACAAGGCCGCCCATTTCGTCAACGTGGCCGATTCGTTCCATCTTCCACTGATCTTCCTGGCCGACAACCCCGGGATGCTCCCGGGTAGCGAGTCCGAGCGCAACGGTGTCCTTCGCAGCGGGGCACGGATGTTCGCGGCCCAGACCGGCGCGACCACCATCAAGTTGCATGTCACCCTACGTAAGGCCTACGGGTTCGGCTCTATGGTCATGTCCCTGATCGGATTCGACAGCCAGGCAGCCACATTCGCCTTCCCCGGGGCAACCATGGGCGCGATGAGTGCCGCCGCATTGAGCCGGGCGTCGGGCGCCGAGGAGGACATGAGTACGGTGCTTCGCGAAATGGAACTCGAGGCGTCCTACCGGTCGGCCGGACACCTCGGTTTCGACGAGCTGATCGATCCCACCGAGACGCGCAACGCACTGCTCACCTCGCTCGAACGCGCACTGCGCGGACGACAGGCCGCGGCCCAACCGGTCACGCGAACAACCATCACCCCCTGAGAGGTATACCCCCGATGAAGGTTCCGTTCACGTGGAAGGTCACCGGCTGGTTCGTGATCGGATGGTCGCAAGAGTATCCGGCCGGCGAGGCCAAGCCGCTCAGGTACTTCGGTGAAGACCTTGTCGCCTATCGCGGTGAGTCCGGGGACATGCACGTGACATCGGCCCGCTGCCGGCATCTCGGTGCCCACCTCGGGCATGGCGGAAAGGTGGTGGGCGACTGCGTCGAATGTCCCTTTCACGGCTGGCGCTGGGGTCCGGACGGGGTCAACAAGTTCCGGCCGGACGAACCCGACCGGCCCAACAAACTGCTGACATTGCGCACCTTTCCCGTCCGGGAGCAATACGGTCTGGTGTTCATGTGGCACCACCCCCACGGCGAGCCACCGAGGTGGGAACTGCCGGACCTGTTCGAGAAGTTCCCGCAGTTCCCAACCGATGCAGACGCCTACTACCGGCCGTATCCCGAGTTCGCCCGCAAGTCAGAGCATGAACCCGTCCACCCGCAGATCGTTGCCGAAAACGGGCCGGACAGCGCGCATTTCCGGTACGTCCACAATGCCACCGTCACCCCGGTCGGATTGAACTGGTAAGTCGTCGACAACGAATGGAGATTCCTCACCGGCTGGCCCGATGTCCGCAGCGGCGACCCCGACAAGATGGCGCTGTTCATCCACAGTCACTTCTCGGGACTGGGCTTTGCCATCAGTGCTTTCGAGGGGGCCACCAACTATCGCCTGATTTTCGCCTGCACACCGGTCGAGGACGGCTACTCCGACCTGTTCTATTCCATCTGGTGGCCGCGCAATCCCGGTGATCCCTCCGACATCCCGCCCGACGACGTCCAGGAGAAGGTCGAAAAGCAGTTCCTGGTCACGGTTTTCGAAGATCTGAGCATCTGGCGTCATCAGGAGTATGTCGAGCATCCACCGCTGTCCCGGGTTGATGCGCCGCCATTTCGGGCGATGCGCAAGTGGGCGACACAGTTCTACGACGTCCCGCCCACCGAGGCGGTCGGCACCTCCTCGTGAGGGTAGACCTCGCCGCGCCTCGAGACCTCAGCCTGCGACGGGTCCACCACCGCACCTGTTGCATATCCAGAAGATCCGCGGTCCGTGATGTTCATCGGTCCGGTCTCGACCACGGTCCGCAGAAGTCCGAGGTCAACATCGGACTCCTCGGCCGAGGCGAAGCAGGCCGCCACATCTTTCGCGATGTACCGGCCGGCCAGATCGGTGAATCCCTGCAGTCCACCGATCAGCTGCAACGATTACGCCGCTTTACTCGCACCGCTGCACACGGCAAGCGCCTCGAGCAGCTGTGTCTCGTCGACGCCGAGCTTCTCGCCGAGCTGGATTGCCGAGGCGACCATTTGCGCGTTGGCGGCGCACAGCACATTGTTGATGAGCTTGAGCGACAGCGCACTTCCCACGTCCCCGGTGTCGACGATCGGGCCGGCGTATGCGGCCGGCACCGGCCGGACGCGATCGCGCACCGCTTCCGGCCCGGCCGGCAAGACGGTCAGCGATCCGGCGAGGATGTCGTCTGCCGATCCGCTGACGGGTGCATCGATCAGCTCGGGCCCGGCGGCGTACTCCGCCTTCAGTGTGGCCAGTGTGCTCAACAGCCCGGTGGTGTGGGAGACGACCCACCGAAGGGGCAAAAAGGGTGTCCGGGAACCGGGCTGACTAACTGTAGTTCTTACAGTAGGCTCGAACAACAGTCCGTCAAACGGTTGGAAAGGCGAGTGCGGATGTCCTCATTGCTGAGCGGTGTCACCGTGGTCGAGCTGGCTTCATGGACGTACGTCCCGAGCGCGGGGGTCATCCTGCGTGATTGGGGCGCCGATGTGATCAAGATCGAGGACACCCGTGGGGGCGACCCCTGTCGTCAGCTCACCGTCGGTGGCCTGCAACCTCAGGACTCGCGAGTCAAGGTCAACTTCATGATGGAGATCGGCAATCGGGGTAAACGCAGCATCGGCATGGACGTCAAAACCACTGAAGGCAAGGCGATCTTCGGGAAGTTGATAGCCGGGGCGGATGTCTTCCTGACCAACTGGTTGCCGGGTCCGCTCGAACGCGCCGGTCTCACGGTCGACGCGCTTCGCGAACTGAACCCGAAACTCATCATCGCCCGCGGCAGCGGCCAGGGGTCACGTGGCCCCGACCGCGACAAGGGAGGTTTCGATGCCTCCGGGTACACCGCTCGTGCCGGCGTCGCCTACGCACTGACACCGGACGGCAGCGAGTTCCCGTTCGCCCAGGGTCCGGCCTTCGGCGATCTGCAGGGCGGCAGCACGCTGGCCGGTGGCATCGCCGCCGCACTGTTCCACCGCGAGCGCACCGGTGAACCCGACATCGTCGACGGTTCCCTACTCGCACAGGGCATGTGGGCCGTCGCCCCGGACATCATCGCCGCCGACCACTACGGGATCGATCGCATTCCCGCCTACCCGCCGGGCGAGGCTCCCAATCCGGTGGTCAATCGGTACAAGACCCGCGACAACCGCTGGCTGCAGCTGGTGTTCCTGCAGGCGGACCGCTACTGGGCCGGTTTCTGTGATCGGATCGGACGCCCGGAACTCGCGGCCGACGAACGGTTCACGCCCATCGCGAACCTGATCGCCAACAGAGACGTCGCCACCGCCGAGCTGCGAAAGACCTTCGCCGAACGGGATCTGGCGGAATGGTGCAAGGTCCTCGCCGACGAGCCCGGCGTCTGGGCCAGCCTGGCCACGCCGCGCGAAGTGCTCGACGACCCCCAGGTCGCCGCCAATGGTTACCTCCTGACCGCAACAGACGACGACGGTGTCGACTTTTACACCGTCGGTGCGCCAATCCAATTCAACAACATCGCCCCTGACGGCGCCCGGGCCCCCGAATACGGTGAGCACACCGAGACCATCCTTCTCGAACTCGGTTTGGACTGGGACCAGATCATCGCCGCAAAGGAATCCGGCGCGATCATCTGACCTTCGGATCCGCGACCGGGCGATCAATCGAAACGAATCCTCGCCTCGATACCGAGCAGCCTGGACATGTTGCCACCCATGATCTTTCGGGTGTCCTCATCGGACAGGCCGGCAAGTTTGCTGTCGATCAGACTCAACGGGTCCCGGAGTCCTTCCGGATGCGGCCAGTCGGAGCCGAAGAGAACATGATCGGCCCCGAGGAGATCGACCACCTCGGCATAGCTGTCCTCCCAGAACGGGTTGACGTACACACAACGTTTGAAGGCCTCGATCGGGTTCTCCAAGAACAACTGTGGCAGCTTCTTGTATGTGTTCTCGAGGTTGCGGAACAACGTCGGCAGCCAGTCGGCCCCGTTCTCGATCAACAGGAGCTTGAGATCCGGCACCCGCGACAGGGTTCCGTGACAGATCAACGCGGTCATCGCATCCTCGATGGCACGGCTGCCCATCGCCGCCGTCCGGAAGCCGGTGGTCGGGGCGAACGGTTTGAACTCCGACGCGGGTTCCCAGATGTTGAGCACCTCGGAGTAGCCGCTGTCCGAGGCATGCATCGAGACCGGGATGTCTGCATCGACACAGGCCTGCCAGAACGGGTCGAACTCCTCGAAACCGAAGGAGCGCGAACCCTTGAACCCCGGGACCGGGGCCGGGCGCACCAGCACCGTGCGGGCGCCGCGTTCGATGGCCCAGTGCAACTCCTCGATGGCCCGGTCCACGATCGGGAGCGTGATGACCGGGGTCGCAAAGATCCTGTCCTCGTAGTTGAACGACCATTGCTCGAACATCCACTCGTTGAGAGCGTGGATCACGTCGTGCGTCAATTCCGGATCGTCCTTGAGACGTTCCTCGACCAGGGACGCGAGCGTCGGGAACATCAACGCGTAGTCGACACCCAGTTCGTCCATCTTCTCCAGCCGGGCCGCCGGTTCGCGGAACGCGGGGATCGACTTCATCGCCTTACCCATGATCTCGCGGGCACTCTTGCCGTCCGGATTGCCGTTGCGGAAGTAGTCTTCCTGCGCGCCGGGTGCGGCGACCACCGAGAAGGTCGGGTTGGGGATGAATTCGCTGATCGTGTCGCGGACGACGATCTTGGTGCGCCCATCGATGTCGACGTAGCGGATCGTGCCCTTGGCATGCTCCGGGAGGAACTTGGTCAGCGCCTCCTGCGTCTCGTACATGTGACTGTCGGAATCGAACACCGGGAAGCTGACTTTTCGCGACGGCATGGTTGCGCACTCCTTGTTGTCAAAATGGTTGTGCCACACAGGTGACGGACCGACCGACCACTACCCCGCTTTGGCTTTGGCTTTGGCCGGCGAGTAGTCGGGACGCCCGAGCCCCAGAGCGTGCTGAGCGATCATGTTGCGGAACACCTCCAGGGTGCCGCCATAGATGCCGCACAGCGGCGCCCAGCGGTACAGGTATTCCGACGCACCGTCGTCGGCGGCGCCGTCCGTCTCGATCGGCAGGGTCGATGCGGTGCCGAGGATGTCCATCAGATCCGGCGCGAGCTCGCGCATCGCCTGGGCGATGGCGACGCGCCCGAACATGCTCGGCGCCGAGAGTGACGCCTCCATCCGCGCGGCACTGCGACCGAGTCGGTAGGCCACCGAGGAGTCATCGAGAGCTCTTTTGCCGGACGGCGTCTCACGCGCCACCGCGGCCGCGACCTTGTCGACCGTCGTCGCCATGTACAGGCCCTGGTGCATCATGATCGCGATGTCGTCCAGGCCGTCGGGCTTGCGCTCTGTCACGCCGTGCTCGACGCTGAGCGGCCCCATCAGCACGGCCCATCCGCCGTTCACCTCGCCGAGGCGATACCGGTCGTCGACCTCGACGTCGCTGTAGTAGACGATGTTGGTGCGGTCCCCGTCGACTGTGCGGATGCCCTGGATCTCGATACCCGGCGAATCCAGGGGCACCAGGAACATCGTCAGGCTCTTGTGCTTCTTGGCGTCGGGATCGGTGTTGGTGATCAGGAAGACGTACTTGCAGTTGTGGGCGCCGGTGGTGAACATCTTGGACCCGTTGATGATCCAGCGTCCGCCGTCACGCACGGCCCGGGTCTTGGAGGTCGCGATGTCCGAGCCACCTTCGGGCTCGGTGTAGCCCAGGCACATCCGGACGTGCCCGCTGAACACACCGGGCAGGACCTCGTCCCGGAGCTCCGGCGAGCCGAACGTCAGCACCGACCGCGCCACGATCGCCGTGGTCCCCCAGGTCACCCACGGGGCGTGGAATCGCCGTTTCTCCAGTTGCCAGATCCGTCGCTGGATCCGGCCCCAGCCGCCCTCCTCCTCGCTGTGGAACTCCGCCGCGAGATAGCCCGCCGCACCCATCGCCAGGTGCACCGCCTCGTCGAAGTTGTCACCGGATTCGCGATCTCGGCGGATCACCTCATCCGTGACGTGTGTCCCCAAGAATCCGCGCACCTCGTCGAGAAACGCCTGATCTGCCGCTGCCAGTTCAACCTTCGAGAAATCCATGTCCTTCTCATCCCCTCCTAGACCGTCACCGGCGTCGGCGTCCGAGCCGCGTCCGGCGCGCTTTCGCGAGCACCGATGATCTGAGCCACCCGCCGCGCACTGACCGCCGGATCTCCGCCCGCCAGCGGCCATCCCCTGGCCCGCACGAGGTATCCGGTGGCCGCCGCTTCGGTGGTGACACCTAGACCGCCCTGGATGTGGACCGCGCCGGCCGCCGAACGGGCGGCTTCCTCGGCCATGTACACAAACGCTGCCGCAGACAGTTCCCGGCGTTCTTCCGGCTCGTTGTCGAGGAACCAGGCCGCCCGCCGCGACAGATTGCGACCCGACTCCACCACGATCGCCATATTGGCCAACGGATGCGAAATGCCCTGCAGCGTCGAGATCGGAACACCCATCGTGTACCGGTTCTTGGCGAACTCGGCGGCGATCTGCATGGTCTTCTCGACCAGACCGACCAGCGCGGCCGCCGTCAGCACACGCCATTCGTCCAGGGCCAGTTCGTATTCGGCGATCGCCTCGGGGCCGCCGGCCAGAACCGTGCGATGCTCTGCGCCGGACGGGTCCACCCAGGCCATCGGCAGATGTCCGATGTTGTTCACCCGGGCCGGGCGGGTGTCCGCGGTCAACCTGACGATGTTGTCGCCGTCACGCAGGATGATGTGATCGGCCACCGAAGCGGCGGCCACCAGGCGGGGCCCTTCCACCTCGTCGCCATGCGGGTCCAGGGTGGCCAACTGCCGACCGGCGACAACGTCCTGAGCGAACGGCGAATCATCCTTCAGTGCACCGATTCTCCCCAGCAACCGGGTCGAGCAGACGTGATCGATCCAGGGCACCGGTGCGATCGACTTCCCGATTTCCTCGGCCACGATGGTGAGGTCGACCAGCGTGGCGCCGTCACCACCGGTGGACTCCGGCACCGCCATCGAGGTGGCACCCGTGCTGCACAGGCGTTCCCAGAGATTCCTGTCGAAGCCGTCCGGTTCGGCGGCCCGCACCACGTCGATGGAGCAATGGGTGTTGAAGAACTTCGAGTACGCGGCCTGCAGGTCGAGCTGGTCCGGCGAGAGGGTGTAGTCCAGCCTGCGCAATTCGTAGCGGTCCATGTTCATTGCTCCTGTTTCGGGCCGGCGAAGAAGAAATCCTGCGCGTTGTTGTAGAGGTAGTTCTCGAGTACGTCGACAGGCAGATCGAGCGCTGCCGCCTCCGGCAGGACGCGACGCATCGGCAGCACCGGCCAGTCCGAACCGAAGATGATCTTGTCCCGACCGCGCGTGCGCATGTAGTGCAAGAGGCTCTCGGGCAGACGCTTTGGCGACCAGGCCGACGTCATCAACCGCAGATTGCTGTACTTCACCAACAGTCGGATCGCCACATCCCACCACGGGTCCGCCCCATGGATCATGCACAGCCGCAGTTCGGGAAAACGGACGCACACCCGATCGAGATGGATCGGATGCTGCACTTCCCCGGGTATCGGCGGCCCGGGTATGCCGGTGTTGATACACAGCGGCAGGTCCAGGTCCACGCACCTGGTGTAGAGCGGGTAGTAGACCGCGTCACTGGCCGGGTACATCCCATCGCCCCAAAAGCTCGGCCCCACCACCGCATACGTCACCGGCAGGTCCCGGACCACAGCACTGAGCTCGCGGAGCGACGGCATCGGTTTCAGCAGGTTGATACCGCCCATCGCGAGCGTGAAACGGCCGGGTTCGGCCTCGACGAACTTACGTGCCGTGGTCGACGGGGTTGCGAGGTTGTCCATCAGGATCGCCTTGCGGACGCCGTGGGCGTCCATCTCGTCGAGCAGTTCGGCCATGTCCACCGGCTCGAACGTCGACTTGGGCCCCTTGAAGTAGTCGTCTCGAACCTTCAGCATCCAGCCCGGTTGCTGCGCGGTCTCACCGAAGTGGACGTTGACCAGGCAGTCGATTGCCGGTGTGGCAGCTACTTCTGTTGGCATCTGGGCGAATCCGTTTCTACAGTGTCGAGGTCGCGGGACGGGCGGTGTCGCCGGCTGATTCCACCGCGACCTTCGCCCATCGGTAATCGGGCTTTCCGTTGCCGAGGCGTTTCACGTGGTCGACGAAGATCACCGCCTTGGGGGCCTTGAAACCGGCCAGATCCCCCTTGCACAGCGCCTGTAAGCTCTCCGTGGTCTCCCCGGAACCGGGTTGGAGCGCCACCAGCGCCACCACCTCCTGGCCCCAGCGGTCGCTCGCCCGGCCGATCACCAGCGCATCGGCGACACCCGACTGCCGGCGCAGGACGGCTTCGACCTCTTCCACGAAGACCTTTTCACCGCCGGTGTTGACCACCAGCGAATCCCGTCCGAGGAGGCGGACGGTGCCGTCGGCGTCGAGCGTCGCCCGGTCACCGGGAATCGACACCCGCACCCCGTCGAGCACCGGGAACGTGCTCTCGGTCGCGGCTCGATCCCGGAAGTAGCCCAGCGGAACCCGGCCGACCCGAGCCGTCCAGCCGATCTCGCCAGAGCCCGGCTCGAGGAGCCTGCTGCGATCGGCGGACACCACGGCGCCGCCGGGCCGCAAGCCGAAAGTCTCTCCCAGCGCGCCCTTCTGGCTCGTGTAGAAACCCAGGCCGCCGGTTTCCGATGAACCGTATCCGTCGATCACCAGCACATGCGGCAGCGCTTCGAGCAGTGCGGTCTTGTGGATCGGGTTGGTGGCCGCGCCGCCAGAGGCGATGGCGTACATCGATGACAGGTCGTAGCTCTTGCGCCCCAGCTCTGCGGCGATCGGCGCCGCATAGGCGTCCCCGACCATCGTCATGAGCGAGACCTTCTCCCGCTCCGCCGTTTCCAGGACCGCGCGGGGATCAAAGTGGTCGCGGTCGTCGAAGAGCACCACGGTCTGCCCGGTCAGCAGCCCCGAGAACGCCGTCCAGATACCTGCCGCATGCACCAGCGGCGACACCGCGAACCAGACCTGCCCGCCGGTCAGTGCAATGTTGTGGAGGTCGGTGGCGGACTCGTAGTCGTTGCCGGCCAGTGACGACACATAGAGATCACTCTGCCGCCACATCACCCCTTTGGGCCGTCCGGTTGTTCCGCCGGTGCATTGCATGACCATGTCATCGGGCGACGATGGCAGTTCCCGGTCCGAATCACCATGTGCCACCGCATCGTCAAAGGACACCGCACCCGCGACCCTCGGTGCATCGCTTCCGCCGTCGACCTCGATCAGGAGGTCGATGCCCTCGCCGGTCAGCGCCGCGGCGAACTCCGGTCCGAATGAGCGGTGGTAGATGACCGCGCGCGGACGAACGTACTCGAGGAGTTCAGTGATCTCGCGGGCCGTGTAGTTGTAGTTGACGTTCACCGGGACCACGCGGGCCTTCAGACAGCCGATCATGGCATCGGGGTAGAGGTCGTTGCGCATGATCAGCGCGACCCGGTCCTGCCCGCATTCCCAGCGCGGGTGTTCGGATTGCGGGGTGTGGGCGCCGAGCCCCTGATCAGCCAGATAATTGGCCAGCCGGCGCGTCCGGACCGCGGACTCGCCGAAAGTGCTGCGCCGGGAGCCGCAGATCGTCATCACCCGGTCCGGTACCGCAGACGCCACCTCGTCGAGCACATCCCCGATCGACCACTCCCTCATCGGCCGGCCTTCTCGCCCGGACCCGCGCCGACCACCACCGGTGAACGACCCAGTAGATCCAATGCGTTGTCGCGCATGATCTTCCGGACATCCGCGTCACCGAAATCGGCCAGGTCGTCGACAAAGGACACCGGTGTCTCCAACCCCTCACCGTGCGGCCAATCCGAACCGAAGAGAATGCGTTCGACGCCGATCAGCTCTGCCAGTGCCGTCATGTCCTCTTCGTAGTACGGGGCCGCCCACACGTGGTTGCGCAGCGTCTCGACCGGATCCACGGGGAACGACCGGGGGAATTGGTTGGCGAGCTTGGCCAGCCGTTTGGCCAACCGGTGCATCCAGTCCGTACCGTTCTCGATGCTGGCCACCCGAAGCGTGGGATGACGGTCGAACACACCGTGGACGATCAGCGAGGCGATGGTGTCGTGGATCGCCCGGTCGTCGACGACGATCTTGT
This sequence comes from Williamsia sp. z34, assembly GCF_059553395.1. Taxonomy (NCBI): domain Bacteria; kingdom Bacillati; phylum Actinomycetota; class Actinomycetes; order Mycobacteriales; family Nocardiaceae; genus Williamsia; species Williamsia sp. z34. The sequence continues at coordinate 488,308 of NZ_JCANWW010000001.1, read as the reverse complement.
CGAACGGGTCGGTGGTGCCGAATCCTTCGAAGTTCGCCTTGCCACCCCACATCGCGGCGATGCTGAGGTATCCGCTGTCACTGAGGTGGAAGGTCACCGGCACACCGGCTTCGGCCAGTCGTGCCCACACCGGATCGTGCAGACGGTCCCCCAGCGACCGCGGCTTCGGGATCCCCGGTACCGGCGCAGGCCGGACGCAGACCAGCTGGGCACCCTTTTCGATGACTGAATCGACCTCTGCGGCAGCAGCTTCCGGATCGGCGAAGGAGATGATCGGGGCCGTGATGATCCGGTTGTCCGGTCGGGCGAAGCCCCAATCCTCATCCAGCCACAGATTGAATGCGTGCAGGGATGCCATCGTCGCGGGTATGTCGTGGGTCAATGCCTCCTCGACACCGCACCCGAACGTGGGGAACATCAAGATCGTCTCGATCTCCTGCTCGTCGAGGATTGCCACCCGCGCACTGCGGTCGCGATACTCCGGACGCATCTCGATACTCTCGACCTGCATCAGGGAAGCCGGGTCGACCCCGTCGGGGATCTGGCCCCGGAACATCAGGTCGAGGCAGCCCGGCACGATGATCGGGTCGAAGGACGGGTTGGGGATGAATCGGTTCACCCGGTCACCGATGATCGCCATGGTGTGCCGTCCGTTGTCGGCGAACTGCACACCCCGGCGGCGAAACTTCTTGTCCAGGTGGCGCGTAAAGGCGTCGAGCGGCTCGTAGTAGTGATTGTCGACATCAATCGCCTGGTACGGAAGTTTCGGCATTGACGGTCCTTTCGATCCGGCGAGCGGGGACTTGGGTGTTGTTCGAAACTGCCGTTGCCGCGCAGTGGAGCGCTCACTGCAGCGGCGGGAAGTTCGGCTTTCGTTTTTCGAAGAAGGCCAAGATGCCTTCGGCGAAGTCCGGCCGGGTCAGCGACTTACCCATCAACACCCCGGCGCGCGAACCGGCTTCGTCCACGTCTCCGGTCGAATCCCGGTACGCCTGCGCCTTGATGTACGCCAGCGAGCTCGGCGCACATTGCAGCGCAATACCTTCGGCGTATTCGAGCACCGTCTCCATGAGCACCTCGGTGGCGACGACCTCTTTGATCAGATGGAGATCCGCTGCCTCATCGGCATAGAAGGTGCGACCGCTGAGCAGCAGATCCATGGCCACACCCCAACCGACCAGCCGCGGCAGGATCCACGAGATGCCGTTCTCGGCGACCAGGCCCCGCTTGGCGAACGGTGCGGCGAATTTTGCGCCGGTGGTGGCGAAACGGACATCACACATCAGGGCCAGCACCAGACCGATGCCGACGCAGGGGCCGTCGATGGCCGCGACCACGGGTTTGCGCAGACCGGTCAGGAACGACACCGGCCGGTCCCCGATGATCTTGCTGATGTCGACGTCGCCGGCGCGCTCGAGCGAGTCACCGATGGTCTCCGACGACCCCAGATGCGCACCGGCGCAGAACGCACCACCGCCGCCGGTGACGACCAGGACGCGGATATGCGGGGCTGCTTCGGCGCGATCGACCCACTCGTAGAAGGCATTTGCCATGTCGATGCCCCACGCGTTCATCCGATCGGGACGATTCAGCGTCAGTACGGCGACCCCGGCTTCGGTCTCTGAATACAGAACCGGCTGATCGACATCCGCCTCGGACACGGCGGCACCTCCTGGATTGGGAAAACGGCTCCGAGGACCCTCTGGCACCATTACTGTATACCTATCGGTAGTGCATTCCACAAGGGTTTGCGCAGGCCGTGGGAGCCGCCCGGCGCATACGCCGATCCGGCTACCGCACCGGCAGACGGAGACCCAGCTCACAGGCATGACAGCGGTGGATACTGCACGGTCTTCGGTAACGTTTACGGGGACGATCAAGCACGACGGCGGACGCGCTCGTCGACAGACGAGTGGTGACGGAAGTGGTTGCGAATGGCGAAGCAGAGCGCTCCAGTGAAGCGGCAACGGCGAGAGCGTGGATCCATCGATCCCAACGACATCATCAAGGGTGCCTTTGAACTGGCCGAAGAGGTCTCGATCGACAACTTGAGCATGCCGCTGCTCGGCAAACACCTCGGCGTCGGGGTCACGAGCATCTACTGGTACTTCCGCAAGAAGGATGACCTGCTCAACGCGATGACCGACCGTGCATTCAACCGGTTCACCGTCGAAACCCCTTTTCCGGAGAACCGGCCGTGGCGCGAGACGCTCAGCGAACACGCGTACCAGATGCGGGAGACCTTTCTCGCCAATCCGATCCTCTGCGATCTGATCCTGATCCGGGCGTCGATGAGTCCGCGGGCTGCACAGCCCGGCGCCCAACTGATCGAGATGGCCGTCGCCAATCTGGTCAAGGCCGGACTGTCCCTCGATGACGCATTCGACACGTATTCCGCAGTCCAGCTCCACGTCCGCGGCTCGGTTGTCCTGGCGCGGCTGCAGCAGAAGCAGAAGGCTGCCGACCCGGAGGCCCGCGCCTACTACGAACACCTGATCATCACCCCCGAGACGACACCTCTGCTCTCCGAAGGCGTCGGTCGCGGGCACAGCATCGGCGCGCCCGACGACAAGAACTTCGCCTTCGGTCTCGAATGCATCCTCGATCATGCGAGCCGGCTGATCGAGTCCACTGCGTCGGGAGCGAAGAAATCATCGGCATCGCAACGCCGCAACGGAAAGACTCCTGAAGCGAGTTAGCCAACCGCCTGCGAACACGGCGGATACGAACCAAACTCAACGAAGTGGCCTGATGGACAAGGCATACGACAACATTTCGGCTGAGATGAGATCGAATGGGCATCGCTACTGGGTCCGGATCCGCCGGGTCACGCTGCACCGGCCACAACATCGCCTCCCCGTCTCGATTGCAGGAACTCCCGCGGGGTCGCCGACGGGCAGGTGTCACGCAGTGAAGAATCACCTCGTCTTCCCCTCCGGCGGTGTCGATATCGATGCCTGGCACTTCCCCGCAGCCGACAACCGGCTCGCAGACGCGACCGGTAGGCCCGTTGCCGTGATGGCGCACGGCTTCGCGGGCACCAAAGACTCTGGGCTCGAACCCTTCGCACGGAGTCTGGCCGCTGCCGGACTCGACGTGATCGCATTCGACTATCGGGGTTTCGGTGCCAGCGCCGGGCAGCCACGTCAGGTCATCTCCCTGCCCGGGCAGGTGCAGGACTACCGCGCCGCGCTCCGCCAGGCCGCGTTGCTCCCCGAAGTCGATCCCCAACGTATGGTGCTCTGGGGTGTCTCCTTGGCGGGCGGCACCATCCTGGAGGTTGCGGCCGGTCGCAGCGACATCGTCGGGCTGATCTCGCTCACACCCCTGGTGGCCAGTCGCCCCGATCACCGGGCGCTTCGGGTGACAAAGCTTCTGACACAGGGGCTTCGAGACAAGGCCGCCGGCGCACTCGGCCGGTCCAGGATCATGGTGCCCGCGGTCGGAACGCCGGGGTCGGGCGCACTGCTGGACACCTCCGGCACGCTCGACGACTACACGTCCATAGCCGGCCCCACCTGGCGAAACGAGGTGAGCGCCTCGATAGCGGTCGAGGCCATCCGCCACCGGCCCGATCGGTTCGCCGGCCGGGTCCACTGCCACACCCTGTTCCAGATCGCGGACTTCGACCGCTGCGTGTCGGTCGATGCCGCGATCAAGACCGCGGTACGGGCCCGCGCCCAGGTTCGGCACTATCCCTGCGACCACTTCGACGTATACCCGGGCAAACCCTGGCATGAGTCGGTGCTCGCGCATCAGGTGAGGTTCCTGACCCGGGCCCTGACCACCGACGCGGGTCTCAGAGGTTCTTGATGTCCTCTCGTTCGACGCGAAAGTGCTCGTCGCGCAACCGGAATGCTTCCCGGGTGCCGTGTTCGGCCCGCGTCTTGACAAAGTTGAACTCCCCCGGCGCGAATTGCAGGTTCGTCCCGAAGGCGTGGAAGAGGTAACTCGCCACCTCCTCGCCCTGATACGCCTGACTCTGCTCCACCATCCGAAACGCCTCTTTGGCGATCACCACGCCGTCGGCCGGCATCTTGGCCGCCTTGCGGGCCCAGTAACGCGCAGAAGCGGTCAGCGACTGCGGGTCGCAGGTCTCGGTGAAGACACCCAGATGCTCCACCTCCCCGGCCGCGATGATGTCGCCGGTCAACAGCATCCGCCTCGCGAGCACCGGACCGAGACGGTGGAAGAACATGTGCAGGCTACCCAGGGCCGGACCCAGGAATCGGGTTGCGGGCATCCCGATCTTGGTATCCCGGGCGATGACCGAGATGTCGCACATGAGCGCCATCTCGAATCCGCCGCCCAGTGCGTACCCACCGATCTCGCCGACGGTGACCTTCGGGAAGCCGAGGAACTCGTGATAGAAGCCAAATGACTTGCGGTCCACATTGAGTCGTCGACGCTGACTCGGCCGACGATTCTTCGCCGCTGCCGCATCGCTGTTCCCGGAACCCTCCTCCTCGCCGTACCAGCCGTAGGCGTTGTTCATGTCGGCACCGGTGCTGAACACGCCTTCCGCGCCGCGCAACAGTGCGACCGTCACGTCGTCGTCATCGGCGACCGCATCGAGGCACCGGGCCAGATCATCGCGCATGGCCGCGTCATAGGAGTTCCGGCGCTGCGGATTGTTCAGCGTGATCGTGGCGATCCGGGTCTGGCGATCCACGTCGAACAGGACCCGGTCACTTCCAACAGTCGACGATGTCATCTGCCAAACTCCTCATCGGTTCGCACGGCGTGCGTGTGGTCTTGCGCATCAGTTCGAAATCCGGCGTCTACCGTGGCGTGAGCCGGTCAACTGTTCCGGAGGTAGCGCCACCGCGGTGACCCGTGCGCCGCACAACACGGTCTCGCCGAGTAATAGTCGCGCCGTCGAGATGAGTTCGCGACCCTCGCGTGTCCGGTCGACCTCGAACCGCAGCGGGGTCAGCACCGGTGTCGGCCGACGGTAAGAAATGTCCAGAGTGCGGGTCTTGCCCGACAGTCGTACCGCACAATTCTGTTGCTGCACAACACAGTCGAAGAAGACGCCCAGAAATCCCCCGTGCACCAGACCCGGTGGCCCCTCGTACGACAACCCGAACTCGACCGTTCCCGATGCGGTATCGGCGTCGAGGTGATCGAACTCGTACTGCGGGAAACACGGATTGAAGGCACCGACGTCAAAAGCGTGGTCGAGATAGATCCGTCGATCCGCGCCGAGATCGTCACCGAAACGCGGGGCCGGATTCGGGGGTACCGACGGTGCGAGTTCGCGTTCCCACTGCTCGCACTGGGTGACGATCGCGTCAATCGTGGGGTGCTCGTGCTCGAGGGAGAGCGTCACCTCGATCAGCCGGCGGATGGCCGCGGCGGCGGCGACCGTCTGCTCCAGGGGCACCTCTCCGTAGCTGGGTCTGGCACTCGCTCCCGAGGTCACCTGGTCGTCCGACACCATGGCCCCCCACTCCTTCGGATTACTTGTCGCGAAACACAGCCGCAGGCATTCCGGTATACCTTACAGTAGTGGACATCCGACCGTCTGTGGTCGAGAAACCGCCATCGAGGAGCAATAGTGTCCAACACGGAGACCGGAGCCCAGCCGACAACCACAGAGTTCACCGTCGGAGCGGCTGCCGACGTCGTCGCCGCCGCGATCGGTGACCGCGTCTTCATCTCCCAGGGCGACGATCATTACACCCACGCCCAGGTCGCGGATCGCTCCAAACGCCTTGCCTCCTATCTACATTCGTGTGGGCTCGGTGCGCATACCGAACGTGATTCGCTCGGCGGCCACGAGACCGGACAGGACCTGCTCGGCATCTACGCCTACAACGGCAACGAATACATCGAGGCGCTGCTCGGCGCCTTCCGGTCCCGGGTCGCGCCGTTCAATGTGAACTACCGGTACGTCAGCGACGAGCTTCGATACCTGCTTTCCGACGCCGGCGCGAGCGCGCTGATCTATCACGCCGCATTTGCACCACAACTCGCCGCGGTGCTGCCCGATCTCCCACACCTGCGGGTGCTCATCCAGATCGCCGACAGCTCCGGGAACAGCCTGCTGCCCGGCGCGGTGGACTACGAGACCGTCATCGCCGACAGCTCCCCCGAATCACCGCCCGTCGAGCCATCGCCCGATGACCTCTACGTTCTCTACACCGGCGGGACCACCGGTATGCCCAAGGGTGTGCTGTGGCGTCAGCACGACATCTTCGTGGCCGCTTTCGGTGGACGCAATCTCGCCACCGGGGAGCTGGCGCATTCCTATGACGACATCGCCGCCCGCGTGGTCGACAACCCCGGGATCAAGATCGTGGTGTTGCCACCGCTGATGCACGGCGCCGCCCAGTGGGCCGCCATGCAGGCATTGAGTACGGGCCAGTCCCTGGTGTTCCCCACCGTCGTCGACCATCTCGACCCCCATGACATCGTGGCCGCGATCGAACGAGAGAAGGCCGGGGTGGTGATGCTGGTCGGCGACGCCGTGGCGCGGCCCCTGCTCACCGCGCTGGAAGAGACCTCCGCAGACCTGAGCTCCCTGTTCGCCGTGGCGAACGGGGGCGCGATCCTGACCCCGACCATCAAACAACGGCTGATCGACGCCCTCCCCAATGCCATCGTGATCGACGGTGTCGGCTCGTCGGAGACGGGCGCACAGATGACCCACTTGTCCACCGCCGACGCGGTTTCCACGGGCACTTTCAATCCCGGGCCGGACACCTATGTCCTCTCGGAGGATCTCGAGGCGGTCCTCGAGCCCGGACACGACGGCATCGGCTGGCTGGCTCAGCGCGGCCACGTACCGCTGGGCTACAAGGGTGATGAGGCCAAATCCGCCAGATCGTTTCCCACCGTCGCGGGCATCCGCTACTCACTGCCCGGCGACCGCGCGCGACTGCTCTCCGATGGCAACGTTGCCCTGCTCGGCCGAGATTCGGTGACCATCAACTCCGGCGGCGAGAAGGTCTTCGTCGAAGAGGTCGAGATGGCCATCGCCTCCCATCCCGCCGTGAGCGATGTGGTCGTGGCCGGTCGCCCCAGTGAGCGCTGGGGTGAGGAGGTTGTTGCGGTGGTGTCGCTGATCGACGGTGCCACCGCACATTCGGACGAGATCGTCGAGCATGCCGGCAAATCCCTGGCCCGGTACAAGCTGCCCAAGGCCGTCCTGTTCCGGTCCGAGATCCAGCGAAGTCCGGTGGGCAAGGCCGACTATCGGTGGGCCCGGCAACAGGCGGCCACCGGCGACTGACCGTATCCCTTCTTCCGCAAACCCCACGAACGGAGTGCTTGATGCAGAAGGCCTTGGCACCGGAGACATCCACCTGGCCGAGCACCGATCCCCAGCTCATCGGAAGTCGTTGTGGCGACTGCGAGGCCACCGTATTTCCCGAACACAGACTCTGCCCACGCTGCAGCAGCGATCAGGTCTCGACGGCGCTTCTGCCGCGGCGCGGAACCCTGGTCGCGTGGACCACCCAGGGGTTTCTGCCGGGACCTCCCTACGCCGGACGCGAGACCATCAAGACCTTCACACCGTTCGCGGTCGGCCTGGTCCAGCTCGGTGATGTCGTGCGGGTCGAGGGCCGGCTGACCGAAGGTGACATCGACAAACTGCATTTCGGGATGAACGTCGAACTGACGATGATCCCGTTCACGGCCGATGACGACGGCAACGAGATCGTGACGTTCGCCTTCCAGTCCATCTGACACCGCGCTCACCGACCACCAGAAAGGTTTGAAGATGACAGAGGTCGCGATCATCGGGGTCGGACTGCACCCGTTCGGCCGGTTCGAGGGCAAGTCCGCCATGGAGATGGGCGTCGACGCCGTCCGCTATGCGCTCAAAGACGCCGGCCTGGAATGGAAAGACATCCAGTTCGGTGTCGGCGGCAGCTGGACCGTCGCCAATCCCGACAACATTGTCGGGATGCTGGGTCTCACCGGCATACCTTTCACCAACGTGTTCAACGCCTGCGCCACCGGCGCGAGCGCAACCCAGTTGTGCGCCGACACCATCCGGGTCGGCCGCCATGACATCGGGATCGCGATCGGCCTGGACAAGCATCCGCGCGGTGCGTTCACCGAAGACCCGACATTGGTGGGTATGCCGAGGTGGTACGCCGAGAACGGGCAGTACCTGACCACCCAGTTCTTCGGCATGAAGGCCAATCGCTATCTCCACGATCACAACATCTCGCAGCAGACGCTGGCGAGAGTCGCCGCCAAGAACTACCGCAACGGTGCCCTGAATCCAAATGCCTTCCGCCGCAAGCCGATCTCCGAAGAAGAGATCCTGGGTTCCCCGATGCTCAACTATCCGTTGACGCACTACATGTTCTGCGCACCCGACGAAGGTGCCGCCGCGGTGATCATGTGCAACGCCGACATCGCCCATCGCTTCGAGACCAAGCCGGTCTTCGTCAGGGCCGTCGAACTGCGGACCCGCAGCTACGGTGCCTACGAGGTCAACACCACCTATGGGCCCGTGGACGAGGATGTGGCGCCGACCGTCTACGCATCACGAGCGGCGTTCGAAGCGGCCGGTGTCTCCCCCGAAGACGTCGACGTGATCCAGCTGCAGGACACCGATGCCGGAGCCGAGCTCATCCACATGGCCGAGGCGGGCTTCTGCGCCCACGGAGACCAGGAGAAGTTGCTCGCCGAGGGGCTGACCGAGATCAGCGGTTCGATGCCGGTCAACACCGACGGCGGGCTCATCGCCAACGGTGAGCCGATCGGGGCATCGGGCATCCGCCAGATCCACGAGCTGGTCCGCCAACTCCGCGGCGAGGCCGGCGACCGCCAGGTCGGCGGAAATCCGACGGTGGGTTTCGCCCAGCTCTACGGGGCCCCCGGCACCGCAGGCGCCACCATTCTGACCACCTAGCCTCCCACCCTCTCCCCCGCAGACGAGCCGGAAATACGAAGACGAGCCACAAATTTGTGGCTCGTCTTCGTATTTCCGGCTCGTCTGGGGTGGGGCGGCGCTAGGCGAGGCTGACCGACATCCGTTTGACGCCGTGGACGAAGGTGCTCTGGAGGTACTCCGGGTCCCCGAGCGTGACCTCGGGAACCCGGGTCAGCAGCTCGTAGAAGAGGTGCCGGAGTTCCATTTTCGCGAGTTGGGCTCCCAGGCAGTAGTGTGCTCCTCCACCGCCGAAGCCGACGTGGGGATTGGGGTCGCGGGTGATGTCGAACTCGTGTGGACGGTCGAAGACTGATTCGTCGCGGTTACCCGAGCAGTAGAACAGGCCCAACTTTTCACCGGCCGCGATCTGTGTGCCGCCCAGCTCGGTGTCGACCAGGGCGTGCCGCGCAAACGAGACGACCGGTGTCGACCAGCGGACGAACTCGTCGACGGCAGTGTTGATCCGACCGTCGAAATCTTCTAGCAGCCAGGCCTTTTGGTCCGGGTTTTCGGTCAGCGCCTTGAACACGTGGGTTGTTGTCTGTTTGGTGGTGTCGTTGCCCGCCGAACCGAGCAGCACCATGAACGAACCGATGTCGGTGTCCGAGACCCGGTGACCGTCGACCTCGGCGTTGATGATGTTGGTCATCAGGTCCTCACGAGGATCGATGCGTCGGCGCGCAGCGAGTTCGACGCCGGCATTTTGGAGGATCCCGAGTTGACCCATCACATGCATCGCCCGTTCCTCGAGGGACGCGTACTCGTCATCGCTTCCGCCGAACAGGCTTTCGGCGGCGTACGCGACGGCTTCCTGACTCTCCGGCTCGATACCGATCATGTCGGAGATCGTCTTCATCGGAAGCTTCGTCGAGCACGACGAGACGAAGTCGAACTCGTCGCCGGAACGCAGCTGCGTCAGGAACTCGTCCACCACCACCCGGGCATTGGTCCGGATCTGATCCTCGATCCGCTTGACCTGTCGCGGCGTGAAGGCCGAACTGATCAGCTTTCGGTGCCGCGTGTGATCCGGTGGATCCATTGCCAGGAAATAGGTTGTCATGCGCTGGATCTCGGCCGGCATCGGATCCAGCGACACCCCCAGACTGGAACCGAAGACGGCGTTGTTCTGGCTGACCTCTCGGATGTCCGAGTGCCGGGTCAGCGCCCAGTAACCGGTCTCCTCGTGTGGAAAGACCGCTGACACGGGGGCATGCCAGCTCAGTCCCTCCTCGGCGCGGAGCTGCGCAAACGCGTCGTCACGCGTACGGAAGTTCCCGGCTTTCCAGAAGTTCTCGGCCGAGATGTCGAGCGAATGATATGGATGTGGCGAAACCGGCGCACTGTCGATCGTCATCGAAACCCCTGGATTGTGTTGGTTGGCTGAAACTTTGAAGAGTCCCGGCAGGCGCTGACGGCCGGCTACAGCACGATCGGCGGCCCGGCCATCATCGATGAGACGAACCCGCCGTCGACGTGGATGTCCTGTCCCACGATCCAGCCGGCTGCGGGCGAGCCGACGAAGTCGATGACCGGGACTATGTCGCCGACGTCGGCATGCCTGCCCACGGTGGCCTTCACCGTATCGAGCACGTCCTTGCCCATCGACGCCTCGAAGTCGGTCAGGATCGGGGTCTCGGTCGGCCCCGGACTGACGATGTTGATCCGCACCCCGTATTTCGACAGCGCCGGGCCCGCAATCCGTTTCGCGAACAGGATCGCGGCCTGTTTGGAGGTGCTGTACACCGGATAGTCCGGATCCTGGGTGGCCTGCCAGGCCACGACCGCCGCGGGCTCGGTCGCATCGAGTAGTCCGGCGAGGTCGGCGGCGCGCTGCTCCCAACCCAGCGCCGCCACCGATGCCACCACCACCACCGCGCCGCCGGTGTTCAGCAGTGGCAGCATCCCGGTGGTCATCAAACGCATCCCGAGATAGTTGACCAGCAACACGTCGTCGGCGGGAGCCGTCCCGGGTACGCCGGCCACGTGCGCCAGCAGATCCCAACCGGAACCGATGTCGTCGAGTAACGCGGCGATCGCCGCCGGATCACGCAGATCGACCTGAAGATGTTCTGACGCCGGCGTCGCGTTTGGCTTGAGGTCCACGGCGAGAACGTGATCCCCTCGTGAGTGGAAGTGGGCGGCGGTGGCCGCGCCGATCCCCGATCCGGCTCCCACAACCACCACCCTGCGCTGTTCTCCACCGCTCATGTCGCCCACAACACCCGTCATCGTACGATTGACTGTAAGGGCAACAGTAAACTCATTGGTCGAGCCGGGCAATACACGCAGGCTTCTTGGCTCGCACGCGAAACAGATATAGTATGGCTTACGGTATAAGGCAACAGTGGGCGGTCGCGGCGAGCATGTGGTGCGGCACAGCGGTGGAGGAAGTATGACCAAGTTCGAAGCCGGGCGAACCACGTTCGGGGCGAAACTCGAATTCGATCCGTTCTCGCAGGAGTTCTTCGACGGTGCATATGAGACGTACCGGCGGATGCGTGAAGAAGCACCGGTCTACTACAGCGAAGAATACGACTTCTACGCGCTCAGCAGGCATGCCGATGTGGCACACGGCCTCACCGATTTCGCCACCTACTCATCAGCACGCGGGGTGGACCTCGCGCAGGTCCGCGTCGGCGGCGCCGAGAAGTTCAAGTCGATCATCGTGATGGATCCCCCGGATCACCGCCATATGCGCGGACTGCTCAGCAAGGTGTTCACGCCCCGGGCGATCAACGCACTGGCACCGATGGTCACCGAACAGGTCGATCGCTTCCTCGGCGAGGTCGATCCCAATGAATTCGATCTCGTTCAGGACTTCTCGGTGTATTTCCCGGTGGAGGTCATCACCCGGATGCTCGGTGTGCCTGCCGATCGCCGGCAACAGATCCGGCTGTGGGTCGACGAGATGCTCCATCGCAATCCCGGCCAGGTCGAGATGTCGGAGGCCGGCCTGCAGTGCGCCATCGACACGGCGATGCTCTACTACGGGCTCGCCCAGGAGCGCCGCGCCGAACCCCGCGACGACATGCTCACCAAGCTCGTCAACGCCGAGATCGAGCGGGAAGACGGCAGCGTGACCGGCCTCGACAACATCGAAATCGCCAGCTTCACAACATTGTTGGGCGGTGCCGGTGCCGAGACCGTCGCCAAGCTCATCGGCAACGTGGGCGTACTCTTCGCCCAGCATCCAGAGCAGTGGGAGATGCTGCGGCAAGATCGCAGCAAGATCCCGGCGGCGATCGAAGAGCTGCTGCGCTATGAGGCCCCAGCACAGTACAACGTGCGGTACTCCCTCAAAGAGGTGGAACTGCACGGTGTGACCATCCCGGCGGGCAAGCCGGTGTTCCTGCTCGGCGGCTCGGCGAATCGCGATCCCGAGGCCTTCACCGACCCCGACACCTTCGACATCGACCGCGACCGCAGCGAGGCGCAAAACCTCGCCTTCGGCTACGGCATCCACAGCTGCCTCGGTGCCGCGCTCGCCCGGATGGAGAGCACCATCGCGATCGATCGCCTGCTCGATTTCATGCCGAAGTTCACGGTCGACGCCGATCGCTGCAAGCGGGTGACCATGCAGAACGTGGCCGGATGGAGCAACGTACCCGTCCGGGTGATCCGATGAGGGTGCAGGTCGACTTCGGGCTCTGCGAGAGCAACGGCTTCTGCATGGCCGTGCTCCCGGAGGTGTTCGAACTCGGTGACGACGACATGCTCACCGTCCTCGACCCCGAGGTCACGCCCGAGAAACTGGCGCTGGTCAAAGAAGCTGTGCGTCAATGCCCCCGTCAGGCCATCACGATCGTCGATTGACGCCGGTCAGGTGAAATCGGTGCCACCGTCGACGTTCACGTTTGCCCCGGTCATGTAGGAATTCGCGCGCGAGGCCAAAAAGGTTGCAACCCGGGCGATCTCCTCGGGAAGTCCGGCCCGGGGCAGATGCGCCGGATGCCCGAAGTGTGTGTCGATCGCCGCCATCAGCTGATAGGGGTCGTCGCTGTCGACGCCCACCGATTTCGCCCACGCGATCAGTGAATCCGACGCCACGCTGCCGGGCGAGATCACGTTGACCATGATCTCGTCCGGTGCCAGGTACAGCGACAGGTTCTTGGAGATGCTGGTCACCATCGCTTTGGCCGCCGTGTAGGCCGGCAGCCGTACACTCTGCCGCTGGGTCGAACCGGCCGAGAAGTTCACCACCCGCGCCCAGTCGGCTTGTCGCAGAAGCGGGAGCGCCGCCCGGACGGTGTGGACCATCCCCATCACCCCGTCATCGAAACCGGCTTGCCACTGCTCGTCAGTCAGTGTCTCGAAGTCGCCCTGGACGTTCGGGCCCGCAGCGTTGACCAGCACGTTGAGTCGGCCATCCCACCGCTGCCCCAGCTCGACGAAGACCTCGATCACTCTCGCCTGATCGCGGACATCTGCGACCACGCCGACCGCATCCGGGCTACCTGATGCGATGAGCTCGGCGACGGCGCGCTCGAGGTCGGAAGGCGTCCGGGCCAGGACGGCCACCCGCGCACCCTCTTCGGCAAGGCAGCGGGCGACGGCCAGACCCATGCCCCGGCTACCGCCCGCCACCACTGCGGTGGCACCGCCCAATCCCAGCTCCATGATTCTCGATCCCGGTGCTGTGGCGTGCCTACTTCGGCCCGAATCGCTGGGCGCCGTCGATGCGGACGACCTCGCCGTTGATGTAGGTGTTCTCCAACAGATAGTGCGCCAGCCCAGCGAACTCGTCGGGTTGGCCCAGCCGCTTCGGGAAGGGCACCGACGCGGCGAACTTCGCCAGCCCTTCTTCACCTAGCAATTCCATCAGCGGGGTCCGCATGGTCCCGGGGGCGATGCTGTTCACCCGAATACCCACGGCGCTGAGGTCTCGGGCGGCGGTCAGCGTCAACGAGATCACGCCGCCTTTTGCTGCGGCATAGGCGGATTGTCCGATCTGGCCCTCATACCCGGCGATCGAACTGGTCATCACGATCGCGCCACGGGCACCGTCGGCCTTGGGCTCCCGGGTGGCGATGTTGGCCGCCGCCAGCCGCAGCACGTTGTAGGTGCCGGTCAGGTACAGCGCGATCGTATCGGTGAAACCCTTTTTGGTGTGCGGGGTGCCGTCGCGGTTGACCACCTTTTCCAGGACCCCGAAGCCGCCGTGCGCGATGACCACGGACCGGAAGTCACCCAGCTCTTCGGCTTTGGCGATGGCGGCGAGCACCGCGTCGTCGTCGAGCACATCGGTGCGGACGTAGGCGACCTTGTTGCCCAGTTCCTCTGCCAAAGCCAGCGCCTTGTCGTCGGCCAGATCGGCGATGACAACGGCGGCACCCTCGCTGTGGAGTTTGCGGACGGTGGCCGCGCCGAGGCCTCCCGCGCCTCCGGTGACAAGTACTGACTGACCTTCAAATGACACGGTTGTCTCCTAGAAGTGAGCTGTTGCATCGTCCTTGCTGACGCAGGTGGGATGACTATTCGCCGGTCCAGTTGGGCTTGCGCTTCTCCGCGAAGGCGACCGCGCCTTCCTGTGCGTCTTTGGACCCGAAGACCGGAATGATCAGCTCCATCTGCTTGTCCCACAACTCTTGTTCGCTCCAACCACGAGACCTCACGATGATCTCTTTGGTGGTGGCGACCGCGAGCGGTCCGTTGGCGGTGATCTTCTCGGCGAGTTCCAGTGCTTTGTCCAGTGCCTCACCCGGTTCGGCGACGACGTTCACGAACCCGTAGCCGGCGGCCTCCTCGGCGGTGAAGCTGTCGCCGGTCAGCGCCAGTTCCAGGGCTTTCTGGTAGGGGATGCGATCAGGCAGCCGCAGTAGTCCGCCGCCCGCCGCCACCAGACCCCGCTTGACCTCCGGGATACCGAACTTTGCCGTCTTCGATGCCACCACCAGGTCTGTGGCCAACACGAGTTCGGTTCCACCCGCCAGTGCGTAACCCTCCACGGCCGCGATGATCGGCTTGGCAGGTGGCTTCTCGGTGAAACCCATCCCCCGACCCTTGATCGACACCATTTCCCCGGCGGCAAAAGCCTTCAGATCCATACCCGCGCAGAAGTTTCCACCCGCTCCGGTCAGCACCGCAACAGACAGTTCCGGACTGCTGTCGAGCTCGTCGACCGCATCGGCCAGCCCCTGACTGACAGCCAGGTTCACCGCATTTCGTGCGTCCGGACGGTTGATGGTGATGACCAGCGCACGCCCACGGCGCTCGACAAGGACCTCGTCTGACATGCCTTACTCCCCCTCGTTGAATATGTGTATTTCAGAGCGCGATAGAAGAACTCAGACCTCGATGACAACGGCGCCGCCCTGTCCACCGCCGGCGCACATGGCCGCGACGCCGATACCGCCGCCCCGACGCCGGAGTTCGTAGAGCAGCGTGGTCACCATTCGTGCGCCGGACGCGGCGATGGGATGGCCCAGGCTCGCGCCGCTTCCGGAGAAGTTGACCCGTTCCTCATCGAGCCCGTACTCGCGCACCGCGGCGATCGGCACCGAGCAGAACGCCTCGTTGATCTCCCACAGGTCGACGTCCCCGGCCGACAAACCCGCGCGATCGAGCACCTTCCCGATCACCGCGACCGCACCCAGGCCGGTATCGCGCGGTGCGACCGCTGAAGCAGCCCAGGCCTTTACGGAGCCGAGGACGTCCAGACGCTCTGCGCGCGCATGGTCCTCGTCCACGACGACCACGGCGGCCGCGGCGTCGTTGACACCGCTGCTGTTGCCCGCGGTGATCGAGAAGCCCTCGATCTCGGGATGGAGGACGGGCAGCGCCGCCAACCGCTCCAGACTGCTGTTTCGCCGGGGATGTTCATCGACGCTGAAGTCGACAACGGTGCCGTCCGGGAGTTCGATCTTCAGCGGGTAGATCTCGTCGACAAACTTTCCGGCGTCGATCGCGGCGATCGCACGCTGATGCGAGCGCAGTGCCCAGGCATCCATTTCCGCGCGGCTGATGCCAACCGACTTCGCGGTGTTCCAGCCGACCGTGATCGACATGTCGAGAGTCGGTGCGTCCGGCGTTTCCGGGTGACTCGGGGGCATCCAGCCCTCCTTGAACGCCGGCTCCGGACCGGGGATCCGCCACTTCATCGCCGGACCCGTCGACAGCGACTGCACGCCACCGGCGACCACCACGCGCTCCATCCCGAAGCCGACCTGCGCCGATGCATTGCCGATGGCGGTGAGACTGCCTGCGCAGTGCCGGTTCACCGCTTGCCCGGGCACGGATTCCATGCCGGCGGCGACCGCGGCGTATCGCGCCAGGTCACCACCGCCGTAGTGGGACTCGGCAAAGATCACGTCGTCGACCGCTGCGGGGTCGATACCCGCGCGGCGAACCACCTCGGGCAGGACGGCGGTGGCGAGTGTCTCGGCAGGTGTGTTGACGAGGGAACCTTTGAACGATCGGCCGATCGCTGTCCTGGCTGCACCAACGATGACGGGTCTGGGCATTTTCCAACCTCGGGCTCTCGGGCCGCGTCCCCGCACACGGGCGCAGCGTGATGTTCACAAGCGGCGAGACCAAATCGTAGCATCTACCGTAGGTGTAACAGTATGCTTATTCGGAACCCCGGACCGACGGCTTCTGTCGGGGCGGCACAGCAGAGAGATGCGGACTACACCATGGGCGACGTGAACCCGCCGGATCCGGCCGCCGGCGAACTGGCGGTCTCTGCAGAAGGCGGCGTCCTGCGCATCGTGATCGACCGTCCCTCCCGGCGAAATGCCATGACGCACGCCATGATCGGCACATTTGTCGATACGTTGACCGATGCCGCGACCGATGACTCACTGCGTGTTGTCCACATCCGTGGTGCCGGCGGCGATTTCTGTGCCGGATCGGACTGGGTGGCGACGAACAGGACCGAACAGCGTCCCCGCGCAGGCAATCTCATCCGCCGGATACCGCATACCGCGCACCGGGTGATCGAATTGGTCACCACCATGCACCTTCCCGTGGTCTGCAGCGTTCGGGGCTGGGCGACCGGCCTGGGCTGCAGCCTGGCACTGGCCGCCGACTTCACCGTGGCCGACGAACACGCCGTCTTCTGGGAACCGTTCATGGCCAGGGGCTTCACGCCCGACTCCGGTGCCACCTGGCTGCTACCGCGGCTGATCGGCATCGCCCGGGCCAAGGAAATGCTCCTCCTCGGGGAAAAGGTGTCCGGAGCCCAGGCGCAGGAGTGGGGCATGATCCATCGGGCCGTCGGCGCCACCGAGATCGACAAGATCTCCGCCGATCTGGTCGACCGCCTCGCCGGCGGACCCACCATCGCGATCGGCCTGGCCAAGGCGTCGATCAATGTCGGCCAGGGCGCATCACTCACCGAAACGATGAACCACGAACTCTCGGCCCTGGAACTGGCTTGCAGAACAAGCGATTTCAAAGAAGGACTGTCGGCATTCGCAGAGCGACGGACCCCGAAGTTCGATGGTCGATGACCATGTCCCCCACCGAAGGGAGTCCGATGTCGTTCGACTGCATCAAATACGAGGTCGACGGTCACACGGCCACTGTGACCCTGAACCGCCCGGAAGCGCTCAACGCGCTCAGTCCCCACATGATCACCGAGTTGCGCGCGGCCTACGACGAGGCCGAGAACGACGACAACGTGTGGCTGATCATCGTCACGGCGACCGGCCGGGCATTCTGCACCGGAGCCGACGTCAAGGAGATCCCCGGAGACGGCAAGGTCATCAATGAACGTCCCTACCTGTCGACCTACGAACAGTGGGAAGCACCGCAGGAGGGCACTCCACCGTTTCGCACCATGGCCAAGCCGATAGTGGTCGCGGTCAACGGATTATGTTGTGGCGCCGGGCTCGACTGGGTCACCACCGGCGACATCGTGATCGCCTCCGATCAGGCGACCTTCTTCGACCCACACGTCAGTATCGGCCTCGTCGCCGGCCGTGAAACGGTCCGCCTGGCCCGGGTGCTGCCCAGATCGGTCGCCCTGAGGATGGCTCTGATGGGCAAACACGAGCGGATGAGTGCGCAGCGGGCCTACGAACTCGGGATGATCAGTGAGGTCGTCGACCACGACCGGCTCCTCGAACGGGCTCATGAGATCGCCGCAGTGGTGAACTCGAATGCGCCGCTGGCGGTTCGGGGTACCCGACTGGCGATCATCAAGGGTCTCGATCTGCCACTCCACGAGGCCGAGATGCTGGCCGAATCGTTCCGCGAACGGGTCACCAGAACCGCGGATGCACTGGAGGGGCCACGCGCCTTCACCGAAAAGCGCGCGCCTGACTGGCAGTGCCGATGAGCAGGTCATTCGACACCCTTCTGTTCGAGGTCGACCCGACCGACCGGGTTGCCACCATCACCCTCGACCGGCCCGACCAACTCAACACGTTCAACCGGACGATGTGCCATGAGATGGCCGAGATCTGGCAGCGGATCAAAGCCGACGACCGGGTCAACGCGGTGGTCCTGAGATCGGCCGGGACCCGCGCGTTCAGTGCCGGCCTCGACGTGAAATCGGGGTACGACCAACCCGACATCGTCTGGAATCACGAAGACCCCGGTGAGTTGCTCAGCCCGAAATGGCAGAAGGTGTGGAAGCCGGTGGTCTGTGCGGTCCAGGGCATGTGCACCGCCGGGGCCCTGTACTTCGTGAACGAGGCCGACGTCGTCATCTGCTCCTCCGATGCCACTTTCTTCGACTCGCACGTCTCGGTCGGACTGGTGTCGGCTCTCGAACCCATCGGCCTGATGCGGCGGGTCGGCCTGGCCGACACCCTGCGGATGGCGCTGATGGGCAACGACGAACGGGTCAGCGCGCAGACGGCCCTGGACATCCGGTTGGTCACCGAAGTGGTCCCGGCAGAGGAACTCTGGAGCCGAGCCCACACAATCGCCACATCCATCGCGGCCAAACCACCCACCGCGACCCAGGGCACGGTGAAAGCCGTCTGGGAATCGCTCGACAAACCGTATCGAGCGGCCATGGACCAGGGCCTGATCTACACCCGGCTGGGCAATCCGATCGGTAAAGAAGAACTCGCCGCCAGACCATTGACCAAGCAGACACCGAGGATTCGCTGATGACCGAACCGACCGGCGTCGTGGCGCGGCACCCATTGGGCCGGCGGATCACCGATGTCCTTGCCCTGGCGCCCGATGCCCGTGCGATCGAACACGACGGCACGTGGTCGACGTGGGGTGACCTCAACACACTCGCCGAACGGGTCGGCGCCCTGGTCCATCGCTCGGGCGCCGCCGGCCGGGTCGGGATCCTCCTTCGCAATCAACCGGCACACGTGGCCACGCTCCTGGGCGTATTGATGGCCGGGGGCAGTGTGGTCGTCATCAATCCATCCCGCGGGGACGACCGCACGCGGGCCGAGACCACTGCCTTGGACCTGCCGCTGATCATCGGGACTGCCGATGACATCACCACACTGGTTGCACTGACGCCGGATTCGACCGTCGCGACCATCTCCGACCTCACCAGCCCACCGGTGTTGCGCGAGGCCGGTCGGATCAGCACCTCAGCGCCCGGGGACGCCGGCGATGTTGCCGTGCACATGCTGACCAGCGGCACCACCGGTCCGCCGAAGCGGGTGGACATCACCTATGACATGTTGGCGCGCAGTGTGATGGGTGCCGACCCGACCTGGTCGTCGTCGCCCACCGAGCTGCGCAACGGGGTGGCCATCGTCAATGCCCCGCTGGTGCACATCGGCGGTATCTACCGCGTACTCCAATGTGTCAGCGAGGGCCGGTCCTTCGTTCTGCTGCCCCGCTTTGATCTCGACCGCTGGTCCGAAGCCGTTCGCACCCACCGGCCGCGCGCGGTCTCCCTCGTCCCCACCGCCTTGCGGATGGTCCTGCATTCCGACCTGACCCGCGACGACCTGTGCAGCATTCGGGCGGTCACCTCGGGTACCGCGCCGCTGTCGGTCGAGGACGCTGAGGCATTCACCGACAGATTCGGTATCCCGGTCCTGACCTCCTACGCAGCAACCGAATTCGGTGGCGGAGTGGCCGGCTGGACACTGCCCGACCACCAGCGGTACTGGGAGAGCAAACGAGGCAGCGTGGGGCGAGCGTCCGGGGGCGCACAACTGCGGGTGGTCGATGGCAACGGGATCCCACTCGGCCCCGACGAATCCGGGGTACTCGAGGTCAAACCGGGGCAGATGGGCGCCTGCGCACCCTGGCTTCGTACCACCGACCTCGGTCGCATCGACGCGGACGGTTTTGTGTGGATCCTGGGCCGGGCCGATCAGGCGATCATCCGCGGCGGATTCAAGGTGATGCCCGACGATGTGAGGCCGGCGCTCGAGCGTCATCCCGCGATCGCCGGCGCCGCCGTGGTCGGACGCGAAGACCCGCGCCTGGGCCAGACCCCGGTGGCCATGGTCGAACTGCGTCCGGGTGAATCTGTCGACGCCGAGGCACTGTCTGGGTATCTCCAGAAAATCCTGGCCCGCTACGAGATTCCCACCGAGATCGCCGTCGTCGACGAGATACCCCGAACCCCCTCCGGCAAGGCCGATCTCGGGGCCGTCCGCCGCCACTTCGACGTCGGCGGTGCACATGCCTGACCGCCATGGCACCGCACCGACCATCGAGCAGGTGGTGAAATCCGGCGCCGCCCACCACCCCGACAAACCGGCGGTCATCGATCCCGAGGTCCGGATCACCTACCGCGAACTCGACGCAACGACCCGGGAGTTGGCCGCCGGCTTCATCGAGGCCGGGGTGGGAAAGGGTTCTCGCGTCGGGCTGATCATGCCCAACAGTGCCCGCTGGGTGCAGATCGCGCTCTCGCTCACCCGGGTCGGAGCAGTGCTGGTCCCGTTGAGCACCCTGCTGTCATCGCGAGAACTGCTGGCGCAGTGCGATATCGCATCGGTCGAGTACCTGATCAGCGTGCGCGAGTTCCGCGGACATCGGTATATCGACGATCTACAGGCGTCACTGGACTCCGGCGATCTCACCGATCAGGTGCTCTACCACCCCGCACTCCCCTCGCTTCGTCGGGTCTGGTCCGACGACGGACCACCCCGGGCAACGGCGGTGTCGGCGATGCGGCAGATGGTCGACGCGGTTTCCGGTTCCGTGCATCCCGACGATCCGCTGATGATCATCTTCACCTCCGGGAGCAGCGGAATCCCCAAGGGCGTTCTGCATTCCCACGGCGGCGCGCTCGGTGCGGTGGCGTCCGGACTCGCCGCTCGCTGCATCACCGCCGACACCCGCCTGTACGTTCCGATGCCGTTCTTCTGGGTCGGCGGAGTCGGGAGCGGTGTCCTGACGACACTGCTAGCCGGTGCAACGCTGGTGACCGAGCAGATCCCCCGGCCCCGGGCCACGCTGCGCCTGCTCGAACGTGAACGGGTCACCCTGTTCCGTGGGTGGCCCGATCAGGCCGAGGCACTCGCGCGTCATCAGCAGACCGTCGGGGCCGACCTGTCCTCGCTCGTCGTCGGCAGTCTGGATGCCCTGCTACCGGCCGGCCAACGGGCGGCGCCCGGCGCCCGCGCCCGTCTGTTCGGCATGACGGAGACCTTCGGTCCCTACTGCGGATACCCGGCGGACACCGACCTGCCCCGATTGGCGTGGGGCAGCTGCGGAAAACCGTTCGCCGGCATGGAGGTTCGGATCATGTCCGAGGCCGGCCCGGTACCAACCGGATCGCCCGGAGAAATCCAGGTCCGCGGTCCACATGTCCTGCGCGGGATCTGCCGGCGTGGCCGCGACGACATCTTCACTCCCGACGGCTTCTACCCCACCGGCGACCTCGGCCACCTCGATGACGACGGATTCCTGTTCTACCACGGCCGATCCGACGACATGTTCAAGGTCAGTGGCGCCTCGGTCTATCCCGGCGAGGTCGAGAAGGCCCTCCGCGGAATCGAGGGCGTCCAGGCGGCGTACGTGACCGATGTGCCGGTCGACGGTACACAGCAGGTCGGCGCCGCGGTCGTGTGCGACACCGCCACCACCTCGGTCGAACAATTGCGGGCCGCTGCGGCCGCCGCACTGAGTTCGTTCAAGGTACCCAGCGTCTGGCTCCTGGTCGATTCCGACGACGACATCCCCCGGGGGGGCACCGGCAAGGTCCCGGCGCCGCAGCTCCGTGAACTGCTGGCCACCGCCGCCGGGTCACCGAACCCCGGATAGGGTTCAGGCCGTCGCCGCGACGAGTTCCAGACTGCCCAGGTCGCGGATCGCCTGGCACCCACGCTGCAGCATCACCTCGAACAGCCGTTCTCCGCGGTCGGTGCCGGTCGCGAACGCGCACCCCAGTGAGGTGATCAGCAAGGTCTGCAACATGCCGAACCGGTAATCACGCCAACAGGTTTCGAATGAGTACTCGGCAATACCGAAGTCGAGCAGAGCCCGGTGATAGGTCTCGACGACTTTCTCTTCGATCACCGCTCGCAGGTCTGACTCCACGCTGGTTCCGACAAAATATGCCAGATCGCGGGCCGGTAAGCCCACACCGAGTGTCTGCCAGTCGACCACGGTCAGTTTGCCGCCCGAACCGAACAGCATGTTGTCCAGCCGGAAGTCGCCGTGCATGAGAGCAAAACGCTCCGGCGAATCGCTCAGCCACGGCGTGACCAGGTCCATTGCGACGGTGAGGGTCTCGCGGTCGCCCGATGACAAGCGGTCGCCGAGTTTGTCGATGGTCATCGCGGCACTCAGTTTTGCCACGTCACTCAGCCCCGAGATCGCCGATGCCTCCTTCGTTGCAAAGGCCAGTCCGGCGAAGTCGTGCCAGGCCGGATCACACCAGGTCGGTCCATGGAGTCCGGCGAGCGCCCGCGCGACCGACAAGGCCTGTTCCTGCCCACAACCACCGATTTGATCACCTTGTACGGCGTCCGCCTCATCACCGAGCAGGAGGGCGAAGTTCTTTCCGCCGTCGGCGATGTCGTTGTGGTAGCACTGCGGGATCGGAATCCTGACCAGTTCTGCCACCGTCTCGTAGAACGCACATTCGCTGACGTACCCCAGCACCAGACCGTCGCGCACGCCGTCGTCCTGAGCCGGAAGTTTCAGCACGAAGCTGTCAGGCAGGTCGCTGCGGCCGGAGCCGTACGTCGCGTTGATGCGGTACGTCGCGGCGGTCTGTCCGGTGCCGATCGGACTGACCGTCACCTCGTCCACCGTCACCGGCGCACGTCCGGCACTCAATACTCCCGACAGCCAGGTGTTGGTGACGTCGGAAGGGAACCGCGGGATCGACAGCGTCGCGCTCATGGGCGTTTCCTTCGGTGGTCACTTCTGCAGGCTGTTGTTGCCGTGCGCGGAGCGGGACTGCGCCACAAAACGAATGGACATCTTCTGCATCAGCCCCGGAGCGAGTCGCGCGAACCTCCAGGCCATCCGTGAGCGTGCCGGTGTCACCAGCAGGGCGCGGTTCCGTTCGATGGCGCGCAATGTATCGCGGGCGAGTCGATCCGGATCGTGAAAGTTCTTGGTTCCCTGTCCCTGCCGGAAGAAGTCGCGTCCGTCGAAGTCGCCGACCGCGCCCTTCTCGATGATCGGCGTCTCCACCGCACCGGGACAGATCGCCAGAACTCCGATGCCATGTGCGGCCGCCTCGGTGCGCAGGGCGAGTGAGAGTCCGACCACTGCGTGCTTGGTCATCACGTAGCTGGTGATCTGACCGGTCGCCGCCAGCCCCGCCATCGAGGCGGTGTTGATGATGTGGCCGCTGCGCTGGTGGATCATCACCGGGTACGCAGCCGAAACACCATGCACGACACCGCGGATGTTGATGTCGATGATGGCATTCCACTGGTCCAGAGTCAGTAGCTCGGTGTCACCGCCGAAGAGGATCCCGGCATTGTTGAACATCAGATCCAGGCGGCCGCAGCGCTCGACGACGTCGTCGACAACCGCCCGGACAGCGTCGGCATCCGTAACGTCCAACCGTTCGGCACGCGCCGTTCCGTCGCCCACCGCCGATGTCGCCACCGCGCGGGCCGCATCCGGATCGATGTCGGTACAGGTCACGTCAGCACCGGCGGCAACGAGAGCGCGGGTCAGAGCGGCACCGATTCCGGACCCACCGCCGGTGACAATCGCAACTTTGCCGGCAAATGTTCCGCTCATGGGCGCAACCATACGGTAAGCCCAACTGCGATACGTGCGATTTCGGCACGGTCAACGGTGATTTCGGCACGCTCGGCGGAACCCTTCCGTCGACCGTGCCGAAATCACCGTCGAGCGTGCCGAAAATGCAAGAGTTTCAGGAGATTTCGGCAACCGCCGGCCGGGTCAGTGGTCGATGCCCATCAGATCGAGCACGTTGGTTCGCATGATCTGGTCGACCTCGACCTCACTGAAGCCCTCGAGTTCGTGGATGAACTCGAGGGGCGTCTCCAGCCCCTCGCCATGGGGCCAGTCCGAGCCGAACATCACCCGGTCGGCCCCCATCACCTCGACGAGTTTCGGAACGTCGTCCTCGTAGTACGGCGAGACCCACAGGTGCCTGCGCAGGGTGTCCCCGGGATCCTCGGTGAACAGCCACGGCGCCTGGTTGGCGAGCTTGCGCAAGCGCTTGAGCAGCACATGCACCCAGTCCGAACCATTCTCGATGCTCGCCACCCGCAGCGTCGGATGCCGGGTGAACACACCACCGACGACGAGGCTCGCGATCGTGTCGTGGATCGCCCGATCCGAGACCACCAGCGAGGCCAGTGGATCGTTGTAGCGAAACGGTGCAAACTTCGGTGGTCCACCCCAGGCCGCACCCAGGAACTCGGTGTACCCACTGTCGCTGAGATGGAACGCGACCGGGATGTCGGCTTCGGCGAGTTTGGCCCAGACCTTGTCATATCGCGGATCACCGAACGCCTTGGACGTTCCGTGACCGGCCGGTATCGGCGCCGGACGCACCGAGACGATGCGGACATCGCGCTCGATCAGGCGATCGATCTCTTCGAGCGCCCCATCGGGGTCGGCGAACGACAGCATCGGCGTCGCGAAGATCCGGCCCTGATACGCATATCCCCAGTCCTCGTCCAGCCAGCGATTGAAGGCGGTGATGCTCGCCATCGTCGCCGGTATGTCGTGCTTGAGCGCTTCCTCGACACCGCATGCCAGAGTGGGCAGAAGAATCACACCCGACATCTGTTGCTTCTCGATCATCTCCAGCCGCAGGTCCCGGTCCTGATACGCAGGATTGAGCGGTTCGACCTTCGACAGACTCCGAGGATCCACCCCCTCCGGGATCTCACCACGGAACAACGCGTCCAGGCAGCCCGGAACGATCACCGGATCAAACGTGGGGTTGGGCACGAACTCGAACAGCTTTCCACCGGCGAGCAGTTCGGTGTGGGTGCCCCGCGTGATGATCTCGATGCCCCGCCTCTTGTACTTCGGGTCGAGATGACGGGTGAAGGCGTCGATCTTCTCGTAATAGTGGTTGTCACAGTCAACCGGGCGATCGTAGGAAATCTCGCTGCCTTGCCGAGCCTCAGAAACCCTCGTCACCGTGCACCTCCACTGAAGGGTTCGATTCACAAAGCGATACCGTCAGCCTTGCGGTTGCCTTAACAGTAACCAGGTGCGAGTTGGCTTGTCCACCGTCCGACCGAAGCGTCAGGCGGGGCTGTTAAGTTCACCCCATGTTCTCCAAGCGCCTCGCCATGGCCCTCGTGGCCTCGTCATCACTACTGCTGCTGACCGCCTGCGGTTCCGACGACGACAGCTCGTCCGACAACACCACGTCCTGCCCCACCGCACCGGCGGCCGGCAACGTCGCGTCGGAGTGGACCTTCGACGGCACCACCGGTTCGGTGGAGGTCACCGGGTCGACAGACGACGCTGCCCCCGAAGTGACTGTTACCGAGCCATTCTCGGTGGACGCAACCACTGTGCAGACCCTGACCGAGGGCAACGGCGCCATTGTCGCCGAGACCGCCGAGGTGTCGGTTTGCTACATGGGCGTCAACGGCCGCGACGGCACCGTCTTCGACAGCAGCTATGAGCGCGGCGCACCGGTCGAGTTCCCGCTGACCGGTGTCGTCAAGGGCTTCCAGAAGGCCATCGCCGGGCAGAAGGTCGGCTCCACCGTCGCCGTGGCGATGACCCCCGACGACGGCTACGGCGCCACCGGGAACCCGCGCGCCGGCATCGAGGGCGACGACACCCTGATCTTCGCCATCAAGATCCTCGACGTCACCGGCTGACCCCAAACCCCTAACGCGGGTGTGGTCAGCGCAGGGCGACTAGTTCGTGGAGGGTCGTCCCGGTGCGATGGTGGGTCTGGTCTCCGTCGATGATCGTCAGGTCGAACCTCGATTGGAATCGGAAATACCCCGGATGCCCGATCAGCCGATATGCGAGCGGGCGCAGCAGTTTGCTGCCGACCACCGGGATGTCGTCCAGGAAGTCGTGGGCGTGTAGTACGCGCTGGACATCGAGGCGAAGTTCCAGACTGCCGGGCACCACCAGCGAAATCCAGGTGGGATAGCTGCGATTGGCCACCTCGTCGAACGCAGCCGGCCCGGTGGTGAACTCGACCTCCCCTGTGCTCAGGACGATGGAATCGTTGTGCGCGAGCATCAGTGGCTGGATCGCGTGCGATCCGAACTTCTCCTGGGTCTTCACCGATGCGTACAGCAGGGAGTAGTCGTCGACGTAGAGCCGGCCCCAGTGCCAGCAGTCGATGACCCGTTTCATGTCGCCGATGCCCCAGTTGTGGTCGGCGTAGCCGCGCCCGGTCGCGTCGATGGTCGTAGCACCCAGCTTCACGGTTCCGGTGACGCTTGCCCGGGGTGCGCCGACCATCCAGCCGAAGGAATGCTTTGCACCGAAATGTGTTTCACCACGTCCCGGCATCCATGGCTGCAACTCATTGGTGAAGGTGAGGTCGAACGTCACGTCCTCTTCCTGGATGAAGACGTGGTAGCTCGGTAACCCACCATCTTCTGGGAAGCTCACGCGCGCAGTGTTCTTGCCGATCCGCACATCGCACTTCTCTTCGGAGAAGAACGACTCCCCGCGTGGGTATTTCTTGGCGATCTCCTGCCGGGTGCCGTCCGGGGCGTAGATGATGATCTCGACCCACGGCCGGCATTTGGGCGGGTCCTCGGGCCGCCGCTTGTTCAGGAACGCGACCACGGTGTGACCGTCGTCCAATTGGGCGTCGAAATACCAGTGCTCGAATGCCTCGCCACCTGAACTGAGGTGTACTGCATTGTTTTTCGGTGATGCGTCGGTGATCACCCCGTCCTTGCGGCCGGGGCCGTTCCAGGCTTCGACGATGTCCACGGTTGCCATGATCTCACTCCGTTGTTGGTATTGATCGTGTTTCTGACCGATTTTGACCCGGATCAGAACGCCAGGTGGACGGTCTTTTCTTCGGTATGTGCCAGCAGACCGGCCTGGCCGAGTTCGCGGCCATAGCCGCTGGCCTCGCGACCACCCCACGGAAGCTGCGGCTCCGGCACGCCCCAGCCGTTCACCCACACCATGCCCACCCGGAGCCGCGGGATCACCGAGTGTGCGGTGGACAGGCTCGAGGTGTAGATCATCGCGTTGAGCCCGTACTTGGTTGCATTGGCAAGGCGCACAGCCTCATCGGTGTCGCGGAAGGTGATGACCATGGCAACCGGGCCGAAGATTTCCTCGCGGGCGATCGTCAGGTCGTTGGTACCGCGGAACACGGTCGGTTCGACGAAGAAGCCCGGACCGTCGATCCGGTTGCCGCCGGTGATCAGCTCCGCTTCCTGCTTACCCTTCTCGATGTAACCCATCACCCGGTTGAGTTGCTTTTCGTTCACGATCGTTCCCATCGTGCTCGACGGGTCCATCGGGTCGCCGATCACCGCAGCGCGCGCTGCTGCGGTCAATCCCTCGACGACCTGGTCGGCGATCGACTCGTGGACCAGGACCCGGGTACCGGCCGCGCACACCTGCCCCTGGTGGTAGAAGTTGCCCATCGCGATCCAGAACATCGAGGCGTCCAGATCGGCGTCCGCGAAGATGAGCTGCGGCGATTTCCCACCGAGCTCCAATGTCATCTTGCGGAACTTGTCACCGGCCAGCGGCTGGATCTGTTTGCCGACCCGCGCCGACCCGGTGAACGAGATCTTGTCGATACCGGCGTGTCCGGCGAGCGCAGCACCGGCTTCGTCACCGAGTCCGGTGACCACGTTGAGTACACCATCCGGAAGTCCTGCCTCGCTGAACAATTCGGCCAGGCGAATGGTCGACAGCGACGCGTCCTCGGCGGGCTTGACGACCGCGGTACACCCGGCGGCCAGGGCCGGAGCCAGCTTCCACGCGGCGATGACCAGCGGGTTGTTCCAGGGGGTGATCGCACCGACCACGCCCACCGGCTGTCGCAGGGTGAAGCCGAACCGGTGCTG
Source organism: Williamsia sp. z34 (assembly GCF_059553395.1). NCBI lineage: Bacteria > Bacillati > Actinomycetota > Actinomycetes > Mycobacteriales > Nocardiaceae > Williamsia > Williamsia sp. z34. The sequence goes on along the minus strand of NZ_JCANWW010000001.1, from coordinate 460,054 downwards.
CCCGGCGATGTCCGGCAGCTGCGCAGTGGATCCGCCGATCTTGTCGGCCCACCCCGCGAAATGCCGGAAGACGGCGGCCGCGGCCGGCACGTCCCCGTTCACCGTATCCACGTACAGCTTGCCCATCTCGATCGATTCCAGCGCCGAGATGTTCTCTGCATCGGCCTCGATGAGGTCCGCCACCCGGGTCAGCACCCGGCCCCGCTCATGCGCGGGCATGGTTGCCCACGGCCCCTCTTCGAACTGTGCGCGGGCAACACCGACGGCCTCGTCGATATCAGCGGCATTGCCCGCCGGGAGTTCGACAACCAGTGACTCATCGGCCGGATTGATGGATTGATAGGTCTGTCCACCGGATGACGGACGTACCTGTCCCCCGATCCGCAGCCCCGCCTCGGGGAGCACGGGTGATTTCGGCCGGACTGCTGCAGCTGTCATGAGGACTCCCTTGTCGATGGTTGAAAGTTGCGGCGCAGACCGGACCAGACGCCGTCGTAGTCGTTCTGCCGATGTGCGGCCGCCATGGCGAACTCGGTGACGACCAGCGGCCACCGGGTCTCGAACATGAAAGCCAATGAGTTGTCGAACTTTTGCGGTGCGAGTTCCGCATTGCTTCCGGCTTCGAAGGTCTGCAGGTCTGGTCCGTGCGCGGCGAACATGTTGTGCAGACTCGATCCACCGGGGACGAAGCCCTCTGCCTTCGAATCGTGAACGCCGTGGATGAGCCCCATGAACTCGGTCATCACGTTGCGATGAAAGTGCGGCGGCCGGAACGTGTGCTCCCCCACCACCCAGCGCGGCGGGAAGGCCACGAAATCGACGTTCGCCTGCCCGGGCCGTTCTGACACCGACGTCAGGACCGTGAAGATCGACGGGTCGGGATGGTCCCAGCCGAGCGTCCCCATCACGTTGAACTGCGACAGGTCATATTTGTAGACGCCGTGGCTGCCGTGCCACGCCACCACGTCCAGCGGCGAATGATCCAGGTCGGTGGCCCACAGATGCCCACCGAACTTGTTGACCCACTGCACATTGCGCGCGACGTCCTCGAAAGCGGCAACGGGATGATGGAAGTGCCGCGCATGGGCCAGACCATTGGCACCGATCGGCCCCATCTCCGGCAGTTCGAAGTAGGCGCCGTAGTTCTCGCAGATGTACCCCGATACCAGGTCGTCGGCGATGTCGACGGAGAACTTGATGCCCCGTCCGATGACCACGATCTCACCCGGACCGACGCCGAGCACCCCGAGTTCGGTGCGGACCGTCAGTTCACCGGATTGCGGCACGATCAGCAGTTCACCGTCGGCGTTCGAGAAGTAGCGGTCGGTCATCGACGTCGTTGCCGAGTACAGATGCACAGCGATTCCGTTGCGTGTCAACACATCACCGTTGGCAGCGACGGTATGGATGCCATCGAGGAAATCGACCGGCCCGGTCGGCGCCGGCAACGGATCCCAACGCAGCCGGTTCGGGTCAGCAGGTTCGCTGATCGGCGCACTACGCATTCTGCCGTCGTCGACACGGGTGAACGGGCGGTGCGCTGCGCTCGGCATGATCCGGTACATCCACGTGCGCCGGTTGATCGTTCGGGGCTCGGTGAACGCGGTGCCCGAGATCTGTTCCGCGTACAGCCCCATCGGCGCGCGTTGTGGCGAGTTCTGGCCGGTGACCAGCGCACCGGGTATCGCCTCGGACCAGTGCTCATTGCCGAAACCGGTCAGGTACTGCAGTTCTGGCCTGATGTTCGACGCAGTCATCGGCGCAGCGCCCCCGAGGCGTCGAACTCTGATTCCCGGCCGTCCATCTGTGCGCGATACCAGTTCTCCCGATGACGGCGCATGAGCTTTTCGTGGTGCCGGGCCAACGGGGGAATCAGTCGTCGCAGGAGTTCGTAGACCGTCACCGCCGGTAGCCGCGCGACCAGCCACAGTAGTCCAGGGACCGCACTGGGCATGTCGTACTTCTTTCGCGTCCACGGCATCATGAAGACTGCTGAATACGCCGAATAGATCATGCCGTTGTACTGCTCCCGGAGCTTCTTCACTCCGGTATGCCCATATCGCGGCGCGAACGCTCTGGGGAACGATTCGATGAGCTCGGCACCGTGCTCACCCGCATCGTCACTGCGCGACACTGCGACCAGCAGAAGGAGTCGCAACGAGTCGGCAATGGTCTCCGGGTGCCATCTGGTCCGCACACCGAGCACGTGACCCATGTACTTCTGGAAGTGGATCAGGTCGCGTATCTCTCTTGCCGGCGTCTGTATTCCGACCAGCCGCAGGGCGAGAGCCGGTGCCACGCTGCCGCCGAGCAGGGTCAGCAGCATGTAGGTCTGACTGATCGGGATCCCCCACTTCGCGGTGTCCCATTCCGGATGTTCCGCCACCCGCCGGCGCACCGACACGTGCATCACCCGCACCAGCATTGCCGTCTCCCGGCCTTTGCTGCCGCGGGTCAGCAACGCGTGCGGTTCCGAGACGTCGATCCAGAACCGAGCCGTCTCGAGGAATCTGCGCAACGCGTTGTCACCGGCGTACCCACCGGCCAGCGACAGCGGGGTCGCCACCGACGATTCGGTGTACATCTCGAGAGTTATCCCGCCGGCAACACTGAACAGCATTGTGCCCCAACGCCGCCAGATCGCCGCACCCCGTTCGACGATTTCAGGATCCACCCAGTCCGGCACGTGCTCGAACTCGTCGAACAGGGCCACCATCGACTCCGGCGGATCAGTGACCGCCGAAATGCCCTCGGCCAAGGCCTGTTGCAGCATCGCCCGTCCGCGGGCGGGTCCGATCTCTCCGTAGAACACCTCGTCGACAAAACGTTCCGCGACGGGATCCGCCGTGAACATGTCCTCACAGATGTCGTGGATCTGTTGCTGCGTCGGGAACATCTCGGCCCGGAAGAGCCTGCGTACCACCGCCTGCGCCCGCCGGACACCCGGCGAGTTCATCCCCTCCTCGTAGCGGAACGCCGTCGGATGCCTTCCGTTGGCGAGGGCGGATACAGCAGCTGCAGTGACGGTTTCGTCGATGGTCATGATTCGAACCCCTTTCCGTCGAACCCCTCTGCAAGTTCACGCTTGATGAGCCAGGCTTTGAGGTCTTCGACGATCATCGGCAGGCCACCGGGTTGATCGACGAGGTAATGGTTGAGGTTGTCGAGCTCCACCAGCGACGCTTGCGGATCCGCCGACGCCTCGTACATGTCCCGCGAGTCACTGACGAATGCAGCCTGATCGGCGCGCAGACACACAACCGTGGTCGGCGTCGTGACAGTCTTCAGGTTGCGCAGCGCATCGGCGTTGGTGCGATCGAAACTCCAAGTGCTCAGCCATGATCGGACGGTGCTGAACCGGGCCAAGCCACCGGCCGCCATGTTCGCTGAGGCGGGGTCGCCGTACATACTCCCGGTCGCCCGGTCGCTGGGATCGATCGTAAGGTCGACAAATCGCGGGTCGCCTACGGTGCGATGAACAACAAATGCCCGATCGGCAGCGCCATTCCGGTCGAGCACCGCGAGCTGGTCGAGTGCCCACGCATCGATCCGGCGGATCCGGCGAAGCTGTGCGTCGCGGTATTCCGCCACCCAGTCCGGATCCAGCGGAGCCGTCCGTGCCGGGTTGTAGAGATTCAGGTGCTCGTCTGTCTCAAAGGGATTCGCCTCGTCGACCACGGAACCATCGATCCAGTGTCGCAGCACCCGCGCCCGGCCCGGGTGCGCTCCGATCAGGACAAGACCGTCAGCGGGCACGAGCCCGGACAGGTCGACCGGATCGCCCGCAGGCGTCTGCGTGACATCGTTGTCCAGCGCTTGGGCCTGGTAGAACGCAGCCAACGATCCCCCGCCGCTGAATCCGAGGATGACAACTTTCTCGAAGCCCAGCTCTTCGCGCATCCACCGCACACCACAACCGAGGTCCAGAGCGGCCCGTTCCATGATCAAGGCGGGCTCATTGGTGCTGTAGCGCGTATTGATCCCCATGATCGGGACGCCGGCCTCAGCAAACCCGCGGAGTAGAAAGTGGGTCAGGAAGTTGGACGCGGGATGAGCCATGATCAGACCCACCCGCTTCGAGTGACCTTCTGGTGCCACAAAATTGGCGGGCAATGTCGGATAGTGACGGGTCAGCCCCGAATGACTCTCCACCCGCCCATCCGTGGCGGGTTCGAACGGTATTCGCTGAAAACTGTCACCGATCGTCAACCCTGGGCTCACTTCCTGTTTCGGCGTGGCACAACTGGTGATCGGGAAACTCAATCGCATGTGCGATCCAGATCACATTTCGTGACCGTACCATACCGCAGGGTATGTTCTTGAGCGCTGGCAACGAACACATCCACCACGTGGAGTCGGACCCGATGATCGACTCCGACAAGAAGTCAGAGCTTTACCGAAGTCGACCTTGACGGTCGTCGCCTGAGTTATGGCGCGCCGCAATGACTCCAGCGTCAGGCTTCCGGCTACAAGCGACCTCGCCGAGGTGACCTCCACGCCAACCCCCGTATTCAAAACTCCGTCGTCTGTCATACCCCCCGTCTAGAATCAAATGTATGTTCGAGGGGGAGATCGAAGACTCAGGTGGGGACGATGAAATCGGCCCTGTCGAGTCGCTGGGTGTCAATGAGTTGTTGCGTAACACCGAGCTCGCGATGGCCCAGCAGTCGCGGATGGAGTGGGAGCGGTACGCCGCTGCGGCAATGCTGCACCGACATCTCGTCGAGCCCACTGCCGGGTCTGAGGCGGAGATGCGCGCCCTTGATCCGTTCGCGCAGTGTGCGGCGAGATTGTCTGCCGCACAGGGGTTGACGCAGCGGACTGCGGAGTTGCAGATCAATCGTGGGGTGGCGTTGCGCGATCGCTTGCCTGCGGTCAATGCGTTGCTGAAGGCCGGCCGGATCGCCGCGCACCATATTCCTGACATCATCGCCCGCACGGAGTTGATCGAGGGCTCAGCCCATATGGCTGATATCGATCGTGGGATCGCCGAGGCGCTGGGTCGGCGGGGGTCGTGGTCGAAGTCCCGGATGCGGGACATGGTCGATGCGATCATCTTTCGCCGGGATCCGGATCTGGTTCGTAAGAACCGGGAGGATGCGAAAAACAATCGCGGGGTGTGGGCCAACAACACTGAACATGGCATGGCGGTTTTGGATGCGCATTCCACCGCTGAGGAATTGACGTTGATCATGGCCAGGTTGGAAAAGCTGGCGATGGCCACCTGTAAGGCTGATCCGCGGCGCAAGTCTGATCGGATGGCGGATGCGTTGTTCGCCACGGTGATGGGCCGCGAGTTCATGTGTGAATGCCCGAATGATCCGAAGCATCCGTGCACCGCTGAGATCATCACCGTTCCTGCCGGACAGGTGGGTTACGGGTGTGGATGTGAAGATCGTGCTGCATGTGATCGCTGATCAGGCCACCGTCGATGGTCGCGCCGAGAATCCAGGCTTCATGGACGGACACGGTGTCGTCTCCGGCGATCATGTTCGTGATATCGCGGCTCGCCCGGAAACGGTGCAGCGGCCGATGGGCAACAAACCTGCGCCGGCTCCGGCGCAGCCCGAGCCGGAGACGCCGAAGCCGAAGCGGCCGACCGTGTACATGCGTGGACCGCAGAACCCACCTGCCGAAAACCTTCCCGCCGGCAGCAACGACAGCGCGATCGTCGCGGCGCCGTTCCCGCAGGTGATTCCGCTGCCGGCCACCCAACCCGGTGACCAGTACCGGCCGTCAGCTGTGCTCGACAGTTTCCTCCGGATCCGCGACGTCTACTGCATGTGGCCCGGCTGTGAGCACAAGGCCTGGGGCGCGGACCTGGACCACACCTGCGAGTACAACCACAACGACCCCGATACCGGTGGCTGCACCCATCCCTCAGAGATGAAGGCGCTCTGCCGTTTTCACCACCTGCTCAAGACCTACTCCGACTGGCTCGACGACCAGTACCCCGACCCCAAGACCGGACGGACCCGGCTGATCTTCACCACACCCGAACGCCGGCACTATCACGGTCCGGGCTGGACCGGCGACGACCTGTTCCCGACACTGAGGTTCATCGTCTTCGACAACCAACGCGGCTCACCGAAAACATCGCCGCCAACATCACCGCCAAGATCTCAGCCGCGCACTGCTGCCAAACATGCACGCCGGCAACAAGAACGACTCGCCAACCGCCGCCAGCGCGAACAGGCAGAGCAACTCAACCGGGAACGCCGCGAAGGACGAGGAAGGAACGAACCACCGCCGACGTTCTGACGCTAGGCAATTGCAACGGTTATTCGACCGTCCGGAACCTGAGCATCATGTCGTGATCTTCGTGATCGAGAAGGTGGCAGTGCCAGACATAGCCTTGCAGCATCGCCGGTGTGCCGCCGTGCTCATCGGAGTGCTGATGATGCGAGGGCGCAGCCGGAGCAGGAGCCGGAGCAGGAAGGGCCGGTCCTTCCTCCACGGCAACAGGATCATCCACAACGGGGGGCCCAGCGACAGGGAGATTCACCGGCAAAGCGGTCGGGTCGGAAGAGAAGGTCGCATCGGGATCGAATTGGAGTTCTTCGGCGGTCGGGAAGCGGACAACGATCCTGGTCACGGTTCCCGGATCGACCCGTACGGTGTCTTTCCAGCCGGCTTCCCATCGCGCAGGTACCACCATCGGGCCGGCGAGGAAGCCGGCCGGATCGGGTGTCCACTTCACGCCGATTGCCGGCTGCGGATGTGCCGCCTGATATTCGACGGTCCGCAGCGGGGTGCGGCCGAGAATGCGGAACGTCACCAGGTGGATATGGATCGGATGCGGATCATCGGTGATGTTCACAATGTTCCAGATCTCGGTGGTCCCCTGCTTCGGCGCCTCGATCTGCGGATCCGAGAACCGAAGGTTGTTGAGCGACATGATGGCAGGCGGATTTCGGAGCGCGTAGGGCTGGCTGACCGTGACAGTGCGCTGCGATGTCGGCTTTGCCAACGGCGGCAACGCCTCTGGCAGGCCATACCCACCACGGAGTTCCGTCGGAACCGGCTGGGTGAAACCCGCCCTGCCAGTGGACTTGAAGCGGCAGAACACGGGCATTGCCACAGCGCCCAGGATCTTGGCCTGGAATGGCGGCGCCTCGTCATTGCAGAGGTCCACGGTTTCGCCAGCAGACATTCCGGAGAAGTCGACCAACAGGTCAAAGCGTTCGGCCGGGGCGACTTTGATCGAGCGGACAGGTTCCGGAGCGCCCAACAGCCCATGGTCGTTGCCGATCACCCAGAACTGCATCTTGTTGGAGAAGAACAGATTCCACACACTGAAGGATGCGGCATTGATGAGCCGGAAGCGATAGAGCCCACGATCGACTTCCAATTGCGGCCAGGCCTTGCCATTGACCAGACCGACGTCGCCGACCGCACCACCCTCCCAACCACCCTCCGGCACAAACAGAGTCGAGCGAAGGCTCTGGAACCCGTCCGCGCCGAACAGCTTCTCCTGCAGGATCAGTGGCATCTCGTGGTCTCCGGCGGGAAGACCCAGCGGGTTGTTCTCCCGGCCGGTGTCGTAGCCGTCTCGCAAAAAGTACATACCGGCCAGTCCCGCAGCCACGTTGGCACGCGTGATGCCCATCGCGTGGTCGTGGTACCAGAGGTGGCCGGCTTCCTGTCGATGCGGGAAGAAGTGAGTTGCCGTCCCGCCACCCGGCAGCAAGACTCGCTGCGGATGTCCATCGCTGTCGGGTGCGCTGACCCCTCCGTGGAGATGAAGGTTCGTCGGCGGACGCGTTCGCCACGACTCGGCGACACCGTGAAGCGATGTATCCAGATCGACGCCAAAAGGATGGCCCTCAATGGCATTTGTGAGGGTGACGACACCCGGCTCATCAACGTGCGCCTCAATCGTCGGGCCCAGATACGGCATGTCGTTGAACCCGAAAGCCGGCGAGGCGGGCAGATCGGCGTGGAACTTGGCGCGCGTGGTCCTGGCTGTCAGGTGCAATTCGCTGCCACTGATCACCGGAGGTCGAGGCATCTCGTCGACAAACTTGCGCATCGGCGGCGAATGAAAGAGAAGCGGGCTGTCGAATGGCGGATCCGGAATCGGCGGCGCCGCACCGGCAACGCCTGTGCGGGTCGCAACGAAGCCTGCTGCGGCCGCGACTGCCGCACCTCGTAGTGCGGTACGGCGATCGATCTGCTTGCTCAAATTCACCCGACCTCCGATCCGCCCCGATTGAGGCGGCCGTCACACCACCCTACTGCATGGTATGGGCGAAGTCGCCCGCCGAACTATCGCCGTATGATCGAATTCATGCTCCCGAATCACGACATCTCTGCTGGATGCGATTGGCAGGCGCGGTAATTGGCCACCGGACCGAAGCGGGATACGAGCTCACGGCTCTCGATGCAGGACTGGCTCGCGGCCGCCCTTGATCTCCTCATCCGCGAAGGTGTGGGTCAGGTCAAGATCAGCCGCCTCTGCGAAGAACTCCGCGTGACGAAGGGCAGTTTCTACTGGCACTTCGAGGACATCAACGCACTGATGAACGCGCTCGCCGATCACTGGAAGACCACTCAGGTCGAGGCCCTGCGCGGCCTGGCCGACATCGAAAACATCCCCGCTGATCAAAGGCTCGAGCAGATGGCCGGCATGCTGGTCGAACGCAACTGGTCGGTAGAGGCCGCGATCAGGGAATGGGCGCTCCGGAACGACGAGGTTGCCAAGTCTGTCCGTGAACTCGATCGCCGGATCTTCGACCTCGTTCGCGAAGCACTGATCGAACTGAACCTCAGCGAAGAGGACGCGCGATTGCGCGCCGGTCTACTTGTCTATGCGGGCATCGGGTTCATCCACGGCCACGCCAGCCTCCCGACACCGACCAGCGAGGACATCCGCGCATTGTTCGCGATCCTCGTCGACGGCCGGTGATCCGGTTCCCCTCAGTGCGGATGCTCAGTGCAAGACCTCGAAAACCTGCTTGCTGATGCCGTTGCCATACACCTCGTGATCGGTGAGCTTCAGCTTGGTCGCGTCCTTGTCGGCATCGCTGAACAGACGCTTGCCCGCGCCGAGTAGCAGCGGGAACACCAGCAGGTGGTACCGGTCGACCAGGCCGGCGTCGGCGAGGCTGCGACCGAGAGTCGCGCTGCCGTGCACCGCAATCGGCCCGCCCTCGGTTTCCTTGAGCGCGGCCACCTCATCGACCGACCTCAGAATCGTGGCCGGCCAGCGCTCATCGTCCGATTCCAGCGTGGTGGAGACCACGTACCGGGGCATCGCGTTGTACCCGGCGAAGTCGTCCATCGTGGGCCATACCGGCGCAAACGCCTCGTACGAGGTCCGGCCCAGCAACAGGGCGGTGGTCTCCTGCTGTTCAGCGCCCTTGATCTCGTAGGCCGCCGGGTCGAACTCGACGTCCTTGAAGGTCCAGCCGGCGTTCCGGTAGCCCGCTTCGCCGCCCGGGGCCTCCATGACTCCGTCCAGCGAGACAAAAGCAGTGACGATCAGGGTGCGCATGGTGATTCTCCTTGTTGAGTGGTTCGACAATCACGGTTGAGTGATTCCTACACCCACGTCGAATGAACTTCCCTCATATCGACAACCACACCCGGAGAAAATCATCGGCGGGAAATCATCGGCGCTTCAGCCGGTGTGCACACCCAGTTCGGCGAACAACGCCTCGTTGAAACCGAAGGCCCGCACTGCCTCATCGAGAAGTCGCGTCACCGATTCCTCATCGAGGTCCAACCGGTCGATCGACTCGGCGTAGGCATCCTTGAACCGCTTCAGTTTGTCGATGTCGAAGTTGTAGAAGCTCAGCACCTCGTCGGTCATCCCGTAGTGCAGCTTCAGCCGGCTCCGCACGATCTGACCGCCCGAGAGGTCGCCCAGGTACCGCGTGTAGTGATGTGCCAGAAAGGCAACCGGATCCGCGGCAGCGTCCCGGATGCAGGCCACGTACTGCGCCGTCGAAGGCAACATCTCGATGTCGGGCACCGAGATCCCGAGCGCGTCGAGATCGGCGGCGAGCCGCGGCAGTCGGCGCAGTCGTTCGTCCATCACCGCACCGGCGATGGGATCGTCGACCAGCTGATCACACACCGATTCCAGCGCCTCGTAGATGAAGTACTGCTGTGCCGCCATCGCCCGGTAGGCGTCGACGTCGAGCTCACCCTCCATGAGGTTTCCGATGAACGCTGCGCCTTCGGCACGCGTGTGCGCACTGGCCGTTGCGGCACGGAGCCGATCCATCGTCGTCCCCGCTGCAACAGGTGTTTCAGTCATCGCGTCCCCTCTTTCGAGCCGACCGGTTGAACATCCCGGAGTTAGGTCAACCTCAGTTAGGTATAAGTGATACCACCAGGCCGCGATGGTCGGCACCTTCGATCCCAAAACTGTCCAGCTCCACCGCAGTGAATCCGCGGGAGATCACGTGGTCGATCCCGATCAGGGCCGGATAGCTCCGGTCGGCCGGGTAGGTCATCTTCCATCCGGCTCCGGATTGATCGGTGGCGTCGGCGAATCCGTCGGTCAACAACTCCCGGAACTGCTTGTGGTCCCAGGTCGCGTTGAAGTCACCGCTGACGATCACCCGTTCGGTGGTCGTCGACCCGATGATCCCGCGTAGACGCTTCATCTCCTCGACCCAGCGCCACGGTTCGTGCGGATAGGGCGGAATCGGATGCACGGCGAACACCGTGGTGTTGGCAGCCCCCGGCAGGTCGACCTCGGCTCGCAGATTGTTGAGCCCGAAGTCGCTGAGCTCCGCGGTGTTTCGCAATGGATACCGGCTGAAGATCCCGGTGCCCACGCCGCCTTCGCCGGGGACGACGAACTCGTACGGCAACAGACTCCGCAAATCGGTCTTCTCGATCCGTTCGAGCGCTTCGGGTGTCAATTCCTCGACCGTGAGCAGATGCGCCTTACTGGCCCGCACCTTTGCCACCAGCTCCGAGACGTTGGCCGCACCGAGCGTGATGTTGGACTGAACCACCACCGTGCGCTCGCCGGACGGTGCGTCCGAGGCGACGAACAGCGGCGCCTGCGTCCAGATACCGACCCCGAGCAGGATCACCGTCAGCGCCGTGGTGAGCCAGCGTCTGGTCACGGCCAGGATGATGGTCGCCGGGATGCCGGCGAGCAGGAGCCACGGCACCGCACTGGCGAAGGCCGTGGAAACGCGCCCCTTGCCCGGATAGAAGTGCAGCCAGATCGCCGCGACCACGGCGCCGAGCAACGCCCAGCCGAGGAGCACGGCAACCAGGTACAGAACCTTGAACACCGGACCACGCTCGGCAAGTCGTTCCGAAGTCCGCCTCACCCGCCGAAGACTTTCAGCACCACGGCTTTGGCCCGGCGCGTGACCCGCAAGTAGTTGTCCAGGAACACCCCGGAGTCGTCGTCATGCCAGCCTGCGGCAAAAGCGACCGCACGCAATGCTTTTCCCGGTCCGGGAAGCTGGTCGACGGCCTTGCCGCGCACGAGCACCAACGCATTACGCGCCTTTGTCGCGGTGAGCCAGGCCTGTTTGAGGAGTGTCACGTCTTCTTCGGAGAGCAATTCGGCAGCACCGATCGCGTCGAGACACTCCAGGGTCGACGTGTTGTGCAACGCCGGGATCCGGTGCGCATGCCGCAACTGGAGCAGCTGCACCGTCCATTCGACGTCGGCCAGGCCGCCGCGTCCGAGCTTCGTGTGGGTCGCGGGATCGGCACCGCGTGGCAGCCGCTCGGCGTCGACGCGGGCCTTGATCCGGCGGATCTCCTTCACCGCGTCGGACGAGACACCACCGGACGGGTAACGGATCTTGTCGGCCATGTGCAGGAAAGCGATACCGAGTTGTTCGTCACCGGCCACCTGGTGGGCCCGCAGCAGTGCCTGGACCTCCCAGGCCTGTGCCCACTGCTCGTAGTAGGCCGCGTAGGCCGCGAGCGTACGGACCACCGGACCGTTGCGCCCCTCCGGCCGCAAACCGGTGTCGACCTCCAGTGGCGGGTCGGCGCTGGGCGTGCCGAGCAGTGACCGCACCTTGTCCGCGACACTGTTGGCCCACCGCACCGCCTCGGCGTCGTCGACGCCCTCTTCGGGTTCACAGACGAACAGCACATCGGCGTCGGATCCGTAACCGAGTTCGCCTCCGCCGAGTCGCCCCATCCCGATTACGGCGATACGCGCGGGGGCGGGCGAACCACGCTCGGCCACAGAGGCTTTCACGACAACCTGCAGTGCGGCATTGAGCACACCGGCCCACACCAGCGACAGCGCCCGACAGACCTGTGGGACGTCATACATTCCGAGGAGGTCCGCCGAGGCGATCCGGGCGAGCTCCCCGCGGCGATGGGAACGGGCGACCGAGATCGCCATCTTGACGTCGCGGTGGCGGGTCGCCGAGGCGATCATGCCGGCCACCACATCCTCGGAGTCGACCTCGGTCAGCTTGGGACCACTGGCCCCGTCCGCGTAGAGCCGGATGACATCGGGCGTCCGCATCAGCAACTCCGCGGCATACACCGAGGTACCGAGCACCGTCATCAGGCGCTCGGCGACAACCCCTTCGTCGCGGAGTAGCCGCAGGAACCAGTCCCGGTCCGCGGCCGCGTCGCACAACCGCCGGTAGTTCAACAGGCCGGCATCGGGATCGGGTGTGCGGCTGAGCCATTCGAGCAGCGTCGGCAGGAGCAATTCCTGGATCTGGCCCTTCCGGCCGGCCGTGGAGACCAGTGCCTTGAGGTGCCCGAGGGCGTTCTCGGGTTTGCCGTACCCCAGAGCGGCGAGTCGGCGGACCGCCGAACTGGTCGACAGCCGCAACTCGTCCTTTTCGAAACGGGTGACCGCTTCGAGCAACGGACGATAGAAGAGCTTCTCGTGCAGCTTGCGCACCCGATAGGACTGCCGGCGAATCTCCTCGCGCAGTGTGCCGCCGGCGTCGAGGTCGCCTTCGGGCCGGATGTGGGCGGCCCGGGCGAGCCAGCGCATCGCCTCGTAGTCCTCGAACTCCGGCAAGGTGTGGGTCCGCTTGAGACGCTGCAACTGCAGGCAATGCTCCAGCAACCGCAAGAACTCATACGACGCAATGAGATTGGCGCCGTCATCACGACCGACGTAGCCACCATCTCGAAGAACGGTCAGCGCCTCGACAGTGCTCTTGACCCGAAGCGATTCGTCCACGCGTCCGTGCACCATCTGGAGCAACTGGACCGCGAACTCCACGTCCCGCAGCCCGCCCCGACCGAGCTTGATCTCACGCACCCGCAGCTCTTCGGGTAGCTGGGCTTCCACCCGACGGCGCATCGCCTGCACGTCGACAACGAAGTCCTCGCGTTCCGACGCCTCCCAGACCATGGGGCTGACGGCGTCGACGTAGTCACGCCCGAGCTCCATGTCGCCGGTCATCGGCCGGGCCTTGAGCAGGGCCTGGAACTCCCAGGTCTTCGCCCAGCGTCGGTAATAGGTCAGATGCGATTCGAGGGTCCGGGTCAGCGCACCGGCCTTGCCTTCGGGACGGAGGGCGGCATCGACCTCGAAGAAGGCCAGGGAACCGACCCGCATCATCTCCCCCGCGATCCGGCTCGACTCGGCATCGGCGGGCTCGCTGACGAAGATGACATCGACATCGCTGACGTAGTTCAGCTCTCGCGCACCACATTTGCCCATCGCCACAACCGCGATCCGCGATGTCATCGGCTTGTCGCCGCAGACTTCCGCAACCCCCACCGCGAGTGCCGCGGTCAGAGCCGCGTCGGCGAGGTCGGCAAGGTAAGCGCCCACATCACGGAACCGCATGACCGGCTCGTCCTCGACAGTCGGTGCCAGGTCGCGAGCAGCCAACTGCACCAACAGGTTGCGATAGGCCAACCGAAGCGCGGGAACGGCCTTGGGGCCGGTGAGCTGCGCACGGAAGACGAGATTCCCGTCGGTGGCGCCGGTTTCGTGGCCGTTGTAGCCCGGCTCCGGCTCGGCGCCGACCGCGTCCAGCATCAACTGCCTGACCTCATCGGGACCGGGTAGGTCCGGGCGCGTCAGCAGTCGCCAGGTCTGCGGCTCTGAGACCAGGTGATCACCGAGCGCGGTGGACGAACCCAGAACCGCGAACAACCGCCCGCGGAAACACCGGTCGGTGCGCAGGAGTCGGTCGATCTCGGCCCACTCCGACTCGACCGCACTGTGCAGACGCACCAGGGCGCGCAGGGCGATGTCGGCGCTCGGTGCGCGCGACAACGCCCACAGCAGGTCGATGCTCGCTTCGTCGCCCCAGCCGAGTTCGGCCAGGTCCGAGGTGGCCGTCGGTTCGAGCAGACCGAGCCGGCCGACGCTGGGAACTCGTGATCTGGACGCAGGTGGTGTCACAGAGGTAAACCGTACTGGGCGAGGCCCTGGTCACACCACGAGCCCACCCGGAGCCCGCGACCGGCGTCAGAGCGACAAATAGTTCTGCAGTTCAAATGGAGTCACCTGACTGCGGTAGTTCGTCCACTCCGCCCATTTGTTGCGCAGGAAGTACTCGAAGACGTGCTCGCCGACGGCCTCGGCAACCAGTTCGGACTTCTCCATCTTCGTGAGTGCTTCGGCCAACGACCCCGGCAACTCCTTGTAGCCCATGGCCCGGCGCTCGGCGGGAGTCAGCGAGAACACGTCGTCCTCGGCGTGGTCCGGCAGCTCGTAGCCTTCCTTGATGCCTTTGAGGCCGGCGGCCAGCAGGACGGCAAACGTCAAGTACGGGTTACAGGCCGAGTCGGGGCTACGAACCTCGATACGCCGGGACGACGCTTTGTTCGGTGTGTAGAGCGGCAACCGGACGAGCGCCGAGCGGTTGGCCGCTCCCCAGCTCGCAGCGGTCGGCGCTTCGCCGCCGTGGATGAGTCGCTTGTAGCTGTTGACCCACTGGTTGGTGATCGCGCTGATCTCGTCGGCGTGGTGCAGGATGCCGGCGATGAACTGCTTGCCGGTGGTCGACAGCTGCATCGGATCGTCGGGGTTGTGGAAGGCGTTCGTGTCGCCCTCGAACAAGCTCATGTGGGTGTGCATCGCCGAACCGGCGTGCTGACTGAACGGCTTGGGCATGAACGTGGCCCACACGTTCTCCGAGATCGCGACCTCTTTGACGACGTAACGGAACGTCATGACGTTGTCGGCCATCGACAGGGCGTCCGCGTACCGCAGGTCGATCTCCTGCTGGCCCGGTGCTCCCTCGTGGTGCGAGAACTCGACCGAGATGCCCATGGATTCAAGGGCGTCGATGGCGTGGCGGCGAAAGTTGGGTGCCGAGTCGTGCACGGCCTGGTCGAAGTACCCACCGTTGTCGGCGGGGATGGGGACCGAGCCGTCGAGCGCGGGCGGGTTCTTCAGCAGGAAGAACTCGATCTCGGGATGGACGTAGCAGCTGAAGCCCTGATCGGCTGCCTTGTTCAGCTGGCGACGCAACACATGCCGCGAATCGGCCCACGACGGCTCGCCGTCGGGCATCACGATGTCGCAGAACATGCGGGCGGAGTGCGGCCGGCCGGCGCTGGTGGTCCACGGCAGGACCTGGAATGTGGAGGGATCGGGCTTGGCGATGGTGTCGGCTTCGGACACCCGCGAAAAGCCCTCGATCGCCGATCCGTCGAAGCCGATTCCCTCGGCAAAAGCACCTTCTAGCTCAGCGGGCGCAATGGCAACCGACTTCAGGTAGCCCAGTACGTCGGTGAACCAGAGGCGGACAAAGCGAATGTCGCGCTCTTCGAGGGTTCGGAGCACGAATTCTTTTTGGCGATCCATGACAAACGAGCCTAGGAGTGCCCTGTTAAATGCATGTTACAGACGCGCATCAACCAGAATATCCTGGGGATTTCGTCCAAAATTCTCAACATATGAGGCCTTCATCCGGCAATGTGAGATCAACGAAGTACGCGGTGACCGCATCGTCGACACAGTCCTTCCCCTCGAGCGATGCCGTGTGCTGGTCGCCCTCGAACGTGATGAGTCTGGCGCCGAGCTCTTTCGCGAGGGCAACACCGGCTTCATACGGCGTCGCCGGGTCGTTTGTCGTGGAGATGACAACCGTCGTCGGCAGACCCTCGACGTTCAGCTCATGCGGTGTGCTGGTGGGTGGGATCGGCCAGAACGCACAGACATCCCGGGCACCGACACCGGTCCCCCGACCGTCGTCGGTGAACGGCGCCGCCCGACGCGCCTCCGTGTCGAGCCGATCGATCGTGGCCTGGTCGGTGATCGGCGGGTCGTCGATGCACCGGATCGCGGTGAACGCGTCGGCCGTGTTGTTGTAGCGACCGTTCTCGTCGCGCCCCTCATAGAGGTCGGCGAGCCGGAGCAGGGTGTCGCCGTTGCCCTCGGCCAGCTGGTCCAGCCCCTCGCGCAGCGGATCCCACAGCGCATCGCTGTACAGCGCCTGGATCACGCCGGTCATCGCGTCGTCGTACGACAGGGGCCGACCCAGACCCGTCGTCGCGGGCCGATCGATCAGCGGTCGGGTGAGCTCCTGGAAACGGGCCGTTGCCTGAGCCGGGTCGTCGCCCAGCGGGCAACCACCACGCTCTGCGCAGTCTGCGGCGAAAGCCTCGAATGCGGACTGGAACCCGGCCATCTGTTTGATGATGTCCTCCACCGGATCTGCCGCCGGATCGACCGCGCCGTCATTGACCATCGCCCGAACCCTGGACGGGAACTGTTCGGCGTAGGCGGCCCCGATCCGGGTGCCGTAGGAATAGCCGAGATAGTTGAGCTTGTCGTCTCCGAGCACCGCGCGCAGCACATCGAGGTCTTTGACCACGTCGACCGTCCCGACATGTGCCAGGTACCCGACACCCATCCGCTGCTCGCATTTCTCGGCGGTCTCCCTGGCTTCGCGTTCCTGCTCCGCGATGCCGGCCGGGGTCATGTCGACCAGTGTCTGCGCCCGCTGCTCGTCCCGCTCGGAGTCGGTGAGGCAACGGATCTGCGGGGTCGACTTCCCGACGCCCCGGGGATCGAAACCGATCAGGTCGAAACGCTCTGCGAGTTCGAGGTCGGAGAAAGCCGAGGCCTGCCCGGCCAGGAAGTCCACGCCCGATCCGCCCGGGCCGCCCGGATTCATCAGCAACGAACCGACCTTCTCGCCGCCGGCACGTACCCGCAGTATCGCGATCTTCGCAGCATCCCCGTCAGGATCGTCGTAGTCGACCGGGACCGTCACGGTGGTGCAGTCCGTCCGGTCCTCGGGATATCCGAACGACTCCTGATCGGCATATTCGTCGCAGGGTTCCCAATGGAGTCGCTGCCCGTAGAAGGGGTCCAACGCCGGCGTCGGCGCGACACCCGAGCTGAACGTCGCCGACTCGGCGGAACCCTCGAGCTCGGTACTGCAACCGCCGGCCACCAGGGCCACCGCCGCGATGGCGGTCACCCCGCACAGGATTCCCCGGCCACCCCGTGCTCGTGTCTTCACCGGTTCCATCGTGCCACGCCGGTATCGGCGCACCGACGGGCCCGAGCGGGACCGAAATATCCGAACTGTTGTGACAAATTGCACACCACCAGGCATTTCCCTGCCCGACCCGCGGTGCCACACTGGTGTGGTCATCCACCAACCCGGGTACCTGCGGATGCAGGACTCGAGGCACGAAAGAGACAATGATGTCCGACACTTCGGTATATGGCGCTGCGCCCTCCTCTTCTGCGGCCGCAGCTGATCCTTCTTCTCCACGCCGCCGCGCGACGCGCGTGCACCATCTGGCCCAGATGAAGTCCGAGGGCGACAAATGGTCGATGCTCACCGCATACGACTACTCCAGTGCGCGCATCTTCGACGACGCACAGATCCCGGTCCTGCTGGTCGGCGACTCGGCAGCCAATGTGGTGTACGGATACGACACCACCATCCCGGTCACCATCGATGAGCTGCTCCCGCTGGTCCGCGGTGTCGTGAAGGGCGCCCCGCACGCGTTGGTCGTCGCCGACCTGCCGTTCGGTAGCTACGAGGCCGGCTCGCAACAGGCACTCGAATCGTCGATCCGCTTCTTCAAGGAAGGCGGCGCGCACGCGGTCAAGCTCGAAGGCGGTGAACGGGTCGCCGACCAGATCGCGACGCTGGTTGCAGCGGGCATCCCGGTCATGGCGCACATCGGATTCACCCCGCAGAGCGTCAACGGGCTCGGCGGATTCCGCGTGCAGGGCCGCGGCGACGGTGCCGACCAGCTCATCGCCGACGCGATCGCCGTCCAGGAAGCCGGCGCCTTCGCCGTTGTCATGGAGATGGTTCCCGCCGACCTCGCCGGACAGATCACCCGCAAGTTGACCATCCCCACGGTGGGTATCGGCGCAGGCAACGAGACCGACGCCCAGGTTCTCGTCTGGCAGGACATGGCCGGGTTCACCCACGGCAAGACCGCCAGGTTCGTCAAGCGGTACGCCGATGTCGGCGGCGAATTGCGCCGCGCGGCAGAGCAGTACGCCGACGAGGTTCGTCGCGGCCAGTTCCCCGGCCCCGAGCACGCGTACTGACCTCAACCGGCATAGTGGGGGGATGCGCGACTTCTACCCTCCGATCGAGCCCTACGCCACCGGACATCTCGATGTCGGTGACGGACAACGGATCTATTGGGAACAGAGCGGTAATCCCACGGGCAAGCCGGCGATCTTTGTCCACGGTGGACCCGGTGGCGGAACCACCCCGTCACAACGGCAGTTCTTCAACCCGGACGCGTATCGCATCATCCTGTTCGATCAGCGCGGCTGCGGCCGGTCGACACCGCACATCGCGGACGGCGGCGACCTGTCGGTGAACACCACCGACCACCTGATCGCCGACATGGAATCACTGCGCGAAGAGTTCGGGATCGAGCAGTGGCAGGTGTTCGGCGGCTCGTGGGGGTCGACACTCGGGCTGGCCTATGCCCAGCGCCACCCCGATCGGGTGACCGAATTGGTGCTGCGCGGGATCTTCCTGCTCCGCCGCAGCGAGATCGACTGGTACTACAACGGGGGCGCGGCCAACATCTTCCCCGACCGGTGGGAGGGATACCTCGAACCGATCCCCGCCGACGAGCGCGACGGTGATCTCGTGGCCGCCTATCACCGGCTCCTGACCGGCGACGACCAGGAGAAGGCGGTCGAGGCCGCGCTCGCCTGGACCACCTGGGAACAGACCACGAGTCATCTCCTGCCCCAGGCCGAGGACGACAAAGACAGCGATCCGGCCCGGTATGCCCTCGCGTTCGCCGGTATCGAGAACCACTACTTCATGAACGGTGGTTTCCTCGAAGACGGTCAGCTACTGGCCGACGCGCACCTGATCGCCGACATCCCCGGCGTGATCGTGCAAGGCCGCTACGACGTGGTGTGCCCGGCCCGAAGCGCCTGGGATCTGCACCGCGCCTGGCCGACCGCGCAGCTGAACATCGTCGCCGATGCCGGACACGCATCGTTCGAACCCGGAATCCGGCATCATCTGATCGAGGCGACGGATCGTTTTGCCGGAGTCGGTGACCAGAGCAGTGGGAAGGACGCACGGTGAGCGCCCAGGAAACAACCGAAGTCGAGCTCAAATACGACCTCGACGCCAATGCGACCGTTCCCGACCTCACGGTGTTGCCTGCTGTGCAGTCGCTGTCGGGACCGGTGATCGAACACCTGGACGCGACCTACTACGACACCGACGCACTCGATCTCGCGGGCAACAAGATCACCCTCCGACGGCGAGAAGGGGGCCACGACGAGGGCTGGCACCTCAAACGGCCCGGCATCGGCACTCCCCTGGGCCGACGCGAGATGCACGTGCCGCTGCAGACCGCGACCGATCCGTTCGCCGAGGTCGCGGTGCCGGCAGAACTGACCGACCCCGTCCAGGTCCACATCCGCGGCCGACACCTGGCACCCATCGCAACGGTCTCGACGATTCGCCGCATCACCGAACTCCACGACGGTGAGGGGGCAGTGCTCGCGGTGTTGTGCGAGGACTCGGTCGCCGCGCAATCCCTGCTCCCCGGCGGTGTCGCCCAGAGCTGGCGCGAATGGGAACTCGAGTTGGTGACCGGCGATACCGACCTCCTCTACGCCGCCGACAAGGTGTTGCGCGCCAACGGTGCCCGCACCGCCTCCAGTGCGTCCAAGCTCGCGCGCGCCATCGGTACCACCCCGACCACCCATGACGGTTCCGATCGGCACCACCCGAAGAAGTCCACCCTGGGCAAGAAGGCCACCGCGCTGGAACTGGTGGTCGCCGAGCTCGCCGACCACCGCGACCACCTCATCGCCCATGACCCACAGGTCCGGTGCAACGCTCCCGACGCCGTCCACCAGATGCGGGTCGCGACGCGGCGGGCACGCAGCGTCCTGCAGTCGTTCCCGAACGTCCTGCGGGGCACGGGTGTCGAGGAGCTCGAAGGTGAATTGAAGTATCTGGCAGGCATATTGGGCGACGCCCGTGATGCGGAAGTCCAGTTGGAGCGAAATCGTCACCTGCTCAAGGGCGAAGCGGCATCCTCTCATGTCTTGCAGGCCCTGATCCATGGGCAGGTCGAAACACAGCACATCACGCTGGCCGCCGCCACCGACTTCCTGCATTCCAAGCGGTATTTCGATCTGCTCGATGAGCTCGACCGGACCATCGCAGAACCGCAGCCCGGTGACGACGCCGAGGCACCGGCCCGCGAGATCTTCGACAAGGCCGTCGCCCACAGCACCAAACGTGTCCGCAGGGCCCAGAAGAAGGCCGACGCCCTGGCCAAGGGTTCAGCCGACTGGGTCGAGCAGCTGCACACCGTACGCAAACGCGCGAAACAGTTGCGGTACACCATCGATTCCGGCGAGCGGCTCGGCACCGACAAGTACCGCAAACTCGGCAAGATTGCCAAGCGGGCCCAGAGTGCTCTCGGGGACTTCCACGACGCGGTCATCAGCCGCAGCCATATTGCGGTCCTGGCGATGGGTTCGGGCGTCACCGTCGCCGACGCATACGTGTACGGGCGCCTCGACGCCCGGGAAGAGGCTGCCGCGGCACGCGACCTCGCGACGTACCGGCCGGTGTAGCCCGCACCGACCGCCTACACCGGCATGAACGTCACCTGAGGTGTGCGCGGATCGGCGTCCATCAGTTTGACCTGCACCTGCTGCCCCTCCGCCGGATCACCACCGCACGTGGCGAACACCGCGGGATCTGCGATGAAGATCTGTGCGGGCCGCTTGCCGCGTGCGGCGTGCAACACGGTGGCGGTGAACGTCTCGCCGACCCGGTCGGCCAGCAGGACCGCCTCGGCCATGTCCAGACTCGACCGATCTGCTCTGCCGGCAACCGAACTCGAACTCTTCATCACCTCGGGCAGGATCGGCAGAGCGCTGCACACCCAGTCGGGCACCGGTTCACCGGCAGCCAGCGCCAGGCAGGTCTCGGTGGCGAAGCGGTCCGCCAACCGGCGCAGTGGTGCGGTCACGTGGGCGTAGACCCCGGCGATACCGCCATGCGTTGTCACCGCATCGTCCGGGATCACACCCAGCATCGGCAGGTAGTCACTTCCCCGCAGCAACGTCGTCGCATCCGACATCACCGCCAGGGTCAGCGGGGACTGCGGATCCAGTCCGGCCAGGAACGCACCCGGTGAAACTCCCTCCGGCCAGGGCACATCCAGCGCGGCGGCGGAGGCCCGGAACACCTTCACCGCATCGTCGGTCGCCGCCGGTAGCGTCCGCAGCAACCCGACCTTGTTGTCCAGCATCATCTGCCCGGCGCACATACCCGTGAGCAGTGAGATCTGTGAGTTCCACATGTCGGCCCGGGTCCGCGGTTGCACCACCAGCTGCCATCCGGCCGCCCCGTCGTGCAGCACGTCCTGTTCGGGCAGACCCAGATCCACCGCGCCCCGCTCGATCGCCAGACGCTGCCGGAGCTCACCGAAGTCAGGGAGCGCCTCGATGGACGGATGCAGTCTCCCGGCGTCGGCGTCGGCCTGCACGGTTTCATAGTCCAGCCGGGCCACCGACCGCACCAGCGCGCGTTGAACGTCGACCGAGGTCGGGTGTCCGTGTCCGTCGACGGCGATCCGCCACAGTGCGGCCGGACGAAGCCGATCGGGCAGCAACGATCCGCGGTCTTCCGACAACGCCCGCGGATGCAGCGGCACATTGCCGTCCGGGAAGTAGATCGTCTGCCCTCGTCTGCGGGTCTCGAGGTCGAGCGGACCACCGGGCCGAACCAGCGCCGCGACGTCGGCGATCGCGTAGTTCACCACAAAACCGGTGCCGTCGCGGACGATGTGGACGGCTTGATCGAGATCCACCGAGCCGGGCGGATCGATGGTGACCAGGGGCAGGTCGGTCCGGTCGACACGATCCTCGGCGTAGCGATCCGACGCCGTCTCCGCTTCGGTCTGGGCGGCGGCACCGAACTCCTCGGACAGACCGAGGTCGGTGCGGATGGCACCGAAATCTATGTCGGCGGCGCGAAGTATCCGTTGCACCGCACCAACACTAGCGGGCAGTGACCTCCACACCGGGGTAATCGGTGTGAGGCCACGTTGCGGGGCGAACGAGCCGGCCTGTAAGCCGGATCCTGTACCGACCACAAGGGTCGGCAGCGGCCATCCATCTGGGCACACCGTCGCCGGGTACCTCGAGCGGTCCACCCGCAGGCTCGGGCGAGCAGCCCTCGAACACCTGCGCAGCCACACCAGTCACCTGGTGCAACCTTCGACCTTGCTCCGGGTGGGGTTTACCGAGCCATCACGGTCACCCGTGATGCTGGTGCGCTCTTACCGCACCTTTTCACCCTCACCGGCTTGCGCCGGCGGTCTGTTTTCTGTGGCACTGTCCCGCGAGTCACCTCGGGTTGCTGTTGGCAACCACCCTGCTCTGTGGAGTCCGGACTTTCCTCGATCTCGGGCTCGCCGCACAAGCGACTGTCCCCGCGACCGCGGCCGCCCAGCCGGCTCGTTCGCATCATCACTGTACGTTCTCCGGGACCGGATCCACGCATCCTTCCGGACGATGCCTGATTGGTGCGCTGCCGGGACGTCGGGGAACATTGCGCCGTGGATGTTGTCGCGGTGGTTCTGATGGTGGCAGCGCTGGGACTGGCCGTGTGGCGTCCGCGCGGCCTGTCGGAGGCGGCGGTCGCGGTCCCGGCAGCCGCGCTCGCCATGGTCGTGGGTGCCGTGGAGCCCGACCGGGCCTGGGACGAGTTGCGGGAGTTGTCGTCCACCGTGCTGTTCCTGGCGGCACTGCTGGTGATCTCCTACGCCTGTTCGGTACTGGGCGTATTCGAATGGGTGGCCCGGGTGATCGCGCACCGCGCGTCCCCGGCCGAGGGTGCCGGGCACCGATCCGGGCGCCGGCTCTTCGGATTGGTGTTCGCCGCCGCCGCGATCACCACCGCCGCACTCAGTCTCGACGCCACCGTGTTGCTGTTGACACCCGTGCTGCTGTCGATGACCTCGGCGCTCCGGGTACCGGCCCGTCCACACAGTTACGCCACGGTCACCCTTGCCAATTCGGCCTCGACCCTGATGCCGGTCTCGAATCTGACGAATCTGCTCGCCTTCGCCGCAACGGGTCTGGGCTTCATCGAGTTCACCCTGCTGATGGCGCTTCCCTGGCTGGTCACCCTTGCGGTCGAGTTCGCGTTGTTCTGCTGGTGGTTTCGCAGCGACCTCGAGGTCGCGCCCGGCCCGGATGTGCTCGACGAGCCCGGCCCGGCGCCACGGGCCCCGCTCGTCGTTCTCACCGCAACCCTGATCGCGTTCGGGGTGAGTTCACTGGTCGGCATCGAACCGGTGTGGTGCGCCGTGGCCGGCGCGGTCGCGATGGCGTACCTGGCATTGCGCGGACGTGCCTGTGGTCCCGGCGCGCTGGCGATGTCGGCGCAACCGGGCTTCCTGTTGTTCGTCTGTGCGCTGGCGGTCTTGGTGACCGGGATCTCCGACGGCGAGATCGGGGGGTGGCTCGCGGACCTCCTGCCGAACGGGACCGGACTGCTCGACCTGCTCATCGTCGCCGTGGTCGCGGCCATCGCATCAAACGTGATCAACAACATCCCGGCCACCTTGCTGATGCTCGCCGCACTGGGCAGCGGTGCCCCGGCGGCACTGATCCTGGCGATGCTGCTCGGGGTCAACATCGGCCCCAGCCTGACCTACCTCGGCTCGCTGGCAAACCTGCTGTGGCGCAACCTGGTCAACGTCCGCGGCCACCGGGTGAAGGTCGCCGAGTTCACCAAGGTGGGCCTGGTGACCGTCCCGTTGACCCTGTTGTCATCGGTGTTCGCACTGTGGCTGGTCACCTAGCCGGAGGCGATTCTCTCTCCAACACCTAGCCGGAGGCGCCGTCTCCCCCGGCCAGATCCGCGCGCACCGACCTCAGCGCGGCGATCAGGTCGTTGACGATCTCGGATTGTCCGGTCGGCGCGCGCACCACCGCGGACACCGGAACCCGCAGTGCGCGTTCGGCATCCCGGGTGAAGGCGATGCCGGCCAGCGGTGTGCGCTCGTAGAGCACCGTCCACTCCTCGGGGTGGTTGAGCAGCTCCATGGTCGCGGTGTGATCCACCGGCAGTGGCGGCGCCTGGCGGGGACGGTCGAGTCCGTGGCGATCGAACGCCTCCCGGATCACGTTGTGCAACAGCACCTGATCACGCGCCGACGGCAGCAGCAACGGGTACTTGCCGAGCTGTTCCAGCCCGACTTCGGCAGCTCCGGCCAGTGGGTGCCGCTGCGACATCGCCACCACCAGGTCGTCGACCCACAGGTGTTCGATGGCCAGGCCCGGGCGCTCGAGGCCACCGCGGATCAGGGCCAGGTCGACGTCGCCGCCGAGGACCGCGTCGATCCGCTGATCGAAGCTCTTGATGATGAACTCGATCTCGACATCGAGGTGCTCGGTGCGCAGCTTGGCGATCGCGGCCAGGGACTGCTGCGCGAACGACATGTTGGCCGCCATCCGGACCCGTCCGCCGGGTGCGCGTGCGGTCGCGGTGATCATCGATTCGAGTCGGATCATCTGCTGAGCCAGTGGCAGCACCTGGGCGCCGAGGTCGGTCAGGCGCACCGTCCGCGTCGACCGGGCGATCAATTTCGAGCCCAGTTCGTGTTCGAGTCGGGCGACCTGGTGGCTGATCGCCGATTGCGAGATGAAGCAGCGGGCGGCGGCCCGGCTGAAACTCAACTCCTCGGCGACGGCCACGAAGTACGTCAGCTGGCGAAGTTCCATGCGACCAGCTTATATGAGGGATGCAGATAAGTTCTATCTTCAGAACAGGTTGGATATAGGCCTGATTAGGGATTTTCACCCCAGTTAATTGCGCTATACATGGAAGTAGTTGCCATCAAGTAGATAAAAGGATCACCAACCCATGCCCACACCGCACAGCGTTCCCACCCAACTCGAGGCCGATGTGGCCATCGTGGGTTCGGGATTCGGTGGACTGACCGCCGCACAGCGGCTGGCCAAAACCGGACTGCGCGTCGTGTTGATCTCCAGCACCCCCGAACACCTTTTCCAGCCCCTGCTCTACCAGGTCGCAACCGGCGTGCTCTCCAGCGAAGAGATCGCTCCCGACATCGCCGGCATCCTGCGCAAGCACCGCAACATCGAGGTCCGCCTGGGCACGGTCACCGATGTCGATCCCGACGCCGGCGTCCTGCATTTCCGCCACGAGAGCGGTACCGAGACGGTTCGGTTCCGCTACCTGATCGCGGCCACCGGTGCCACGCAGTCCTACTTCGGACGCAACGAGTTCGCGCAGTACTCCTACGCGCTCAAGACCATCGAGGATGCGACCAAGCTGCGCACCCAGATCCGCCAGAACTTCGAACGGGCCGCCCAGACCACCGACGACGATCTTCGCCGCCGCCTGCTGAGCTTCGTGATCGTCGGCGCCGGGCCCACCGGTGTCGAGGTCGCCGGTCAGATCCGGGAACTGGCCACCCGCTACTACAAGCGTGACGACGTATCGGTCTACCTCGTCGAGGGTGCCGGGGACGCGCTGCCCGTCTACGGCGGCTCCCTCTCGGCGTACGCGAAGAAGTCGCTCGAGGCCGGCGGCGTGGAGCTGTTGCTCAATTCGCTTGTCACCGATATGGATTCCGAGGGCGTCACCGTCAAGATCGGTTCCGGAGCGGCCACCCGCAAGATCGCGGCCGACACGATCATCTGGTCGGCCGGTGTGCAGGCCAGCCCGTTCACCGCAGTGCTGGCGGAGGCAACCGGAGCGCAGACCGATCGCGCCGGACGCATCCTCATCAATCAGGACCTGACCGTGGGCGGCTACGCCAACGTCTACGCGATCGGTGACATGACCTCCCTCAACGGCTACCCGGGCCAGAGCCCGGTGGCCATGCAGGAAGCCCGTCACGCCGCCGACGTCATCAGCCGGAAGAAGCTGCCGGGCACACCGTTCAAGTACCGCGACAAGGGCAGCATGTCGGTGATCAGCCGGTTCAGCGCCGTGGTCGCCATCAACGAGAAGATCCGATTCCGGGGCATGTTCGCCTGGATCACCTGGCTGGCGGTGCACCTGTTCTACCTGATCGGCTTCCGCAACCGCTTTGCCGCCATCGCATCGTGGCTCTACGCGTTCATCGGCAGCAAGCGGCCGGGGTTCGAGCAGGTCGACCGCCGCCGCGCCGCGGCCGTCCCGCAGCAACAATCCCGCGCGAGTTGATCGCGCACCGGTAGTGCGCCCCGAACCACCTGGGAGAGATCAGATCCCGCCCAGGTGGTTCGTGTCGTTGACCAACCGCACCGACGCACCACCGTCGGGATAGAACTCGGCGATGCTCAGAGATGCCAGGTCGAGGTGCATCCGGTAGAGAATCGACGACCCCACACCGAGCGCTTCCCGCAGGAGCACCTTGATGGGTGTCACGTGGGACACCACCAGCACCTCGCCGGGGCCGTACTGATCGATGATCTCCGCCTGCGCCTTGAGGATTCGGATGGTGGCGGTGTCGAAGCTCTCGCCGCCGGGAGGCGCGATGCTCGTGTCGCCGATCCAGGCCTTGTGGAGCTCGGGATCCTGGGCCGCCGCCTCGGCGAAGGTCAATCCTTCCCAGTCGCCGAAATCGGTTTCGATCAGCCCGTCGTGCACGACGACCGACAGACCCAGCGCCGCCGCAGCGGCCTCGGCGGTGTCGCGGGCGCGCCCCAGCGGGGAACAGACCACTGCCGAGATACCGTCCGGTTCGGCGGCGGTCTGCGCCCGGGCCGCCAGGCGTTTGGCTGCCCTTGCCGCCTGATCGCGACCCAATTCGGTCAGTTGCGGATTCCCGCGCCCGGAGTAGCGCCGCTCCACCGACAACGGGGTCTGCCCGTGCCGCAACAACAACATTCGCGTGGGATTGCCCATCGCACCGTTCCAGCCCGGCGCCCTCGGCGCGGGCTTGAGCGGTTCCTTACTCGGTTGCCCGGTCACCGCGGCGACCTCCTCACCGGCGGCCGCGGCATCCATGGCCTCGTTGGCCAGACGATCGGCGTGTGAGTTCTGATGCCGCGGAATCCAGGTGTAGTCGACGTTCGAGAATCCCGACGCCAGCGACTTCGCCCGCGCGGCCAGCGGAATCATGTCCGGATGCTTGATCTTCCACCGGCCGGACATCTGCTCGACGACCAGCTTTGAATCCATCCGGACGGACACCTCGTCGGCGCCCACCTCCTGCGCCGCGGTCAGACCGGCGATCAGCCCGCGGTACTCGGCGACGTTGTTGGTCGCGATACCGAGGGCCTCTTTGCGTTCGGCCAGGACCGCGGCCCGGTCGGCGTCGAACACGACCGCGCCGTAGCCCGCCGGTCCGGGGTTGCCCCGCGAACCGCCGTCGGCCTCGACAACAACTCTCACGAAGAAGCCAATCCCGACTCGTGCGTGCGCACCAGGATGGCGCCGCATTCGTCGCATCGGACGACCTCGTCGGTGGGGGTCGAGTTGATCCGGCTGAGCAGTCCCCGATCGAGTTCCATCCGGCAGGCACCGCACCGTGCGGCCCGCAGGAGTCCGGCACCCACCCGTCCCGACGACACCTGCTTGTCGTAGATGGCCATCAGATCCGGGTTGACGTTGGCGGTCAGCGCGGCGCGCTTCTCGGCGATGGCGGCCGCATCTTCGTCGATCTTCGCCAGGGCGGCGTCGCGCCGGGCCGTGGCCTCCTCGATCTGCCGCAGCGTGTGGTTGGTCATCGCCGATGCGCGCTGTTCGTCCGCGCCGACGGCTTCCTGCTGTTCCATCACCTCGAGCATCTCGTCTTCGAGCAGTCCACGGCGGCGGATCAATCCGGTCACCTCGTGCTCCAATTCGCTCAGCTGCTTGGCCGGCAGGTTGCCTGCGGCCAACTGCTGGTTGTCCTTCTCCTCACGCATCGTCATCGACGTGATCTCGTTGTCGAGTCGCCGGGCCTCGCGGAGCAGGTCCTCGGCGGCGATCTGAGCCCGCACGGCCTCGTCCCGCTGGGTGTTCAGCTGCTCTTCGAGTCGGGCCAGTTCGGCGATCTCGGGCAACGTGGACCGCCGGTGTTCGACTCGATGCAACTCCGCATCGACATCGGCAATGTCCAACATCAAGCGTTGGTCGGCCGGATCTGCTTTCACCAGTGTTCCTTCATTCCTCTACTGTCCGGTCCAACGGGCCGGATCAACAAGTCGTGCGGCGCCGCCCGGCGCCGGTGATGACATTTTTGCAACCGTACGCGGTCACGCGTGTCAGTGGCCGCTCCGATGAATTGTCCATGGATCTGTCGGGGTGGCGAAAACGCCGGTCCCGAGCCCGGGGGCGGCATCGGCGAGAAGACCCGCGACCTGCGTGCACCAGGGGAACTCGGTACTCCAATGCCCGGCGTCGATCAGCGCCGGACCACCACCTCGCAGATGTTCGTCCACCGGGTGATGCCGTAGGTCGCCGGTGACGTAGACGTCCGCGCCCACCGCGCGGGCCGTGGCCAGCATCGAATCACCGGCACCGCCACAGACCGCGACGGTCGTGATGGTCGCCTCCGGGTCACCGGCGGCGCGGATTCCCACGGCCGAGGCCGGCAAGGCCCGCGCGACCAGTTCCGTGAACGCCGCCAGACTCATCGATTCGGGCAGCTCACCAACGCGTCCGAGGCCCTCGTCGCCGCGGGCCGGTACCAACTCGATGAGGTCGAAGGCCGGCTCTTCATAAGGATGGGCGCTGCGCAGCGCGGTCAGGACACCCGAGCGCACGCGGCGACCCGACACCATCTCGACGCGTTCCTCGGCCACCCTCGTCACCTCGCCGCGCTCGCCGATCGCCGGGGCGGCAGCCGCGCCGGGCCGGAACTGGCCGGTGCCGGACGTGCTCCAGCAGCAGTGGCTGTAGTCACCGATCTCACCGGCGCCGGCATCGAACATCGCCTCCCGGACGGACGCCACGTCGTCGGCCGGGACGAACACGGACCACTTGTCCATCGCCTCTGCAGGTTTCGGGTCGAGGGGCCGGAGGTCGGTGAGCCCGAGCAGCGCACCCAGGGCATCAGAGACACCCGGGTTGGCCGAATCGGCGTTGGTGTGCGCGGTATAGAGAGCGCACCCGCCCCTGATCAGGCGGTGCACGATCCGCCCCTTCGGGGTGTGGGCACCGACGGTGTCGACACCACGCAGGAGCAGAGGATGGTGGGCCACAATCAGATCCACCCCGGATTCCAGTGCCTGGTCGACCACCGCATCGGTGACGTCGACACAACAGAGTACCGAGGTGACGGCGTCGCCGGGGTCACCGCAGACCAGGCCCACCGAATCCCAGCTCTCCGCCAGCCGGGTCGGATATGCGCGTTCGAGGATCCCGATCACATCGGCCACAGTGGTCATACCCGTCATCAGAGCACCTTTCTGATCGTGTCGACCAATCCGTCGACGGTTGCGCGGTCCCGGACCGCGAGCCGCAGATGGTTCGCGTCCATCCCGACGAAGTTGGCGCAGCTGCGGACCGCGTAACCATGTCCCCGCAGAGCCTCTTTCAGAGCGGTCCCGTCGGCCACCGAGATCGTCACAAAGGACGCCGCCGGTTCGCCGACCACCCGCACCCCCACGGTGGACAACGCCTCGATCAGCCAATCACGTTGCTCCACAACCGAAAGCGCTTCGGCGCGGGCGTAGTCGGCTGCCTGCTCGCCGGCACAGAGTTCCAGCGCCGCCAGTTGCAAGGTACCCAGCGGCCAGTGTGGTCGCCGGCGCCCCAGCCGTTCGAGCAGCTCGGGCGATCCCAGGAAGTAGCCGGCCCGCAGACCCGCCAGCGCAAATGTTTTCGTGATGCTGCGCAGGACAAGGATGTCGTCGCCGCGGTACCCCGACAGCGTCTGCGGCTCGCCCGGCACCACGTCCGCGAATGCCTCGTCGACCACGATGACCCGGCCGGGCCGACGCAATGCCTCGATCGTCTGCCGGGGATGCAGCACCGACGTCGGATTCGTGGGATTGCCCAGGACCACCAGGTCCGCATCCTCGGGCACCGACTGCGGGTCCAATGTCCAGGGCGGCGGCAGCACCACCTGCTCGATGTCGATGCCTGCCGCACGCAATGCCCGCTCGGGTTCGGTGAACGACGGTTGGATCAGCGCTGCCCGGCGGGGGGCCAACTCCGGCAGCAGAGCAAAACCCTCGGCGGCACCGGCGAGCAACAACACCTCGGACGGATCCCGGTGATGACGCCGCGCGATCGCCATGGTGGCGCGCTGCTGATCGCCGGCGCCGGGATAGGCCGCCAGGTCACCGAGGCGCGCTGCCAGTGCGTCGAGAACGAACTGTGGGGTGTTGCCGCGGACATTGACCGCGAAGTCGATCAGGCCTGGTTGGGCGTCCGCGTCGCCGTGGCGCCCCAGGTCGGTCAGCTCGTCCGATTTCACAGTTGTCGAGCCTACGGGCAGGATGGAGTGGTGAGTTCGATCAACAGGCCTGACCTTCCGGACCCGGCCGATCCGGCGACCATTCTGCTGTTCGACCTCGACGGCACGATCACCGATTCGTTCGAGGGCATCGAGAAGAGTTTCCGCCACGCGCTCGCCGCGGTCGGCGCACCCGAACCTGACCCGGCGCTCGTCGCCGGACTCGCCGGACCACCGATGATCGACAGCCTGCGCGGCATGGACCTCGACGACGCCGACGTCGAGGCCGCCATGGCCGCCTATCGGCAGCGTTACGTCGAGACCGGATGGCTGGAGAACTCGGTCTTCGACGGCATGGCCGACCTGCTGGCCGACCTGACGCAGTCCGGTCGGCTGATGGCCGTCGCGACCTCCAAGAACCAGGACACCGCCCGGGCGATCCTCGAACATTTCGGTCTCGCCTCGCATTTCAAGTACATCGCCGGGGCCTCCGGCGACGGCAGCAGGCGCAGCAAGTCCGACGTGATCGGACACGCCCTGAGCGAACTCGGCATCGCCGACGCCGCAGATCATCCGATCGTCATGATCGGCGACCGGTCCCACGACGTCCACGGTTCGGCGCAGTACGGGATCCCGGCGATCTTCGTCGACTGGGGGTACGCGGTCGGTGACGAGGGCGCCGACGCCGCCTGGACGATGGACTCGGTGGACCGGTTGAGGAAGCTGATCCATGGCTGAACCACTACACGTCACGTTTGTCTGCACCGGCAACATCTGCCGGTCACCGATGGCGCAGAACATCTTTCGGCGCGCACTCGAAGACTCCGGCCTGGACGGCAAGGTCCGCGTGACGAGCGCCGGTACCGGCGGCTGGCACGTCGGCGATCCCGCCGACGCCCGTGCGCGCACCGAACTGACTGCTGCGGGATACGACGACGAACACACCGCTGCAAAAGTGGGCCCCGAGCATCTGGACGCCGACCTGCTGATCGCAATGGACAGCAGCCACGACGCAGCCCTGCACAAGATGGGCGCCGGCGACCGGACCCGGCTGCTGCGCAGTTTCGATCCCGACGCCGACGACGTCGAGATCGCCGACCCGTACTACGGCAGCGACAAAGACTTCACGACCGTGCGCACCCAGATCGAGGCCGCCATGCCCGGACTTCTCGATTGGGTGCGCACGCGGGTGTAGATCTCCGGCGTTCTTTCGGATCAGAGGGCTGCCGGGGCGATCAGTCCATGGATGAACCGCATCTTCTCGAGCACCTTCGGCGGCAGCACGAACGGGTAGAGATCCCGATGCCCCATCGACCGGTTGATCTGGTTCAGCGCCCAGGTCAGCGGTAACCACAGGTCGATGATCTGATCGAACCCCACATCCCCGACCAGCACGCTGTCGAGCGTTGCGCCGGCAGGTGCCATCGCGAACGCGGCGGCGGTGTCGAGGGTGTCGCGGATGTGGAGATAATGCGCGAACGTCTCGGCCCAGTCCTCGGCGGGATGCATCGTCGCGTAGGACGAGACGTAATCCTGTTTCCAGTCATCGGGCGGACCCTGGCTGTAGTGCCGGTCGAGCGCCGCCTGATAGTCGTCGTCGGGGTTGCCGAAGAGTTCTTCGAACCGGGGCCGATGCTCACCGGTCCCGACCAGCACCATCTGGTAGTAGTGCCCGATCTCGTGGCGGAAGTGCCCGATCAGGGTCCGGTAGGGCTCGTCCATCGACACCCGCAACTGTTCTCGGTGCACGTCGTCGCCCTCGGCCAGGTCCAGGGTGATCACCCCGTCGGCATGACCGGTGATCACCTTCGTCTTGGCACTCGAGAGCAGATCGAAGGCCAGCCCGGTCTGCGGATCGACGTCCCGGCCTTCGATCGGCAGGCCCAACTCACTGAGTTCGAGGATCACGCGCCGCTTGTTGGTCTCGGCGGTACCGAACGCCGCGATCGCATCGACGTCCTTGTCGGCCGGACGGGTCCGCGTCAGGCGGCACGATTCACAGAGCGCCGACGGATCCGGCTCTCCTTCGGGGCTGCTTGCACCCGGCTCGACCGGGGGCACCAACCAGTTGCACGAGATCAGTTCGAAGTTGGCACACCGGACGAGAACGTCGCCGTCGATCTCGGTGGTCGCCTCCTCGTCCAGCGTGAACATGGTGCGCGACGGCAGATGAAACCCCAACGGGCTACTGCAGCTCAAGCACAGCGTGTTCTCGAAGGACAACTTCTGTCCACATTTACGACACACCAGATCGCGCATTCGAGCCTCCCCAACACGTGGCGGGCCGTCCGCCCGCCAACCTCGCCAAGAGTAACCAGGCCGAGGTCGGTCGGCAGGATTCGCCGCACGTGTGTATGGGGAGTCGGGGGACACATCGAGCAGCTCGGTACCGTATAGGGGTGCGCATCCTCCGTAGTTTCCTTCGGCCCGGCTGGCTTCTGCTCGCTGTCGTTGTGGTCGCTTTCGCGGTGGCGTGCTTCTGGCTCCTCGCGCCCTGGCAACTGGGCAAGAACTCGGACAATGAACACCAGAACGATTTGCTCCGCAAGGCCGAGACCACGGACCCGGTGCCGATCGCAGATCTGTACGACGACGGGCAACCTGTCAAGGACGCCGAATGGCGCAAGGTCCTGGTGACCGGCACCTATCTCCCCGAGCAGCAGGCTGTCGTCCGCCTCCGCCATATCGATGGGCAGCCGGCGTACGAGGTGCTCACACCGCTGCAGAGCACCGACGGCGCCACCTATCTCGTCAATCGTGGATATGTGACACCGCTGCAGGGCACGTCGCTGCCACCTATCGCGGCACCACCGACCGGCGAGGTCACGGTCGAGGCTCGGATCCGTTCGGCCGAAGGCACCAGTCCCGGCCGAGAACCACGCGTCGAAGCCGGTGCCCTGCAGGTGTATTCGATCGACCCCACGGTCCTGGGTGCTGCCGTCGATCTCCCACTGACCAACGGATACCTCCAGCTCGATGAGGGTCAGCCCGGCGGTCTCGGCGTGATGGGTCTGCCCCAGCTCGATTCGGGTCCGTACCTGTCGTACGGATTGCAATGGATCGCGTTCGGCGTGATGGCCCCGCTGGGATTGGGCTACTTCGCCTGGTCCGAATACAAGCAACGCCGTGCCGCCAAGGACGGGACGATCCCGAAGAAGCCCCGCGAGCGCGGGCGCGAGACCCGGGAAGCGCTGGCGGCGTCGTCGACCGGGGGCGCCGGTTCAGAGGTTCGCGGTGGGGTGATCGGTTCGGGTCCGAAGGCCGATCAGGGCAGCAGCGACAAGCTGTCCGACCGCTACGGCCGCTAACGCTCCGACCTGAACTCGTCGGGACAGCTGAGCTGTCCGACGTACGTCCTGCGCGGCCGGTGCCGGACCCCGGCCGAGGACCGGCCGATCCTCGATCCGGTGGCGATAGACGGTCCGTCCGCCGATCGACACCCCGAGCGCCCCTGCGAACGCAGCCTCGACCACACCCGCATTCGGACTGGGATGAGCCCGGGCATCACGCCGGACCGCGGCCACCGCGCCTCGCCGATTCGGCCCGAGGGCGATCACCAGCGCCCCGGTCAGACGTGCCGGCAGATAGTTCGCAACATCGTCGAGCCGGGCACTGGCCCAGCCGAAGTTCTCGTATCGCTCGTTGCGGTAGCCGACCATCGCGTCGAGGGTGTTGATCATCCGGTAGGCCAGCAGCCCGGGAACGCCCGCCACGAACCCCCACAGCAGCGGCGCCACCGCCGCATCAGATGTGTTCTCTGCCACTGATTCCACCGCCGCACGCGCCATCCCGGATTCGTCGAGGCTGTTCGGATCACGACCGCACAGACTCGGGATGAGCCCGCGGGCTCCGTCGACGTGACCGGCTTCCAACTCATCGGCCAACCGGTCGCCGACGTCCGCCAATGACGATCCGCCCAGCGCAACCCACGTGGCCAACGCCACACCGACCACACCGCCGCGTCGACCGATGAGCCCGGCACCGAGCGCAGTGCCCACACAGACCGCGGTGAAGGCCACTCCGGCCGACCGCGAATCGCAATACAGGAGCCGTTCTAGTCTGCCCGCAGAGATCCCCATCCCGGCCACCGGATGCAGTCGCCGCGGATCGCCGAACCTACGATCGAGGAGATAGCCGATCGCCAACCCTGCTGTCCGGTGCGCTCCCGATGACCTCACCGGCCACATCCTAGGTCCATGTGATCCAGATCCATGCGATCGGCCGACACCACCAGCTGAGGGTACCCTCAGCACCGTCTGGTGCCGCTTCAATGGAGCAGCGGTACCCGACGCAGGTACACGCACGCGCGCAGACTTCGGAGAGCAATCAGGCCATGAAAACGTCCAACCTGCCCGATGACGCCCAGTTCACCGGAGATGAGCGGCTGTGGTTGTCCGGCTTCCTTGCCGGCTACGACACCGGATCGGCGTCCGGGACCATCGTCGCCTCCCGCGAGGACGTCCTCGCCCGCGCCCTGATCGCGTTACGTGACCTGGATACGACAACTGATGCACCGGAGATTTTGCACGCTGTGACCGCCACCACCGAAACCCCTTCTCTGCCACGGGCGGACAAACCGAAGCGCTCCCCCTGGACCCGCAAGAACCCGTACGGCGCGACGCTCGTCGCGAACCGTCCGCTGCGGGGATCTGAATCCCGCAAGGACGTCCGTCACGTGGTGTTCGACCTCGGTGACAGCGACATCGACTATGAGGCCGGCGACGGGCTGGGCATCAAGCCGGTCAACGATCCGGCGTTGGTGGCCGCGCTGATCGAGCGCATCGGCGCCGACCCCGACGAGATGATCACCACGCGCGCCGGCGAGTCGACACTTCGCGACCTGCTCACCTTCGAGTACGAGATCTCGCTGCCGACGCGGGAGCTGATCAACCACATGGCCGATCACTCCGGCGACGCCGAACTCGTCCACATCCTCTCGACGGAAGACCGCGAAGCGCTCGAGGGTTGGTTGTGGGGCAAAGATGTCCTCGACCTCCTCGACCTCGAGCCGACCCTGCAGATCTCCGCCGCCGAACTCATCGACCTGCTGCGGCCCCTCGCCCACCGCGTCTATTCGATCTCGTCGAGCCCGCTGACCCACCGCGGCATGGTCCATCTGACGGTTGCCGCGGTGCGTCACCGTTCGGGCGAGCGTGACCGACGCGGACAGTGCTCGACGTATCTGGCCGACCGGATCAAGGCCGGCGGAACCGCAGGAGTCTTCCTCTCGAAGAACAAGTCGTTTCGGTTGCCGGCCGACGACTCGGTTCCGGTGATCATGATCGGTCCCGGCACCGGCGTGGCACCCTTCCGGTCGTTCCTCTACGAACGCAAGGCCCGCGGCGCGCGCGGCCGCAACTGGTTGTTCTTCGGTGATCATCACCGGGCCACCGATTTCATGTACGAGGACGAGATCGTCCAGTTCCAGCGCGACGGCATCCTCACCCGCCTCGACCTGGCCTTCTCCCGCGACCAGGAGCACAAGATCTACGTCCAGGACCGGATGCGTGAGAACGGTGACGAACTGTTCCGCTGGCTCCGCGATGGAGCGCACCTCTACGTCTGCGGCGACGCATCGCAGATGGCCAAGGACGTCGACGCCGCACTGCATGATGTGGTCGCCGAACACGGCGGCCTCGACGCCGACGCCGCCGAGGATTTCGTGAACACCCTCAAACGCGAAAAGCGTTATCTCCGTGACGTGTACTGACGTCGATGGCCAAATCGCGTAAGAACACCCAGTCCCGCAGGTCCACGCCGGCCCGCGAGGACGACGGGCCGAAGCCGGGCATCTACCCCATCGACACGGGTACGTGTGAGCTCGTCCGCGATCACCTGACCGACGGCTGGATGATCACCGTCAACGGTGCGCAGAGCTCGCATATCAACCTGGCCGATCCGACCATGCTCGATTTCGAGTACATGCAGTGGATGGCCGAGTTGATCGGTGACCATTGGCCCACCACCGAGCGGCTGCGCGCCCTGCATCTGGGCGCCGGCGCGTGTTCGATGGCGCGCTATCTCGCAGCCACCTATCCCGACGCGAGGCAGGTCGCCGTCGACATCGACAAGCGGCTGACCGAACTGGTCCGCGAGTGGTTCAACCTGCCCCGCGCGCCGCTTCTGCGACTTCGTGCGGGCGATGCGCGGGAGGTCACCGAGTCGCTCACCGACACAACCCGGGATCTGATCATCCGCGACGTGTTCTCCGGGGTCGTCACGCCGCCGGAGCTGACCACGCTGGAGTTCGTCAACCAGGTGCGACGGGTGTTGGCGCCCGGCGGCATCTATGTCGTGAACTGCGGAGACACCCGCGATCTGACCTTGGCGCGCGCCGAGGCCGCCACCATGGGAACCATCTTCGAACACATGGTGATCATCGCCGATCCGGCCATGCTCAAGGGCCGCCGCTACGGCAACATCGTGATCGCGGGCAGCGACACCGAGATCGGCCGCTCCCCTGCGCTGACCCGCGCGCTCCTCGGCGGCGGCGTGCCCGCGCAGATCTGGGACAACACCAGGGTTCGCGAGTTCGCCGCGGCCGGAAAGGTGTTGCGCGACCCGTCAGTTCAGCCAGATATCCTCGGGTAGCGGTGATCCCAGGGTGTACAGATCGACCCCGTGGACGTTCGCCCCGAAGATGACGCTGGGCAGGGCCCTGACGTACCAGACGCCGGGATAAATCTCTGCCAAACGCTTCTGGACGGTTTCGTAGGCTTGGGTGCGTTCCTCTGGTGTCGACGCGGTTCGACCGAGATCCAGCGCCTGATCCAACTCAGGATCGTTGACACCCAGGAAGTTGCCCGACGACGTCGAATGGAATGACGGCCACAGGCCGGCGTCCGGGTCTTCGAAGAGTGATGCGGTGATCGTCATGTCGAAATCACGCTGACCGGCACGCGCGGTGGCCGCTGCATAGTCCACGACCTCGACCTCGACGTCGACATTGTCGAATGCACTCAATTGCGTCTGAACACCTTCGGCAACCGCTTTGCTCTCGGTGGTGGGATAGGAAAGGAATGTGAAGGAGACCGGTTTTCCTTCTGCGGCCAACTCATCGAACAGTTCCTGCGCTCGCGCCTTGTCGGCTGATCGAATCTGAACATCGCTGAAGAACGGTGACTCTTTGGCGAGTAGCGTTGCCGGGACCTCTGCTTCGTTGTTGTAGACAACGGTGTTCAGTGCATCGCGGTCCACGGCGAGCGCAATGGCTTCGCGGGCGCGGATGTCGTTGAACGGGGCCCGGCGGAAGTTCATGCCCACGATCTGGCCGCCGCTGGTGGCGACGACCTGACCGGTCAGGCCCGCCTTTTCGGCCTTGTGAATGTTCGCCCAATTTGTTTCGGAGGCGAGATCGGCTCCGCCGGTGGTCATCACGTTGATTCTCTGATTGCTGTCGGGCACGGTGGTGATGGTGATCTGGTCCAGATACGGTTTGGGCGCGTCCCAGAACCCCGGATTCTTGGTCAGGTC
This sequence comes from Williamsia sp. z34, assembly GCF_059553395.1. Classification (NCBI taxonomy): domain Bacteria; kingdom Bacillati; phylum Actinomycetota; class Actinomycetes; order Mycobacteriales; family Nocardiaceae; genus Williamsia; species Williamsia sp. z34. The sequence continues at coordinate 421,813 of NZ_JCANWW010000001.1, read as the reverse complement.
GATCGCATCCTGACGAGCCCAGTTGGACAGCACGAACGGCCCTGCGCCGACCGGATTTTCGTCAAAAGCTTTCGTCCCCTTGGCCAGTGCGGTGGGAGAAGCAATCCAGTTCATCGACCCGCTGAGCAGCGATTGAGCAAAATGCGGATTGGCGGTCGTCATGGTCACCTTGAGGTTCTGCGGGTCGATCACCTCGGTGGCGGCCACCTGCGTTGCCTGTCGGATCGACGTCGAGCCCAGCGCCGGATCTTTCAGGCGATCCCAATTGAACTTGACCGCTGCGGCATCGAGCGGTGTGTCGTCGGTGAACGTCAGTCCCGGGCGCAAGGCGAGATTGAACGTGACGCCTCCGTCGGAGCTGGAGAAGTCGGTGGCCATCTTGTACTCGATCGCGAGCGATTCGCCATTGTTGACCATCAATGCGCCATACAGCGCGTTACCCAGGACCGGTTGGTGTGACCAGGTATTCGTCAACGCCGCGGGATCGAGAGAGCGTGGTTCGCCGCTCTGCAATATCCGCGCGGAACCTCCCGCCACCGGTGTGCCTTCGCCTTCGGACGCACCATTGCCATTCGAGGTACTGCCTCCACCGCACGCGGCCAACAATAGGATCAGCACAACGGAAAGCGATGACGCGGCAATCCTGGGCATACGTCTGTTTCGGGGCACTGTCGACCTCTCGAGTCGGGTGAGCGGGGCAAGGCAGCATCCGGTGCCACGAGTCCAAACGAACTTCGCAGCGGTTCGCGGGGATGAGTATTCGCCAATCGTGGTGTGGAACAAGGGTTCCGAAGTCACCAAGGGATATCGACGACTGGCTTGTGCTCTCGTGAAGCCAGTGACTGAACCGTACCCTCGAGCCCACCATTCCCGGGACGTATTCGGACATTGCATTTCGACAAGGCCGCGATTGAGAGATGCGAATACGACAAGACCCCGACCTCGATTCACTCGAAGTCGGGGTCTTGGCACGGTTCTATTCGGCTTGTGTCTCTTCGTCTTCCGTATCGACACCCAAGACCTCTGCTCCGGGCGTCGCGGGGGCCAACACTTCACTGTCGGTATTTTCGGATGGGACCTCCGTCTCGCGGAATTCCTCTGGTTCCCTGGCTGCCATTGTCTACCTCTCATGGTGCTGGTCATGCAGTTCCACACTGCTCTCGGAGACCACACGAATGTGGGCTGTGAGCCGAATTACCCCATCTTGGTCACCACGAAACCCCATGTGCCGATCCGTCTTGCAACAAGTACTCGGATCGGCCTGAATCCATCGGTGGCGACAGGCGCGGGACGGGCTACCGTTGGCGGTGTGCTCCCCGTGATCGATCTGGCCGAACTCGAGACCACCGCCGGCCGGCATGAGCTCCGTGCCGTCACCCACGAGGTCGGTGTCTTCTACCTCGTGGGCCACGGGGTGGATCCGCAACTCATCCACCGCGTCCAGTCCACGGCCCGCGCCTTCTTCGCACTCCCGGACGAGGACAAATCGGCGGTCTCGATGATCAACAGTCCTCACTTCCGTGGCTACAACCGCCTCGGTGGCGAGTTCACCAACGGCGAGGTCGATTGGCGCGAACAGATCGATATCGGCCCCGATCGCGACCCGCTCGATCACGCAACCGGTTACCTGCGCCTACAGGGGCACAACCAGTGGCCGGCGGCTCTACCCGAGCTGCGCTCGGCGATCACCGATTACGATGCCGCACTCTCCGAGGTATCGCTTCGCCTGCTGCGTCATTGGGCCGCGGGGCTTTCGGCCGATCCGGGCTTGTTCGACGACGCCTTCGCCCATGCCCCGGCGACCCTGATCAAGCTGGTGCGTTACCCGGCCCGTCCGGCCGCAACGGTGGCCGGTGATCAGGGTGTCGGTGCGCACAAGGATTCCGGTGTGCTGACGCTACTGCTGATCGAGGAGGGGTCCTCCGGCCTGCAGGTGGAGACGTCGGACGGGAACTGGATCGACGCGCCGCCCCTGCCCGGGGCGTTTGTCGTCAATATCGGCGAGATGCTGGAAGTGGCAACCCACGGCTATCTGCGGGCCACCAGGCATCGGGTTCTGACGCCTCCGGGGGCGGGTGAACGCGTATCGATCCCCTACTTCTTCAGCCCGGCTCTCGACGCGGTGATACCGACGGTCGATCTGCCCGCCGAACTCGCGGCCAAGGCCCGAGGCGTCGAGCAGGACCCGGCCAATCCGCTCTATTCGACCTACGGCGAGAACACCTGGAAAAGCCGCACCCGGGCCCATCCGGACGTCTATGCACGCTGGTATCCGGACGAGGCCGCGGCGGACGGCGAGCCGGGCTGAGGTCGATCAGCCAGGATGTCGGTCGCCCGGTGGTCGGCGTCGACACCTTCGAACAGTGCGACCGTGCCCTTCGAGTTGTTGGTGCGGAGCGGGGCGATGACCTGGTAGGCATCGGAGTCATACCAGCGTTGCGCGCCGTCTGAGCTCGGGAACCGTACGACGATGAGGTCGCCGGGCCAGGTCCCCTCGCGGACGTTCGGCCGAGCGCCATGGATGAGGAACCGGCCGTCGAACGGCGCCAGGGTGTCGTCGATACGTCGCAGGTATTCGGTGATGTCGTCTCCCATGGAGACGTCGTCGAGGACGGCGACCGCGTAGCTCTCGCTCATGGCTGGGGCTCCTGTCTGTCTTTTCTGCCGGGTTGTATTCGAGTGTGGGCGAGTCGTAGAAGCACGTCGATTACCTCCCGGGTAATTCGCCGACGGCACTTCGTCCGGGTCCCGCCGGGCACACCGTTGCTCTGCGCAGATTTCAGGCGAGTTGCCACGCGAGTGCGGCACCGAGTGCACCGGTGCCGTTGACCGCCCAGTGAAAAGCCATCGGCGCCAACAGACTGTCGCTTCGTAGTCGTAGCCAGATGAAGATCAACCCGGAGGTACCGGTCACGATGACGGCCCCGGCCACGCCGGCGATCTGTGCGAGCACACCTGCCCCGAGCAGATCGGTCAGCCCGCCGTTGCCCTCGGTCAGCCCGAGGGAGGACGAGACGTGCCAGAGACCGAACAATCCGGCACCGGCGACGTAAACCACCCACACCGGTGCGGCCCGGACCAGGGCCGCATTGAGCACACCCCGGAAGAGGAGTTCCTCGGGGATCACCGTCTGCAGCGGAATGATCACGAACGCACCCCACAGCGCCACCGATACGTTGTCGTAGTGGTCTGACAGGTACAGCGACCGGGTCCACGGCAGCAGGGCGCCGCCGATCGCGATCACCGCGACCGGGACCAGGATCGCCGCAGCCCATTTGAGCCCCCTGCGGTGTTGACTGCGGGCCAGCCCCAGCTCATTCCAGCTGTATCCCCGCCACCGGGCGTAGACGAGCAGGCCGAGTGCCCCGAGGGGGACGAACAACGTGATCGCATGGTCGAACGTGAAGTGGGCAAGCCCGTTGATCAGCGCAAGGACACCGACCACCACCGCCACATCACGCATCCGCGAACTCTATCCGTCCCCCCAGAGGCCGGCCATGGCTTCGCCGATCCGATTGTCGGAGCCGCCCGTTAGGGTGCTCCGCATACGCGATCGGCTCCGAAGATCGCACCGCCACAGGAGGACACGATGCGTCTGCAGTCCGATCCCGTCGACTTCGCCCACCGAGCCATCGCCAAGCGGTACTGGACCGTCACCGCGGTTCGCGCCAATCCCGCAGCCGGCTTCCCGTCGCACGCCTACACCACCGGGCTGACCTCGCTCGGTCATCCCGAGCTGATCGTCTACGGACTCGATCCCGGCATCGCCGGGTCGATCCTCAACACCGTCGGCCACCGGGTCGCGCGGGCCGGCGGCAAACTCGCTGCAGGTGAACGTCTCTCCGGATTCATCGACGACGATCTCGACCTCATGGTGATCGAAGCATTGACCACCAGCGACCTGCGGGTCGCCCGGGCGGTCTACGGCGAGGTGGCGGCCTGGCAGTTGGTGTGGCCCGATGCCGCCGGCGAATACCCGTGGAGCGCTCACTACGGCATGGCCCGCACAACCCAACCGCTCGCCGGCCTGCCCGCCGCCTGAAGGGTTGGCCGTCCCCCGCGCAAGAACCGCCGGGCACTGTAGATAATGGGCCGATGGTCTCCTTGACGCGTGGCGCCAACACCTCCATCAACACCGGCCCGGTGACGGTTGAGGTCTCCGGAGCCCAACCCGGCATGGTCGATGTGATGGCCTTCCAACTGGCCGGCGATCGCAAGACCCGCACCGACGGCGACTTCGTCTTCTTCAATCAGCCGAGCTCCCCGGAAGGTGCGGTTGTCCTGTCCGGGACCGCCACACTGTCGATCGACCTCGCGCGGATCCCCGCCGACATCGAGACCGTTGCCATCGCGGTCGCCTGCGACGAGGGTTGCACCGCCGCGCTGGCCTCCCTTCCCGGTCTCGCCGTCGCTGTCAGTGGGGCCGGCGTCGCGGTGGAGTTACCGGCCGCCGGACTCACGACCGAGCGGGCGGCCGTACTCGGCGAGATCTATCGCCGCAACGGGCTATGGAAGGTCCGCAACGTCAGCGCCGGATGGGACCGCGGGTTCGCCGACCTCGTCCGTGAACACGGGGTGAGCGTCGACGAGGCTCCGGCCGCACCGCCGACAAGCGAAATCGACGTGAGAAATGTTGCGGGAGAAGAGAAACTCTCGCTCGAAAAGCGTCAGCGTCTCGACATGCGCAAGCGCGAAGTGCACAAGGTGCTGCTGTCCAAGAACGCCGCCGGCGTGCGGGCCCGGGTTGTCATCGTCATCGACAAGACCGGAAGCATGGCCCAGCAGTATTCCAAGAAGGTGATCCACCGGGTCGTCGAGCGCATGCTGGCCGTGGCCACCCAGATCGACGACGACGGACAACTCGAGCCGTACATGTACGCCAAGTCCTTCCTGCGGGTACCGGACATCAGCGTGGACAACGTCGAGTCGTGGACCGGCGAATACCTCCACATCTACGGCAAGCACGGCGGATTCGACTACGACAAAATCGGCGCCACCAACGAAGAACTGCCGATCATGAACGAAATCCTGGGTTCGGTGACACCCGGGTGTCCGGTACTCGTCCTGTTCTTCACCGACGGCGGATTCCGCAAGAAGGGCCCGATCAGCGCCCTCATGCGAGCGGCGTCGAGTGCCCCTGTCTTCTGGCAGTTCGTGGGCATCGGCAAGGCGAACTACGGCGTCCTCGAACAACTCGACGAGATGGAGGGCCGGGTCGTCGACAACGCCGGCTTCTTCGCGCTCGACGATATCGACAATGTCTCCGACGATGAGCTGTATCAGCGACTGCTCTCCGAATTCCCCGACTGGCTCCGCGCCGCGAAGGCCGCGAACATCCTGACCTGAGGCACCCGCCCCCTCCCCACCCCGGCCCGAGCCACCCCGAAACTGTGCCCTTTTGGCGGGCCCCACCTGGGGTTTTGTTCGCCAAAAGGGCACAGTTTCGGGGGGCGGGGTCAGGCTCGGGACGCCGCGCCCATCGCCCGGATGCCCACGGCCAGACCACCGCATGCCATCAACGCCGCGGCCAATGCGCCGGCGCCGATCACCGAGAAGTCGAAGTCGCCGACAAAGAGCGCTCTTTCGGCTTCGACGACGTAGTGCAACGGATTGATGTTCACCAGGAATCTCATCCAGCCGGGCGCATCATCGAGCGGCAGCATCGTTCCCGACAGGATCAGCAGCGGGAACATCAAAGTCTGTTGTACGGTCCAGAACACCCAATCCTGTTCGCGGACAGCCAGAGCCAGACTGTACGAGAGCGACCCCAGACCGACCCCGAAGACGGCCAGGATTCCGATCCCGATGGCCGCTCCCCCGATGTTGATGTCGAAGCCCAGCGGCAATCCGATCAACAGGATGACAACCGCCTGCGCCGCCAGCGGGACCATCTCTTTCAAAGCGCGGCCCAGTAGCAGTGAACTGCGACTCAGCGGGGTCACGAGCATCCGTTCGTGACTGCCGCTGTGCATCTCGTCCAGCAGGTTCGCGCCGGTCATCGAGGTTCCGAAGATTGCGATCATCGCTAGAACACCCGGGATGAACCAATTCCAGACGTTGCCCGAATCCGCCGCCCCCGGAACACCTTTCAACAGCGGTCCGAACAGGGCCAGCAGGATCAGCGGCTGAACGAGGCTGAAGATCACCGTGAACGGGTCACGGACGGTGGGCCGTAGTTCACGAACCAGGACGATCGAACTGTCTCGCATGAGGTTTGTTGTCATCAGAGTTCTCCTTGGATGCAGTGGGTCAGGCGGCTGCGGATTCGCGCAAGCTGCGCCCGGTGAGTGAGAGGAAGACATCGTCGAGGGTCGGACGGGTCGCTTGTGCCGTGCGTATGGTGATCGCCCGCTCGGTGGCCGCTGCGATCAATGTCGGCAGCATCACGTCGGCACCTTCCACCTCGAGACCGACGGTCAGAGCATCGACCGCCACGCCGCGGACCCGATCGAATCCGGTTGCCAGCCGGGCCAATTCGTCCGCGTCAGCGCTCGAGTCGAGGGTGAACTCGATGCGGTCCCCTGCCAGCCGGTCTTTCAGCACCGCCGCAGAATCGTCCGCGATCACCGTGCCCTTGTCGATGACCACCACCCGTTCGGCCATCGCGTCAGCCTCTTCGAGATAGTGCGTGGTCAGCACGATGGTCGCCCCGGTGTCGGTGCGCAGTCGCCCGATGTGCGTCCACAGGTTGGCCCGGCTCTGCGGATCCATCCCGGTGGTCGGTTCGTCGAGGAAGATCACCGGAGGGCGATGAACAATGCCCAGTGCGATGTCGAGTCGGCGACGCTGCCCACCGGAGAGCGTGCTGACTTTCCGGTTCTCCATGCCCGTCAGGTCGAGTGCGGTGATCAATTCGTCGGCGCGGGAGACACTTTCGGATTTCTTGATGCCATAGCACAGTCCTTGGGTCACGAGTTCCTCACGGACGCGCTGATTGTTGCCACCACCGTCGCCCTGACCGACATAACCGATCTGTCGCCGGACCGCGTCGGGGTCGTCGGCGATGTTCTGCCCGGCGACCCAGGCCGAGCCCGAGGTCGGACGCAGCAGTGTGGTGATCATGCGCAGGGTCGTCGACTTCCCGGCACCGTTCGGACCGAGCAGCGCCAGCAACTCCCCTTCCGCCACGGTCAGGTCTATTCCCTTGACCGCCTCGACCGTGTTCTTTCCCTGTTTGAATGTCTTGGTCAATGCCGCGACCTCGATCGCCGGCGCGGCCTTGTCGGTACCCAGTGTCATCTTGTGCCTCCAGAAGTTGCCCGTGAACTGCATTGACTTGAAGCTATGACGCAATGAGGACAGAATCGGTCCGCATTTTCTGGCAAAGTGATACGCATGTTGGACACGTCGGCGCGACTGCTCCGCCTCCTGAGCCTGTTGCAGACCCGGAAAGAATGGTCGGGCGCCGACTTGGCCGAACGGCTCAACATCACCACCCGCACGGTCCGGCGCGACATCGACCGACTCCGCGAACTCGGCTATCCGGTGGACGGCACGGTCGGGGTGGGCGGCGGCTACCAACTCGGCGCCGGCGCGGAGATGCCTCCGCTGCTCCTCGACGATCAGGAGGTCCTCGCGGTGGCCCTCGGGCTCGGAGCCGGTGCCACGGCGTCGGTCACCGGGCTCGACGAAGCCGGGGTGCGGGCGATGTCGAAGTTGCGGCAGGTGATGCCGTCCCGACTGCGTCACCGGCTCGATTCCCTCCAGATCGACGCCACCCCGATGCACGCGGCCGTATCCCAGGTCGAAGCGACCGTGCTGTCCGATGTGGCGGCGGTCTGCCACCGGCACGAACGCCTGCGGTTCGACTACCGGGCCCGCGACGGCGCCGAAACCCGCCGCGAAGTGGAGCCATATCGTTTGGTGCGCAGCGGATTACGCTGGTACCTGCTCGCCTGGGACCTCGGTCGGGACGACTGGCGTTCCTTCCGCGTCGATCGCCTGACCCCGAAGATCCCGACCGGCCCCAGGTTCACCCCACGCGAACTTCCAGAAGGTGGTGCCGCCGCGTTCATCGCCGCCAGCATCGGGTCCGTGTACCGGCAGTCCACTGCCCGGGTGCGGATCCACCGCCCCCTCCAACAGGTCGCGGAGATGGTCGATTCCGCCTGGGGTGAGGTCGAGAGTGGTGATGCCAACAGCTGCGAGGTCGCGCTCTTCGGCAAGTCGCTGACGTCGATTGCCCGGTGGCTGTACGCATTCGACGCCGACTTCACGATCATCTCTCCCGCGGAACTACGCACGGAATGCCGTATCGTCGCAGACTTCCACATCAAGACTGCCGAGCGTTATCGCAATGCCTGATCAGAAGTCGAGTCGGCTGGAGCATTGTCGCCCGGCAATGGCACCGACCCGGCTGCTGTCAGCATTGCCTTGAGTTCAGCGACCTCGCTCCGGAGCAGGTCTATGTGCGCCGCAGTCGCCACTCGTGACAGTGGTGATCGACCACCAGAGCGCCTCACCGAACGACTGTATGCCCGCGTCGGCATGTGACCACTCGGCCTCCAGGATCCCAGCGGCCGCTCGGTGCGCTTCTCCCAGAGCCCGAGCCGGTCGCCCTGGCCTCTCACGATGTTCTCCACGACCACAACACAACCACTCCTGTTGGGGGTGGGCAGAAGTTGCGGTGTCTCATGGCGACTCACACGTATTTCTCACACCTCGTCTGGGAAGGTTCGACCGGCGGCGGGTATCGCGCGTATTCGCGCCACCACCGGGGCGTGACGCCACCGGCGCTCGACGAGATCGGACTGAGTGCCGATCCGCATTTCCGGGGCAACGACCAGTTGATGAATCCCGAACAACTCGTTGTGCTGGCGGCCAGTTCATGTCAACTTCTGTCATTCCTCGCCGTTGCCGCTCGCGCCGGAATCGATGTTCTGGGCTACGAGGACGATGCCTGCGGGGCAATGAGCGACGCTTCCACGCCGGCTCGCATCGACACCATCGATCTCTCACCCACCATCCGGGTGGCGCCGGGCACCGACACCGATCAGGTTCTGGCCCTTGTCGAACAGGCCCACCACGGATGCTACATCGCCAATTCGCTGAACACAGATGTCAGGGTCACCCCCACAATTCACCTCGAATGAAGTGCGCACCCCGGCTATATTCGACCGGTGATCACCACCGATTCCGCAAAGAATTACGCGCTCACCAGAAATCTTCTGATCATTGTGGAGATCGCCAACGGGATCAAGCTCTACAAACTGCGCCAGAACCGCTGAAGGGGCGCGGCTCCCGTGGATCCGATGGTCGGCAAGCTCGGTACCGCATACCTTTCGATCGAGGCCGGTGGATATGGTGAGGTGGTCCTCACCGTGAGCGGCGCGAGTCAAACGTTTGTGGCGACGTCGTCGGTCGACATCGCCCGTGGCGACGACATCTTGGTGATCGACCGGACCGATGACGGAAGCCTGGTTGTCGAGAAATGGTTTCCGTCCCCGAAGTGATTGCGCGCCGGCAGAAATAGCACCACCAACTGAAAGCAGGACGATTGATGCTCGGCTATCACGTGCCCGATCCCGACGAAGCCATGATCATCTCCGGAAAAAAGTCACACGACGAGAATGCGCCATTCCTGGTGATCATCGGCCATGGCAAGTGGGTGATGCCGTTCTTCCGCCGCGTCAGCTATCTGTCCCTGGCGATGCACGAGGCCGCCATCGAAGAGACGTGTGTGACCACGCAGGGCATCCAACTCAAGGTCCGCGCGGTGATCGCGCACAAGGTGGGGTCGGACACCGAGTCCATTGTCAATGCCGGACAACGATTCATCTCCGAACAGTCAAACGAGATGAATCAGCTGACCGGCCAGATCTTTTCGGGCCACCTGCGCTCCATCGTCGGGTCCATGACCGTCGAGCAGATCATTCGTGAACGCGACACCCTCGCCCGGCAGGTCCTCGATGCGTCCAAGCGTGAGCTGACCCTGATCGGCCTGAAGGTCGACTCCTTCCAGATCCAGTCGATCGACGATCTCGGTTCGGGTTACATCAAGTCCCTCGCCGCGCCCGAGGTCGCCCGGGTGCAGCGTGATGCCGCCGTCGCCCAGGCAGCTGCCGAGCAGCAAGCTGTGGAAGCCCAGCAGAAATCTGCACGGGCACAGGCGGACTACGAGCGCGAGACCGCCCTCAAGCGGGCCGAGATCAAATCCCAGACCGACAAGGCCAACGCCGAAGCCGCGCAGGCCGGTCCACTGGCCCAGGCCCGCGTGAACCAGGAGATCACCACGGAGCAGACCAAATTGGCGCAGACCACGGCAGAGCTGCGCGAGCGCCAACTTCTGTCCGAGGTGATCAAACCCGCGGAGGCCGAGGCACAGCGCACGCGCATCCTGGCCGAGGCCGAGGCCGCCGCCATCAGGATCCAGGCCGCTGCCGCCGCCGAGAACGACCGCATCTCACTCGACCAGCTGCTGATCGAGCAGCTGCCCGAGCTCGTCGAAGCGGTGTCCAAGGGTTTGGCCGGCGCGAATCTGACCGTGTTCAACGGGGCACAGGGTGTCAACGAACTCGCGACCAACGTCGTCGCACAGGGGATGTCGATCCTCGATACCGTGCAAGGCCGATTCGGTCAGAAAACAGAAGAAAGCTGACTCCGCTCGCGTTTCTCACATTCGCTCGCGCTACAGAGCGAGCGGGTGTGAGAACTGTGAGCAGGCCTGTCCATTGTTCGATGTCGGTGCGCGCAGAGGGATTTGAACCCCCGACCGCTGGTGTGTAAGACCAGAGCTCTACCGCTGAGCTATACGCGCAAGGCGGCTGAACGAAGGCGAGTTCGCCAGCCGCGACGGCGAGAGAAAACATTCGGACTCGCCGCCCATCCGATCACCCGAAGGTGCCGGACACACTCAAGAATTTAGCGTGGCCAGAGCTTTCTCCCAAAGCGACTGGTCACGGACCTGACCGGGATCCATCATCTCCGAAAAAGTGATGAGCCCGTTCTTGTCGATGACGAACGTTCCGCGGTTCGGATAGCCCTTGTCGTGGTTCAAGACGCCATAGGCCTCCGACACCTCACCGTGCGGCCAGAAGTCCGCCAGGATCGGGAACAGGTACCCCTGAGCCGACGACCACACCTTGTGCGTGGGTGAACTACCCACCGATACGGCGACGAACTCGGAATTCTCGTTCGAGAACAGGGGCAGCCGATCCCGGACCATGCTCAGTTCGCCCTCGCAGGTTCCGGTGAACGCCAGTGGAAAGAACACCAGCAGAACGTTCTTCTTGCCGTGGTAGTCGGCGAGACTGACCACTTGATTGTTTTGGTCACGCAGGCTGAAGCCGGGAGCCTCGGTTCCCACCTGGAGCTCCCGACCGAGAGAGGAAGTCATGCTCTCTTGCCGACCCGCGTCTTCGGTTGGACCAAGCGCGATCCCAGCCATTCGCCGAAACTCACGGCGCTGGTCTGGGTGAGACCTGCTGTCGGGGCGGCCTCGGCGACCTCGGTGGGGTCGACGTATCCCTCGTTGCCGGTTTTCGGCGACAACACCCAGACGAATCCGTCATCGGCAAGTGGTCCGATGGCGTCCATCAATGTATCGACCAGGTCCCCGTCACCGTCGCGCCACCACAGCACGACCATGTCGACGACCTCGTCCGAATCCTCATCGACCATCTCAGCGTCGATGGTGTCTTCGATGAGGCCGCGCAGGTCGTCGTCGGTGTCCTCATCCCACCCCAGCTCCTGCACGATCATGCCCGCTGTCACTCCCAGCTTCTGGGCGCGATCACCATCTGAAGCGGCAACCAACGCGACGACCTCCTGTCAAAAAATGGGTGAACACGGTTTCGTGCCCACTTAGATCACTCAAGCGAACAGGGTAAACCCCCAAGTTGCAAGCCGAATGCCGGTTTTTCAATCGGAAAGCCCCCCGCAAACGTCCACCACCTTGTTCCGCGCCTCGATCCACTGCCCCGCCGGTTCGTTGAGGCCGGACTGATTTTGGCCCTCTATCGCCCGCACCAGCTCCTGGTTCCGGACGAAAAATGCGCTGACAAGTCGGCTCAACGAAGCGTCGACGTCAGGCACCAATTTGGCCTTGATCACCTGCTCACCGGCGTTGAGCTGATCGATCGCGACCTGTGCGGCGCCACCGATCGCCGAATACGACTGCACTTCATTGAGTTTGGTCACGAAGTCGTTGTAGTTGCCGAGCATCGTCACCACGGTGGTGGTGAACTGCGAGCACAATTCCAGCGTGAGATTTCTGGCGGCTTGCGCGCGCCGCGCCGAGTCGGCGGCCCGTGACTGCGCCGCTGCCACTGACTGCTCACTCCGGTACGCCGACACCTGGCGCCCGTCGACAGAACTCGCGCCGTCGATCGTGGCCGCGCACCCGGTCACGCCCAACCCGACAACCGCACAGACGGCCACACCCCAAACTCTCACAGACCAGATACTGCCCGACGTGCGCGCAATAAGGCGACGAAACGCCCGTGGGTAGGGTTACTTTGCCGCGCACCGGTGCCTTTACTCATCAGTTGCGGCACGATTAAGACAACGTCGAAACCACACCCCGGTTCCGGCGGGTCAATCCCGTTGACGGCGGCCACCGCTGCCGAGTGACTCGAGGAGAAAGAGCACGCAGTGACTGACAGCAGTAACGCCCCAAAGAATCAGGCCCGTGTTCGGGTGATCCGGGAAGGTGTCGCGTCGTACCTGCCCGACATCGACCCGACCGAGACCGATGAATGGCTCGATTCATTCGATGGTCTCCTCGAGCACGCCGGGCCCGGCCGCGCACGGTATCTCCTGCTGCGTCTGCTCGAACGCGCCGGCGAGAAACGGGTGTCGATTCCGGCGCTCACCTCCACCGACTACGTCAATACGATCCCGACCGAGAACGAACCCTGGTTCCCGGGCGACGAAGAGGTCGAGCGCCGCTTCCGCTCATTCATCCGGTGGAACGCCGCGGTCATGGTGCACCGCGCCCAGCGTCCCGGCGTCGGCGTCGGCGGGCACATCTCCACCTACGCGTCGTCCGCGGCGCTGTACGAGGTCGGCTTCAACCACTTCTTCCGCGGCCAGGACCACCCCGGTGGCGGCGACCAGATCTTCATCCAGGGCCACGCCTCCCCCGGTATCTACGCCCGCGCCTTCCTCGAAGGCCGCATCGACGAATCCCGCATGGACGGCTTCCGCCAGGAGCATTCCCACGCCGGCGGCGGCCTGCCGTCGTACCCGCATCCACGCTTGATGCCCGATTTCTGGCAATTCCCAACGGTTTCCATGGGCCTGGGTCCCATGAACGCCATCTACCAGGCGCGCTTCAACCACTACCTGAACGACCGGGGTATCAAGAACACAGAGGATCAGCACGTCTGGGCATTCCTCGGCGACGGTGAGATGGACGAACCCGAGTCGCGCGGCCTGGCGCATGTCGCGGCCACCGAGGGTCTCGACAACCTGACGTTCGTGGTGAACTGCAACCTGCAGCGTCTCGACGGCCCGGTCCGTGGCAACGGCAAGATCATCCAGGAACTCGAGTCGTTCTTCCGCGGTGCCGGCTGGAACGTCATCAAGGTGATCTGGGGCCGCGAGTGGGACTCGCTGCTTCAGAAGGACCGCGACGGTGCGCTGGTCAATCTGATGAACAGCACCCCCGACGGCGACTACCAGACCTACAAGGCCAACGACGGCGCATTCGTGCGCGAGCACTTCTTCGGGCGCGATCCGCGCACCAAGGAGCTCGTCAAAGACCTGAGCGACGCCGAGATCTGGCGCCTCAAGCGCGGTGGTCACGACTACCGCAAGGTGCATGCGGCGTACGCATCGGCACTGGCCCACAAGGGACAGCCGACGGTCATCCTGGCCCACACGATCAAGGGCTACACGCTCGGCAAGCACTTCGAGGGCCGCAACGCCACGCACCAGATGAAGAAGCTGACACTCGACGATCTCAAGGACTTCCGGGACAGCACCCGCATCCCGATCAGCGATGCCGAGCTCGAAAAAGACCCGTACCTGCCGCCGTACTACCACCCCGGGGCCGACTCCCCCGAGATCCAGTACATGCTCGATCGCCGCAAGCAACTGGGCGGGTTCCTGCCTGCGCGGCGCACCAAGAGCAAGGTGCTCAAGCCCGACACCAGCGGCGCCATCAAACTCGCGGCCAAGGGTTCGGGCAAGCAGCAGGTCGCCACGACGATGGCCATCGTGCGCATCTTCAAGGAACTGATGCGCGACAAGGAGATCGGCAAGCGACTCGTGCCGATCATCCCGGACGAGGCCCGTACGTTCGGGATGGACTCCTGGTTCCCGACGCTCAAGATCTACAACCGCAACGGCCAGCTGTACACCTCGGTCGACGCCGAGCTGATGCTCGCCTACAAGGAGAGCCCCGAGGGCCAGATCCTGCACGAGGGCATCAACGAAGCCGGATCCACGGCGTCGTTCACCGCGGTCGGTACCTCGTATGCCACCCACGATGAGCCGATGATCCCGCTGTACATCTTCTATTCGATGTTCGGGTTCCAGCGCACGGGCGACGGCCTATGGGCCGCCGCGGACCAGATGGCCCGCGGATTCGTGCTCGGCGCCACTGCCGGTCGCACCACCCTGACCGGTGAGGGTCTGCAGCACGCCGACGGTCATTCACTGGTGCTGGCCTCGACCAACCCGGCCGCGGTGGCCTACGACCCCGCGTTCGGTTACGAGCTGGCACACATCATCTCCGACGGCCTGCGGCGGATGTACGGCGAAGATCCCGAGAACATCTTCTACTACATCACCATCTACAACGAGCCGATCACCCAGCCTGCGCAGCCCGAAAACCTTGATATCGCAGGCCTTCTCAAGGGCATCTACAAGTTCGCCGATGCCCCCGAGGGCAAGCAGTACCCGGCCAACATCCTGGTCTCGGGTGTCACGATGCCGAGCGCTCTGAAGGCACAGCAGTTGCTGGCCGACGAGTGGAACGTCGGGGCGAGCATCTACTCGGTGACGTCGTGGGGCGAGCTGGCCCGGGACGGGGTCGAGTACGAGAAAGCAGCGTTGCGTGAACCTGCCGGCAGTCATCCGCAACCCTTCGCCACGGAGGTCCTTGCCGATACCGACGGACCGTTCGTTGCGGCGACCGACTACATGCGGGGTGTGCCGGAACTGATCCGTGCCTGGGTCCCGGGCACGTACCTCACCCTGGGAACCGACGGTTTCGGATTCTCCGACACCCGACCGGCCGCTCGCCGCTACTTCAACGTCGATGGTGAGTCCATCGCGGTCGGTGTCCTCTCGGCACTGGCGCGCGACGGCCATATCGACATCAAGGTTGCCGCCGAGGCTGCCGAGAAGTATCAGATCGAAGATGTACTGGCTGCTCCGAAGCAGACCAGCGATCCGGGTCCCGGCGCCTGATCGTTCCGCACCCCCCACCGACCGCCCATCCGTCACCCGACGGGTGGGCGGTCGGCGGTTGCGGTCGTCATGTTTCCCAATCGGGCGCGCCTCTGACATAGATTGAAGCCATGACTGAGTCCCGTACGGGTGATCAGCCCGTAGGCGATCTCTTCGGCCCGCGTGGCGCCCACGTCCCGGCACCGGCGAATGTTCACGACGCCCTGCCGGATACCCTCCTCCGCCGGGTGAAGCAGTACAGCGGACGACTGGCCACCGAAGCCGTTCACTCGATGCAGGAACAGTTGCCCTATTTCGAGGATCTCGAGGCGGGTCAACGGGCCAGTGTCCAGCTCGTGGTCCAGACCGCGGTGGTGAACTTTGTCGAATGGCTCCAGGATCCCGAGGGCAACGTCAAGTTCACGGTGCAGGCCTTCCAGGTGGTCCCCCAGGACCTCGCCCGCCGGATCAGCCTGCTGCAGACCGTCGAGATGGTCCGCGTGGCGATGGAGTTCTTCGAGAAGTGGCTGCCACTTCTGGCCCGCAACGACGCCCAGCTCCGCGCCCTGACCGAGGCCGTCCTGCGCTACGGCCGTGAGATCGGGTTCGCCGCCGCCTCGATCTATGCATCCGCCGCCGAATCCCGCGGCGCCTGGGACTCTCGACTCGAGGCGCTGGTCGTCGACGCCGTGGTCCGCGGTGACACCGGCCCGACCCTGCTGTCCCGGGCGGCGGCACTCAACTGGGACACCGAGGCCACCGCCACCGTCGTCGTGGGGATGCCGCCACCCGAGCGGAACGTCTCGGTACCCCTGGCCGTGCACAACACCGCACGTCAACACGGCCGCGCCGCACTATCGGTGGTTCAGGGCAGTCTCCTCGTCGCGATCGTCAGCGGCCCGGTGCCGCTGGACGACCCTTTCATCACCGATCTGCTCCTCCTTTTCGCCGACGGCCCGGTGGTCATCGGTCCCACCAGGCCCAACCTGGGGGCCGCCCACGCCAGTGCCATCGACGCCCTGGCCGGCATCGAGGCGGTGGCCGGTTGGCCCAGTGCGCCCCGTCCCGTTCACTCCCTCGAGCTCCTGCCCGAACGCGCACTGCTCGGCGATCAGGCCGCGATGACCACATTGAGCGATGCTCTGGTCAAGCCACTCGCCAAGGGCGGTGACACCCTGACCGCCACCCTTGACGCCTACCTCGATTCCGGAGGATCCGTCGAGTCGTGTGCGCGTCAACTATTCGTTCATCCCAATACTGTGAGATATCGACTAAAAAGAATTTCGGACATTACTGGTCGCGATCCGATGAACCCCCGTGATGCTTACGTTCTGAGAGTCGCAACAACTGTGGGCAGATTGGCACGGGTCAGACACGACATGCGCACAATTTTCCCTACAGTCACACCAGCCACAGGTTCGAACGAGTAAAAACTACGGTTGTGCATCAATTCACATCGATGTAACGGATATCGGTGAGGTGACGATGCAGGCACGCTGTTGTGCACTTTTGTGGAGTTCCCACAAAGGCGTCGCCGAAGGTTCATTGCGTCCAGCACCTTCATCGAGGGCGAATAGGGTGTTCTCTGATCAGGTGCTCACCTTGCTTGCGCCCGGACAGGGCTCTCAGACCGTCGGAATGCTCACGCCTTGGCTTGAGCTGCCCGGCGCACGCGACCAGGTTGCGTCCTGGTCGAAGCTGACGAGCCTTGACATCGAACGCCTCGGAACCACCGCCACGGCCGACGAGATCACCGACACCGCAGTCACACAGCCGCTGGTTGTGGTCTCGGCACTGCTCGCCTACGAGGAGATCAGCAAGCGCTCTGCGTTGCCCTCGGACACCCTGGTCGCCGGCCATTCCGTCGGAGAGTTGGCCGCCGCCGCCATCGCCGGCGTGCTGACCGCCGATGAGGCCGTGTCACTGGCCGCGATCCGCGGAGCCGAGATGGCCAAGGCCTGCGCCCTCGAGCCCACCACCATGGCCGCCGTCCTCGGTGGCGATGAGGCAACCGTGCTGGCCCGCCTCGAAGAACTCGACCTGGTTCCCGCCAACCGCAACGCGGCCGGGCAGATCGTGGCCGCCGGAGCCGTAGACGCGATCGATGAATTGATCGCCAACCCGCCGGAGAAGGCCCGTATCCGCAAGCTCGCCGTCGCCGGCGCATTCCACACGCGGTACATGGCTCCGGCCCAGGACGCCGTGGCACGTGCCGCAGCCGGCATCACGCCGTCACAGCCGACCCGACCGCTGCTCTCCAACTCCGACGGGGCACCGGTCAAGGACGGCCGTGACGCACTCGATAAACTCGTTGCTCAGGTCACCCGGCCCGTGCGGTGGGACCTGTGCTCGCAGACCATGCGCGAGCTCTCCACCACCGGATTGATCGAGCTGCCCCCAGCCGGAACACTTGCCGGCATCGCGAAGCGTGAGCTGAAGGGAACACCGACCCTCGCGCTCAAGACCCCCGACGACCTCGCGGGCATCACCGAACTTGGATAGCGACGGCGGCACGCCTGTGCCGTCGTCCCCGGGAGATGTAGGAGAGCACAGTTGCTCGCCACATCCGTCCAAAGCAGCGCATCAGCACTGTTCTCCGGAAAAACACTCGCAACACGAATATGAAGGGAGCCACACAGTGGCCGCCGCCCAGGAAGAAATCATTGCCGGACTCGCTGAGATCATCGAGGAGGTCACCGGCATTGAACCCTCTGAGGTGACTGTGGAGAAGTCGTTCGTCGACGACCTCGATATCGATTCTCTGTCGATGGTCGAAATCGCAGTGCAGACCGAAGACAAGTACGGCGTCAAGATCCCCGATGAGGATCTCGCCGGACTGCGCACCGTCGGTGACGCCGTCAACTACATCCAGAAGCTCGAAGCCGAGAACGCCGATGCCGCCGACGCCATCCGCGCAAAGCTCGACTCCGACAAGAACACCGGTGAGTGACAGACTGTGACTAACTCTCTTCGCGATTACTCCACCCTCGGCGGGAATTTCCCGAACGTGGTTGTGACCTCCATGGTCGCGACCACCTCCATCGGCGAAGACCTCGATTCGACGTGGAAGGGTCTTCTCGCCGGAGAGAGTGGCATCAAAACCCTCACCGATGACTGGGTCGAGGAGTACGAGCTTCCCGTCCGGTTCGGTGGGCGTCTGGTGAAGGATCCGTCGACGGAGGTCTCACGGGTCCAGGCCCGTCGCATGGCCTACGTCGAGCGGGTCGCCTATGTCATGGGTAAGCGTCTGTGGGCCCAGGCCGGCGAACCCGATGTCGACAAAGAGCGCCTCGGCGTTGTCATCGGTACCGGCCAGGGCGGCGCTGACGCGCTCATCGAGGCCTACAACTCGATGCACACCACCGGCAACTACCGCAAGGTCTCCCCGCTCGCCGTACCGATGGCCATGCCCAACGGCCCGGCCGCGGTGGTCGGACTCGAGATCGGCGCCAAGGCCGGTGTGATCACACCCGTCTCGGCCTGCTCCTCGGGTTCCGAAGCGATCGCGCACGCCTGGCGTCAGATCGTCATGGGTGACGCCGACATGGTCGTCACCGGTGGCGTGGAGGGTCATATCGACTCGGTGCCCATCGCCAGCTTCGCGATGATGCGTGCGATGAGCACCCGCAATGAGGATCCGGCGTCTGCGTCTCGTCCGTTCGACAAGGACCGGGACGGCTTCGTCTTCGGTGAGGCCGCGGCCATGATGGTCATCGAACGCGAAGATCACGCCATCGCCCGGGGCGCGCACATCCATGCGCGGCTACTCGGTGCCGGGATCACCTCCGATGGGTATCACCTGGTCGCACCTGATCCGGAGGGCACCGGCGCCGCTCGCGCGATGACGCGCGCACTCCAGACCGCAGGACTCGGCAAGTCCGACATCACGCACGTGAACGCGCACGCCACGTCCACGTCGGTCGGTGACACCGCCGAGGCCCTGGCGATCAACATCGCGGTGGGCAACCACGCAGCGGTGTACGCACCGAAGTCTGCCCTCGGGCATTCCATCGGCGCAGTGGGTGCGCTGGAGTCGATCCTGACGGTCAAGGCCGTTGAGGATGGTGTCATTCCTCCGACGCTCAATCTCGACAATCAGGATCCCGAGTGTGACATCGACGTCGTTCACGGCGAGCCCCGTTACGGACAGATCGACTACGCCATCAACAACTCGTTCGGATTCGGTGGGCACAACGTTGCGCTCGCCTTTGGGCGCTACTGAACCCACCGCCCCTGAGCCAGTTCTCTGGCGGGCGCTGAAGATCTAAGGAGACTCATGACCACCATGGCCCCGATCACACAGCAAGAGGAATCCATTGATCCTCGGGATCCCTTGCTGCGGTTGACCAATTTCTTCGACGAAGCATCCATGTCGTTGCTGCACCCCCGCGACAAGTCGGGTGTGCAGGCCGCCGTCGGGCGGGTGAACGGTGTCCGCACCGTCGCCTACTGCACCGACGGCACCGTAATGGGCGGGGCCATGGGGGTGGTGGGCTGCAAGCACATCGTCAACTCCATCGATACCGCCATCGCCGAGCAGGCCCCGGTTGTCGGGATCTGGCATTCCGGTGGTGCCCGACTGGCCGAGGGCGTCGAAGCCCTTCATGCCGTCGGCCAGGTGTTCGAGGCGATGGTCCGGGCGTCCGGATACATCCCGCAGATCTCGATCGTCGTCGGCTTCGCCGCCGGCGGCGCGGCCTACGGCCCGGCACTGACCGACGTCGTCATCATGGCGCCGGCCGGCCGCGTGTTCGTCACCGGCCCGGACGTCGTCAAGAGCGTCACCGGCGAGGTCGTCGACATGGAGTCGCTCGGCGGGCCGCTCACCCACGGCAAGAAGTCGGGCGTCTCGCACATCACCGCAGACTCCGAACCCGACGCCTACTGGCGTGCCCGTCGCCTGATCGGAACCTTCGGTCAGCAGGGACATTTCAGTCGGCAGAAGGCCGAGGCCGGCGATACCGACCTGCGGGCCCTGATGCCCGAATCGAACCGTCGTGCATACGACGTCCATCCGATCGTGCGGGCCCTGCTCGACACGGACGTGGCTGCGGACGGCGAAACCGAGATCTCGAGTTTCGAAGAGCTGCAGGCAAAGTGGGCACCGAACATCACGATCGGTTTCGGCAGGCTCTCCGGACGCAGTGTCGGCGTCATCGCCAACAACCCGCTGCGTATGGGTGGCTGCCTCAACTCCGAGAGTGCTGAGAAGGCCGCTCGGTTCGTCCGTCTCTGTGACGCGTTCGGCGTTCCGCTGATCGTGATGACCGACGTCCCGGGCTACCTGCCCGGTGTCGGCCAGGAATGGGACGGCGTTGTGCGTCGCGGCGCCAAGCTGCTGCACGCGTTCGCCGAATGCTCGGTCCCTCGCGTCACCCTGGTCACCCGCAAGATCTACGGTGGCGCCTACATCGCGATGAACTCGCGGGCCCTGGGCGCCACGGCAGTCTTCGCGTGGCCCGGTTCCGAGGTCGCCGTGATGGGCGCCAAGGCCGCGGTCGGCATCCTGCACAAGAAGGCACTGGCCGCCGCACCCGACGACGAGCGCGAGGCACTGCACGATCGCCTGGCTGTCGAGCACGAAGCCATCGCCGGTGGCGTTGGCCGTGCGCAGTCGATCGGCGTGGTCGACGAGATCATCGACCCGGCCAAGACCCGCAGCATCATCGCCGAGGCACTCGCTTCGGCACCGGCTCGCCGCGGACGCCACAAGAACATCCCCTTGTGATCTGACGCGGTGATCTGACAAAGACACATGAAAGCGGGCCCGGACTGAAAAGTCCGGGCCCGCTTTCGTGATGGTGTCGTGTGCCGGCGTTGTGCGGATCAGCCGACGCGCTGGTGCAACCAGGTGACCTCGGCGCCCGCGCCACCCATGCGGAAGGGCTCCAACGCCTCATCCCAGGCCGTGCCCAGCGCGGCATCGAGCGCACCGGCGAGTTCCATCCCGTCGGCATGCGATGCCATCAGTGAGCGCAACTGCAACTCACCGACGATCACGTCACCGTTGGCGCTCATCGACCCCCGCCACAGACCGAGTCCGGGGACGAAGCAGAACCGTTCGCCGTCCACACCCTCGCTGGCGTTCTCGGTGATCTCGAAACGCAGGGCCGACCACTCGCGCAGAGCGTTGGCCAGGCGCGCACCGGTACCCACCGGTCCCTGCCAATCGACGGTGGCCCGCTGCAGACCTGGGCTGGCTTCCTGTGCCGACCACTTCAGATTCGCGCGGGCATCAAGAGTCGACGAGAGCGCCCACTCGACATGCGGGCACAACGCGACCGGTGCGGAATGTATAAAAACCACACCTGCCGTTACGTCCGCAAACTGATTAAGGTTGCGCACTTTCCACCTCCGGTTTCGACGAGGAACGTCTTCCCCAACGCCTGGCGAAACCACGGTAGATACCACACACTTGTTATTTATTGTGCCTCATGTGACCCGTGTTGCGCTAGTGTCCCATGGGTATTGAGTGAAAATAGTTTTCAATCGGAAAGAACTGACACCAGGGAATCGTTGAACTCGCTCCACAGCGGTTTCGCCCAGGCACCGAAGGCCCGATCGGTGAGAACCACGCATGCCGCCGACAGCGCCGGGTCCACCCACAGGAACGTCCCCGACTGACCGAAGTGACCAAAGGTCTCCGGGCTGTTCCGGCTCCCCGTCCAGTGCGGGCTCTTGTGCGACCGCAGCTCGTAACCCAGTCCCCAGTCGCAGGGGCGGTGCTTGCCGTATCCCGGGACGAATCCGTCCAGGCCCGGGAACTGCACCGATGTCGCCTCGCGGAACAGATCCGCGGAGACCAGCTCGGGTGCGAGCAGTTCCGCGGCGAACGCGGCCAGGTCCGCGACCGTGGAACGCGCGCCGTGACCGGCCGAACCCGCCAGGCCGGTCGAGGTCATCCCGAGGGGTTCACAGACGGCCTGCTCGAGATATTCCGGGAAAGCGATGTCGGCCTCGGTTTCGATCAGCTCGGCCATCACCTCGAAACCGGCGCTCGAGTAGATGCGCTGCTCCCCCACCCCGGCAACCACTTCGCGGGTGCCGAAGTCCAGGCCCGAGGCGTGCGCCAGCAGATGCCTCACAGTGGAGCCGGGCGGGCCGGCCGGCTGGTCGAGTTCGACCGCCCCCTCCTCGACCGCGACCAGCGCCGCGTGCGCCGCAAGCAGTTTGGTGACCGACGCGAGCGCGAACACCTGCGTGGTGTCACCGTGTTGTTCGATCACCTGTCCACCGGACACCACCGCCGCCGAGACGTGATCCACGGGCCAGCTGTCGAGTTGTTTGAGCATGGTGCCAATGCCATCACGCCGGGTGCGTGCGCGGCAACTGACTCGGGCCGGTGAGTGGTTGTTGCCACTCACCGGCCCGTGGCCATCTCAAAGCCGAGCGATCAGACGGTGCGGTCCTCGTCGGTGAAACGAATCACGCCGCGAATGTTCTTGCCGTCCAGCATGTCCTGGTAACCCTCATTGATCTGATCGAGGCGGTACTGGCGCGTGACCATGTCATCGAGATTGAGCTTGCCCATCTTGTACAGCGAGAGCAGCTGCGGGATATCGATCTTCGGGCTACCACCACCGAAGATGCTTCCCTGCAGATTCTTCTGGAGCAGGGTCAGCATCGCGAGGTTGAGCGTCACCTCGGTCTCCATCATGTTGCCCATACCGGTCAGCACGCAGGTGCCGGCCTTGGCCGTGATGCCCATCCACAGGTCGACATCCTTGCCGTGCACTTCACCGACGGTGACGATGACCTTCTTGGCCATGCCTCCGGCAGTCACCTCGGCAATCGTCATCGCGGCCTCTTCAACGCTGGCGAACGCGTGGGTCGCGCCGAACTTCATGGCCTGTTCGCGCTTCCACTCCACCGGGTCGATGGCGAAGACGTTGCGGGCGCCTGAGATCACTGCGCCCTGGAGCGCAGCGATACCAACACCTCCACAGCCGATGATCGCGACGTCTTCTCCCGGCTTCACATTGGCGCTATGAGTGGCCGATCCGTACCCGGTCGGCACACCGCAACCGACGAGACAGGCGACCTCGAACGGGATCGACGGGTCGATCTTCACGACGGATGTCTCGTGCACCACCATGTACGGCGAGAAGGTGCCGAGCAGGGTCATCGGGTAGACGTTCTCCCCTGCGGCGGTCTGGATTCGGAACGTATGATCCGACACCGCCTCGCCCTGGAGGAGCATTGCGCCGAAATCGCACAGATTGCTCTGGCCCGATCGGCACGACGGACATTTGCCACACGACGGGATGAAGGACAGCACCACGTGGTCGCCGACCTCGAAATCGGTGACACCCTCACCGACCTGCTCGATCACACCGGCACCCTCGTGCCCGCCGAGCACGGGGAACCCACCCATCGGGATGCCTCCGGTCACCAGATGGTGATCGGAGTGGCACATGCCCGCGGCTTCCATCCGGATCTTGACCTCACTGGGCCGCGGGTCGCCGATCTCGATCTCTTCGATCGCCCACTTCTCATTGAAGTTCCTGAGCAATGCACCTTTTGTCTTCATCGAACCCTCTCAATCGCGGCACGCACGGGTGCCTACAAGCCGCCGCACCCAGCCAGGGCCGGAGAGCAACTTCGAACAGAACAGTGACCGCAATCACGGTCTTGGGAAAAGTGTAACGTGTTTCAGTTTTGCCGCCAGCGCCAGTTGGGCGACGTGTCAGTGCAGTCCGGCATCCTTGCCGCCGTACTCCTTACGAAGCGACGGCTTGACGACCTTGCCGGATGCGTTGCGCGGCAACTCATCGATGATGATCATTTCCTTGGGCTGCTTGAATCGCGCGAGGTGTTCGTTCAGGAACTCGATCAGCTCATCGAACTCGAGCGTCTGCTCCGGCTTCAGGACGACGATCGCCACCGGCACCTCGCCCCAGCGATCATCGGCCCGGCCGACCACCGCGGCCTCGAGGATCTTCGGATGCGCAAAGAGCGCATTCTCGACCTCGGCACAGTAGATGTTCTCGCCGCCGGAGATGATCATGTCTTTCTTACGGTCGACGACGTAGACGAACCCCTCTTCGTCCATTCGCACCAGATCACCGGAGTGGAACCAGCCACCGGCAAACGCATCCGCCGTCCCCTGCGGGTTCTGCCAGTAGCCTTCCATCATCGTCGGTCCGCGGTAGACGATCTCGCCGACCTCTCCCACCGGGACATCGTTCATCTCCGCATCGACCACCCGCGCCTGCACGGCAGGGATCACCTGACCGACCGAACCGAGTTTGCGTAACGCATCCTTGCCTTCGAGCACACAGGTGATCGGCGACATCTCGGTCTGCCCGAACACCGCGACGTTCACCGCATCCGGGAAGGTGTCGGACATCGCGCGCAACACGGTGTCCGAGGCCGGCGCCGCACCCCACGAGATGACCCGGAGTTTGAGGTTGCGCGGCGTGGCCTGCTGTACCGCACACACCACCTGCCACTGCGCAGGCACCAGGAAGATCGAGGTGATCTGTTCTGCCTCCAGCACATCGAGCAACGCCTCGGGGTCGAACGCACCGAGCGGATGGATCACCGTGGGCACACCCATGTAGAACAGCGGTGCCATCGCACCCATCGCCGCGATGTGGAACATCGGCGCCACGCACGAGCCGATGTCGTCGGTCCGGATCTGCAGCGCAGAGATACAGGTCACCGCCTGCGCCTGCATGTTTGCGTGGGAAAGCATGGCGCCCTTGGGTTTACCCGTTGTCCCCGAGGTGTACATGATCATCGCGGTGGAGTTCTCCGGCACATCGATCGCCGGCAGGTCGGATGAATCCTCGGCGACGAGCGTCTCGAAGTCCAGAGCGTTCTCCACGTCGGAGGGTCCGACGATGATCAGGTGCCCCACCCCGGGCGTGCTCTTCCGGACCGCATCCGCCAGTGGAGCGAGCAGCGACTCGGTGACGACCACGGTGGCACCGGAATCGGCGATCAGGAACCCGATCTCGGGCGGTGTCATCCGGATGTTGACCGGCACCGCGATCGCACCGATCAGGTTTGCCCCGAAGATCACCTCGACGTATTCGCTGCGGTTGAGCATGAGCACCAGGACACGATCACCGAAGCGGACGCCGCGACGGTGCAATGCAGCGGCGAATGCGGTGGACCGCTCGTTCAGTTGCTTCCACGAGGTGTCCTGCCCGGCGAAGCGCAAGGCGACCGCGTCGGGCTTCATCTCCGCATGGCGACGGACATGGGTGTTCCAGTTGTTGCGCCGGGACCGGAATGGTTCCTCGACGAGATGGTCCGATTGGGGCAACGTGGTGCTCGTCATTTTCCACTTCCTTGTCGTGTGACCATTCGCCGAAATCGACCCCCGACGATGATGATTCGATTGCTACTGAGATGCCGCTGTCGGTTTCGCCTTTTTGCCACGCGCGAATGCGGTGATGAGCGCCGCGAACTCGGGTGATTGCAAGAGCTCTGTCTGTCCCTCGGTCTCGAGCTCCAACGCCAGATCGAAGCCGGTCATGGTCTGCGCGTCGATGGCCTTCTTGGTCAACGTCAGCGCCCGTGGTGAGGCGGCCAGCAGTTTGTCGACCACCTGATCAACCTTCGGCGACAACGCTTCTGGCGCCAGGACCGCGGTCACCAAACCGTCGGCGAACGCCTGGGCCGCCGGCAACCGCTCACCGAGCAGTGCCAGTTCGTTGGCCCGGGCGCGACCGACCGCCGCGGCGACTGTTGCCGTCGCCGCCCCATCCGGCATCAGTCCGATGTCGACAAAGGCGAGCAAGAAGTACGCGTTCTGGGAGGCGTAGATCAGGTCTGAGGCGAACGCGATCGAAGCGCCGATACCGACTGCTGCTCCGTCGACCACCGCGACAACCGGAACCTGCAGCGCCCGGACTGCCCGGACGACATCGGAACCGGCATTGATCGTCCGCTCGGCGCGTGCGCGGGCCTCGTCCTCAGTGGCCGGTGGCGGCGCCGTCGCCATCTCGATGAGGTCGGCACCGGTACAGAAATCCTGGCCCGGCGCCCCGATGACCACGACCCGGATCGAGGCGTCGTCCGCCCACGTCCCCAACACGTCGATCAGTTCCTGATTGGCCGCCGAATCGATCGAATTCTTCCGGGTGGGCCGGTTGATCAGAACGCGCGCAACACCCCGGTCGTCGACCGACGTGATCAGACCCTTGTCCCCTGGCATGCTCGCCACCCTAAGCTCAAATAATCACGATTGCGATGTAGATCACGTGAATCCACATTAACTTGCCAGATCTTCGCCAGACGCGTCAAGTGTTGGCCCGTCGCCCTTCCTCGCTGGTCGGCGGGACTCACCCCCTCTGCTGCAGAAGGTCTGTACCTGCCGCTAACATGGATAAATGGCTTCCGCCAACGGACGCGTCAACGACGCCCTCGCACCCGCTGCCGTCGCCCCGAGAACTCGGCAGCGACCGAAGGACCGTCGGGAACAGATAGTTCGGGTGGCTGCCGAGTCCTTCAGCGAACAGGGTTATTTCGCGACGGGTGTCGATCAGATCGCCGGAAAGGTGGGCATCAGCGGCCCGGCCCTGTACCGCCACTTCCCCAACAAATATGCGCTGTTCTCCGAGACCGTCCGCACTCTGGGCGCCGACCTGGACAGTGCGATGGCGCAGGTACCGGTCCTGCCCGGCGAGCCCGAACGCGAGTTGCATCTGCTCATCACCGAACTCACCCGGACCACCATCGAAAACCGATCGCGCGGGGCGCTCTACCGGTGGGAGGCGCGATACCTCAATCCTGAAGACCGCCGGGACCTCGGCCGGCTGGTCGGCCGGCTGCACGCCCGCTTCGCTGCGCTTCTCGATCAGATACACCCGGAGCTGTCGGCCGGCGGCGAACCCCAGCCGGGTCGTCTCGGCACCGACGCGCAGTACCTCAGCGGCGCGGTGCTCAGCGTCATCGGATCGATCACCACGCACCGGGCATCGTTACCTCGCAAGCGGATCGAGGCGGTGATCCTCGACGCCGCGATGAATGTGGCCCGCACCGACCTGCCACCGAATGATCCGGCCCCCTCGACCACACGACCGGCGGTGTCGGTGGGCCTGCCGATGGCGTCCAAGCGGGAGGCCTTGTTGACCGAGGCGATCCGGTTGATGAGCGCCCGCGGATTCCACGACGTGACGATGGAGGAGATCGGCGCTGCGGTCGGCATGAACCAATCGGGCGTGTACCGGCACTTCGATACCAAGGTCGCCATGCTCTCGACCGCCTTCGCGCGGGCCAGTGACCGCATCACCGCGGGGATCAGCGACGCCCTCGCCGAGTCGGCAACCCCGGACGAAGCCGTCGACAAGCTGGTCCGCAGATACGTGGACCTCTCGTTCGCGAACAGCGACCTGCTCAATCTCTACCTGTCCGAGATCGGCAGCGTGCCCGAACCGCAGCGTGTCGAACTCCGCGATCAGCAGCGTCGCAACGTCGAGGAGTGGGCCCAACTGGTCGGCCAGGTCCGGCCGGGCCTCAATCCCGTTGAGGCCCGGTACCTGGTGCACGCCGCGTTCAACACCGTCCTCGACCTCGGTAACTGGGTGCGTTACGACCCCCGCCCGGCCACCAAACGCCGGATCGAGGCCGTGATGACCACGATCCTGCGCCCGCACACCTGAGCGCCGCCCGGATCGTCCGTCAGACCACCTCGAAGTCCTTGATCAGCCACTTGCCGTCCACCAGTTCGAGCGTCACCTTGACCATCGACTCGTATCGGATCCCCTCGGGCAGTTGGGCATCTGTCTGTGGCGACTTGACCGTCTGATCCATCGCCACCAACACCACCGCCGTCGTCGGTGAAATCGATTGCAGTGCAGCATCTTTGGCGGACGCCGACGCAACCGCCTGCACGCCGGCACTGCCTTCGCGAGCCTGCCTCGAGCCCTCGATGAAGTCCTTCGCGAACGCCGGAGTCGAAATATCGGTGATCCGGGAATCGAGCTCGGCGAAGTTCGCGGAGTCGTAGGTCAGCAGTGCGGCGGCATACTCACCCGCGGCCGTGACCGCGCCGGGTCGCAATTCATCGAGTCGATCACCACCGGCGGCCCGGTTGTCGGCCTCGCGATACAGATGGGCCAGCACCCCGGTGGCGACCAGTGCGGCGACCAACAGGATCGAGAGCACCGGGACGGCCCAGCCCACTCGCCGGCGGACCGGCTCATCGCCGATCTTCCCCGACGTCGGCCCGGCGCCACGTCCCCGAGCGGACCGCCGCTGTTCGCGGGCCGCCTCCCTGGCCCGCTTTGCCTCGGCGACAGCGCGCATCTTCTCGCGGTTGCGACGATTCGTCTCGAGGAACTCCTCCGAATCGAACGGCGACGGATCCGCCCGGACCTCCGAATCGATGTCGGTCGCCGCGATCTCGCGATCGACCCCGGTAGCCGCGGTCGTCGCGGGTTCAGGCTTGGGCGAGTCACCGGGTTCGGCGTTTCGATCAACCTTCGCTTTCGGACTCATGCCGCCAATGTAAGCCCTCCTGCGACCGGCACCACACCACCGCTCGCTCACATCGCGCCGGAATGCAGGTATTCCATCACATATATGTGATGTGTTACTTTCAGCGTGAGTCGAACCCTATTTCAGGAGCATCGTCATGACCACTTTCACGCCCGAACAGGCCGATTTCGCCAAATCGGTCGCAGACTTCTGCGCCCGGGAGGCCGGCACCCGCGAACAGCGCGACGCTCTGACCGCCGGCGGCGCAGAGCTGCACTCGGTGGAGCTCTACAAGAAGATGGCGGACCTCGGATGGGCCGGAATCCTGGTGCCCGAAGAGTACGGCGGCGCCGGTGCCGGAAACATGGAGATGTGCATCCTGCTCGAGGAGGCAATGCGAGGCAACGCCCCGATCGGTGGCATCGGCCCGACCCTGATCACCGCTGCGGCCTACCAGAAGTTCGCCGACGAGCCGATGAAAAAAGAAGTTCTCGCCGATGTTGTTGCCGGCGAATCGCTCTCGATCTCGATGTCCGAACCCGAGGCGGGCTCCGACGTCGCCGCGCTCACCTGCCGGGCCGAGAAGGTCGATGGCGGCTGGGTCATCAACGGCCAGAAGACCTGGTGCTCCAACGCACACTTCGCCAAGAGCATCCTGCTCGTCGCCCGGACGGATCGCACCGGCAAGAAACACGAGGGCCTGACCCAGTTCCACATTCCCGCGGGTACCGAAGGCCTGGAGATCAGCGGCATCGACACGCTCGGCGGCCGCGAGGTCAACGACCTCTACTTCACCAACGTGCGCGTGCCGGACAGCGCGGTGGTCGGTGAGGTCGGCAACGGCTGGAACCAGCTCATGAGCGGACTCAACACCGAACGCCTCATCCTGGCCGCGATGCAACTCGGCGTCGCCGAACGTGCATTCGCCAGTACCCTCGAGTTCGTCAGTGAGCGCAAGCAATTCGGTCGCCCGGTGGGTACCTTCCAGGCGCTGCGGCACCGCCTGGCAGACCACGCCACCGAGATCGAATGCACCAAGCTGCTCGTCTACAGTGTGGCCGCACAGTCGGATGCGAATCCGAAGAAGATGCTGCCGCGCGAGGCGTCGATGGCCAAGCTCAAGGCCACCGAGGTCTCCAAGGCGATGACCATCGACGGCATGCAGATGATGGGTGGATACGGGTACGCAACGGAGTTCGATGCGGAGCGTTTGATGCGGGGTGCGATCATTTCCACCGTGTATGGCGGAACCAATGAGATCCAACGCGACATCATCGGCAAGACCTACGGTCTGTAACTTGCTCTGATGACCACACCTCGGGCGACCACATCCCGATCCTCGCTGCGCCGGCGACCTCAACTCTCCGAGGAGGTCGCCGGTCATCTTCGTCATCTCATCATGACCGGCGCCATCCGCCCGGGCGAGTTCATCCGGATGGACGAAACCGCCGTCGACCTGCAGGTCAGTGTGACCCCGGTGCGTGAGGCGCTGCTCACCCTGCGCGGTGAGGGGATGGTCAACCTGGCGCCGCATCGCGGATATGTGGTCGCCGACCTGACGCGCCAGGACGTCGAGGACATCTTCTGGCTCCAGGGTGTTCTCGCCGTGGAGCTTGCAGTCCGGATCGCGAAAACTGTGACCCCGGACCAACTCGACGAGCTGACCGAGCTCAACAACGAACTGCGGACCGCGGTCGAATCCGGACGGCCCGAGGACGTCACCGCTGCCGAGTTCGAGTTCCATCGCGTTCACAACCGCATCGCTGACGGCGGCAAACTGGCCTGGTTCCTGCTCAACGCCACCCGCTACACACCGCATGACCTGTACGCCAACGATCCGCAGTGGGGCGCGGTCGCCTGTGAGAGCCACGCGAAACTGATCGACGCCTATCGCAAGGGCGATCGCGACGAGGTGATCGCACAGACCCGGCGCCAGTTCACCGACGGCGCCGAGCGGCTGACCCGTCATCTCGAATCCATCGGGTTGTGGACAGACGAACCCGGCGGCCCCGGCGCGGCAACCAAGGACTGAGCAAAGGCCGGTGCGGACGCACTGTGGGGCGGCATGGGCAAAACCCGTGCCGCACTCCAGGTGGCCCGAGAATGCAAAGATGCCGACGTCCCATGACTGGCCGATCGAAACCATTTGCGCTGCAGTCGATCACACGCCATTGGCGATTCGAGCTCGCCGCGGGCCAATCGGCTACGATCCCGGTCCGTCAAATCATCGACATGCTCGACGAACGATTCGAGATCCTCCGCGGCCGACCTCGGACCAACAAGCGGCACGCCACAATGCACGCCGCAATCGAAGGCCAAGCAGGTGGCCGGGCCCGCATTCTCCGCCCGGAACTGACCGCGCTGATCGGCAAATCGATGCTCACATCACGCTTTTCCGACGCGGGCGTCATGACATGGCGGGCCGGCTCTTCGGGGTCGTCGACAACACGACCGAACTCACCGGCTATTCCCCGGAGAAGATGGACGTGGTCGAACCCGCGGCCTTGTTCAAGAATGTGCGGGATCAACCGACATCTCTTGATCGGATTCGATGCGGCACGGGTCACGCAATACGGACAAGTCAGCGGTGATCTTCCGCCTTTCGATAGTTGTCCGGATGCACGACCACCGACGTTGTCCGCCCAAGTTGTGCGGTCCGGGATCGCGGATGGTCTTCACAGCGGACCAGCTATTGCGATCTTTTGCCTTCTTCACAGGTCAAGTTGTTATGATTGACTTCCCATCAGACTCGAGTTCGTGTTCGTCGGGCGCAAAAAACAATGAGTGGAGAGTCCAGAAGTGGCCAAGAAGCAAGTAGTAGAGTTCATCGACGACCTCGACGGAAAGGTTCTCGAGGAATTCGAGACCGTGCGCTGGGGACTCGACGGCAAACAATACGAGTTCGACACGTCCCCCAAGCACGCCGAACAATTCCGCCGCGCACTCGCCAAATACCTGAGCGCCTCGCGGCGGATCAACAACTCCCGCCAGGGCGGCCGGGTGGCTGAAAAGGCCGAAAAGGCACCCACACAAGCGATTCGGGAGTGGGCCAAGGAAGAGGGTTACGAGATCAGCGACCGCGGACGAATCCCGGGCGCGATCATCGAAGCCTACGACGAAGCGCACTGACCATGGCCTGATCCAAGCTCCATTTACCCTCAAATAGGGCACGGATCATCTGCGCAGACAAGCCGGAGCACGCCTGCCCCGACCCCACAGGGTCGGGGCAGGCGCATTTTCAGGGGCCAATTCCTCCCCACCGACGATCTGCGACCTCTGCCGCCGGCACCATCGGCGAAGTCACGGTCACGGCCGCATATTGCACAGGTCACACTTCATGATTGCCGAGCTTTTCGGCGCGGTGATGACATACCGATCTCGGCGATTTCCCTTATTATCCTCACATAATTGACCGCCGTTGTTTCATATTGCCCTGCAGCACAACATCATTCAATTAACATCTACGGACGTTTGGATCAAATCGACTGGCACGCAGCGAATTAGCAAACTCCTTTGTCACAAAACTGATCTGCTCACAGGCGTCGAATTTGTTGTAAATACTCCACCTGCGAGGCGCCGGGCGTTGCCCAATCCACCCTCTCCGGAGTGTGACATCGGACAATCCGAATAGCGACGCTTCTTCGGGCGGTGGACCATGTGTCCTCCCCTGCCACGTTGTCCACCATGAACTCCATCCTCCGCGGCAAGGGCAGAGCTGTCGCGTTCGGTGTATGGGGCCCACATTCAGCTGGGGCCAACGTGACGGCCACGGGCAATTCGGGGGAAGCGGGCCCGGATGTGGTGGGCCTGTTGTCCGACGGGTTCGCCGGACGCCACGGCCGGTACCTGCCATCGTTGTTCGGTGGGTACTGGTGGGGCGGGCGGGGCTCGAACCCGCGACCTATGGATTATGAGTCCACGGCTCTAACCAACTGAGCTACCGCCCCAAGTGTGACGAAACACCGCCACAAACCTCGCTGATGCTACCGAGTCGGCATCGTCTTCGCGCAACCCGCCCCTCGGCGCGAGGCACGGACCTGACGGCGTCGAAGTGTGCCTCAACCATGGCCAATGATCGCGAACGCCAAAACTCGGCTCATCGTTTGCACCACTGGTGCAAAAAAGGTCCAGATCTCTCGGCGGAAACCGAGTGACCTGGACCTTTGCGCTCCCCCAACTGGACTTGAACCAGTAACCCTTCGATTAACAGTCGAATGCTCTGCCAATTGAGCTATGGGGGAATATCTTGGCCCTGGGGCCGAAAAAGACTTTAGCGCATAGGGGTGGTCGCATACCAAATCGTGCTGGTGGCGGCCTTTTCTGACGGCTTCACGCGGCCAGATTCCCCCACCCCGGACTCGATCAGGCAGGATGGAGACCCAACCCCCTGCGGACGCACCGAACGCGTCCGCTGCGCACGTACCACGGAGGACTGAGCACCTATGGTTCGATTTCTCGCTGCACTCGGCGTCGGCTACGTCCTCGGGGCCAAGGCCGGTCGGAAGCGCTACGAGCAGATCAACCGCGCTTACCGCACCATCGCCGAGTCCCCGGCCACCAAGAAGGCCGTCGACGTCGGCAGGCAGAAGCTCTCCGAGAAGATCAGCACGCAGCCGAAGCTGACCGAATTGCGGACCATCGACGAGGACACAACCGTGCTCGGCCCCGAGGAATACCGGAACAACTGAGAACGACGAACACCGCGCCGAACTAGGCGGTGTTCTCGTCCGGTCCCACGGCCAGCTCCAGCAGGCTCCGTCGATAGGCCTCCAGGGCCACCAGATCGCCGAACAAGGCGTTGTAGGCGTCCGGGTCGTCCCCCGGTGACATCCGGCGCAGTTTCGACTTCAGATCGGCGATCTGAGAGCCGACCCAGACTTCCTGGAGCCGCGCGAGCACGCTTCCGATGTATTTCGGGATCATGTTCTCGGACACGGACATCGCCTCGACGGCAAGTTCTGTGACCAACGACTCCAATACCGTGCCGTCCACGGACTGGGCGATGGTCTCGACCCACTGCGCTCCCCCATGGGACGCACCGGTACCACCGGCTGCCTTGATCGCCGTCCGGATGATCTCGTACGCGGGCTCGGTGAAGCACTCCTCGGGCAGCGAGTCGAAGACGGTCCCGGCTATCGCCGGATACTGCAGCGCCGACTTGAGAGCTTCCCGCTGCGCCCACAATTGCGGATCGGACGGCCGCGGCCGCACCACCGTCGGGTTCTTCGAGTCGGTATCGGGTCCTGGTACCGGTGGGGCCGACTGCACCCTGCGGTCCCGCGACTTCGAGGTGTCCTTCACGCCGGAGCGCGCGGCCTTGGCCTGCCTGACCGCCTCCTCGCGCACGCGGCGCAACACCTGGGGTACTTCTTCCCAGCCGACCCAGCCGGCCAGTTGTCGGGCGTACTCGTCGCGCAGCGCCACATCGCGAATCCGGGCGACGACCGGTACCGCCTCCCGCAGCGCGTGGACGCGGCCCTCCGCGGTGTCGAGGTCGTACGTGCACAGCAGCGCCTTGACGGCGAACTCGAACATCGGGATGCGACGGGCGATCAGGTCCCGGACTGCGGCGTCGCCATGGTTCTGGCGCAGCTCGCACGGATCCATACCATCGGGTGCCACCGCCACGAAGGTCTGCCCGGCGATGCTCTGTTCGCCTTCAAATGCCTTCAATGCCGCGGCTTTCCCCGCGTCGTCGCCGTCGAAGGTGTAGATCACCTCACCGCGGAAGTAGCTGTCGTCCATCATCAGCCGTCGCAACAACGCCAGATGATCTTCACCGAAGGCGGTTCCACACGAGGCGATCGCGGTGGTCACGCCGGCCAGATGCATGGCCATGACGTCGGTGTATCCCTCGACCACCACGGCCTGGTGACCCTTGGCGATGTTCTTCTTGGCGTGGTCGAGACCGAACAAGACCTGAGACTTCTTGTACAGCATGGTCTCTGGCGTGTTCATGTATTTGCCCATGTTGTCGTCGTCGAACAACTTGCGGGCACCGAAGCCGATGATGTCGCCGCCCAGGTTCTTGATGGGCCACAGCAGGCGACGGTGGAACCGGTCGATCGGTCCGCGCTGCCCTTGCTTGGACAGACCGGCCGCCTCGAGTTCGGCGAACTCGAACCCCTGCGCCATCAGCGCCTTGGTCATCGTGTCCCAGCCGGCGGGTGCATAGCCGCAGCCGAACTGCAGGGCCGTGGCGCCGTCGAAGGCCCGTTCGGTGAGATAGTCGCGGGCCTTCTGCGCCTCGGGCGACTTCAGCTGCTCGGCATAGAACTTCTGCGCGGCCGCGTTGGCTGCCACCAGGCGGGCGCGGGTACCGCGGTCGCGGGCGACGCTGGTGCCACCGCCCTCGTAGCTGATCTGGTAGCCGATCCGGTCGGCCAGCTGCTCCACGGCCTCGACGAAGCTGACGTGTTCGACCTTCTGCAGGAACGAATAGACGTCGCCGCCCTCACCACAGCCGAAGCAGTGGAAGTGTCCATGGTTGGGACGCACATGGAACGACGGCGACTTCTCGTCGTGGAAAGGGCAGAGCCCCTTCAATGAATCGGCGCCCGCCTTACGCAGCGCGACGTAGTCGCCGACGATGTCCTCGATGTGCGTACTCTCACGGATTGCCGTGATGTCACGATCGGGAATTCGGCCTGCCACGCAGATCAGTCTAGGCGGAACTCGTCACGCGTCCGCCCACCCCCGATGATGTGCCGTTTTGGCGGCGTCCACCTGGGAAAACGTTCGCAAAAAGGGCACATCATCGGGTTAGCCCAGGTGCGCGGAGGCGCCCATGTTCTGCCGGTCCATCCGCTCGAGGCGACCTTCGGTCATCGAGGCGATCTGGTCGACGACGACCCGGACCCGCGCGGCGTCGTCGGCCGCGTCGTTCCAGGCCGGTACCAGCAACGGATCGAGTCCGCCGGGTGCGGCATGCAGGAGCCAGTTCGCCACCCGATGGATGCGGTCACGCTGGCGGGCCTGATGAGACCGGTGCCGCGGATCCGAGAAGATGAAGCGCAGCGCCAACGTCTTGAGCATCGCGACCTCGGCGGCGACGATCGGCGGCACGACGAGGTCGGCCTGATAGCGGCAGACCGCACGCTCGGACGCTTCGCGGCGGGTGGTGGTGATGGCCGCCGACGCGAACCGGCCCACGAGCTCACTGGTGAGGCGTTTGAGCGCCACCAACCGGGTCATGGTGCCGTCATAGGCGCCGACATCCTGCACGATCTCCATCGACCACAGTCGCGCTGCGGCCTCGATGAGAACGTTTTCTTCCAGGTCGGGAAATTCCTTGAGACCCACCGCCGCCAGGTCACGCTGCTCGGTGGGGTCACCGAGGCTGCGCAGATCGATACGCCCGGCCATCACACCGTCTTCGACGTCGTGCACCGAGTACGCCACATCGTCGGACCAGTCCATCACCTGGCATTCGAGCGACTGCCTGGTATCGGTACGACCGTTCCGGATCCACGCGAGCGCGGCCGCGTCGTCCTCGTACGCACCGAACTTGCCGCCGGGCTTCTTGCGGGTCCACGGATACTTCAACGTCGCGTCGAGCGACGCCCGTGTCAGGTTCAGTCCGACGCTGCGGCCCTGCGCGTCAAGGAGTTTCGGTTCGAGCCGGGTGAGGATACGCAGGTTCTGTGCGTTGCCCTCGAACCCGCCGTACACGCTGGCGACCTCGTCCAGCGCCCGTTCACCGTTGTGACCGTAAGGCGGATGGCCGATGTCGTGCGCCAGTCCGGCCAGTTCGACCAGGTCCGGATCACAACCGATACCGATGGCGATACCCCGCCCGATCTGACCCACTTCCAGTGAGTGGGTCAGACGGGTACGCGGGGTATCACCCTCGTGCGGACCGACGACCTGGGTCTTGTCGGCCAACCGGCGCAGCGCCGCACAATGCAGTACGCGAGCGCGGTCGCGGGCGAACGCACTGCGATAGTCATTGCGGGTGCCGGTCAGCCCAGCTACCTTCAAGCCCTCCGGAATCGGCCGCTCTACGTCGGATTCGCCGTAGTCGGCACGCAGGACCGGTGGCGGTGTCGTATCCGCCGACAAGTCAGTCAAGCACCCAGCCGCGAGCGATCGCGAAATCGGTGACACGCTGCCGGATCGCCAGGATCTGGGTCGCGGTCAAGGTTCCGGAGGCGTCGAGCAGCAGCTCGGTGATCTCCTCCGAGAACGCGCCCGAATCGAGCGTCGCGGAATCGCTGCGCGCAGGCCGACGACGATCGTCACGACCGGCGCCACGGCTGTCGTCATGGCGACGATCCGGACGCGGGCGCTCCTCGCGACGCGGACGCTCAGGTGCGGCACCGGCAGGTGCAGCCCCGGTCACCACGAGATTGACCGCCTTGGAACCACGGTCGGTCTCTTCGATGTCGAACTCGACCTCGGCGCCCGGTTTAAGCGAATTCTCGTCGATGTCGATGTCGTTGATATGCAGGAAGACATCCGAGCCGCCGGCATCAGGCGCCAAGAACCCGAAGCCTTTGTTGGCGTCGAAATGAACGATTTTTCCACTCACAGACACGGTTTAACCCACTCTCTGGCCGCATATACCGACCCCACCCCATGTGGGGCCGAACGGCTTGCCCAACCTTCAGTATCTCAGATACCGGAGGGTTCACACACCCAACCGGCCACCGGGGCCGGAATCCGAGCGGGAAAGTGACACACGGCGGTCAGCGACTGTCTTTCTTCACCTGCCGGCGCTTACCTGCGGCCTTCGACGACGCCTCTTGTTTTTTGCGGCCGGGCGATTTACGGGTCGCATCGACGCGGTCTTTGCCCGCCGAGATGACCTTGCCCTTGCCGCCGACAAGTGCGGGGTCCAACGCCGGGTCTTTGCTCTTACCCTTGCCGTTGCCCTTGCCCTTGGCTTTTGCCAGACGGGAATCCTTGAGGTCCGCAGCGCTTTGCCTGGCCACCACACCGAGCTGACGGCTCACCCGCGCCAACGCCTTCTCGAAAACCTCCGCGCGGGCGGCATGGTGAGTATTGGCAGGACGGGCGGCGCCGCGGCTCCCCTTGTTCTGGACCTTGGCGGCGCCCGCCTGCCGGTAGTTCTTGACGTGCTTGTTGCGTGCCCGCTGGGTACGCGTGTGCAGTTTGATCAGAGCGTCTTCGTCGAGTTCCGCCAAGTTCTTACGCTTGGTCGTTCGGACCAGCCGGTATTCCTCTTCCGACAGCGTCCTGAGGATCTTCTTGTTCATATCCGCTCCGACCTCCTGCTCCGGCCTCGTCACCGCCTGTGAATCATAGGCAGCCGAAGCCGGTCTCAGCAGCCGATCAGCCGGACTGCCAGGTAGTCGACCACCTTGTCCAGGGCGACGCGTTCCTGCGTCATGGTGTCGCGCTCACGCACGGTGACCGCCTGATCGTCGAGCGTGTCGAAGTCGACCGTGACACAGAACGGCGTACCGATCTCGTCCTGACGGCGGTAACGCTTGCCGATGCCCTGGGCGTCGTCGAACTCGACGTTCCAGTTCTGGCGGAGTTCTGCGGCCAGTGCCTTCGCCTTGGGCGAGAGCTGCTCGTTACGCGAGAGCGGGAGCACCGCGACCTTGACCGGCGCGAGCCGGCGGTCGATCTTCAGTACGGTGCGGGTGTCGGTGCCGCCCTTGGCATTCGGTACCTGCTCTTCGGTGTACGCGTCACACAGGAACGCCATCAGCGAACGCGTCAGGCCGGCGGCCGGCTCGATCACGTACGGCGTGTAGCGCTCACCGGTGGCCTGATCGAAGAACGACAGGTCCTCACCGGAGTGCTTGATGTGTGTGCTGAGGTCGAAGTCGGTGCGGTTGGCGATGCCCTCGAGCTCGCCCCATTCCCCGCCGGCGAATCCGAATCGGTATTCGACGTCGACGGTGCCCTTGGAATAGTGCGAGAGCTTTTCTTTGGGGTGGTCGAACAGTCGGAGGTTCTCCGGATCGATGCCGAGATCGGTGTACCACTTCATCCGGTGGTCGATCCAATACTGGTGCCACTGCTCGTCCTCGCCCGGCTTGACGAAGAACTCCATCTCCATCTGCTCGAACTCGCGCGTGCGGAAGATGAAGTTTCCGGGCGTGATCTCGTTGCGGAAGCTCTTGCCGATCTGGCCGATGCCGAACGGCGGCTTCTTCCGGGACGTCGTCATCACGTTCTTGAAGTTGATGAAGATGCCCTGAGCGGTCTCGGGACGCAGGTAGTGCAGTCCGGCCTCGTCGTCGACGGGTCCGAGGTAGGTCTTCATCAGACCGGAGAATGCGCGGGGTTCGGTCCACGCACCGGGCTGACCGGTCTCCGGATCGTTGATGTCGGCCAGGCCGTTGGGCGGCAGATGTCCGTGCTTGTTCTCGTATGCCTCGATCAGGTGATCGGCGCGGTAACGCTTGTGCGTGTGCAGCGACTCGACGAGCGGATCACTGAACGTCTCGACGTGGCCCGACGCCTCCCACACCTTGCGCGGGAGGATCACCGACGAATCGAGTCCGACGACGTCGTCGCGGGAGGTGACCATGTTGCGCCACCACTGCTTCTTGATGTTGTCCTTGAGTTCAACACCCAGGGGCCCGTAGTCCCACGCCGATTTGGTGCCGCCGTAGATCTCTCCACACGGATACACCAACCCCCGGCGTTTACAGAGGTTGACTACGGTTTCCACGAGATTGGTTTTGCCTGCCACGGGGACCAGCCTATCGGGCGGCGCGGGGCACCTGACGCCCGCCACATCGGGTGGACGAACCGCGTCGGAAAGTCATTGTTTGACATGGCCACCCACGCATATGAAAATGGTTTCCAACAGCCGCCCGATATCCCCCCGCAGCAACGGAAGTGCCCTGTGACAAGTCAGCATGCAACCACGGCTCCGACCGCCCACGACAAGAAGGCGTTGGACGCTGCCGGCGAATTGCTGCGGGCCCTGTCCGCCCCGGTCCGGATCGCCATCGTGCTGCAACTGCTCGGCGGTGGTCGGTGCGTCCACGAACTGGTCGGTGCTCTATCGGTACCCCAGCCGCTGATCAGCCAGCATCTGCGGGTTCTCAAGTCGGCGGGTGTGGTCCACGGCGAACGGACCGGTCGCGAAGTCGTCTACGCCCTGGTCGACGACCATCTCGCGCACATCGTCACCGATGCCCTCGCCCACGCAACCGAGGAGAGCGATTCATGAGTTCGGGAACCGAACAGCGTCCGGTCACCGGCGTCCGCTCCACGCGTCAACGCAGTGCGATCGCCGAACTCCTCTCGGGCAGCGAGGAGTTCCGCTCGGCGCAATATCTGCACGACCAGCTCAAGGCCGCCGGCCAGTCCATCGGACTGACCACCGTCTACCGGAATCTGCAGGCACTGGCCGACGCCGGCCAGGTCGACGTACTGCGCACCGACAACGGCGAGTCGGTCTATCGGTTCTGTTCGTCGGCGCATCATCACCATCACCTCGTCTGCCGGGAATGCGGCAACACCGTGGAGATACAGGCCGACAGCGTGGAGCAGTGGGCCACCGACGTCGCCGCCCAGCACGGCTTCACCGACATCAGCCACACCGTCGAGATCTTCGGTCGCTGCCAGGGCTGCGGCTGAC
This sequence comes from Williamsia sp. z34, assembly GCF_059553395.1. Classification (NCBI taxonomy): domain Bacteria; kingdom Bacillati; phylum Actinomycetota; class Actinomycetes; order Mycobacteriales; family Nocardiaceae; genus Williamsia; species Williamsia sp. z34. Next base: position 381,477 of record NZ_JCANWW010000001.1, on the reverse strand, counting down.
TTCCCGGCCACCGCCCGAGGAGTCAGCCGCGGATGGTGACGCCGACGTCCGCGCCGGTCCCGAGCACCATCAGCAGCATGGTGCGCAGCGCATCATCGCCCAGGGTTCCGGCCGGAAACGTGTAGTGCAGCAGCACATCCGCGGTCACCTCGTGGACCGCCAACTTGACGGTGCCGAAGTTGGACGCACCGGAGGCCTTTTCCACATCGGTGCGCAACTGTTCGGTGACCGGCAGATCCCACGCCAGCACCTGCGTCAGTGACAGCACATCCAGACCTGGCGCCAGCGCGAGCGCCCTCATCGAGACCACGGTCCCCTGGTGGTAGACGGTCAGCGAATCGTCCTCGCCGCGCTGCACCGACATCTCCGGGGCCAGCAGCCGCGCGGTCCGCTCGATGAGGTCTGGTTCCCCGGTGTTCTCAGGCACCGGTCGACCCCGGTACTCCGCCGAAACGCCGGTCCCGGCTCGCGTACTCCACACAGGCATCCCACAGGTCGCGACGGTCGAAATCGGGAAAGAGCTTGTGCTGGTACACCATTTCGGCGTACGCAGATTGCCAGAGCAGGAAGTTGGAGATCCGCTGCTCCCCCGACGGGCGCAGGAACAGATCCACATCGGGCATGTCCGGCTCGTCGAGATACTTGGCGAACGACGCCTCGGTGATCCGTTCCGGATCGAGCGTCCCGGCGGCCGCACGACGAGCTATCTCTTTGGCCGCGTCCGCGATCTCGGCCCGCCCGCCGTAGTTGACGCACATCGTCAACGTCATCACCGTGTTGTCCTTGGTGAGTTCCTCGGCGGTCTCGAGTTCGCGGATGACGCTGCGCCACAACCGTGGTCGACGCCCGGCCCACCGGACCCGCACACCCATCTCGTTCATCTCGTCGCGGCGACGACGGATGACGTCGCGGTTGAAGCCCATCAGGAACTTCACCTCGTCCGGGCTGCGACTCCAGTTCTCGGTGGAGAACGCGTACGCCGACAGCCAGCCGACACCCATCTCGATGCAACCGCAGACGGCGTCCATCAGCACGGCCTCGCCACGCTTGTGGCCCTCGGTCCGGGGCAGTCCCCGATCAGTGGCCCACCGCCCGTTGCCGTCCATCACCAGGGCGACGTGCTTGGGCACGAACTGCGGGGGAATCGCCGGCGGACGGGCTCCGGAGGGATGTGGGTCCGGTGGCCGGACCCCTTTTACCGGTTCAGCCTGCTGCGTTGTGTTGCGCCGTCGCGCGATCACGTGTGTCCTTCCTGCCGGTGTCGGCATTCGCACCGGCGGTCGTCAGACCGCGATGAGGGGCCTCGCGCTCGATCAGCGGCAACGTGCGCAGCTGACGTTCGAGATGCCACTGCAGGTGCGCCGCGGTCAATCCGCTGACCTGCCGCCGAGTCGATTCGGTCGCCTCGGTGGTGTGTTCCCATTGGCCACGGTAGAGCGCATCCATCAGATCCAGGACGCCGGGTGAGGGCGTCGCCGATCCGGCCGGTCGGCAGTGCACACACACCGAGCCACCCACCGCGACGTGAAAAGCCCGGTGTGGTCCCGGATCTCCGCACCGCGCGCAATGTTCCAGGGCCGGCATCCATCCGGCGAAATCCATCGCCCGCAGCAGGAACGCGTCGAGGATCAGCTCTTTGGGACGCTGCCCGTCCGCGATGGCCCGCAGGGCACCCACGGTCAGCCGTTGCAGGCGGTCGGCCGGAGCCCGCTCTTCGCCGGCCAGACGTTCCGCTGTCTCCAGGACCGCGCAGGCCGTGGTGTACCGGCCGTAATCGGACACGATGGCCGAGGCAAAGGTATCGAGGCTGTGGACCTGGGTGACGATGTCGAGGTTGCGGCCCGGATGCAGCAGCAGATCGACATGCGCAAAGGGTTCGAGCCGGGCACCGAACTTCGACCGGGTGCGCCGTACCCCTTTGGCAACCGCCCGGACCAGCCCGTGCTCCTTGGTCAGCAACGTGATGATTCGGTCGGCCTCCCCCAGCTTGTGCTGGCGGAGGACAACGGCCTCATCGCGATACAACCTCACCTGATCAGTCTTCCACTGACCACCGACCAAGCGCACCGCGACATGCCTGCCCCGGATTTTCCGATCACACCGCTTCGTGGACGCCCGGGTGGTCGACCGGCTCCGGTGGACGACGGATCAGACCCTTGCGGTCATACAAGATGCAGGCGATCGGCCCGATGATCAGTCCGACGAGGGTGAAGATCACGAACATGACCACGGCGTCGAACAGGCCGGCGTCGACATTGGCATCGAAGTACAGGATCGACCGCAATCCCATGAACGCCTGGTGCAACGGCTCGATCACGGCAAAATCGCGGACGAACCCGGGCACCGCCTCCAACGGCACCGTGCCTCCGGAGGAGGGTATGCCGAGGATGACGAAGTAGATCAGGTTGACGATCAGGCCGGCGTTGCCGAAGATCGCCAGGATCGCATTGGCGACCACGCCGATGCCGGTGATCACCAGGACCCCGAACATCCACAGGGCCATCTTGTTGGGTGTGTACATGCCCACCCATTCGCAGATCAGTACGTAGAGCCCCGAGACGACGATCGCGACAAGGAACATCGCCCACCACTTGATCACCATCGTCCCCAACCGCGAGGACGGTAATCGTGCGCGCATCAGATAGATCGGACCGATCTCGAGTGGCGCGAAGCCGAGCCGGCTGTCGACGATGGTGTGGACGATCATCGATCCGGTGAACCCGGCCAGGATCAGTAGCAACCCCAGATAGAAGGCGGTCAGCCCTCTGCCGGCAGAGTCCGGCAACGGGTTTGCCTCCGAGGCCTTGATGTCGATCGGCTTGCTGATGGCGGTCAGACCGGCGCCGGTGACCTTGAGGCCGGCGGCCTCGGTCTGCTGGACGAGCGCGGCCGTGAGCCGGTCGCCGAACTGGGTGTTCACCTGTTCCATCGCCCGATCGAAGAACAGCGTGGCGATCTGGACGGTGAACGCGCCCGCACCCGGGTTCGTCAACACCTCGATCACCGGCGGTGGGACCTCGGTATCACCGATCGCCGAACCGAGAAACGCAAAACTGGCCGCACTGAAGTCGGCGGGTACGAGTATCGCGCCGTAGGCCTGCGCGTTGTCGAGCCGATCGAGCGCGGTCTGGCGGTCGACCACCTGCAGGTCGAACTTGCCCGGATACTGCTCATCGACCCCGGCCTTGAGGCCGTCGATCACCTCTTTGCCCAGATATTGCATGTCATCGGTGGTTCCGGGTTGCAGGGCCCCGGCGTCGGCGTCGACCACCACGATCGGAAAATCGTCGAGATACTTTTCCGGATTGACCACCGGCGCCATGTACATGAAGCCCAGCAGGCCCATCACCAGCACCACCACAGCTACCGGAAAGGTCCACAGCTTCCACGACCGCAACTCCGCCGCAAGACTGGGGTCGAGTACCCCTGGCGGAAGTTCGTGTTTGCCTTCCGGCTGTCCGGGCTCCGTCATACCGCCAATTCAACCCTGCCCGCACCAGATCGTGCCCGCGAATCGGCGATGCGGTCAGAAGCCCAAGCGGCCCAACTGTTTGGGATCGCGCTGCCAGTCCTTGGCCACCTTCACGTGGAGATCGAGGTAGACCTTGGCGCCGAGCAGCTTCTCGATCTGCTTCCGGGCCACCGTGCCGACGTCTTTGAGCCGGGCACCCTGTTTGCCGATGATGATGCCTTTTTGGCTGTCCCGCTCGACGTAGAGAATCGCGTGCACGTCGACCATCGGGATCTGGTCGTCGCGGCGTTCACGTTCGATGATCTCCTCGATCACCACCGCCAGGGAGTGCGGCAGTTCGTCGTGGACGCCCTCGAGCGCCGCCTCTCTGATGAACTCGGCCATCAGGACGGTCTCCGGCTCGTCGGTGAGTTCACCGTCGGGATAGAACGCCGGACCCGGCTGCATCAATCCACGAAGGACGTCGACGAGCACGTCGAGTTGTTTGCCCTTGGTCGCCGAGATCGGAACGATCTCGCTGTCGGGTCCGAGGAGCTCCGAGAGCGCCATCAGTTGCTGCGCAACGCGTTCGGGCTTGACCTTGTCGATCTTGGTGACCAGACCCACCACCGGCGTCTTGGGAGCCATCTCCTTGAGTTGCTGTGCGATCCACCGGTCGCCGGGTCCGATCTTCTCGTCGGCCGGGACGCAGAAGCCGATCGCGTCGACTTCGGAGTAGGTGTCGCGCACCAGATCGTTGAGGCGTTTGCCGAGCAGCGTCCGCGGGCGGTGCAGACCGGGGGTGTCCACCAGGATCAGCTGGGTGTCGTCACGATTGACGATGCCGCGGATGGTGTGGCGGGTGGTCTGTGGGCGGCTGGAGGTGATCGCGATCTTCTCGCCCACCAGGGCGTTGGTCAATGTCGACTTGCCGGTGTTGGGCCTGCCCACAAAACACACGAAGCCGGAACGGAAGTCTTCGGACTGATCCATCACTGTTGATCCAATCGACGCGGGTTCCCGCCTTGTGCATCCGCGACGATCGCGTACGCCGACGAGCTCACCTCAGTCAGCGCCGCCAAACCCGGGTCCGTGTCTGCACGGTCCCCGGTGGTCGCGGGACCGCCGACAAGCAGCCCCGCCTCGAGTCCCTCTGCACCGCTGGCGATCGCCATCGCGACGGCCACCTGCAATGCCGAGAGTTGTAGTGCGGCAAGGTCGACCGGCCCGGCCGCGTAGGTTCGCCCGTCGGCGTCGCGGACCGCGGCCCCGGAGGTGGCCCCGGTCCGGGCCATCGCTCCGCGGGCCAGGGTCAGCAGCTTGTCGTCTTCGGCATCGAGCGGCGAACCGGGCACCACCGCGTCGGATGTCATGAGGCCTCCTCGTGCCGATCGGAATCTTCTGCGATCTCCGTCGAATCGTCGTCGCGCTCGACCTCGTTCGCGCCGGACTCCTCGGAATCAGGTGCGGTGTCCCGCTTCTTCTTCCGCTTCTTCTTCTTTTCGAGCTCTTTCTCGGGGATCCTGTGGACCACGACCGAGACGATGCGAACGCGACCTTGCCGGTTGGGCCCGCCTTCGGCAACCAAGCGCAGACCGTGCAATTCGACAGTTGCGCCGGGCAGCGGCACCCGGCCGAGCACGAGCCCGAACAGACCACCGACGGTTTCGACGTCGTCCTCATCGATCTCGACATCGAGTAGTTCCGCGAGATCTTGGACGGGCAGCCGTGACGACACCCGGTAGCCGCCGGAGCCGTCGTCGAGCGGCTCGATGGGCGGTACCTCGTCGCTGTCGTATTCGTCGTTGATCTCACCGACGATCTCTTCGAGCACATCCTCGATGGTCAGCAGACCGGCGACGCCGCCGTATTCGTCGACGAGTACCGCCATGTGATTGTGGCTGCGCTGCATGTCGGCGAGCACCTTGTCGAGGGGCTTGGAATCGGGGATGAACTCCGGCGGACGCATCAACTCCCCGACCTCGACCGCGGACGGCTGAGCCGGCGGAAGCAGTCGCTGGACAAGGTCTTTGAGATACACCACGCCGAGTACGTCGTCCGGGTTCTCACCGATGACCGGCAGGCGGGAATGACCCGAACGCACGGCCAACGAAATCGCCTGCGCGGCCGATTTGGTGGATTCGATCCACACCATCTCGCCGCGCGGGACCATCACCTCGCGAGCACTGGTGTCACCGAGGTCGAAGACCGACTGGATCATCTTGCGTTCCCCGGCGGCGACCACACCGGTGAGTTCGGCCATGTCGACCACTTCGCGCAATTCGACCTCGGTCGCGAACGGTCCGTTACGGAATCCCTTACCGGGCGTGATCGCGTTACCGAGCGTGATGAGAAGTCTGGTCAGCGGGGTCAGGAGTACACCGATGGCCTGCAGCACGGCCGCGGAGTTGACCGCGATCGAATAGGCGTGCTGCGCGCCGAGGGTCCGCGGTCCGACACCGACCACCACGTAATTGATCACCGCCATACCTGCGATGGCGACCACCACACCCCACGCGGTTCCGAGTTTGTCCATCGCGAAAACGGCCGCAGCCACCGTGGCGGCGGTCTCGGCCGTGATACGCAGCAGCACGGTCAACGCCATGTACTTCGGCCGGGCGGCCAGCACGTTCCGCAACCGCAGCGCGCCGGGCCTGCCGTCCTTCACCAGGTCGTCCACCCGGGCCGGGGACACCGTCATCAGAGCATTGTCGACAGCGGCAAAAAGGCCGCCTATGGGCACCAGCGCCACCGCAGCGAGTAGCGGCAACAAGTCAGAAAGCACCGGTGATCAGCTCTCCCCGGCCGGTTTGTCGTCTCCGAACCCGATGTTGTTCAACAGCTTTGCGTCGCGCTCGGCAACGCGGGCGGCCCGCGCACGCGACCGGCGGTCGTCGTACCACTCCTCGATGATCTGACCCTGGAGTCCGAACATCACTTTTTCTTCCTCCGGCTCGGCATGATCGAACCCGAGGAGATGCAGCACGCCGTGCACGGTGAGCACCGACAACTCGTGGTCGGTGGAGTGCCGCGCGGTGGCGGCCTGCTCGGCAGCGAACTCGGGGCAGAGCACGATGTCGCCGAGCATCGACGGACCGGGCCCGGCGGTATCGGGACGTCCGCCCGGACTGAGTTCGTCCATCGGAAAACTCATCACGTCGGTGGGACCGGGCAGGTCCATCCACCGCATGTGCAGTTCTGCCATCGTCTCGTTGTCCACCAGCACCATCGACAGCTCCGCTGCCGGGTGGACGTCCATGCGGCCGAGCGCGAACGTCGCAACGTCGATCAGCATTTCTTCCGGTACCTCGATACCGGACTCGTTGGCCACCTCGATACTCAACGCCGTCTCCTCGTCTCAGCTGGCAAACTCAAAGCCGGGTCCTTCATCGGTGTCGTCCGTTCCCGGCGCGGCGCTGGGCGCGGTTTCCGTGCAATTCGTTGGCGGCCTCGGCGCGTCCGTACGCGTCGACGATGTCGGAGACCAGGCGGTGCCGGACCACGTCGGCGCTGGTCAGCTGCGAGAAGTGGATGTCGTCGATGCCTTCGAGGATGCGGGCCGCGGCACGCAATCCGCTCTCGGAACCTCCGCTGGGGAGGTCGACCTGCGTCGTATCACCGGTCACCACGATCTTGGATCCGAATCCGAGGCGGGTCAGGAACATCTTCATCTGCTCGGCCGTGGTGTTCTGGGCCTCGTCGAGAATGATGAACGCGTCATTGAGGGTGCGGCCACGCATGTACGCCAGCGGCGCGACCTCGATGACGCCGGCTTCCATCAACTTGGGAATGGCCTCGGGGTCCATCATGTCGTGCAACGCGTCGTGCAACGGGCGCAGATACGGGTCGATCTTCTCGTGCAGGGTGCCGGGCAGGAATCCCAGCCGCTCCCCGGCCTCGACCGCTGGCCGGGTCAGGATGATCCGACTGACCTCTTTGTTCTGCAACGACTGCACGGCCTTGGCCATCGCCAGGTACGTCTTGCCGGTACCGGCAGGCCCCATCCCGAACACGATCGTGTTCTTGTCGATGGCGTCGACGTAGTGCTTCTGATTGAGGGTCTTCGGGCGGATCGTCTTGCCACGCCGCGAGATGATGTCGAGGCTGAGCACCTCGGCGGGCGACTGCCCGGACCCGTCGGTCAGCATCCGCACGCTGTGCCGCACCAGGTCAGGGTTCAGCTGGGTGCCGCGGCGAACCACCGACACCAGCTCCGAGAGCACCCGCTCGGCGAGCGCGATGTCGGCGGAGATGCCGGTCAGGGTGACGGCGTTGCCCCGCACATGGATGTCGGCGGCGAGATGCGATTCGAGTTCTTTGAGGTTCTGGTCACCGGCACCGAGCAGTCCGAAGATGACATCGGGCGACACTTCGATTGTCGAGATCACCGCGCCAGGCGCCTTGCTTCCGGCCGCGCCGCTTCGCGCCCGGGTCGCGCTGTTGTCATCACTCACGAAAAGTATTTCTCCTGCTCTGCCAGATTTGTCGGTCCTTTGATTCTACGTCCATGAAACGCCGCGACTCACATCAATATTTCGGACGTTGCCAAGACCCTCATATCCCGAGTACCCGGACCGTCTCGCGATGGCCCCGGCTCCGCGGATCGACGAACACGTCGTGCCCCTCACCTGCGACTTCGATCAGTTCGGCCGATTGGCCGGCCGCACCGGCGCGACGTACGTACTCGCGGCTGACCTCGATCGGGACGGCGGTGTCCTCGGTTCCGTGGATGGCCACCACGTGTGCCGAGAAGACCGGCTGGTCCACCGGTGAGGCGTCGGCGTACCGGTCCGGGACCTCCGTGATCGACCCGTCCATCAGCGCCCGCAGGGACGGCCGGGACGTGCGTTCGCGGGCCTGCAGGTCCAGCGGTGCGGCCTGGGCGATGACCGTGGAGATGGCCGACTTCTCGGTCCGGGCGCCGAGCCGCGCGGTCGCCCAGACGGCCAGTTGCCCGCCCGCCGAGTGCCCGATGACGCTGACCTTCGACCAGTCGACCCGGCTCAAGATCTCCTCGGGCAGTGCGTAGCGGACCGGCGCATCGAGGGCGGAGATCGCCGCGACCACGTCGTTGCCCGTGCGGGGCCAGCCGCCGCCGTCCTCGCCGACGCGGCGATACTCGATGTTCCAGACCACTGCGCCCCGGGCGGCCAGGTCCCGCGCGATCGCGGTCTCGATGGTCAGAGCAAACTCGGTGCTCCAGAAGCCACCATGGACGAGCACGATCACCGGAACGGGTCCGGCTCCCGCAACCTTCGGCAGGTAGACGTGACCGAACTGCGAATTACGTTCACCGTAAGCAACTTTCACACGTTTGACGGCGGTCACCACCGGGGACGCACCTCCCACCGCGGGGTGAGCGCGCCGATCGCACCGAGTGCGACCGCGGCCGCACTCGATGTGCGCAATACCTCGGGGCCGAGCATCACCGCGGTGGCGCCCACGGCGGACAGATCGTCGATCTCGGAATCATCGAGTCCGCCTTCGGGACCCACCACGAGCATGATCTCCGGAACATCGAGATCCAGCGAACGCAGGCTGGTGGTCGCCGATTCATGGAGTACCGCAACCACTCCCCCGCGGACGACCACGTCGGAGGCCATCGTTCGCACGTCGCTGGTGCGCGCGAGCGGCGCGATGTCCGGAATGTGCGCGCGACGACTCTGCTTGGCGGCGGCCATTGCTGCCGAACGCCACTTGGCCACGCCCTTGTCCGCCTTCGGCCCGACCCACTTGGCGACGCACCGGGCACTCTGCCAGGGCACGATCGCGTCGGCCCCGGCCTCGGTGGCGAGGTCGACGGCGAGTTCGGACCGTTCGGATTTGGGTAGCGCCTGCACCACCGTCACCCGCGGAACAGGTGACGGGGTGGCAACGGATTCGAGGACCCGGGCACACAGAACCGACTTGCCCTCGGTGGCGGTCACCTCGCACAAGCCGGTCCGACCGGCGCCGTCGCCGAGGATGATCCGTTCGCCGACAACAACTCTGGTGACGGTGACGGCATGCCGCCCTTCGTCCCCGTCGAGCCGGGCGTCGTTGCCGGCGTCCGGCACGTGGTCGACCCAGAACAGCGGTGGGCTCATCGCGGCGGTGTCAGCGCCCGGCGAATGCGTTGCGCAGGCGTGAGAACAGACCGCCGGTGTTGGACGACTCGCTGTTCACGAGCTCGATCTGATCGTTGTCCGAGAGCTTCCGGTATTCCTTGAGTTTCGCGGTCTGCTGCGCGTCGAGGCGCGTGGGCACCACGACATCGAGATGTACGTGCAGTGCGCCGCGGACGCCGGTGTGCAGATGGGGCATGCCCTGGCCGCGAACCTTCGAGACCTGACCGGGCTGCGTGCCCGGTTCGATGATCACCTTGGTGGAGCCACCCAGGACCGTGTCGATCTCCACTTCGCCTCCCAGGGCCGCATCGACCATCGGCACGCGCACGGTGCAGTGCAGATCGTCGCCGTCGCGGACGAACACACTGTGCGGAATCTCGACGACCTCGACGTACAGGTCACCGGCAGGTCCACCACCAGGTCCGACCTCGCCCTGGCCGACCAGCCGCACGCGCATACCGTCGCCGACACCGGCCGGGATCTTCACCGTCAGCTTGCGCCGGGCCCGGACACGTCCGTCGCCGCCACACTTGTGGCAGGGATCCGGAATGGTCTCGCCGGCACCGTTGCAGGTCGGGCATGGTCGCGAAGTCATGACCTGACCGAGGAACGAGCGCTGAACCGACTGGATCTCGCCGGCACCCTGGCAGGTCGCACAGGTGACCGGCTTGCTGTCACCATTGGTGCCCGAGCCGGTGCACACGTCACACAGCACCGCGGTGTCGACGTTGACCTCTTTGCTGACACCGGCCGCGCACTCGTCGAGGTCGAGCTTCATCCGCAGCAGTGCATCCGACCCGGCCTGCACCCGGCCGCGTGGCCCGCGTCCCGACCCGCCACCGGCGTTGCCGAAGAACGCCTCGAACACGTCGCCGAGGCCGCCGCTGAAACCTCCGTTGCCGAAGCCGCCGTAGCCACCGGCACCGGCCGAGGCCAGCGGGTCTCCGCCGGCGTCGACGATGCGACGCTTCTCCGGATCGGTCAGCACCTCATAGGCTGCCGAAATGTCCTGGAATCGGGCTTGGGCGGACTCGTCGGGATTGACGTCGGGGTGCAGCTCGCGTGCCAATTTGCGGTACGCGCGCTTGATCTCCTGATCAGTGGCGCCCCGTTCGACGCCCAGAATCCCGTAGTAATCACGTGCCACGGCGATGCGTTATCCGTTCTCTCTTCAGTTCCGGATGTTCACCCAGTTGGTGTCCGGATAATCTCTGTTCGTTGGTCGATGTGCTTCATCGCACATCATCGGTCGGCGAGAACCTCACCGACATATCTGGCAACGGCTGCGACCGAGGCAATGGTTCCCGGATAGTCCATCCGGGTGGGGCCCAGCACGCCCAGCCCACCGAAGACTGTTCCCGAGGCACCGTACCCGGTCGAAACCACCGCCGTACCCCGCAGGTTCTCCTCGCGGGTCTCTTCGCCGATCTGAACCGTCACCGTTCCGGTGTTCTGGGTGGCGGCCAGCAACTTGAGAACCACCACCTGCTCCTCCAGTGCCTCGAGCACCGAACCCATCGCCCCTGCCATCGGGGCGAAGTCGGCGGCGGCGCGGGTCAGGTTCGATGTACCACCGAGCACCAGTCGGTCGGCGGACCGTTCCACCAGGGTCTCCACGAGCACCGTGGCAACCCGGATGAACGGCTGACGAAGACCGTCGGGCGCCTGGTTGGCGAGCTCGGCCACCGCATGGGAGGCGACCTCGAGTCGTTGTCCGTTCAGCGCCGCGGAGAACATGTCCCGCAGCTGGGTGATCTCATGGTCGCCCAGGTCCTCACCGAGATCGACGATGCGCTGCTCCACACGCCCGGTGTCGGTGATCACCACCAGCAACAACCGCGACGGTGTCAGCGCGACCACCTCGAGATGGCGGACCGCAGACGACGAGAGCACCGGATACTGGATCACCGCGACCTGACGGGTCAGCTGCGCCAGCAACTGCACCGAACGCCGCAGCACGTCGTCGAGGTCGACGCCGGAATCGAGGAAGCTCAGGATCGCGCGGCGCTCCACCTTGGAGATCGGTTTGACCTCACTGATCCGGTCGACGAACAACCGATAGCCCTTGTCCGTGGGCACTCGCCCCGAACTCGTGTGGGGTTGCGTGATGTAACCCTCGGCCTCGAGTACCGCCATGTCGTTTCGGACGGTGGCACTCGACACCCCGAGGTGGTGGCGGTCCACCAGCGCCTTGGATCCGATCGGTTCCTGCGTGGCGACGTAGTCGGTAACTATGGCGCGTAGAACTTCGAAACGACGGTCGTCTGTGCTCGACACGAGCGGTCACCTCCAGCCCTCACGATGGCGATTGCGTGTTCAGTGAGGGACGTTGTCGCCCTCACGGCGTTTGACCAGTCTACGGCGAGAGATACCGGTTACGGTGAACCGGTGATTTTCAAGGGCGTCCGCGACGGCAAACCTTATCCGGACCATCAGCTCTCGATCCGCGACTGGGCCAAGATCCCACCGCGGCAGCTCCGGCTCGATCAGCTGACCACCGTCACCACCGTGCTCGCGCTGGACAAGCTGTTGTCCGAGGACTCGACCTTCTACGGCGACCTGTTCGCCCACGCCGTGCAATGGCACGGCGAGATCTACCTCGAGGACGGATTACACCGGGCGGTACGGTCGGCGCTGCGGAACCGGAACGTCATCCATGCCCGGCTCCTCGACCTCGACCACCTCTCGGCAGCGTCGGCGAACCCGGAGAACATCGACAGCACGAACGATCTGCCTACCCCGCCAAAAGGTTTCGGACGACGCCGTCCGCCAGCAGCCGACCACGGTTGGTCAGAACCAGGTCATCGCCGACCAATTCGGTGAGTCCATCGGCAATGCTCTGACGGGCCCGCGCCTGCTCACCGGCGTCCAGTTCGTCCCACGGCAGCCCGCTCGATCGCCGAACGGTCAGCATCACCGTTTCGGTGTGCCGATCCTCGGTGGTGAGTTCTTCACTTCCGGCCACGGGCAGGTCGCCGGCGGCCACCGCGGCCGCGTACCTGGCCGGATGCTTGTGGTTCCACCATCGGACCCCGGCCACGTGTGAATGGGCCCCGGGCCCGGCGCCCCACCAGTCCGCACTGTCCCAATAGCCGAGGTTGTGACGGCACTCGGCGCCGGGAACATCGGGTCGCGCCCAGTTCGACACCTCGTACCACCGCATCCCCGCCGCGGTGAGCCGGGCGTCGATCATCTCGTAGCGAGCGGCCAGCACATCATCGTCGGGGGCGGGCAGATCTCCCCGCCGGATCCGCCGGGCCAGTGCCGTGCCGTCCTCGACGATGAGCGCGTAGGCAGAGACGTGATCGACGCCTGCCTCGAGGACGGCGTCCAACGACAGCGCCAGGTCCTCATCGCGCTCACCCGGCGTGCCGTAGATCAGGTCGAGGTTGACGTGCTCGATCCCGGCGGCGCGCGCTTCCAACGCCGCGGTCACCGCCCGGCCGGGGGTATGGGTGCGGTCGAGGACGGCGAGCACATGGCTTGCGGCGGATTGCATTCCGAGTGAGACCCGATTGAAGCCGGCTCCCACGATGCCGGCAAAGAACTCCGGTGATGTCGACTCCGGATTGGACTCGGTGGTGATCTCGGCGCCGTCTGCGATGTCGAAGTACTTCCGCACCGACGTCAGCACCTGCCCCAGCCCCTCGGCACCGAGCAACGACGGCGTACCGCCACCGACGAAGATCGTCGAGACCGGCCGCACCGGGGTCAGCTGCCGGGCAGCCATCGCCAGTTCCCCGTCGAGTGCGGTCATCCACTGGTCCGGCGACGAGGCACTGCCCAGCTCGCCGGGCGTATAGGTGTTGAAGTCGCAGTACCCGCACCGCGTGGCACAGAACGGCACGTGGATGTAGAGCCCCAGCGGCGTGTTGCTGCTGGACTGCGGAATCAGAAAGTTTTCCATCGTAAATCGATCATCCCAGGCACGCTGGTCACAACAAACTCAGGACGACTTCACGCGACAGGGGTCATGCCATGCCAGCCACAGACGAGTCGGACACAGGCGGGCCGGGCACACATGGGGTGGCCACTGGTGAAGGCGGTACGCACGAGGCCACCAAACCCGAATGGCCGACAACGCTGCTCGTGTGGGCGCTGGTGCGATCGGTGATCACCGTGGTGGTCTATCTCGTCGCCTACTTCGTGTTTCCCTGGGACAGGTTCAGCGACTGGACGGCTCTGGCAATCGTCGTCGGCTTCCTGGCCGTCGCAACAGTGACCGCGATCTGGCAGGTCGGCAAGATACTGAGATCGCCCTACCCGGCCGTGCACGCCATCGAAGCCCTGGCGATCATCGTGCCGATCTACCTACTGGCCTTTTCACTCGGCTACTTCATGTTGTCGGACAACAACCCCGACCAGTTCAACGAGCCGCTGTCCTTGATGAGTTCGCTCTACTTCACCCTCTCGGTCTTCGCGACCGTGGGCTTCGGTGACATCACCGCTGCCGTCGATACCTCCCGTGCCGTGGTCAGCGTCCAGATGGTGCTCAATCTCATCGTTGTCGGGGTGGGGATCAAGGTGATCCTGGCGGCGGTGAAATGGAGCCGCGACATCCGCAACGGGAAATCGTCCACCTCGGAATGACTCCTCCGCGCAGGTTGTTGTCTCTGAATTGAAGGCGAAATAATCCAACCGGCCGACTTCCACTCAGGATGAGTCGAAGTAAGCCCAAGTAGACGCATCGAGGGGGGCCGTGGCACTATGGGCGACGTGACTTCTCAAGGGGTGTGGCTCGCAATGCGGCGGCACATTGATCTCAAGCGCGCATGCAGCGCGCTGTGTCGCATGTAACCAGCACGTCCGCTTCGCGACCCGCAGCCCGGGATCGCACCGGGTTCTCATACGTGCCACTCACTGCCTCCCCCTCACTTCATTTCGCAGGATCATTCGGGTGCCGTCGGCACATGCCCAGCGCTGCCCTGGATGGATCCGTCAGACAGGAGCATCATGACGTCGACGACCGACGCCCCCGGAAAGCCGCCGCAGCGCCGCGCGCGTCCCCCCAAACGCCGGGCAGAAGGTCAGTGGGCGCTCGGCTACCGCGAACCGCAGAACCCCAACGAGCAGGTCAAGAAAGACGACAACCCGCTCAACGTCCGGGCCCGGATCGAGAACATCTACTCCAAGCAGGGCTTCGACTCCATCGACAAGCAGGATCTGCGTGGCCGGATGCGCTGGTGGGGGCTCTACACCCAGCGCGCCGAGGGCTACGACGGCACCTGGACCGGTGACGACAACATCGACATCCTCGAGGCCAAGCACTTCATGCTCCGGGTGCGGTGCGACGGGGGCGCCCTGACCACCGAGCAGCTGCGCACCGTCGGTCAGCTCTCGACCGAGTTCGGTCGCGACACCGCCGATCTCTCCGACCGCGAGAACGTCCAGTACCACTGGATCGACATCCGCAACGTCCCGGAGATCTTCAGCCGCCTCGAGGCCGTCGGACTCAAGACCACCGAAGCCTGCGGCGACTGCCCCCGCATCATCCTGGGATCGCCGCTGGCCGGTGAGGCCCTCGACGAGGTCCTCGACCCCACTCCCGCGATCGACGAGATCGTCCGCCGCTACATCGGTGACCCGAAGTACTCGAACCTGCCCCGCAAGTTCAAGACCGCGATCTCCGGCCTGCAGGACGTCGCCCACGAGATCAACGACGTCGCGTTCATCGGCGTCAACCATCCCGAGCACGGCCCCGGACTCGACCTCTGGGTCGGCGGTGGCCTCTCGACCAACCCGATGCTCGCGCAGCGGGTCGGTGCCTGGATCCCGCTCGACGAGGTCCCCGATGTCTGGGAGGCCGTCGTCTCGGTCTTCCGCGACTACGGTTACCGCCGGCTTCGCACCAAGGCCCGCCTGAAGTTCCTGATCAAGGACTGGGGCATCGAGAAGTTCCGCCAGGTCCTCGAAGACGAGTACCTGGGCCGCAAGCTGATCGACGGACCGGCGCCCGCCCCACTGACCGCGCCGCGCGATCACATCGGCGTTCAGCGACTCAAGAACGGCCTGAACTCCGTCGGGTTCGCCGCCATCGCCGGCCGCGTCTCCGGTACGAAGCTGACCGCTGTCGCCGATGCCGCTCAGCGCGCCGGATCCGACCGCGTCCGGTTCACGCCGTACCAGAAGCTGGTTGTCCTCGACGTCCCGGACGACAAGGTCGAGCAGCTCATCGAAGAGGTCTCGAAGCACGGTCTCGAGGCCCGTCCGTCACCGTGGCGCCGCAACCTGATGGCCTGCTCGGGCATCGAGTTCTGCAAGCTCTCGTTCACCGAGACCCGCAAGCGATCACAGGTCCTGGTTCCCGAACTCGAACAGCGCCTGGCCGACATCAACGATCAGCTCGACGTGCCGATCACGGTCAACATCAACGGCTGCCCCAACTCCTGCGCCCGCGCCCAGATCGCCGACATCGGCTTCAAGGGCATGCTCGTCGAGGACGACGAGGGCAAGACCGTCGAGGGTTTCCAGGTTCACCTCGGTGGCAGCCTCGGACAGGATTCCGCCTTCGGCCGAAAGCTGCGTCAGCACAAGGTGCTCTCGACCGACATCGGCGACTACATGGAGCGGGTTGTCCGCAACTTCGTCAAGGAACGCAATGAAGGGGAACGCTTCGCCCAGTGGGCGATTCGCGCCGATGAGGAGGATTTGCGATGAGTACCGCAGTTCGCGATGAAGCGCAATTGCGTGAGCTGGCCACGGCCGGCGCCGCACAGCTCGGACCGGACGCGTCCGCACAGGATCTGTTCCGGTGGACCGCCGACACATTCGGCAGCGACTTCCTGGTCGCCTCGAACATGCAGGACGCGGTTCTGATCGATGTCGCGACGGGCGCTATCAGCTCGGAGCAACTCGGCGGCAACAAGCTCAAGGTGCTCTTCCTCGACACCGGCTACCACTTCGCCGAGACCATCGGTACCCGCGACGCGGTCGAGCAGGTCTACGGCGTGGAGATCGTCACCGCCGAAGCCGAGCAGAGTGTGGCCGGGCAAGATGCGACAGTCGGCCGAAACCTGTTCGCCACCAACCCCGGTGAATGCTGCCGGTTGCGCAAGGTGGTCCCACTCAAGCGCGAACTGTCCGGCTACCGGGCCTGGGTCAGCGGGATCCGCCGGGTCGAATCCCCCACCCGGGCCGATGCCCCGCTGATCTCGTTCGACGACGCCTTCGGTCTGGTGAAGATCAATCCGCTGGCCGCCTGGACCGACGAGCAGTTCCAGGACTACATCGACGCCAATGGCGTGCTCGTCAATCCCCTCGTCGACGAGGGCTATCCGTCGATCGGATGCGCGCCCTGCACCAGCAAGCCGATTGCCGGTGCCGATCCACGAAGCGGCCGCTGGGCCGGCCTTGCCAAAACAGAATGCGGGTTGCACGCCTCATGACCATCCAACAGAGCACCAACGCCCTACCGGCAGACACCCTGCCCGTCGACACCGCCGACGAGTTCACCACTCTCGACGCCCTCGAGTCCGAGGCGATCCACATCTTCCGTGAGGTCGCCGGAGAGTTCGAGCGCCCGGTGATCCTCTTCTCCGGCGGTAAGGACTCCACCGTCCTGCTGCACGTTGCGCTGAAGGCGTTCTGGCCGGCACCGCTGCCGTTCTCGCTGTTGCACGTCGACACCGGGCACAACCTGCCCGAGGTCTTGGCGTTCCGCGACGACGTGGTGGCCCGCCACAACCTGCGGCTGCATGTCGCCAAGGTCGAGGACTACCTCGCCGACGGCCGACTCACCGAGCGGCCCGACGGCATCCGCAACCCGCTGCAGACGGTCCCGCTGCTCGACGGCATCACCGAGAACCGTTTCGACGCGGTCTTCGGCGGCGCCCGGCGCGACGAGGAACGCTCCCGCGCCAAGGAGCGGATCTTCTCGCTGCGCAACGCATTCGGCCAGTGGGACCCCAAGCGTCAGCGCCCCGAACTGTGGAACCTCTACAACGGCAAGCATGCGCCGGGTGAGCACGTCCGCGTGTTCCCGCTGTCCAACTGGACCGAGCTCGACGTCTGGCGCTACATCGCCCGCGAGCAGGTACTCCTGCCGTCGATCTACTACGCCCATCAGCGTGAGGTCTACTCCCGCGACGGCATGTGGATGACCCCCGGTGTCTGGGGCGGCCCCGCCGAAGGCGAAGAGTTGCAGACCCTTTCGGTCCGTTACCGGACCGTGGGCGACGGCTCCACCACCGGCGCGGTCCTCTCCGATGCGGCCGACAACGAAGCCGTGCTGGCCGAGGTCGCCGCATCCCGACTCACCGAACGCGGTGCCACCCGCGGCGACGACCGAGTGTCCGAGGCCGCCATGGAAGACCGCAAACGAGAAGGTTATTTCTGATGAATCACGCCCCCGATCTTCTCCGACTGGCCACGGCCGGCAGCGTCGACGACGGCAAGTCCACCCTGGTGGGCCGGTTGCTCTACGACACCAAATCGGTTCTGGCCGACCAGATCGACGCCGTCACCCGCGCCTCGGTGGACCGCGGCCTCGACCAGCCCGACCTGTCGCTGCTGGTCGACGGACTGCGCGCCGAACGCGAGCAGGGCATCACCATCGATGTGGCCTACCGCTACTTCGCCACCCCGACGCGGTCGTTCGTCCTGGCCGACACCCCCGGACACGTGCAGTACACCCGCAACACGGTTTCCGGTGCCTCCACCGCCGGCCTGGTGATCCTGCTGGTCGATGCCCGTAAGGGTGTCATCTCGCAGACCCGTCGCCACGCCGCGGTGATGGCGCTGCTCGGCGTGCCTCGTCTGGTGTTGGCCGTCAACAAGATCGACCTCGTCGACGATCCCGAGAAGGTCTTCAACGAGATCCGCACCGAGTTCACCGACATGACGACGTCGCTCGGCTGGAGCGCCGAACGTGTCGTGTCCATCCCGGTGTCCGCGCTGCACGGCGACAACGTGGCGATCCGGTCGGACAAGACCCCGTTCTACAACGGCCCCACCCTGATCGAGCACCTCGAATCGGTACCTGCCGGTGAAGACCGCAAGCCGGTCGGCTTCCGGTTCCCGGTCCAGTACGTGATCCGGCCGCGCACAGCGGAATACCCGGATTACCGTGGCTACGCCGGCCAGGTTGCCGCCGGCCGCGTGACCGTCGGCGACGAGGTGGTGATCCTGCCCTCAAGTACCCGCACCACGGTCGAACGGATCGACACCGCGGACGGTTCGCTCGAATCGGCACACACCGGCCGCAGCATCACTCTCATCCTCGCTGAGGACGTCGACGTGTCCCGCGGTGATGTCATCGCCGCGGTGGCCGATGCACCCGAACCGATCTCGCAGTTCAGCGCAACCGTCTGCTGGCTCGGTGACAAGCCGTTGCGTCCCGGCGCCCGCCTGCTGCTCAAGCACGGGGCCCGGACCACTCAGGCCATCGTCGGCGGACTCGAGGTCCTCTTCGACGAGCAGGAACTGGTCTTGCGGGAGTCCCCGGATGCGCTGGAACTGAACCAGATCGGCCGTATCTCGGTGCAGACCGCACAGCCGGTCAGCGCCGACGACTACAACACCAACCGCGAGACCGGCAGCTTCCTGCTGATCGATCCGCAGGGTGGTAACACTCTCGGCGCCGGCCTGGTGGGCGACGCCCTGTCGACGTTGCACCTGAAAGAGCTTGTGTGACAACACTGGTTCTCGCCGCCCACGGTAGCCGCGACCCCCGGTTCGCGGCCACCGTGGAACGGATCACTGCAGCCGTCCGCGCTCGCCTACGCGACGTGGATGTCCGACTGGCCTACCTCGACCTGAACACCCCCACGGTGTCGCAGGTCCTGGCCGACTGCCGCGGTGAGGTTTTATTGGCGCCGCTGCTGCTGTCGGAGGCGTTTCACAGCAAGATCGACCTGCCCGCGCTCGTCGATCAGGCCTGCGCCGCGAATCCGACCCTGACGGTTCGGCAGTTGCCGACCCTGGGCGGGGACCCCCGGATCATCACCGCCCTGATCCAGCGACTCGACCAGGTCGGCCTGCGGCCCACCGACGGTGTCCTGATGACCGCGGTCGGATCCAGCGATGCCGCGGCCGACGACGCGGTCCGTCGCAGAGCCACGGAGTTGGCGCTCGAAATCGGCACGCCGCTGGTGCAACTCGTGTTCGCCACCCGGCTGGGCGAGGACAACCGCAACCTGCGCTCAGCCATCGGACGGCTCCGCCGCGAATGTGCCCGGCGCATCGTCGTGAGCCCGTACTTCCTGTCGGCCGGGCTGCTGACCGAGCGTGTCGACACCGCCGTCGACGCCCTCGCCCCCGGTGCCCAGATCGCCGGACCACTCGGAGCCCACCCGGCTCTCATCGACGTCGTCTGCGACCGCTACCGCGCCGCACTTCCCGTCTCCGCCTGACGCGCGCCCACCCGACTCCCTCCCGCAAACGAGCCACCTATACGAAGACGAGCCACAAATTTGTGGCTCGTCTTCGTATAGGTGGCTCGTTTGGCGGTTAGCCGTGGACGATCTGGGACTCCCCCGGCATGAAAACGCCTGTGCCCGCCCGACGGAACGCCATCGGCAGACCTCGGGTCGTGGGCCAATCCAGTGAATCGGTGACCTGGATGTGGACGTGCGGCTGGGTGCTGTTCCCGGAGTTACCGCAGTCGGCAATGTGATCGCCGGCCGCGACGACATCCCCCACCGCCACGGCAATCGATCCACGACGCAGATGTGCCAGTAAGACATATGGACCACCGAAACCCAGATCGATCACCACATGATTCCCGGCAATCGCATTGGAGCCCTGCCCAACTCGACCAGCCTGACCGATCGCGTACGGCAACAGCGCAAGCTGTGAGCGGCGCGCGGCATGGTCGACCTCACCGTCGTGGACGATCACCACAGTTCCGGCACCGGGCGCCAACACCGGTTGACCGAATCCGACGAACAACTCGGGACGCTCGACCGACAGCGCGGTCCGCCACGTCCGTGGCGCCGGTCGTCCGGCCCCATCCACCGCGATGAAATCGATGGCGTAGGTGGTGCCGAACAGATGTGTTCCGTGACTGGGTATCCGGCGGGCAGGACTGTTGCGGGCCATCCAGCGTCCGCGGAACGGCAGATCGAGCACCACCGGATCTGAACCCATCCCTAGTGTCTGATCGCGGGCACGGGCCCGAGCGCGATGCCCTCGTACGTCCCCGACAGCGCCCGACCGGCCGCGAGCAGCGGCGCCTTGCTGCGAAGCGTCCGCGCCATCACAAACGCACCCTCGAGCGAGCACACGATCGCGGTGACAACTTCTTCGGCGAGATCTTTGTCCAGGCCGCGACTCTGAAAATAGCTGCGCCCGAGCATGATCCAATCACCGAAGACCGACGCCGCCGCCATCCGCAACGATTCGTCGGCGTTCGCGACCTCTCCGGCAACGGTCGAGACCGGACACATGTTGGCGTAACCGGTCAGTTCCATGTCATCGGCGGCTTGGCTGAACGCCGCCCGGATCCCGGCACCCAATTCGGATTGGTCGGCCATCACCATGGGTAGGACCGCCGCGTATGCAACACCGGCATTGACCAGCGCTTCTCGCGCGATCTGAGCCTTGCCCTCCGGAAAGTGGTGGTAGATCGAACCGATCGGAGCACCCGACGACGCCACGATCTGTTTCATGCTCAGCGCCGCGTAACCGTGGACGCGCATGAGTTCGATCGCGGCCGTCAAAATTGTCTCGCGGGTACCCCTTGCCATCCAACCTCCTGCATCACATACTAGAACAACTGCTCTAGAACGAACGCTCTAGTAGGCTTCGAGGAGATTCAGATGGAGAACGTCGAACTGACCGCCGGCACCATCGAATACCGGGAAGCCGGCGATCCCCACGGGCCGCCGGTGGTGCTCCTCCACGGTCTGCTCATGAACGACCATCAGTGGGACCTGGTATTACCACTGTTGCCCAAGACATTTCGGTATCTGCTGCCGGTGCTACCACTGGGCGGCCATCGGAACCCGATGCGCCCCGAGGCAGACCTCAAGATGCCCGGGATGGTCGCCATCCTGTCCGACTTCCTGTCCGCGCTCGATCTCCGGGACGCAACTCTGGTGGTCAGCGACTGGGGTGGGCCACTGTTCCTACCCGAGCTGCAGACCGGGCAGCGGGTGAGCCGGCTGGTGATCTGCCCCGCCGAGGCATTCGACAACTTCCCGCCCGGATTCCCGGGAAAGATGGCCGTCCTGGCGGCCTCGGTACCGGGAGGAATCAAGTTCGCGCTTCTTCAGTTCCGTAGCCGGATCCTCCGCAGAACCCCGATGGTGCTGGGACTGATGGCCAAGAAGCCGATCCCCGACGACATCATCACGGCGTGGACCGATCCGGGACTCGCCTCGGCCGGTGTCCGCCGCGATGTACTCACCTACGGCCGCGGAACCGACTATGGCAAAGCCGCCCTGATCGCCAACACCGAGAAGTTGCGTCAGTTCACCGGTCCCGCGTTGGTGCTGTGGGCACCGGAGACCAAGGTGATGCCGCGCGATCACGGGCGCCGACTCGTCGACCTGCTCCCGCAGGGGCGACTCGTCGAGATCGATGACGCCTACGTCCTGATCATGCTCGATCAACCCGAACGCACCGCCGAACTCATCACCGAGTTCCTCCAGACCACCTGACAACCCCGACCGCCGCCGGCTCCCCGACCCGCAAACGAGCCGGAAATACGAAGACGAGCCACAAATTTGTGGCTCGTCTTTGTATTTCTGGCTCGTTTGCGGTGGCGGTCAGGCGAGCGCGGCCTCAGGCACATACGTGGCCCGCACGTACACCTCATCGCCGTCGTTCAGGCCCAACGCCGCCGCGTCACCGCGGGTGATCTGGGCGTGGAAATCCTCTCTGGTGGCGAGGTTCTCGAACTCCACCCGGACCTCGAAGCCGAGGTACACGACACGCTTGACCCGGGCCTTGAGCACGCCCGTCTCCGCAGCCGCCTTGTCGGCAGTCTCCAACGCCAGATCAGGTGTGCGTCCAACCCTGATGTCGTGGGGACGCACCAGAACTCCGTTGAGCTTGGCCACCGAACCGAGGAACGACATCACGAAATGATTCTCCGGACGATCGTAGAGATCCGCCGGCGAACCGATCTGCTCGATGCGACCCTTGTTGAGTATTGCGATCCGGTCGGCGACGTCGAGCGCTTCCTGCTGATCGTGGGTCACCAGGACGGTGGTCACGTGCACCTCGTCATGCAGACGACGAAGCCAGGCCCGCAGGTCTTCTCGGACCTTGGCGTCGAGCGCACCGAAGGGCTCGTCGAGCAGCAACACCTTCGGGTCGACGGCAAGTGCGCGGGCCAACGCCATCCGCTGACGCTGACCACCAGAGAGCTGAGCCGGATAGCGGGTTTGGAAACCCGCCAGCCCGACAACCTCGAGCAACTCGTCGACCTTCTTGTTGACCTCGGCCTTCGGCCGCTTACGGATCTTCAACCCGAATGCCACGTTGTCGCGCACCGTCATGTGCTTGAAGGCGGCGTAATGCTGGAACACGAAACCGATGTCGCGGTTCTGCGGCGACACCCGGGTGACGTCGTCGCCGTTGATGATCACGGTTCCCGAGTCGAGCTGGTCGAGACCGGCGATCGCCCGCAGGAGGGTCGACTTACCCGACCCCGACGGTCCCAGCAGGGCGGTCAGCGAGCCGACCGGGATGTCGATCGATACGTTGTCGAGCGCGGCGAAATCTCCGTAGCGCTTGTTCGCGTCAATCACCGAGATGGTCATACCAGTTCACTCTCCTGGGCTATCGGGCTGGTGGGAGCCGGGGCAGCGGCCGCGTCGGCCTCTTCGCGCGCGCGTCGGCGGGGTATTCGATTGGTTTCGGTTCTCTGCCCGACCAAGGTCATCAGCAGCAACACGATGATCGCGATGATCATCAACAGAGTCGCGGCCGCGTAGGCGCCGTACTCGTTGTAGTCGTCGGTGTACCGCGACGACACCAACAATGTCAGTGTCTGCGAAACACCCGGCAGGTTGGACGAGACCATGATGACGGCGCCGTACTCACCCAATGCGCGGGCGATGGTCAACACGATGCCGTACGACAGGCCCCACCGGATGGCCGGCAGGGTGATCCGCCAGAACGTCTGCCATCCGCTGGCACCGAGTGTGGCTGCGGCCTCTTCTTGCTCGGTCCCGATCTCACGCAGCACCGGCTCGACCTCACGGACCACGAACGGCAACGTCACGAACAGCGTCGCGAGCACCATGCCCGGCAGGCCGAAGATCACCCGGAATCCCAGACTCTCCAATCCGCCGAACCAACCGCCGTAGCCCCACAACAGGATCAGGGCCACACCGACAACGATCGGAGACACGGCGAACGGCAGGTCGACGATCGCTTCCATCACGCCGCGTCCGCGAAAACGCCCGCGGACCAGGGCCAGTGCGGTGAACACACCGAAGATCACGTTGAGCGGCACCACAATCGCGACGATCAGCAAACTCAACTGGAGCGCCGAGATCGCGGCCGGGGTGGTGATCCAGTCCCAGAACTGGCCGAGGCCGTGTTCAAAGGACCGCCAGAAGATGAGCCCGACCGGGATCACCAGCAGGAAGAAGAGGTAGAGCAGCGCGATGATGCGCAACGAAATGCGAGGAAAGGCAGACAGTTTCATGAGTTCAGCTCCTCACGGCGTGAGGTCCGACGACCCGCAACGCGTAGTACCAGCAGCACCACGAACGCGATCAGCAGCAACATCACCGAGACCGTCGCAGCGTCGACGGGTGCGTCGATCTCGATCTGCTGCTGGATGTACTGGGACGCAACCTGCGTATCGCCCGGGATGTTGCCGCCGATCAAGACGACGGATCCGAACTCACCGATGGCGCGGGTGAAGGCGAGGCCGGCTCCGGACAGGACTGCCGGGGCCAGGGCCGGGAAGATGATCTTCCACCAGATCACCCAGTTGTTGGCGCCCAGCGACGCGGCGGCCTCCTCGACCTCTTTGTCGATCTCGATCAGCACCGGCTGTACCTGACGCACCACGAACGGGAGGGTCACGAAGGCCAGCGCGATGACCAGCGCGGGCTTGGTGGCGTTGAGTTCGATGTCGATCGGACTGTTCGGGCCGTAGAGCGAGAGCAGCACGAGGCTCGCGACGATCGTCGGCAGGGCGAACGGAAGATCGATCAGGGCGTTGACGAAGCGCTTGCCCGGGAACTCGTCGCGGACCAGCACCCAGGCGATGATCGTGCCCATCACCACATTGATCAGGGCGACGACCAGTGAGACCAGAACCGTGATCTTGAGGGTGTCGAGAGCGCCTTCGGCGGTGAAGGCGTCCCAGAAGCCGCTCCACCCGTCGTCGAACGCCTCGCTGGTGATGGCGGCGAGCGGCAGGAGCACGATCACCGTGAGCCACAGCATCGCAACACCGACGCTGAGCGGTCCGACGCTGCCCCAGGTGCGCTTGGTGGGCCTGGCGGCCGGGGGCGGCTTCACTGCTGTTACTTCAGTGCTGGTCATACCTTGCCTCCGGCGTTGTAGATCTCGGTGATCGCGCCGGATGTACCGAACAGCGCCTTGTCCACCGCGGACCAGCCCTTGAGATCCTTGCCGTCGTTCTTGGCGGCGGTCCCCTCACCGAGGACCGCACCCAACTCCTTGATCGTCCAGAGTTTGGCGATGTCACCCGGGAACAGCGACCTGGTCTCCTCGGTCACCGACTCATCAACCGGGCGGAATCCGTTCTCTGCCCAGATCCGTTGCGCCGCAGGGGTGAACAGATACTTGACGAACGCGTTGGCCGCATCCTTCTCCTCGCTGGAGTTCACCACCGCGACCGGGTTCTCGATCTTGAAGGTCTCGGACGGGATCACGTAGTCGACCCGTTGGCTGGGCTCGGCCGTCGCGTTCTGGTTCTTGAGGAAGATCGCTTCGTTCTCGTAGCTGATCAGCACATCGCCTTGGCCCTGCTCGAAGGCCGTGGTCGCCTCGCGTCCGGACTTCGGCTGGATCCGGGTGTGATCGCGGACCAGTTCCGCGACGTAGTCGAGGCCGGCCTGCTCATCGACGCCGCCGTTGCTCTTGGCGGCGAACGGTGCCAGCAGATTCCACTTCGCCGAACCCGAACTGCCCGGATTCGGTGTCACGACCTGGATGCCCGGCTTGAGCAGGTCGTCCCAGGTCTGAATGTTCTTGGGGTTGCCCTCACGGACCACCAACGCCACCACCGAACCGAACGGGGTGCTCCCGTTGGGATACAACTCAGCCCAATCCTTGTCCACCACACCGGCTTTCACCAGTCGGGTGATGTCCGGCGCGACCGAGAAGTTGACCACATCAGCCGGTACCCGGCGGGCGACCTTGCGCGACTGGTCGCCTGACGCCCCGTAGGAGGCCGAGAATCCGATGCCGTCGCCTTCCGGCGTATCCCGGAACGCCGGGATGATCGCGTCGAAGCCGATCTTCGGCACCGCGTAGGCATAGAGATTCAGATGTCGCGAACCGCTGGAGATGTCCTGGCCTCCGGGTTCGTCCGTCGAGCCGCCCCCGCAGCCCGACAACACCAGCGCCGATACGACCGCAACGGTGAGCGAACCGGCGACGGACAGGTCTGTCCGGCGCTTTCGCCCCCGTGGCCGCGCATGGCGCGAGAATCGGAAAAGCATAGTTGTGTCCCCTTGTTTCACGGTCAGAAGGTGATGGAAGAGCGAGTCGGTGGGCTCAGGGCCTGAACAAGACGGAGTTCAACGACAGTGAGCGTCGAAAACACAGCGATAGTCGACCGCGAAAAGCGCCAACGTATGGCGCACGCGGTAACCACTGGCTGCAGACATAGGCGGAACACTAGCACCAGAATTCCGCATGTGAATCCGACCACCTCGCCGGACCGATCACCACAACTCAGCGCAAAAGAAACCAGGCGACGACAACCAGAACAACCAGAGCGATCAATGCAATAGTCACCTTCGAGCGCGGCATTACCGTTCCCCTCCATCTACGTCAGCGGAATCGCGACGGTCAAAGAGCCGAAACGATGCATCTACCAGCACATTCATCAACACCGCGATGCCAACGGCGAGCGGGATGACGATCGCCACGCAGACGAGTATCTGCGGCACGAACGACAACGACGTCAGCCACTCTTCGACGCCATCCCACCATCGGGTCAATGAATCCACCGGACCACCCTATCCCCTCTATTTTTGATCACCGTGATTAAAAGTCGCCGGGGGCCATCACCAGGGGTCCTGGGACGCCCATACCCGTCACCGAGCGAAATCCCTGCCCCGGTGGCAGTGGAGTTCCGCCGCCACCATGATGGATCCATGACAACCACATCCGAGGACAGCAGCACCTCTGGCCTCACCGCCACCGGCCCGGCCGGACCTCCCGGCGTGGTCCACAAGACCACGCATTCCGCGCTGAGCTCACCCATGCCCACCGCGTCTCCCGGACTGCCGCAGAATGCATTCCCCCCGATCGGCGACTACGCGTTCCTGTCCGATTGCGAGTGCAACTGTCTGATCGCCCGCAACGGTTCGGTGGAATGGATGTGTGTCCCCCGCCCGGACTCCCCCAGCGTGTTCGGTGCCGTCCTGGACCGCAGCGCGGGTCACTTCAGACTGGCGCCCTACGGTGTGAACGTCCCGGTCGACCGCCGTTACCTGCCCGGCAGCCTGATGGTCGAGACGACCTGGCAGACCGACACCGGATGGCTCATCGTCCGCGACGCCCTGGTGATGGGCCCGTGGCACGACAACGAGGCCCGCTCCCGGACACATCGACGTACCCCGACCGACTGGGATGCCAAGCACGTCCTGCTCCGCACGGTCCGTTGCGTCAACGGCACCGTGGAGTTGGCGATGAGCTGCGAACCCGCCTTCGACTATCACCGCGGCGGCACCAAGTGGGAGTACGCCGGGCCGGCGTACAGCGAGGCGATCGCCACCGCGACCGGTGTCGTGGCAGACGACGTGCCGTCATTGAAACTGACCACCAGCCTCAAACTCGGGCTCGAGGGACGCGAGGCCCGTGCGCGTACCCGAATGGTGGAAGGCGACAACCACTTCGTCGCCATGAGCTGGGGCAGTCAGCCACCTCCGCAGGACTGGGAGGAGGCCGCCCAGATGATGTGGGAGACCTCCGAGAGCTGGCGGCAATGGATCAACATCGGCACCTTCCCAGACCACCCGTGGCGCAACTACCTGCAGCGCAGCGCCCTGACCCTCAAGGGCCTGACCTACTCGCCCACCGGCGCACTGCTGGCCGCGGCCACCACCTCGTTGCCGGAAACCCCTCACGGGGAACGTAATTGGGACTACCGCTACGCATGGGTGCGCGACTCGACCTTTGCCCTGTGGGGTCTGTACACCCTGGGACTCGACCGCGAGGCCAGCGATTTCTTCTCCTTCATCGCCGATGTCTCCGGCACCACCAACGGTGAGCATCATCCGCTGCAGGTGATGTACGGCGTCGGCGGCGAACGCACACTCGAGGAAGCCGAACTCAATCACCTCTCCGGCTACGACGGTGCCCGGCCCGTCCGCATCGGCAACGGTGCCTACAACCAGAGCCAGCACGACATCTGGGGCACCATGCTCGACTCGGTGTACCTCAACACAAAGGCCACCGAAACGGTGTCCGAGACGTTGTGGCCGGTCCTGAAAGCTCAGGTCGAGGAAGCGGTCAAGCACTGGCGCAAACCCGACCGCGGCATCTGGGAAGTACGCGGCGAACCACAGCATTTCACCTCGTCGAAGGTGATGTGCTGGATTGCCCTGGACCGTGGTGCCAAACTCGCGGCCATCCACGGCGAGAAGTCCTACGCGAAGACCTGGAATGAGATCGCCGACGAGATCAAGGCCGACATCCTCGAGTTCGGTGTGAACGAGCGCGGCATCTTCACCCAGCGCTACGGCAGCGACGCCCTCGACGCCTCGCTGCTGTTGGTCCCGCTGTTGCGATTCCTGCCCTCCGACGATCCCCGTGTGCGCAACACCGTGATCGCGATCGCGGACGAGCTCAGCGAGGACGGACTCGTCCTCCGGTATCGCGTCGAAGAGACCGACGACGGCCTGTCCGGCGAAGAGGGTTCGTTCACGATCTGCTCGTTCTGGCTCGTGTCGGCGCTCGTGGAGATCGGTGAACTGCCGCGGGCCAAGACGCTGTGTGAGCGTCTGCTGAACTACGCCAGCCCGCTCAAGCTCTACGCCGAAGAGATCGAGCCACACACCGGCCGGCACCTGGGCAACTTCCCGCAGGCCTTCACCCATCTGGCGTTGATCAACGCCGTGATGCACGTGATCCGGGCCGAAGAAGCCCAGGGCCACAACACCTTCATCCCCGCCAACTGACCAGCCCACCCTCCGTCGACCGTGCCGAAATCACCGTCGACCGTGCCTTTATCGCCGTTGACCGTGCCGAAAACGCCAGACTGCCAACAACTTCGGCACGCTCGACGGTGATTTCGGCACGGTCGGCGGATCGGCGGGTCAGGTCGGGAGAAGTCCTCGGCGACGCAGGAGCGGATCGATCTCGGCCGGGCGGCCCAGGAGTTCCTGATGCGCCTTGATCGGGTCGGTGCTGTCGCCGCGGGACAACGTGGTCGCCACGAAGCCGGCACCGCGTTCGGCGGAGAGCCCACCGCCGTCGAGGAACCATTGCTCGGTCTCGGCGTCGAGCACCTCGGACCAGATGTAGGAGTAATAGCCAGCCGAGTACCCGCCACCGAAGATGTGGTTGAAGTACGCACTGCGGTATCGCGGCGGGATCAGGTCCGACGACGCACCCGCCTTCACCAATGCGGCCTTCTCGAAGGTCTCCACATCGGTGATCTCATCCTCGACCGTGACCCGATGCCAGGCCATGTCGAGAACGGCTGCCGCCAGGTATTCGATCGTGCCGTGGACGGATTCGACGTCGGCATTGGCGCGGGCCGCGTCCGCCAGCTCCGGTGGGATCGGCGCACCGGTCTTGTGGTGCGTCGCGTAGTTGTCGAGCACCTTCGGGTGCAGCGCCCACATCTCGTTCACCTGGGAGGGGAACTCCACGAAGTCCCGGGGCACCGATGTTCCCGACTGCGACGGATACCTGACCGCCGACAGCAACCCGTGCAGGGCGTGGCCGAACTCATGGAACAACGTTGTCAACTGATCCATCGTCAGCAAAGCGGGCTGTCCCTCTTCGGGTCTGGTGAGGTTGAGGACGTTGACCACCACCGGCCGTTTGTCGAGCAGGTAACTCTGGTCGACGAAGTTGTTCATCCACGCCCCGCCGCGCTTGCTGGGCCGGGCGTAGAAGTCGCCGAGGAACAATCCAATGGACGTATTGGCTCGGTCGAGCACCTCCCACACACGTACATCGGGGTGGTAGACGGGCAGATCCGTGCGCTCCCGGAACGACAACCCGTAGAGCTGACCGGCGGCGTAGAACACACCCTTCGTCAGCACCGAGTCGAGTTCGAGATAGTCCGAGAACGTATCCAGCGGCACCGCGGCCCGCTGCTGATCGGCTTTGGCCAGCAAGTAGGTGAGGTCGGCGGCGCCGATCTCCGTACCGTGCTCGGCGGATAGCTCGGTCAGCTCACGTCCACCGGCGCGCATGGCCGAGGCCACCAGGTCGGACAACAGGTCTTCGACAGCCTCCGGACCGGGCGCGGTCTCCTCGGCGATCACGAACTCCGCGTGATCGCGGTAGCCGAGCATCCTCGCGCGTTCGGCGCGCAACCTGACGATCTCCAAGACGATGTCGCGGGTGTCGTTGGGGCCCCCGAGGGCGCACCGCGTCACCGAGGCCTCGAACACCCGGCGCCGGGTTTCTGAATCCTCCAGGGAGGCAACCGCGGACTGGCTCGTCGGCAACTCGATGGCCAGCAGATAACCCGACGGATGGCCCGCGTCCTTCGCTGCGCGACGAGCCGCCGCGATCTGCCCAGCGGACAGACCCGCGAGCTCGTCCTCGGTGTCGACCAGCACCGCTGCCTCGTTGCTGCCCTCGAGAACACGTTGCCCGAACTCGGTGGTCAGGGTGGAAAGTCGCTCCGAGATCTCACGCATCCGCGGTTGCTGGTCGACGTCGAGTCCGGCGCCGGCCCGGATCGCCTCCCGATGACGCTTCTCGAGCAACCGCATCGACGGTTCGTCCAGATCCAGACTCGTCCGGGTCTCGAACAGCTGGTTGATCCGGGCGAACAGTCCCGGGTTCAGCGCGATGGTGTTGGCGTGTGCCGTCAGCTTCGGCGCGAGCTCCGTGGACATCGCGTTGCGCTGCGGGTTGGTGTCGGCACCGGTGAGGTTGTAGAAGATCCCGGCCGCCCTGGCCAGCGCCTGACCACTGCGTTCGAGCGCTTCGACGGTGTTGGCGAACGTCGGCGAGGCCTTCTGCCCGGCGATCTTCTCGACCTCACGCAGATGCTCGGCCATCGCCTCTTCGAAAGCAGGCAGAAAATCGTCGTCGCTGATCGAAGGGAAGTCGGGCAGACCATGCAGGTGCGGACTGGGGACCAGGACAGGATTCGATGCCATGGACCGATCGTAGTGTCGCGCGCCCGAAGTCTCCCGCTACTTGCCCTTCTTGTCGCTTGGGTCGTCCGACGACAGTGCTGCCACAAATGCCTCCTGCGGCACCTCGACGCGACCGATCGTCTTCATCCGTTTCTTGCCCTCTTTTTGCTTCTCGAGGAGCTTGCGTTTACGACTGATGTCACCGCCGTAGCACTTGGCCAGCACGTCCTTGCGGATGGCCCGGATGTTCTCGCGCGCAATGATCTTCGACCCGATGGCAGCCTGGATCGGCACCTCGAACTGCTGACGCGGGATCAGCTCTTTGAGCTTGGTGGTCATCTTCGTGGCGTACGCCGCGGCACCGTCCTTGTGGACGATCGCACTGAACGCATCCACCGCCTCGCCCTGCAACAGGATGTCGACCTTGACCAGCTGCGAAATCTGCTCGCCGGACTCCTCGTAGTCAAGGCTGGCGTAGCCGCGGGTCCGCGACTTGAGCAAATCGAAGAAGTCGAAGATGATCTCCGCCATCGGCAGCGTGTAACGGAGTTCGACACGGGTCTCCGACAGATAGTCCATGCCACCGAGCTCACCGCGCCGTGACTGGCACAGCTCCATGATCGAACCGATGAACTCACTGGGCGAGATGATCGTGGTCTTCACGATCGGCTCGTAGATGTTGCGGGCCTTGCCGTCTGGCCAGTCGGACGGGTTGGTCACGACGTGCTCGGTGCCGTCTTCCATCTCGACGCGGTAGACCACGTTGGGCGCGGTGGAGATCAGGTTCAGGCCGAACTCGCGCTCGAGGCGTTCCCGGCTGATCTCCATGTGCAGCAGTCCGAGGAAGCCACAGCGGAAACCGAAACCCAGGGCCACCGAGGTCTCCGGCTCGTACGTGAGTGCGGCGTCGTTGAGTTGCAGCTTGTCCAGCGCTTCACGCAGAACCGGGTAATCCGACCCGTCCACCGGATAGAGCCCCGAGTAGACCATCGGTCGGGGTTCGCGATAGCCGGTGAGCGGCTCGGTGGCACCGTTGCGCGCCAGGGTGATCGTGTCACCGACCTTCGACTGACGGACATCCTTGACACCGGTGATGAGGTAGCCGACCTCGCCGACCCCAAGACCCTTCGAGGGCTTCGGGTCCGGCGAGACGATGCCGACCTCGAGGAGCTCGTGGGTGGTCCCGGTGGACATCATCTTGATCTTCTCGCGGGGGACGATCTTGCCGTCGACCACACGCACATAAGTCACCACACCGCGGTAGGTGTCGTAGACCGAGTCGAAGATCATCGCGCGGGCCGGGGCGTCCGGATCGCCGACCGGGGCCGGGATCAGCTTCACGACTTCGTCGAGCAACTCGGTGACACCGACACCGGTCTTGCCCGAGACCCGCAGCACGTCGCCGGGCTCGCAGCCGATGATGTGCGCGATCTCCGCGGCATACCGATCGGGGTCGGCGGCGGGCAGGTCGATCTTGTTCAGCACCGGGATGATGGTCAGATCCTTGTCGAGCGCCAGGTACAGGTTGGCGAGCGTCTGCGCCTCGATGCCCTGCGCGGCGTCCACCAACAGCACCGCACCCTCACACGCCTCGAGCGCACGTGAGACCTCATAGGTGAAGTCGACGTGGCCGGGTGTGTCGATCAGGTGCATCACGTAGTCGGTGCCGTCGACATTCCACGGCAGCCGCACGTTCTGCGCCTTGATGGTGATGCCGCGTTCCCGCTCGATGTCCATCCGGTCGAGGTACTGCGCGCGCATGTCGCGACCTTCGACAACTCCGGTGACCTGCAACATCCGGTCGGCAAGCGTCGACTTGCCGTGGTCGATGTGCGCGATGATGCAGAAGTTCCTGATCTTGGAAGGATCAGTGAACGTGGTGTCGGAAAGCCTGGGAATTGAACTCACTCCTTGGGTGACGCGGGTGATGCTGGTCGAGCCCCGACCGAGCTCTGTCGGCATTTGGGCACACGTGTGACCTCCAGTTTCTCATGGCCGGGCCGCCGGGTCGGCATTCGGTGCGCTCGGCAGCGGCTAGCGTGAGCTCATGACTGTCATCGACTGGGATTCCGACGGTGTCGTCGGGGCCCTGCACCGCCCCTCCGGGACCGCGCTCGCGGCGGTGATTCTCGCGCACGGAGCCGGCGGAAACCACAATTCGCCGATGCTGCGCGCGATGGCCGAACTGCTCTGCGAACGCGATGTCGCGGTGGCCCGCATCGACCTCCCGTACCGGCAGAAGCGACCCAAGGGTCCACCGAGCCCGTCCGGCGCCGCCGCAGACCGCGCCGGGATCGTCGCCGCGTGCACCGCGTTTCGGAGCGAATCGGCCGGACCGTTGCTCGTCGGTGGACACTCCTACGGCGGACGGCAGGCCTCGATGGTCGTGGCCGACGACCCGGCCGTCGCCGACGGACTGGTGTTGACGTCCTATCCCCTGCATCCGCCGGGCAAACCCGACCGGCTGCGCACGGAACACCTGCCATCGATCACGCGGCCGGTCATGGTGGTCCACGGCGCGAGTGATCCCTTTGCCACGACCGACGAACTCACCGCCGCGCTCGATCTGATCCCGGCACCCACCCGGCTCATCGACCTACCGAAGGTCGGGCACGACCTCAAGCCGGACCGCTCGGGCTCACCCCGGCTCGCCGTCGATGCGATGTTCGAGTTCTTCGCGATCGAGGGCGGCCAATAGGCTGAACCGATGGCAGGAAAATTCAGCCGACTGGCGATGTCGCTGGTCCGGCAACACGGCCCGAGACTGCTCCGCGAACTGACCAAGTCGTCGGGCACGAAGTCCTCGCCCGCAGCTCGGTCCACAACAGGGTCCGCAGCGCGGCCCGGTGCTCGAACCGGACCGACTCCCACCCGCCCCACCGAGCAGCGGGCCAGGAAGCTCGAGTACTCCCCCGCGGCCGACGGCAACGCCGACCCCGGCGAAATCGTTTGGACCTGGGTCGAATTCGAGGACGATCCGTCGCAGGGCAAGGACCGGCCAGTGCTGGTCGTCGGCCGCGACGGCAACACCCTGCTCGGACTGATGCTCTCGAGCCAGGAGCATCGTCGCGACGACCGGGATTGGGTCAGCATCGGTACCGGGTCCTGGGACAGGGAGCACCGGGAGAGCTTCATCCGGCTCGACCGCGTCCTCGACATCGCCGAGAACGGGATCCGCCGCGAAGGCGCCATCGTGCCCCGCGCGCAGTTCGATCAGGTGGCCGCGGTCCTGCGCAGCCGATACGGCTGGCACTGACCGCACCTTTGAAAGCAAAGGCCCTGAAAACTGTCAGATGGGCAGGCGCCGAGTGCAATATGCCCTCGGACGCCCGCTATCGCACAGTTTTCAGGGCGACGAACTGATATCGATCAGGCCAACCGGGTGATCTCGACCTTGACTTCGAGGTCTTTCGCGCCGGCGCCGGTGTAGATGCCCTTGAGCGGGGTGACGTCGGAGTAGTCGCGACCAACACCGACCGACACGTGACGCTCGGTGATCGTCACATCGTTGGTCGGGTCGTAGCCCCACCATCGGCCGGTCCACGACTCGATCCAGGCGTGGGACTGGCCTTCGACGGTGCGGTTGATCGCCGCCTTCCGATTCGGATGCAGGTACCCGGACACGTAGCGCGACGGGATACCCAGGCTGCGCAACATCACCAGACACAGGTGCGCGTAGTCCTGGCAGACGCCTTTCTTTTCCTTCCAGGCGTCGACGGCCGAGGTGTGCACGCCGGTGGTGCCCGGCACATACTCCATCTCCGCATTGACCCACTGGCACACCGCGAGTACCGCTTCGTGCGGAGTCAACCCCTTGGCCAATCGCTTTGCGATCTGCGCCAGCTGACGACTGCCCGGGACGTAGCCGGTGTTGCTGAGCAGCTCGTCATAGCGGTCGACAACGCTGTACGAGTGCAGATCTTCCCACCCGAGCTGTTCTTCTTCGGAGGGTATTTCGTCGGATTCGGTCTCGACCACCGACATTCCCGAGACCTCCAGCTCCTCGTGCGGAGCGTGCAGGTCGAACGCGGTGACCGCGGTACCCCAGTAGTCGGTGTAGCGGTATGAACGAGTCGCCGGGATCGTCTCGACGCGGTTGATGATCACGTTCTGCCGAGTGTCGCTTCGAGGCGTGAGCCGAGCCTCGTTGTAGGACGACGTGACCGGGGCGTTGTAGGCAAAACCCGTCGAATGCACAACCCGCAGGCGCCAGCTCACAGTTCACTCTCCTCGATGAAGCGATCAACGGAATCGCTGGCCGAAACCCCGGCCCACGCGACATAGGGCGAGACGTGGAAGTACTGCGCCGTCACGGCCTCACTCACTTCCCGGCACGTCTCCTGCAGTTCCTTCAGTCGAGGTTGCAGGTCCTGCAACAAGATTCCCGGCTGCATGAACTCCAGGCCGCTACGCGCCCGGCCCAGAAGTCGCTGCGCCTCGGCGCGGGCCCCGACGCGGCTGGGCCGATTGTCGAGTTCGAGAAGCTGCTGCTCCGCGAGACTGATGGCGTGGAACACCGATCGCGGGAACAGTCGGTCGAGCAGCATGAACTCGACGACCCGGGTCGCGTCGAGCGCTCCGCGGTAGGTCCGCAGATACGTGTCATGCGCACCCGCCGAACGCAATACGGTGACCCAGGCCGGTGAGCCCGAACGGTCTCCGGCTCGCGACAACAGCATTCGGACGGTCATGTCGACCCGCTCCACGGAACGCCCGAGCAGTAGATAGCGATATCCGTCGTCGTGACTCAGGGTCGCATCGGCCAGCCCGGCGAACATCGCGGCGCGGTTCTTCACATAGGAGAGAAACTCGTAGGGGCCCAGCTTCCGGGCGACCCGTTCTGCGTCACCGAGTCCGTTGTACGTGGTGTTCAGGCATTCCCACATCTCACTGGAGGTGACTTCTCGCGCGCCCCTGGCATTCTCACGGGCGTGCCCGACACTGTCGACGATCGAACCGGGCAGTGTCTTCGAATACGCGACCCGCTCGGTCAGCGACCACGCGTCGAGTGGCTCGTTTTTCGGGGGCAACTCCATACCCAGGACTTCGAGCACCAGCCGACACCGGGCATCGGGGTCGACGGTGGTGTCCTCGAGAAGCTGATGGACTGCCACGTCAAGGATCCGGGCGATGTCATCAGCGCGTTCGACGTAGCGACCGATCCAGTAGAGCGACTCGGCATTTCGAGCGAGCATCATCAGCGGTCACCACCGAACTGTTGTTGTTGTTGCTGTTGCTGCTGTTGTTGTTCCTGCTGCGATGCGATGTCCGGGCCCTGTTCGGTGGGTGTGCTCTGTGCCGTTGCCCCCGAGCGGCTGACCAATTCGTCGCCGGCGAGTTCCCGCTCTTCGGCCGAGGTACGTGAGGCGAGCACCCAGGTGTCCTTCGACCCGCCGCCCTGGCTGGAGTTGACCACCAGTGAGCCCTCCGGCAAGGCAACCCGGGTCAACCCACCGGGCAGCACCCACACCGATTCGCCGTCGTTCACCGCGAACGGACGCAGATCCACATGCCTGGGCGCCAACTGTCCCCCGATCTTGGTGGGAACGGTCGAGAGCTGAACAACAGGCTGCGCGATCCAGCCGCGCGGATCCTGACGAACCTTGCGCGCCAACACGTTCAATTCCTCCGCTGTGGCGTCCGGTCCGAACACGATGCCGTAACCACCTGAACCCTCGACAGGTTTGACCACGAGTTCATCGATCCGGTCGAGGACCTCTTCGCACTCGTCTTCGAGCCAGCAACGCAATGTGTCGACATTGCCCAGACTCGGCTTCTCCCCCAGGTAATACTCGATGATCTCGGGGACGTAGGTGTAGGTCAGCTTGTCGTCACCCACTCCGTTGCCGACGGCGCTGGAGATGACGACGTTGCCGGCCCGCGCGGCATTCAACAACCCGGCCACACCGAGCATCGAATCGGGGCGGAACTGCATGGGATCGAGGAAGTCGTCGTCGATGCGACGATAGATGACATCCACGCGCTGCTCACCTTCAGTGGTGCGCATGTAGACAATGTTGTCGCGGCAGAACAGGTCTCGACCTTCGACGAGCTCGACACCCATCTGGCGAGCGAGCAACGAGTGTTCGAAGTACGCCGAATTGGCCACACCGGGGGTCAGGACCACAACATTTGGATCGGCCTCGTTGAACGCCGCCGACGCCCGCAGGGCCCGCAGCAGGTGCGACGCATAGTCGCCGACCGCGCGCACCCGATGGGAAGCGAACAGGTCCGGGAACACCCGGGCCATCGTGCGACGGTTCTCCATCACATACGACACCCCCGAGGGTGAGCGCAGGTTGTCCTCGAGCACTCGGAAGTCGCCGTGCTCGTCGCGGATCAGGTCGATTCCCGCGACATGGATTCGCACGCCGTTGGGCGGCCGGATGCCCACGGCCTGACGGTGAAAGTGTTCACAGGAGGTGATGAGCCGCTTCGGCACCACGCCGTCACGCAGGATGGCCTGGTCGCCGTAGATGTCGTCGAGGAACATCTCCAGCGCCTTGACGCGCTGGGTGATCCCGCGTTCGAGTTTCGCCCACTCGCCGGCCGAGATGACCCGGGGAACCACGTCGAGCGGGAAGGGTCGCTCCTGACCCGAGTGCGAGAACGTGATGCCCTGGTCGATGAATGCCCGGCCCAGCGCCTCGACCCGGGTCTCCAGATCGGCTCCGTCATAGCTGCCGAGCGCCTTGTGAATGCCCTTGTACGGGCCGCGGACCTCGGCGGTGTCGTAGCCGTCGAACATCTCGTCGAAGGCACCGCCGTACGGACCGGCCTCGTATCCCTCGAAGATCCCGACCGCGCCGTTCGCCGGTTTGGCCGCGGTCGACTTCTTGGCGGCCTTGTCGCGCGGCGCGCCTGTACCCGTCACTTTCGCGGACTTCTTGCCTGTTGGAGGGTCCCCCGCCGAAGGCTTGGTTCCGTTTCCCCGAGGTGCTCCCGCACGTTTCGAACCTGCTGCTGTTGCCGCCGTCATCTGACACATGGTGCCGTAAGTGACCGA
Source organism: Williamsia sp. z34 (assembly GCF_059553395.1). NCBI lineage: Bacteria > Bacillati > Actinomycetota > Actinomycetes > Mycobacteriales > Nocardiaceae > Williamsia > Williamsia sp. z34. The sequence continues at coordinate 343,482 of NZ_JCANWW010000001.1, read as the reverse complement.
TATCGGCTGACCACCACGCGGTATTGACTGCACCACATCTTGCGGCCCGGTCGGCAATTTGGGTCACAGTGACCCGGCTGGTAATGTGGCTCGCTGGTGCTGACACCGAAACGACCATCTTTGAGCTAAGGAAAATACACGCGTGGCAAACATCAAGTCTCAGATCAAGCGGAACAAGACCAACGAAGCTGCACGACTGCGTAACCAGTCGACCAAGTCGGCCCTGCGTACCGCGATCCGTTCATTCCGCGAGGCCGTTGCGTCCGGCGAGAAGGACAAGGCTTCCGAGCTCCTGGTTGCCACCGGCAAGAAGCTGGACAAGGCTGCCACCAAGGGTGTCATCCACTCGAACCAGGCCGCCAACAAGAAGTCGGCCATGGCATTGGCGCTGAACAAGCTCTGATCTGCCCCGCCCGTCACCGGGCCCCATAACTTCACGTTAGACGCGCTCACCCTGGCGGCTCCCACGCAGTCGCCGGGGTGTTTGTTGTATGCGAAAGTCGTGTGCTTCACAGGCACTGACATGGCAGGCCCGTGTGTGGTGGAGCGGCTGCGGCGTGGACGCGCTAGCGGCGCGGCGACGGTCGCAGATCAGCAATCGCGGCCACGGCCCGCTGCAGACTGAAATCGGCGTCGGCAGCTTGACCTTTCACTTCGCCGTTCAGCGTGGCGACCACCGACATTGCACGCGCGATCGACGGTGCATCCCATCCGATGGCTTGCGCCTGGACGCGCTTGGCCCGGCCCGGCGTCATCCCCAACTCGGACGCGATGGCCTGCGGATTGGGCTTGCCCATCCCGTACACCCGGGCGATGCCGTGGATCGATTCACCGAGCGCGTCGGCCACGAGTACGTGGGCCACGCCGTGATGGTGCGCCCACTGCAAGGCCTCCAACGCTCCGGCCCGGTCGCCGCTGACCGCCAGATCCGCGACGTCGAAGCCCTTGATCTCCGGACGACCCGAGTAATAACGCGTCACGGAGTCGACAGTCACCTTGCCGCCGGTGTCGGCGACCAACTGCGCACATGCCGCCGCCAGGTCCCGCAGGTTGGCGCGCACCGACTCGACCAGTTTGTCGACGACGTTGCGGTTGGCCTTCACGCCGAGCCGGAGGAACTCGCTGCGCACAAACGTGCCCATCTCCCACGGCGGCAGCTTGCCACATTCGTGGACCTCGGCCCCGGCTTTGCGCAGCGCCAACGCCATCGACTTGGCGCGTCCACCCCCGGAATGGCAGACGATGAGCGTGACTCCCTCCGGCGGATTCTCACCTACCTCGGTGACCAGCTTCGCCGGTTCTTTGCCGGCCTCACCGGCAGCGTCCAGGATGATGATCCGGTCTTCGGCGAACAGTGAAGGACTGAGCAGCTCGGCGAGTTCCGGTGCCGTCGCATCCCCGGCCCGCAGCCGCGTGATCGGGATGTCCTCGGGGTTGTCGACGGTGCCGCGGACTTCGGCGATCACCGCGGACGTCGCGCGTTCGGCAAGGAATTCGTCATCCCCGAGGATCAGATGCACGCTGTTCACATGGTCATCGTGCCAGACAACCGCGACACCTCCTGCCTTCCCGTCCCCCGGCGCTGTTCGGGTTGATCACCACAGGCTCACCGTGGCAAACGGAACGCGACTGAGGTGTTCGGCCACCCACACCATCCACCAAAGTTCCGGGCCGGTGAACCGGGCCAGGACCACCGCAACTGGTGACCACATCATCGCCACCACCGCCGCGCTGGTTCCCAGCACGGTGATCGGTGCCACCACCAGCGCCACCGCGAGATTGGCCACGATCGCAACAAAGCTGATCTGTCCGCTGATCAGCAGGACGGCCGGCGTGGTCACCACCTGTGCGACCACGGCCACCGCGAGCAACTCCGCGACACCGAACGGAACATGATGATCCCGAAGCCATTCCGCGACAACCGGCGCGAGGACGATGAGCCCGGCAGTGGCGATCACCGACAGACCGAACCCCGGCCGCACCGCGAACGCCGGCCAGATCATCAGCAGTGTCATGATCGCCGCACACAGTGCCGGCATGGCCTGTGAACGTCGACGGATCAACAGCGCCGACAACCCCACACCACCCATCACCGCCGCACGGACGACGCTCGGGCTCGGCCGGACCAGGATCACGAACACCACGATGGCGACAGCGGTCAGAGCTACCGCAAGACGAGGACCGGCGCCGAGCCAGCGGACCACCAGGAGCAGTGCCCCGATGATGATCGCGAAGTTGGCGCCGGATACCGCGGTCAGATGGGTCAGTCCACAGGCCCGGAAGCTGTCTTTGAGATCGTCGCTCAGTGCCGAGGTGTCCCCCAGCACCAACCCCGGCAGCAAGCCCGACTCCGGCTCGCCCAGCGCCTGCGACGACACCTGCTGAAACTGCGCTCGCACCGTGCCCGCCCACCGCTGATGGGCCGGTGGGCCACGGACTTTCTTCGGTGCGCCGGAGGTTGTGAGTGTGGCCACCGTCAGATCCGGCCTTCGCGGGTCGGTCACCGTGAACACCGCAGATACCTGTTGTCCCGGAATCAGTTCGAGCCATCCGTCGACCGGGGCCAAGACTGTGGCTCCCACGTTCGGGACCGAACGACCGCGTACGCCCACCACCGTCACCGCCACCACCACCCGGTCGGTGCGCGCGATGATCTTCGGGTCGTCGGAGATCCGCACCGTGGCGGTTGCCTTACTCCCCCGCAGCCCGGGGTCCGCCAACGGATTCGACGCGATGTGATGCTGCCGCAGGACCATCGCCCACCCGAACCCGGCCAGGGTTCCGGCGAATCCGATCAGCAACGGCAACATGACAATTCGCGACCCACGAATCATCGCGACGATCATCACGACCGTGCTCAGCGACGCCGTGCCGGCCGCTGCGGCGGTGACCGGGATCGAACTGAGTACCCCCAGAGTCGAAATGAACCAACTCGCGGCCGCCGCGGGCACCAGTCGCATGTCAAGCCGGGTGCGCCCGTGACCGGTCGACGTTGCCAAAGCCGTCACACCGTGACCTTGTCCCGGAGCTTCTCCAGACGACCGGGCCCGATCCCGTCGACCTCCGCCAACTGATCGACGGAGGCGAAGTTGCCGTTGGCCTGCCGCCAGGCGATGATCGACGCCGCGGTCACCGGTCCCACACCGGGCAAGGTGTCCAACTCGATGTCGGTTGCGGTGTTGATGTTGACCAGTCCCCCGGATACGGGTGCGGCCGACGCGGAACCGGTTGGCGCCGCTGTCGTGGCGCCCGCACCCCCTGAGCCGTCGACCGGCACCACCGCACTGCGCATCTGGACCCCGCCGGCCGGATCGGCGAAACCCACCAGGATCTGATCACCGTCGCGAAGCGGCTGGGCCATGTTCAGCGACAACAGATCCGCGCCGTTCTTCGCGCCGCCGGCGCTGCTGATGGCATCGGCCACCCGAGCCTGCGGCGGCAGGCGGACAAGCCCGGGCCGGTGCACCAGACCGACCACACTGATGACGAGTTCGGCTGGAGGTGAGGCGCTTTCCGGAACCGGCCCACCCGCACTCACTGCGGTGCTCGGCGCGGCCGCCCCGGCGGTGGTCGGAAAGTTCACCGGCACCTGCGGGCCCGTACCGCCACTGGCGAACGCTGTGTACAGGGCTATGGCAGTGGCGCACAATCCCACTGCCACCAGTGCGATGGCGGCCGCCGGAGTGGAGCGCCACCGACGCTTCAATGGGCCCTCGGGTTCAGGGTCGTCCTCTGCCCACCGCGGACGGTATCCGTCGTCGGGATCATCGGGGTCAGCGGCAGCAGCCGGACGAACACGTTCGGATTCGTGCGTCGTGGTGCCGTGCAACCACTGCGCCGATCCCAACCAGTCAGGCGCAGCAGGTTCGGCCGGGACACCGAATTGCGCCGCTTCTGATTGCACCGGTTCGGCCTGCGCCCATGACGATTGCGGTGGTTCGGGCGGCTCCGGTGAACCCGGTTCCGCCAAGCGATCGAGATTGCTTCTCATGGCCGAACTGTAGGAAACCGGCCCGCCAGTTCACCGGCACAGAGGTGCCGCGACGCCGATCCTGTGGGCGCAGCAGCGAACTGTGGACAACCACCACACGAGCCACTTATACGACGACGAGCCGCAAATTTGTGGCTCGTCCTCGTATAAGTGGCTCGTGTGCGGTGGACTCAGGAAAGATCGATCGGGTCCAGTGAGGTTGTCACGGCGATACCGACGGCTCCACTGCCCACGTGCCGAGACAAGACCGGACCGAAGTCGGCTTGCACCAGCGAGGTGATGGTCAGCTTGGACTGGAGCGCTTCGATGATCTGGTTCGCGAGATCCGGTGCCTCACAATGCTGTACCCCAAGGGTCACCGGGCGCTGGTCGGCTATCTCAACGGCGGAATCGATGATCTTGGCGATGGCCTTGGACGTGGTCCGCTGCTTTTCCTTGAGCGCCAACGTCCCGTCGACCACGCGCAGGATCGGCTTGATCGCGAGTGCCGAGGCAAACAATCTGGTGGTGGCGCCGATGCGTCCGCTCGACCGCAGATTCTCCAACTGCTGCACACACAGCAGACATTCCGTGGTCGACCCGACACGGATCGCCGCCTCGTACACGCGGTCCATGTCGGCACCGGCCTCGGCATGCTGTGCTGCGGCAAGAGTCGAGAACCCGACTCCGAGCCCCACGGTCCGTGAATCGACCACTCGGATGTGGCCCTGGAACTTCTCGGCGACCACGCGCGCCGACCCCCAGGTCCCGCTGAACCGCCGGGACAGGTGGACCGCGACCACTCCGTCGCCGTCGCTTTCGTCCACGGCCTGGGCGTACGCGGCCTCGAGGTCTGCCGGTGTCACACCCGAGGTGGTCGTCTGCGGGTTGTTGTAGATGTCCGGACCGATCTCGTCGACGTCCTCACGCAGATCCAGCTCACCCGAGAGGACATGCAACGGCACCTGTCTGATGCGGTACCGCCGGCGCAGTGCCTCCGGCAGGCGCGCCGAGGAGTCGGTCACGATGACAACGGTCACAGGGACACGTTAGTCGTCGACGGGCCGGAAGTCGTCAGGGCGCCGGACACCGCGGCCTGCACCAGATCGGCGACCTCACGGTGACAACCGAAGCCCCAGTGAATACCGTCCGGATTGCCTTCGCCGCGGTCGAAGTGTGCCGCGGTCGGCGGCATCAGGTCGACGAGTGGAACCTGCGCGGCCCGGGCCCACTCGGTCATCGCGGCCACCGTCTGCGGTCGTCCCTTGTGCACGTTGCCGTAGTAGGGACTGCGGTGCGTCGACGGCAGGCAGGCGACCACGGGCAAATCGGGCCGGATCGCGATCAGCGCCTCGTGGATCTTGCCGAGATAGTCGGCCGTCAGCGCCGGTGGCAGTGCCAGCGGCCAGCCGGTCCGGGCCAGCCGCGGCTGCAGCCATCCGTAGGTGTCGCGGACATACTGTCGCAACCGCGGTGGCCGCACGTAGCGGATCTGTTCCCGCAGTGCGGTGGGCAGCGGCGACGGCAGCGAGTCCATCCCACCGAAAGCAAAAACCACCGCGCTGGCGCGCGGGACGGCAGCCCAGATGTTCGGATCCTGGGTCAGGGCCCACCAGACATCGCGGCTGGTCCAGCCGATCCGCCCGAACAGTTCGAGCTCGAGCCCGAGTTCCTCCGCGACCAAGGTCGGCCAGATCCGCGGATCGTTGGCGGGCAGCCCGCCCTTGGGTCCGTAGTAGGCCAGTGAATCCGAGAGCACCAGCAGACTGCCCCGCCCCCCTGTTCCGAGCGGATCAGCGGCCGGCACGAGGTCTTGGCTCATGACATCGCACTCACTGGACGGCCAGGTCGGAGACCTCGGCGGACGCATTCCACACGTCGAGTCGCCAGGTGGTGTCGTCGTCCTCGCCGTGCCCGCTGAGCTGTACCCAACTGGTGTTGGCCAGTCCGCCGAAGACCGGCCAGTGGCTGATCGGAAGTCCGAGCAGGCCTGCGGTCAGGGCGGCGATCGCCCCACCGTGCGCCACCAGGACAACGGGTGAGTCAGCGTTGTCACCGCGGCCCCAATCACCAAGTCCGGCAACGAGTTCCTCTACCACCGGCATGCTTCGGCGGGCCACGTCGACGCGACTCTCGCCACCGGGTGGCGTCCAGGTGGCGTCATCGCGCCAGATGCGGCGGGCCCCGGGCAGCAGTGCATCGACCTCATGATGGGTCAGCCCCTGCCACTCGCCGAGATGGGTCTCGCGCAGTCGCTGGTCCAGCCCGACCTCGAGGCCGACCTGCTCGGCCAGTGCGGCCGCGGTGTCCCGCGCCCGCCGCAGGTCCGAGGAGATGATCAGCCGCGGTTCCCTGGCGGCAAGCACCTCCGCCGCCGCCGCAGCCTGGTGCACACCCAGCTCGGACAGATCGGTGTCGAGCTGTCCCTGCATGCGGCTCGTTGCGTTGTAGTCGGTCTGCCCGTGCCGAAGCAGCACGAGCCGGCGCACGACCGGCGTCATCCGTTCAACGCTCGAGTCGTGTCCGTCCGGACGCAACAACTCATTCATCGTCAGGGCTCTCGGGCTCTTCGTCGTCACCGCCGGTCGCGATCACGGGGGTTTCGAGCCCGGGGATGTCCAGGACCGGGCAGTCCTTCCACAGACGTTCGAGAGCGTAGAACTCCCGCTCCTCTTCATGGAGAACGTGGATGACCACGTCGATGTAGTCGAGCAGGGTCCAGCGCCCTTCACGGGTGCCTTCACGCCGGACCGGCTTGTGGCCGGCTTCGCGCAGTTTTTCCTCGACCTCGTCAACGATGGCGCTGACCTGTCGTTCGTTGTCCGCCGATGCGATGACGAAACAGTCGGTGATGACCAACTGCTCGGAAACATCGAGAACGATCACATTGGCGGCCAGTTTGTCGGCGGCCGCGTGGGCGGCGACGGTGGCCATGGCGACCGCTTCGGGTGACGCTGTCACAGAGTGCCTTTCGATTGGTAGAGCTTTCGCTTACTGATGTACTGCACCACTCCGTCCGGTACCAGGTACCAGACCGGCCGTCCGGCCGCCGCGCGGGCGCGGCAGTCCGTGGACGAGATCGCCAATGCCGGTATCTCCATCAGATGGAGGGTATCGGGAGGAAGCTTCTGCAGATGCCTGTCGAGATGTGCTGCGCCGAGTTCGTAGCCGGGCCGGGAGACCCCGACAAAGCTCGACAACTCGAACAACACTTCCCAGTCCTGCCAAGACAAGATCGATGCCAACGCGTCCGCACCCGTGATGAAGAACAATTCCGCGTCGGGGTTCATGCGACGCAGGTCACGTAGCGTGTCGACCGTGTAGGTGTCACCTTCGCGGTCGAGGTCCACCCTGCTCACCGAGAACCGTGGGTTTGACGCGGTTGCGATCACGGTCATCAGGTAGCGGTCTTCGGGTGGGCTGACCCCGGCGTCGGCCTGGAACTTCTGCCAGGGCCGGCCGGTGGGGACGAAGATGACCTCATCGAGACCAAAGCGGTCCGCGACCTCGCTCGCAGCGACCAGGTGGCCGTTGTGGACGGGGTCGAAGGTGCCGCCCATGACGCCGATCTTCCGCCCTGTGGAGGCGCGGGAGTCAGGTGTCGTTTCGGGCATGAGGATTGAGTCTACTGATCAGCTCATACGGGCAGCAGGTTGGCGATCACCTTTGCCAGCTGTGAGGCGTTTCGGCATTCGTGCATGTCAATCACATCGGAGTAGGTGGCGGCAATCGAGTCACCCGAATCCCAGTTGACCCCGGCCTCCGGATTGAGCCAGTAGGCGTGCCTGGTGTGGTCGACCATCTTGGTCAGCGCGTCGAGCTTCGGGTCGCGATAGTTGTTACGCCCGTCGCCCAGGATCAGCAGGGCGCCGCGTCGTGTCAGGGCGTCCAGATGCTCCTCGGCGAAGCCCGCGAACGCGTGGCCGTAGTCGGAGTGACCGTCGCGGGTGATCAGCTTGGCATTCTTGATCATGTCCCCGATCGCGTCGGCGACGTCGAGGTCGGGACCGTCGAAGAACTCGGTCACCTCGTCCACGGTGTCGACGAACGCGAAGACCCGGACCTTCGAAAACTGTTGCCGCAACGCATAGACGAGCTGAAGGGTGAACTGGGAGAAACCGGCGACCGACCCCGATACATCACAGAGGACAACCAGTTCGGGACGGCCGGGACGCGGCTTGCGGCGCACCAGATCGATCGGCACACCCCCGGTCGACATCGAGGCGCGCAGTGTCTTGCGGACGTCGATGGCGCCGCGGTGTGCGCGTCGCCTGCGGATCTCCAGGCGTGATGCCAGCAGTCGTGCCAGGGGTGCGACCGTGCGACGGACCTCGGCGATCTCGGCCGCGCCTGCGGACAGGAAGTTGATGCGTTCTGGCAGGTTCGGCACCGCGTACTGCGAGACCCGTTCGCGTCCGTTGCGTTCGGCCATCCGGCGTTTGGTCTCACCGTCGATCAGGGTCCGGAACTTCCGGACCCGGTCGGCGGCGGCCTTGCGGAAGAGCGGATCCCTACCGTCGACCTCGGTACCGCCGCCGCCGACGGCCATGGCCGCGGCGATCCGGGCGATCAGCGTCTGCGGATCGATCGTCGACATCGCCTGATACGTGGAGTACGCCGAATCCCGGGTCGCCTGATATTTGCCCATCTCCGCAACGACCATCGCCGCGAACCGGGCCAACTCCGCGTCGGACTCCGGCGAATCGTCGGCCAGGAGTTCGGCGAGACGGGACCGCACGGCCTCGGTGTCGATCTTGCCGTCGGCATCCCGGGCGAACGCGGCGTCCAGGTCGCCACTGCGGTCACCGGCGCCGAGTGGGAACCACAGATCGAAGACCGAGTCGAAGACCCGGCGGTGTCCGTTGTCGTGGAGCAGCGTGCAGGCCATCCCCTCGCGGAAGCTTTCCCGGTCGAGGAGGTCGAGGACCGTGGCCGCCTCCCCGGCATCGATCAGGTTCGCCGGCCCGACCACGATCCCGCGAGCCCGGAGGTCGTCGACGAACCCGGTCAGCTGGGTGATGAAGGGGGCAGTCGCAATGGGGGTGGGCACGGCGCGCTCAGCTCAGCTTCAGTTCCTTGAGGGCCGTGGCCACGTCCGGACGGTGCTTGAGGACGACCCCCAGGGTCTGGGCGATCAACGCGTTGTCGATGTCGGTCCCCGGCTTCTCACCGACACCGAGAGCCAGCAGCGTGTGGGCCCAGTCGATCGTCTCGGCCACCGACGGCTTCTTGCGGATGTCGAGGGTGCGCAGGACCCCGATGATGCGGACGAGTTCTTTTGCAACCGACTCGGCGAGCTGCGGTACCCGGCTGGCCAGGATCTCCCGCTCGCGCGCCGCGTCGGGGAAGTCGATGAAGAGGTACAGGCAGCGGCGTTTGAGGGCCTCGGACAATTCCCGGGTGGCGTTGGACGTCAACAGCACGATCGGGCGGCGGGTGGCGGTGACCGTGCCCATCTCGGGGATCGTGATCGCGAAATCGCTGAGGACCTCGAGGAGCAGGCCTTCGATGTCGACATCGGCCTTGTCGACCTCGTCGATGAGCAACACGGTCCGTCCGGGCGCGGTGATGGCCTTGAGCAGCGGACGCGCCAGCAGGAACTCCTCGGAGAAGATGTCTGCCTTGGTCTCGTCCCAGCCACGCTGACCGGTCGCCTGGATCGCCAAGATCTGCTTGGCGTGGTTCCACTCGTAGAGCGCGCGGGCCTCGTCGATCCCCTCGTAGCACTGCAGTCGCACCAGATCGGCGTCGGTGGACTGCGAGATCGCGCGCGCCAACTCGGTTTTGCCTACACCGGCGGGGCCTTCGACGAGCAGAGGTTTACCCAGCCGGTCTGCCAGGAACACCGACGTCGAGGTTGCCTCGTCGGCCAGATACCCGACGCCGGCAAGCGTCTGGCGTACGCCGGGCACGTCGGTGAAACTGGGCTCTACGGCCATCGTTGTTGCTCCTGGGTATGTGGTTGGACGGGCAGCTGGATCCGGACCGGGCGGCTCGGGGTTAGCGGGGTCGGGTCTGGCCGTTGCCCCAGGCGATCCACTTGGTGGACGTCAGTTCGGGGAGCCCCATCGGGCCACGGGCGTGCAACTTCTGGGTGGAGATGCCGATCTCGGCACCGAACCCGAACTGCTCGCCATCGGTGAACGCGGTGGAGGCATTCACCATGACAGCTGCGGCGTCGACGCGCTGGGTGAACTCGGTGGCCGCGGCCAGATCCGCGGTGACGATCGCCTCGGTGTGGCTGGTGCCGTACCGGTCGATGTGGTCGACGGCCTCGTCGATACCCGCGACGACCTTCACCGCGATGTCGAGTGTCAGGTACTCGTCGGACCAATCGGTTTCGGTGGCCGGGGTCATGCCCGCTTCGTCGCCGTGGATGACCACCCCGGCGCTCTGCAGTGCCTGGGTCAGGCGCGGCAGCGCGGTCGCGGCGATCGCCTGATCGATGAGGAGCGTCTCGGCGGTGTTGCAGACGCTGGGCCGACGGGTCTTGGAATTGAGGACCAGGTCTTCCGCCATGTCGAGATCGGCCGCCGAGTGGATGTAGATGTGGCAGTTGCCGGTTCCGGTCTCGATGGTCGGTACGGTCGCGTTCTCGACCACTGCCTTGATCAATCCGGCCCCGCCGCGGGGGATCACCACGTCGACGAGCCCGCGGGCCCGGATGAGATGGGTGACGCTCGACCTGTCCTCCGACGGCAGCAACTGCACCGCGTCGGCGGGCAGACCCGCGGCGGTGAGGGTCTCGCGCAGGATCCGGACGAGTTCGGCGTTGGAACTCGCGGCCGACGACGAGCCACGCAGCAGCGCCACATTGCCCGACTTCAGTGCGATGCCGAAGGCGTCGACCGTGACGTTCGGCCGGGCTTCGTAGACCATGCCGACCACGCCGAGCGGCACCCGGACCTGCCGGAGCTGCATCCCGTTGGGCAACGTCTTGCCGGCGATCACGTCACCGATCGGATCGGGCAGTCCGGCCACCTGTCGCAGTCCGGTGGCGATGCCCTCGATCCGGTCGGCCGTCAAACGCAGCCGGTCGATCAGGCTGGCCTCGGTCCCGGCGGCCTCGGCCCGGGCGACGTCCTCGGCGTTGGCGGCCAGGACCGCATCGGACTGGGTCAGCAACGCCTCGGCGGCGTCGTGCAGAACCCGGTTCTTCTGATCGGTCGTCAGGCCCGCGAGCACGCGAGATGCGGCTTTCGCGGCGGTCGCCTGCGCGCGCACGATCTGTTCGATGTCGGCCGGAGTCGTGGTGGTGGCACTCATTCATCCAGAATAGGTGGCGATGAGATCGACGTTCTCGCCGACCGACGCCTCAGCGGCCCCGATCCTCGTCTGAGGGCCCGTGCCGTTTGCCCGACCCGTTGTCGAACGTCCCGTGTCTGCCTTCTCCCCCGGCGAAACGGGTCGCGCCCGCCACCGTGTCGGCCGACAGCGACGTCAGGCCGTGGACGTACTCGTTGAAGATGGCGTCCTCTTCGTACAGCCCTTCTTGTTCGAGGACCGAGAGCCGGTCCTGGCGCATGCAGGTCTGCGGGAACGCTGCCAGTTCGTGGGCGAGCTCCCGGGCTGCCGACACCGCTTCACCGGCCGGCACCACCCGGTTGACCAGCCCCATCTGTCCGGCCTCACCCGCCGACACCGGCCGGCCGGTCAGGATCAGGTCCATCGCCCGCGACGTACCGATCAATTGAGGTAGCCGCACGGTGCCACCGTCGATGAGTGGCACACCCCATCGGCGGCAGAACACTCCGAGGACGGCGTCCTCGTCGGCGACCCGGAGGTCGGCCCACAACGCGAGTTCCAGACCGCCGGCCACCGCGTGCCCGGCGATGGCCGCGATCACGGGCTTGGACAATCGCATTCGAGTCGGGCCCATCGGGCCGTCGCCCTCGGCCGCTATCCGATTCATGTTGCGGCCGGACGCCACGGCCTTGAGATCGGCACCGGCGCAGAATGTTCCGCCCTCGCCGTGCAAGACCGCCACCGACGCGTCTGGATCGGCGTCGAACTCGCGGAATGCATCGGCCAGCGCTTGCGCGGTCACGGCGTCGACGGCGTTACGCACCTGCGGCCGGTTGATGCTGATCATGGTGACCGGGCCGTCGCGGTCCACGTTCACCGTCGTGGATGTCGGTGGAGTAGTCATCGGCGGCCACCTCCCGAGGTCGGTTACCGTCGAACCTAGCCGGTCAGGTGGTCGGCGAAAAGACCCCATGCACCCGCCCCGCTGCGGCAACTTCGGCGGGCCGGTTCGGCAGCCACAGGTGCAGAGGCATCACGCAGGGTGCGGCCAGCACGTCGCCGGGCACGATGTCCGCCGGGCGTGGGGCGGTGATCGCGGCGTCTCGCCCCTTCGGACCGATGTCGGTCGACGCCACTCGGGCGGTGGAGATACGCCCGATCAGGCGCGCCTCGGACCAGATGAGCTGCACTCGTTCGGCGTCGAAGTCGACGGCGATGATCCGCCGGCGTGGACCGACGTCGCGGGCTTCGGTCACCCGCATCATCACCACGCCTCGCCCCGGAGTGCGGCTCGGATACACCGCGGGCGTTCCCGACAATTCGATGAGGTGTGTCATCGAGAGTCCGTCGACGAGAACGTCCGTCACGGTGGTGGTTGTGTTGTCGGGCCATAAAGAGTCGTTGAGCGGGTCTGGGATGCTCGCGCGCAGGGTCGGCAAGATCGACGTGAGTGTCACAGACCCACCTGCTGGAGTGGGTCGGGATCGAATTCTGTACCGGGACGCTGTTTTTGAAGTGGTCTCACGTATTTCGTTCTACGCATCGGCCGGCGGCTTGAATACATCGTGCATCAAGTTCTAACGATATTTTTGCGCGCCGTCCCGAACCGGGACATTCGACTCATGTGTTCGCGGCGCAAGTCTGCACACAATTGTCCGGCGGGGTGTCAACGCACCCAACGGCTCCGGGTAACGCTAACGTGATTCGGATATACCCATCAGCGGCGGAAGGCAACGATCATCACCGGTTCCGAAGGCCCCACACCGCAACCCATCCTGGCGCGGCTGCCCGAGGCCGCAATCTTTCTGGTGGCCACCGTCAACGAGGGCGCCGAAGAGGCTGTCTGGGATTTCCTTTCCGGGGTCACCGGTCTCATCCGATCGGTCGCCTCACGAGTCCCCGATTCTCGGCTGCTCTGTGTGGTCGGCATCGGCTCCGATGCCTGGGACCGGCTCTTCACCGGTCCCCGGCCGGCGGGCCTGGCGCCCTTCATCCCGCTGCAAGGCGCCGTGCACACGGCACCGGCAACAGAAGGCGACCTGCTCTTCCACATCCGCGCCCGGACCATGGACGCCTGCTTCGAGATCGCCACCCAGATCACCTTTGCCCTGCAGGGCGCGGTGACGATCGTCGACGAGGTCCACGGATTCCGGTTGTTCGACATGCGCTCGATGGTCGGATTCGTCGATGGGACAGAGAATCCCGACGGCCCGGCCGCCGAACGGGCAGTGACCGTCGACGCCGACGATGACCCCGACTTCGCCGGCGGAAGTTACGTGTTGATCCAGAAGTATCTGCACAACATGACTGCGTGGAACGCCACGAGCACCGATGAGCAGGAACAGGTCTTCGGACGTACCAAGTGGGACAACATCGAAATGGACGACGACACCAAACCGTCCAATTCACACACCGCACTGACCGTCATCGAGGACGAGACCGGTGAGCAAGTGCAGATCATGCGCGACAACATGCCGTTCGGCAGGGTCGGCCAGGACGAGTTCGGGACGTATTTCCTCGGTTACTCGGCCGGTCCCGAGGTCACCGACGAGATGTTGCGCAACATGTTCATCGGCAAACCGGAGGGCAATTACGACCGGCTCCTCGACTTCTCCACCGCTGTCACCGGCAGTCGCTATTTCGCGCCCACGATCGATTTTCTCGACGATCCACCGGCGCTCCCGGACCGCGCGTCCGAAACACCTGAAACGAACGAACCCGAAACGATCACCACCGACACGGTCCCCGATTCGGGGTCCCTTCGGATCGGCGACCTCTCCCGGCGCCGGCAGCTGACCACGGAGGAAAAATGAACAACCTGCACCGCGAACTCGCACCGATCTCGGCTGCGGCCTGGAAGGAGATCGAGGAGGAGGCGACGCGAACCTTCAAGCGCAACAGCGCCGGTCGCCGGCTCGTGGATGTCAACGGTCCGCACGGGCTGGAACTCGCCGCGGTCACCACGGGACGTCGGCTTCCCATCGATGCACCGCGCCCCGGTATCGAGGCCAGTGCCCGCACATCGCAGTCGATCATCGAATTGAAGGTGCCGTTCACGGTCAGCCGGCAGGCCGTCGACGACGTCGACCGCGGCGCACAGGATTCCGATTGGGATCCGGTCATCGAGGCTGCGCGCAGTCTTGCCCAGGCCGAGGACCGCGCCATCTTCGAAGGCTATTCCGCTGCGGGCATCGCGGGCATCCGCAGCCAGGCCCCGGGCGATCCGATCCAGCTTCCCAGCGATGTTCGCGAATACCCCGAGGCAATCAGCCAGGCGTTGAGCCGGCTTCGCCTGTCGTCGGTGAGCGGTCCGTACTCGCTCGCACTGAGCGCCGACGTGTGGCTGAAGGTCAACGAGACCTCCAACCATGGCTACCCGATCATCCAGCATCTGCAGCGCGTCATCGACGGCGACATCATCTGGGCACCGGCGATCGACTCTGCGTTCCTGCTGAGTACCCGTGGCGGCGACTTCGATCTCACCATCGGACAAGATGTTTCGATCGGCTACGACTCCCATGACGCCACCGGCGTCAACCTGTATTTCCAGGAGTCCTTCACATTCCTCGTGTACACGGGCGAAGCAGCGGTTCCGTTTGTGACCACCGGAGTCTGATCCGCTTCCCCACCCCGATGATGTGCCCTTTTAGCGGTGCCCACCTGGGCTTTTGGTCACCAAAGGACCACATCATCGGGGTGCTTGCTATGCGGCGTTGGGCCGCGCATTCTGAGGCCGGGGCATCACAGCCCGGCCGTGAACAACCCCGCTCGGCGGCAATCAACGCCAAACGCTGATCTGCAGTGGCCAAACGTTGTTCCCGCCCCAGATACAGCGGGCGGTGTTTGTCGTCGAGCAATGCCAGAAACTTGCGGCTCACCCCGGCCAGTTTCAAGGCGTCCTTGACGGCCAACACCCCACCGGATGCGGTGGTGGCCAGGCCGGTTTCCTGTTCGAGCTGCTCCAACGTCATCGTCACGATGACCTATGCCGGTAGCCCGCGGTGGGTACCGAGTTTGCCTTGCCCGACCACCATCTCCATCAACTTCTTGAACGCATCATGATTACGCTGCCCAGGAGTACGGGTATCGCGCTCGGCCGCCGCACGTAGGGCCTCTTTCTCCGCCTTGTCGGCGGTGCCCGTCGGTGAGTCCGGATCGTTCGGGTTGTTCATCCCCTTGGCCGCCACCACATCCCACAGTGCTTTGGTCGCCGGATCCAACGTGCCTTTGATCCCGGCCATATGGTCGACGCCCTGCTTGGACACCGACAACTCCCGTTTCTGGGCGCGGTCGGTGTCGTCGAACTCCCCGTCGGGGTTCAGATGCGCATGCAGGTGCAGGCCCACCCCGATCGCCCCATCACGCATTGCCGCGGCAGTATGGGGATAGGTCGGGGCGATCACCTCACCGGTGGGGGCGTGCCAGTGGCCGACGCGTTCAGCCCCTCTGGACCGGGCACTGGCCTGGGCCGCGGAAATCCGCAGATGATGCCGCAGGAACTTGTTGTGCTTCAATCCCTGTTTCGCAGCCACGGACCGCTCCCGCAACTCGACGGCGACCCGTACCTTCACCAACTCGTCCCGGCGGGTCTGCAACTCCACCACTTGGGCCGGTTCCACAGTCTCTTTGTCGGACAAGTTCGCCAGCGACACCTCAACAAGCCTGCCGGACAACACCTCACGGACAGCAACGATCTCTTCCGCAGCCAGGGCCATGCCCTCGATACGGTCGATCAGATCTGCCACCCCCGATGCCATGACACAGTTCTATCAACACCCACCGACAAACCACGAAAACTACGTAACCACAGGCATTTTCGGCACGATCGACGGTAATAAAGGCCCACTCGACGGGGATATCGGCACGCTCGACGGGGATCCGCTGAGTGTCGCAATTGCCTTGGGATTCGTGGGAATAGCGACGGGAGGAAGAGCGCGGAACGCAGGGCTGGGAATAGTCATCGGATGCGCCCTTGCGACGGTTGGATACGTGGTCTATATGACTTGGTTCTAGGGACTTACGTCAGCAACGGCGCAGCGCCGACCGCAGCACCGGTACCGACGACGTATCGAGATAGAGCCCGTACGTCCGCATCACCATCACGAATTGCGCCGCGTATTGGCAGTGAAACGACTTGTTCGCCGGCATCCACCGCGACGGCTGTTTGTCACCCTTGTCCTGATTGGCATCTCCGTCGACCGCGACGAGGTTGGCCGGATCGTTCGCGAAGCGTTGTCGCACTGTCGAATTCCAATTCCGGGCACCCATATCCCAGGCGAACGAGAGCGGCACGATGTGGTCGATCTGAACTTTGGCTCCGGTCCCCTGCCCCCTTCGGAAAACCACCCACCGACCGCTGTAAGGACTACGGAACTCGCCGGTGGCCACGGCCCGCCCACAACTGGTCATCACCGCAAACGTCTTGTCCTGCAGGTCGCGGTCAAGGATGTCGTTACGGGTGTCGCATCCGTTGCCTGAACCAACAGCATCGGTGTTGTCCGTCCACGCGGTACCGAAGGCGCTGCGGTCGTAGTCCGGCGCATCCGGACGCCCGGCCAGCGCCGGGATCAGCGTCAACTCACCCAACAGCCGCTGCGCGTCAGGTGAGATGTCATGCGGTCGGTTGATCGCAACACCGACGCCGGCCACCAGCACAGCCGAGACAGCAAAAGCGATCAGCCCGGCCCATATCCGGACCGGAAGCCGACCTCCGCTAGGACTTGTCCAAAAACGCGAGCCGAACCGGGCCCAGGATCGAATCGACAAGTGCGGCCATCGGTTTGTGCTCGACCAGGGTGAGGTCGGAGCTGACGACCTCGTCGGCCAACGCCCTCGTGTCGTCGATGAGGTCGGCGTCGGT
The DNA here is from genome assembly GCF_059553395.1 of Williamsia sp. z34. Taxonomy (NCBI): domain Bacteria; kingdom Bacillati; phylum Actinomycetota; class Actinomycetes; order Mycobacteriales; family Nocardiaceae; genus Williamsia; species Williamsia sp. z34. The sequence continues at coordinate 326,407 of NZ_JCANWW010000001.1, read as the reverse complement.
GAGGAGCGAAAGGAACCGGAGCGAGGACGTCTGACCGGACTGGAGCGAGCCAAGCAGATCACCCTCCCTCCGCTGAGCCAGATCCACGAGCGACAATTCGAACCCGTCATTGGACGCCGCAACAGCCCGCAGTCGTTCCATCGCCGGTGACATATCTGCCGCTCCGGTCATCAGCAGACACAGACCCGGCAACCCGCCTCGACCGACACGACCACGCAGCTGATGCAACTGGCTCACGCCGAACCGCTCGGCGTCGACGATCACCATCGTGGTGGCATTGGGAACATCGACACCGACCTCGATCACCGTGGTGGAGACCAGGATGTCGATATTGCCCGCCGTGAAGTCGGCCATCACCTGGGCTTTGTCATCGGCATGGAGCCGCCCGTGCAGCAGTTCGATCCGATGTTTGCCCAGCGGCCCGGTGGACAGCGTGTTGAACATGTCGACCGCTGCGATGGCCGGTTCGCCACCCGCCTCGGACGATTTCTGTGCCGACTTCTGGCCGGCCGCCGTGCCGTCGTCACCGATCCGGGCGCACACCACATAGACCTGGCGTCCGGCCTGCACTTCCTCGTCAACCCGTTCCCAGGCCCGCTGCACCCATTTCGGGTTGCCCTTGGGCACCACGCTGGTGGTGATCGGCTGACGGCCGCGCGGCAGTTCCCGCAGCGTCGACGTCTCCAGATCACCGAAGACGGTCATCGCGACCGTGCGCGGGATCGGGGTCGCGGTCATCACCAGCAGGTGCGGCACGATGTCGTCGCGTCCCCGCGAGCGGAGCGTATCCCGTTGTTCCACACCGAACCGGTGCTGCTCATCGACAACAACAAAGCCCAGGTTGAAGAAATCGACATGCTCCTGCAGCAACGCGTGCGTCCCGATGAGGATGCCCACCTGCCCGGTGACCGTCTCGAGCAGCGCGGTGCGTTTGGCCGCGGTTTTCATCGACCCGGTGATCAGAGCGATCCGGGTGGCACCCTCTTCTCCTTCGAGTTCACCCTCCTTGGCCAATCCGCCCAGCATGTTCTCCAGCGTCCGGAAGTGCTGCGCAGCAAGCACTTCGGTGGGCGCAAGCAGCGCGCACTGGTAACCGTTGTCGATGACCCGCAGCATGGCCAGCAACGCCACCAGGGTCTTACCCGATCCGACCTCACCCTGCAGCAGCCGGCTCATCGGCGCGACCTTCGTCTGCCCGTCCGTTTCCGGCCGGGCCATATCCGCGGTGATCTCGCCGATGACCTCGTTCTGGCCTTCGGTGAGCGTGAACGGCAGGCGCTTCATGAATCGGTCTTCGAGACCACCGTCGACATGCGGGCAGGACGGTCCCTGGGCGCCGCGATCGACATACCTGCGTTGCGCCAACGCCAGTTGCAGCGCCAGCGCCTCATCGAACTTCAGCCGCGCCGACGCCTGATCGATGTCGTTCTGTCCCTCGGGAATGTGGATCTTGCGCAGCGCCTCGTCGGCGCCGATCAGTCCGCGGGCCTTGCGTTCGTCGTCCGGCAACGGATCCTCGATCGGGTCGAGGTAACCCAGTACGGCGCGCACACACTGCCAGATGGTCCAGGCCTGCAGCTTGGCCGTGGCCCGGTAGACCGGGATGACATCGCGCAGGAACTCGGAGAAATCTATTGTGCCATCGACCTTTTCACCGCTGCCGGCGTCGGTCGCAAGCGCCTTCGCGATCCCCTGCATCAGGGCCGAACCCACCGCGTCGTCCGCTTCGATCGACGTACCGTCCTCGGGGAGCTTCAGCCAGTTGGGGTGCGTGAGCTGCAGCTCCTTGTTGAAGTACTTCACCTCACCGGCCATCATCACGCGGGAGCCCTTGGGGAGCTTCGACGCGATCCAGGGCGAGTTGAAGAACGTCACCGAGATGCGGAAATTGCCGTCGAACACAACAAGTTTGGTCATCTTGCGGCGCGAGTTCCGGATCGGGATGGTCTTGCTGTCCTCGACCCTGGCCACCACCGTCAACCGCTCGCCCGGCTCGGGTTTGCGCTCCCCCGACAGATCACCTTGCTTGACGTAGCGATCCGGCACGTACCGCAACAACTCGCCGACGGTGGTCACGTTGATCTGCTCGGCCAGCAGATCGGCAGCCTTCGCTCCCAACACGACATCGAGCGACTCCGACAATGCCACCACTGCTATTCGACTCCCACCTGAAGCAGTTCGCCCACCTGCCCACCTGGAAAGCTCACGAACTCGACCCCCGGGTGCACGGTGTTCACGTGATGCTCGAGTTGTTCGAGCACCGCGGGATCAAGATTACGCCCGGCCAGCACACTGACCATCTCGCCACCGGTGCTCAGCAGCAGGTCTACCAAACCCGCTGCAGCGCCGATGATCTCGCGATGGATGACGAGTACACCGTCACCGATGAGTCCCAGGTGATCACCCGGTTCACAGGTTCCGGCAAACGTCAGGGTGCGTTCGGTGGCCGTGACCACGGCACCGAACCGGGTGGCCGCGGCGGCGTCGGCCATCGCGTACGCATCGTCGTCGGGCAGTTGCCCCGGGTCGTGAACCGCCATCGCCGCCAGGCTCTGGACCATCGAACCACCCGGCAGGATCACCACCGAACGTTCGCGCGAGCGCGCGGCCGCCGCCACGGCGACCAGGTCCTGGGCCGGCAGGGCTCCGTTACCCATCAGGATCACGTGTGCGCTGTCGACATCGATGATCGCCTTCGCCAGCACCTCGGCATCCAACTCGCCCTCGCCGCCGGTATCGGCCCGAACAACCACCGCGCCTTCCTGCTCGAACAACTCCGCGGCCTCGTCACCGGTGACAACGGCAACGACAGCGCGATTGCGCCGGGGCGGACGCGAGGCCTTGTCGTCTTGTCCGCGGTGGGCGTCGAGGAGGAAGCAGCTGATCCTGATGTCGCTCACTCGACCGAGGGCCACGCCCGCCTCGATTACGGCACCTGGCTCACAGGTGTGGACGTGGACGGAAAAACGTTCGCCGACACCGTCGTCCGCGCTGTCCCCGACGATCACCACGGCATCGCCGATCTCACCGAGATTGGTGCGCAGTGTCGAGATCTTGTCGGCGGCCGCACCGCCCAGCAGGTACATCACCTCGAAGTCCATCTCGTTGTCGCTGTCACACGACTCGCCGATCCGGTGCCCGATCCGATCCCCGCCTCCGACCAGTGCGCCCTGGTACCGCCGGCGGCGAGCGGACACACCGGTGAGCACTTTGACCAGTTCGTCGAAGATCACCAGCAGCCCTCGGCCACCGGCGTCGACCACTCCGGCCTGGGCCAGGACATCGAGCTGGGACTGGGTGAGGTCGAGGTCCTCGGCGCAACCGTCGGCGATGGCGCGGGCCAGGTCGGCGGGGGTAGACGCCGCGTGGTCGGCGGCGTTCTCGGCCGCCCGCCGCAGCAGCGTCAGCACCGTACCCTCACGGGGTTCGCTGACGGCCCGCGTCGCGGCGAGCGATCCCAGCCTCAGGCCGGCAACCCACAGACTGTTGAAGGAGACGCGACGTTCGACGGCATTGATCTCGGCCGCATCGGCCAGGCCGACGAGGACCTGCGAGAGGATGATCCCGGAGTTGCCGCGGGCCTTGGCGACGGCACCCTCGGCCATGGCCCGGGCGACCGCCGGAGTGTCCGCGTTGTCGTCGAGTGCGTCCACCGCCTCGGCGGCCACCTTCATGGTGTGCAGCATGTTGCTGCCGGTGTCGGAGTCCGGGATCGGGAAGACGTTCAGGTCATTGATCTCGGCGCGCACCAGATCAAGACTGGTCACGGCACCGTGGATCCAGTCCCGCAATACACCCGGGTCCATCGCCGGTGCCCCGACCTGATCCACCACGTGCCGCACCTCCTTCTTGTGGTCTGACCCACAGACTAATCTGAGAGGCCGACACGTCGTTCACGACCATCTCTGGTCAGGCCTTCGACCACCATTTGGATCACAGACCCCGTGGCGGCTAAGCTTGCAGGGTTGCCCTTTGGGTGTCGACACCCGTGTCGGCTCCTCTGGGCCGATGACCACCTAATTTCTCATGAAGGAGTTCGACGATGGCTGCCGTCTGCGACGTATGCGCCAAGGGCCCCGGCTTCGGTAAGTCGGTCTCGCACTCACACCGGCGTACAAACCGGCGCTGGAATCCCAACATCCAGTCCGTGCGTGCGCAGGTCGCCCCCGGAAACCGCAAGCGGATCAACGTTTGCACCTCCTGCCTGAAGGCCGGCAAAGTCGTTCGGGGCTGAGTGTGACCGAGTTGCGGTCGTCCTCGACCGATTTCGACTCAGTTCAACTCACCGATGGTGTGCTCCGCATCGCCATCGCCTCGGACAAGGCCGGTAACTCGCTGGACCGGGCCTACTTCGATCGTGGCGCTGTTGCGCTGCGTCAGTTGGCACGCGGCGAGATCAAGGCGGGCGCGGTACTGCTCGTCGGCACCGGAGCGAATTTTTGCGCGGGCGGCAACGTCCGCGACTTCGCTGCTGCCGACGATCGTGCCGAGTTCCTGGCCGGACTGGCCGGAGACTTCCACGACTTCATCCGGGCACTGACCGCTGCGAACGTACCCGTCGTCGCGGCTGTGCACGGCTGGGCCGCGGGCGCCGGAATGAGCATCGTCACGCACTGTGACGTTGCCATCGCCGGTACCTCGACAAAGCTCCGTCCGGCGTATCTCGGCATCGGACTGTCCCCCGACGGTGGCCTCACCTGGTCGCTGCCGCGGGTCATCGGCGCCGCACGTGCACGCGAGATCATCTTGACCAACCGCGCGATCGATTCCGCCGAGGCACTCGACCTCGGACTGGTCTCACGAGTGGTCGAAGACGATCAGGTGCTGATCACCGCCGAGGCTGCTGCAGCTTCGATCGCGGCCGGCCCGTGGCGCACGCTCACCGCGACGCGCAAGCTCCTGAACGCATCGGCGACCCGCTCGCTCACCGAGCAGCTCGACGCCGAGGCAGAGTCGATCGCCGCGCTGTCGGCCCTTCCGGACGGCATCGAAGGTGTCAACGCATTTGTCGGCAAGACCAAACCGGACTACGCGGCCGTGAACGCCGAGCGCTGAGTCGTCGATCGCATATTCAAACCTGAAAATGGCCACCCGCTTTCGCGGGTGGCCATTTTTTTGTATTCCCCGGCTGTGAGTTCAGTGTCCGATCAAGGTAGGCGCCAGTCGATTTCGGCGCCGCCCTGCTCCACCAATGCGGCATTGGCACGCGAGAACGGCTTGGAACCGAAGAATCCCCGACGGGCCGAGAGCGGCGACGGGTGCGGCGAGACGATCGTCGCGACCCCCGGTAGCCACGCCTGCAACGACGCCGCATCCTTGCCCCACAAGATGGCCACCAGCGGTTGATCTCGGGCCGCCAACGCTTTGATGGCGCACTCGGTGACCGCCTCCCAGCCCTTCCCGCGATGACTCCCGGCCGACCCCGGCGCCACGGTGAGCACCCTGTTGAGCAGCAGAACCCCCTGCTTGCTCCACGGTGTCAGATCGCCGTTCGACGGCCGCGGAAATCCGAGGTCGTCGGTGTATTCGGTATAGATGTTGCCCAGGCTCCGCGGTACCGGTTTCACCTCGGGTGCCACCGAAAAGCTCAGGCCGACGGCGTGGCCCGGTGTCGGGTAGGGGTCCTGCCCGACGATCAGAACACGAACCTGGTCCAGAGGATTCGTGAAGGCGCGCAGGACATTTCCGCTCTCGGGCAGATACGTCCGGCCCGCAGCCAGTTCGGCCCGCAGGAAATCTCCCATCCGGGCTACGTCGTCGGCGACCGGCGCGAGCGCACTGGCCCAACCCGGATCCACCAGTTCCGAAAGTGGTTGTGCGTCAGACATTGCCGGCTAGTCCAGCCGACGCAGCGCGGTGCGATAGTACGCAGCATTCGCCGCGTAGTTCTCTACGCTCATCTCGATGTGCCCCTCGGCGACCACGTAACCCTCACGGATCTTCGCCGGGACCCCCAGTGCCATCGAGCGTTCGGGGAGTTCGAAGCCGTATGCAACCACCGCGCCGGCGCCGACGATCGACCCGGCCCCGATCTGGGAACCGTTGAGTACCACCGATCCGGATGCGATCAGGCAACCATCGCCGATGGTCGCACCCTCGATGTGTGCGTTGTGCCCGACCACGCAACCAGCACCGATCACCGTCGGATGCACGGGTGTGCAGTGGATTACGGTGCCGTCCTGGATGTTCGTCTTCTCACCGATGTGGATCGTCCCGTAGTCACCGCGCAACACAGCGCCCGGCCACACGGACACGCCGGCCGCGAGGGTCACCGCGCCGATCACCACGGCATCCGGGTGTACGTAGGCGCCTTCGCCCAGTTCGGGTTCCCGATCATCAAGTGCGTAAATAGCCATGAACGTCACAGTATCGGGTAGTGCCGAACAGCACCTGCACCCCTTTAGAACGTATGCCAACCCGCTTCGAGGTCGACCGCGTCCATGCCACGCACGGTGACCGGGGGCTCGGCGGGGCCGGCGTGCACCGAACCGATCGCCGTCCACCCGACCGGAAGCTCCCCCGCAGCAAAGGTGGCCAGCAACTCATGATCTTCACCACCGGTTGTCGTCCAGCGGTTCATGTCGACGCCGAGCCGGGCTGCGGCAGCCGGCAATTCGGGCACCACCGGGATGGCCGCAGCATCGATCTCGATCCGCAGCCCGGCGGCCCGCGACATCGTGTGGAGCTCCCGCATCAGGCCATCGGAGATGTCGGTCATCGAATGAACGCCCGCCTCCGCAGCAGCGACACCGAGTTCCAGGTGCGGTTCCGGCGCACAGTGTGCGCGCACCAAGTCGGTGAAATCGCCGATCCCGGCCGACAACAACTCCATGCCGGCAGCAGAAGACCCCAGCGGTCCCGACACCGCGACCACGTCACCGACCTGCGCCGTCGACAACCGCACCGGGGTACGGGCATCCATGGCCCCGATCGCGGTCACCGCGAGCACCAGCTGATCGCCGGCCGTCAGATCACCGCCGACGACGTTCGCGCCGTACCGCCGGGCAGCCTCGCGCATTCCGTCGCGCAGGCCCACCAGAGTGGCGACCGGAATGTCTTTCGGACAGGTCACCGATGCGAGAAAGCCGGTGACCCGGCCGCCCATCGAGATGACGTCCGCCGCGTTCGCGACCACAGCCTTGAACCCGATCTGCTCCGGACTGCTCCAGTCCATGCGGAAGTGCCGACCGTCGACAAGCGCGTCGGTGCTGACGACCACCGGGCCGCCACCGGCGAGCACGGCGGCGTCGTCGCCGGGACCGACCAGGACCATGTGATCGCCTCTGGCGTCGTCGTCGGGGGTCGTGAACAGATCGATCAGCACTTGCTCGCCGACCTCACTGACCGTGGGAACCGGATCGGGTGACAGCGTTCTCACCGCGCCTTTCGTTTGGATGTCGGCCTGCTTGATTGGCGACTCGGCGCCGTTGTCGGTGACAATATGTGCCAGTCTATTTGGGTCAGCCGCTCCGCTGATCATCGTCGTGAACGAAAGGAACGCCGTGGTTCAGGCTTACATACTGATCCAGACCGAGGTCGGCAAGGCTGCGGTGGCCGCAGCAGCGATCTCGGATATCGCCGGCGTTGCCTCGTCCGAGGAGGTCAGCGGACCGTACGACGTCATCGCGCGGGTCGACGCGGCCAACGCGGCCCACCTCACCGAAGAGGTGGTCCCGAAGATCCAGCAGGTCGATGGGATCACCCGAACCCTGACATGTCCTGTCGTGACCGGCACCCCGAGGCTGGTGTGAGCGAGTCAGCCCCGAGCCGCGCAGGTCGCCTGCACCCGGCGGTCATCGCCACCATCATCACGATCCCGGTCATGGTGATCGTGGCCTTCATCACCTACGCGGTCATCAAGACCGACGACAACACCTCTGCCGATACGCCTCTCAAGTCGATGGCGGCACCCGAGCAGTCCTCACCGGACTGCGCGGCGCTCGTCGCCGCGCTGCCGGAGACATTCGACGGATTCGGCAAGAAGACGGTGTCCGACGACGGCATGGTCAGTTGGCCGCCGGGAGAACAGGTACCCGGACCGGTCCAACTGCGCTGCGGCGTCGATCGACCCGAGTCACTGTCCCCCACCTCGGGCCTGCAGGTGGTCGATCCGGTGCAGTGGTTCCTGGTGTCGGCGACCACCGAGGCACCAGGGTTCCTCTGGTACGCCGTCGACCATCGCCCCTACGTGGCGATCTGGCTTCCCGAGAATGTGGGAAATGCTCCGATTCAACAGTTTTCACAGTTGATCGACGAATACCTGCCCACCGCCCCGATCGATCTCGGCAACTAGTCCTTCAACTCCGAGTTCGGCGTGACGGAGTCACTCGGGTTTGGCGTGACGGAGTCACTCGGGTTTGGCGTGACGGAGTCACTCGGGTTTGGCGTGACGGAGTCACTCGGGTTTGGTGCGCCGGCCGAGCAGCGAATAGATGGCGTCGGTGACGGTCAGACCCTCGTGACACACCTGGTGGACCGCGTCGGTCAACGGCATGTCGACATCGTGCTTCTGCGCGAGCGCACGTACCGACGAACATGATTTGACGCCTTCGGCGACCTGACCGTGGGTCGCCTCCTGCGCCTCGGCGAGTGTCTTGCCTTCGCCGAGGCGGCTGCCGAAGGTCCGGTTGCGCGAGAGCGGTGACGAGCAGGTGGCCACCAGGTCACCGATGCCGGCCAGACCCGCCAACGTCTCCGGGCGCGCCCCCAGGGCGACCCCGAGGCGAATGGTCTCGGCCAGCCCCCTGGTGATGATCGAGGCGCGGGTGTTGTCGCCCAGTCCGACCCCCGAGGCCATGCCGCAGGCCAGTGCGATGACGTTCTTGACGGCCCCACCGACCTCACAGCCGACCACGTCGGTGTTGGTGTACGGGCGAAAATACTTGGTGCTGCAGGCTTTTTGAATCTCGCGGGCGCGGACCTCGTCCGCGCATGCCACGACGGTGGCCGCCGGCTGTCCGATGGCGATCTCCCCGGCCAGGTTCGGTCCCGACAACACGGCAACCCGATCCGCGGACGCCCCGCTCACCTCGGTGATGACCTCACTCATCCGCAGCAGGGTGCCGGTCTCGATGCCCTTGGCCAAGGACATCAGTGTTGCCGTATCACTCAGATGCGGTAGCCAGGTCTGCATACTCGTGCGCAGCGATTGGGACGGCACCGCGCACACAACCAGATCCGCACCATCGAGCGCCTCTGCCAGATCGGCACTGGCGCGCAGCTCCGGCGGCAGCGTCACGTCCTGGAGGTAGTCGGGGTTGGTGTGCGTCTGATTGATCGCGTCGGCCAACTCCGGCCGGCGCGACCACAGGATCGTCTCGGTACCGGCCTCCACCAAGACCTTGGCCATCGCCGTGCCCCATGAACCCGAGCCCATGACGACCGCCCGCATAACGCCACCCACCACTTCGTCTCCTCGACTGTGTGCGGTCTCTCCGCGACGCTCCAAGCCTAGAGGTCGGTGCCAAGGCGGGGTACCTTTTCACCCCGGTGAGGGCGGCGACCATGATGGACCCCATGGAAACGCGGCCGATCGCAGTCGTCATTGCGGTCAAAGAACTCAGCGGCGCCAAAACGCGGCTGGCTCCGGCCATCGACCACGATGGACGCCGCGCCCTGGTTCTCGCGATGCTCGAGGACACGCTCACCGCAGTGGCCGACACCGGGCTCGACCGGGTCGTCGTGGTGTCCCCCGACCAGGCCGTGGCCACCACCGCCGGCGCGTTCGGCGCCGAAACGGTCGTCGACCGGGGTGACGTCCTCAACCGGGCGTTCGCGATGGGTATCGACCACGCACTGTCGCGATGGCCCGGCAGCCGAATCCTGGTGCTGCAGGCCGATCTGCCCGCCGCGACTCCGGCCAGCCTGATTGCGGCCATCGCCGAGTCTGCGCCCCTGACCTCCTCGTACATTCCCGATCACGCCGGGACCGGAACCACCGCACTGTTTCTCGACCTAGAAGGCCCACACACCACCGACTTCCTGCGTTTCGGCGCGGACTCCGCGCAGCGTCATTCCGACCACGGCGCCGTCGATCTCGTCGACGATTCCGACCGCTGGCCGGACCTGCGGATCGATGTCGACACCATCGACGATCTGCGCACCGCCGCGCAGTTCGGTCTCGGTCGGGCGACCTCGGCGATCGTGACCCGCCTGCATCTGAGTGAACAATCACAAACTCGCGATTCCACAGTCCGGCCCGATGCGCCATGATGGTCACGTGAGCACAGCAGATACGACGCGCCAGTCGTCGAACCCTCCCTCGATGCCGACAGCACCACCGGCGGCGACCGCTCTGCCGACCAGCACAGCCGACCTTCCCGAAGATCGTTATCTCAACCGGGAACTGAGTTGGCTCGATTTCAACGCCCGGGTGCTGGCGCTGGCCGAGGACACATCGCTACCGCTGCTCGAACGTGCCAAGTTCCTGGCGATCTTCGCTTCCAATCTCGATGAGTTCTTCATGGTCCGGGTCGCCGGGCTCAAACGCCGCCACGAGACGGGATTGTCGGTTCGTTCGGCCGACGGTCTGTCGCCCCGTGAACAGTTGGCGCTGATCGCCCAACGCACCCAGGTGCTGGCCGACCGGCATGCCCGGGTCTTCCTCGACTCGGTACAACCGGCGCTGGCGGACAACAACATTCACATCGTCACCTGGGAAGTGCTCTCGGACGACGAGCGGCGCCGGATGAGCGAGTATTTCCATGAAGTGGTCTTCCCCGTGCTCACGCCACTGGCCGTCGACCCCGCTCATCCGTTCCCCTACATCTCGGGTCTGAGCCTGAACCTGGCCGTGACGGTGAAGGACGTCGGCAAGGGCGGCGAGCATTTCGCCCGCGTCAAAGTCCCCGACAACGTCGACCGTTTTGTCCGGGTGGACCATTTGATGCCGGCCCAGTTCCGCCACCTGTATGCGAAAACCGATACCGCACCGGCCAAATCGATCCTCCTTCCGCTGGAGTATCTGATCTCGGCACATCTCGACCATCTGTTCCCGGGTATGGAGATCGTTGAGCACCATGCCTTCCGGATCACGCGTAATGCCGACTTCGAGGTCGAGGAAGACCGCGACGAAGACCTGCTCCAGGCCCTCGAACGCGAACTCGCGCGCCGACGCTTCGGTTCACCGGTCCGGCTGGAGATCGCCGGCGACATGACCGAGCACATGCTCGAACTGCTGCTGCGCGAACTCGATGTCGATCCGGCCGACGTGATCGAGGTGCCCGGGTTGCTCGACCTGTCGAGCCTGTTCCAGGTCGCCGGGATCGATCGCCCCGCGCTCAAGGACCCACCGTTCGTCCCGGCCACCCACCCGGCCTTCGGTGAACGTGAAACGCCGAAGAGCATCTTCGCCACGCTGCGCGAGGGAGATGTCCTGGTGCATCACCCGTACGACTCGTTCTCCACCAGCGTGCAACGGTTCATCGAGCAGGCGGCCGCCGATCCCGATGTCCTGGCCATCAAACAGACCCTCTACCGAACCTCCGGCGACTCCCCTATCGTCAACGCCCTCATCGACGCCGCGGCAGCGGGCAAACAGGTGGTGGCGTTGGTCGAGATCAAGGCGCGCTTCGACGAGCACGCAAACATCAAGTGGGCCAGGCAGCTCGAGCAGGCCGGCGTGCACGTGGTCTACGGGCTCGTCGGACTGAAGACCCACTGCAAGACCTGCCTGGTTGTTCGGCGTGAGGGCTCGACGATCCGGCGCTACTGCCACATCGGAACGGGCAACTACAACCCCAAAACCGCACGGCTCTACGAAGACATCGGTTTGTTCACCGCCGCGCCGGATATCGGTGCGGACCTGACCGACCTGTTCAACACGCTCACCGGCTACTCGCGCAAGGTCGAGTACCGCAACCTCCTCGTGGCACCACATGGTGTCCGGGCCGGGATCATCGACCGCATCGGCGCCGAGATCGAGCGAGCGCTGAGCGGACACGCCGATGTCCGAATCCGATTGAAGGCCAATGCGCTTGTCGACGAGCAGGTCATCGATGCGCTGTACCGGGCATCACAGGCCGGTGTCCCGGTCGATGTGGTCGTGCGCGGTATCTGCGCTCTTCGTCCCGGGGTGCCCGGCCTCAGCGAGAACATCACGGTGCGGTCGATCCTCGGACAGTTCCTGGAGCATTCGCGAGTGTTCCACTTCCAGTCGATCAACGAGTTCTGGTTCGGCAGCGCGGACATGATGCACCGCAACCTCGACCGACGCGTCGAGGTGATGGCGCAGGTTCGCGACCCGAGACTGACCCGCGAACTCGACGACATCTTCGCCTCTGCGATGGACCCGACCACCCGCTGTTGGGTGCTCGGGCCGAATGGCAGCTGGACGGCTTCACCCGCAGCGGGTGAAGAGGTTCGCGATCATCAGCGTCAGATGATGCGCCGCAACCGTCGTCGGGCCGACCTGAGCCAGTGAGCAAGTCGGCAAGCGGCAACGGCGCGGTCGTCTACGCGGCCGGTGGCGTTGTATGGCGCGAGAATCCGGACGGGGAGATCGAGGTCGCGATCGTCCACCGTCCCCGCTACGACGACTGGACCCTGCCCAAGGGCAAGGTCGAACCCGGGGAAACGTTCCTCAGCGCGGCGGTCCGTGAGATCGGTGAGGAGACGGGCTACCGCGTTCGACTCGGCAGGCATGTGCGGATGGTCAGCTACGACCTTCGCGGTCCCGGCCGCAAGCACGTTCACTACTGGTCGGCAGAAGTTGTCTCCGGTGATTTCACGCCCAATGATGAGGTTGACGACTTGCGTTGGCTTTCAGTGGAATCGGCACAGTCCACGATCTCCTACCACCTGGACAGGAAGGTTCTGAAGTCCTTTCAGAACCTGCCGGCAAAGCTCGATGTCCTTCTGCTGGTCAGGCACGCCAAGGCCGGCCGCAAGTCCCGGTACAAGGGCGACGACCGGTTACGTCCGTTGGACAAGGTGGGTCTGGCACAGGCGCAGGCACTGGTGTCACAACTGGTGTTGTTCGGCCCCACCGATGTCCATTCAGCGGACCGGGTGCGATGTGTCCAGACCGTCGCACCACTGGCCGGCGAACTCGACATCCACATCGAGGCCGAGCCGTCGCTGTCGGAAGAGTCGTTCGCCGATGACCCGAAGAGTGGGCGCAGGCGAATACGAGAGATCGCCCAGTCGAGCGGTACTCACGTCGTGTGCAGTCAGGGCAAGGTGATTCCCCCGCTACTGAAATGGTGGGCTGCACAGGACGAGCTGAAGCTCCCGGCATCGCGAAACCGGAAGGGAAGTTTCTGGGTGCTCTCACTGCACAACGGGAAACTTGTCGACGCCTACCACGTCGACAGCCCGATGGGTTAGCCGTCGGTAACCGAAATGCCTTGAACGCAAAACAAACCCCGGTGGAGGGAAGGTCCACCGGGGTTTAGTTTGTGTACGTCAGCGCTTTTTGGCCGGAGCCTTCTTCGCTGGAGCCTTCTTGGCGGGTGCGGCCTTCTTGGCCGGAGCCGCCTTCTTGGCTGCAACCTTCTTGGCAGGTGCGGCCTTCTTGGCCGGAGCAGCCTTCTTGGCGGGTGCGGCCTTCTTCGCCGGAGCCGCCTTCTTGGCCGGAGCCGCCTTCTTGGCTGCAACCTTCTTGGCAGGTGCGGCCTTCTTGGCCGGAGCAGCCTTCTTGGCGGGTGCGGCCTTCTTCGCCGGAGCCGCCTTCTTGGCTGCGGTCTTCTTGGCCGGCGCTGCGACAGTTGCACTGCCGCGCTTGACGGCCGGGCCCGATGCGCTCAGCTTCTGCTTGCCGGACACAACGAGTTTGAACTGTGCGCCCGGGCGGAATGCCGGCACCCAAGTCGGTTTGACCTTGACGGTTTCGCCGGTGCGCGGGTTGCGAGCAACCCGAGCGGCGCGACGCCGTTTTTCGAAGACACCGAAACCGGTGATCGTCACGCTCTCACCTTTGTTCACCGCCCGCACGATTGTGTCGACGATGTGCTCGACGGCGTCAGTAGCCGTACGGCGATCGGTCCCCAACTTCTTTGTTAGTTCTTCGATGAGCTCTGCCTTGTTCATGGATTCAACCTCCGCAAACTGTTGACCCACTTTGGGCCATCTAAATGAACACGGTAAACGTCAAATCGCAAAAGGTCCACGATCCACGCCAAATTCGCCCGGCGTGGCGAAAGGTAAGCCGTCTAACAGGTTACAGCCGCACCCTCCGTCAGCGCCCCGACACGGGCTCCGGCAGGGTCTTCGGTTTCCATACGGGCCTTGCCTTTTCATACTCGGAAATGGCCTCCACCTGCCGCAATGTCAATCCGATGTCGTCCAGACCCTCCATCAGACGCCACCGCGTGTACTCATCAATTGCGAAGGGCACCACTAGGTCCGCTGCCGTGACCGTCTGATCTTCAAGGCTCACCGTCAGTTCCAGCCCGGGCTGCTCCTCGAGGCGCTTCCAGATCAGTTCGACGTCCGACTGGTCCACCTGCGCGGCCACCAACCCGGCTTTTCCGGCATTGCCGCGGAAGATGTCGGCGAACCGGGACGAGATCACGACCCGAAAACCGAAGTCCGATAACGCCCAGACCGCATGCTCGCGGGACGATCCGGTACCGAAGTCGGGGCCTGCCACCAGGACCGATCCGTGGTTGTACGGCTCCACATTCAGGATGAAGCCCGGGTCCGCGCGCCAGCCGGCGAACAGGCCGTCCTCAAATCCGGTGCGAGTCACCCTCTTCAGGAACTCCGCCGGGATGATCTGATCTGTGTCGACGTTGCCCTGGCGAAGCGGAACGCCGATTCCGGTGTGGATGCTGATCGGTTCCATGTTCAATACTCCTTCTCGTCCGCGCTCAGACCGCGGGAACTGAATCGGTCAGGTCGGTCGGGGCGCTGAGGCGTCCTCGAATCGCAGTGGCGGCAGCCACTGCCGGTGAGACGAGGTGAGTTCGGCCTCCTTTGCCCTGCCGCCCTTCAAAATTGCGGTTCGAGGTCGACGCGGACCGTCCGCCGGGTGCGAGCTGATCGGGGTTCATTCCCAAACACATCGAGCAACCGGGCTGCCGCCACTCCGCGCCGGCCGCCTCGAAGATGTCGCCGAGTCCCTCTGCTTCGGCCTGTAGGCGCACGCGCGCCGACCCGGGCACGATCAGCATCCGAATGCCCTCGGCCACGTGACGACCGGACAGGACCTCGGCAACTGCACGCAGATCCTCGATCCGCCCGTTGGTGCACGAGCCGACGAACAC
This sequence comes from Williamsia sp. z34, assembly GCF_059553395.1. NCBI lineage: Bacteria > Bacillati > Actinomycetota > Actinomycetes > Mycobacteriales > Nocardiaceae > Williamsia > Williamsia sp. z34. Next base: position 311,201 of record NZ_JCANWW010000001.1, on the reverse strand, counting down.
GGTGTCGACCTCGACCTCCCGCAGCGGCGTGCCCGGCGTCAAATCCATGTACCGCAGAGCCTTCTCGGTCGCCTCTGCCTCTGCGGCATCGGCCATCTTGGTCGGGTCGGGCACCGAAGCACCCAGGGGCAGACCCTGCCCCGGGTTGGTTCCCCAGGTGACAAAAGGAGTCAGCTTGCTCGCGTCGATATGAACCTCTGCGTCGAAGACCGCGCCCTCGTCGGTGCGGAGCCGACGCCAGTTCTCCACAGCGGCATCCCAGTCGGCGCCGGTCGGTGCATGCGGGCGACCCTTGACGTATTCGAAGGTTATGTCATCGGGTGCAATAAGTCCGGCGCGAGCACCGGCTTCAATCGACATGTTGCACACGGTCATTCGGGACTCCATCGACAGCTTCTCGATGGCCGGGCCGCGGTATTCGAGCACATAACCCTGGCCGCCGCCGGTTCCGATCTGTGCGATGACCGCCAAGATGAGGTCTTTGGCAGTGACACCGGGCGGCAATTCACCGTCCACATTGATGGCCATCGTCTTGAACGGCCGCAGCGAAAGCGTCTGGGTCGCCAACACGTGTTCGACCTCAGATGTACCGATGCCCATGGCGATAGAGCCGAAAGCACCATGGGTGGCGGTATGACTGTCACCACAGACGACGGTCATACCCGGCAGCGTCAGACCGAGTTCCGGCCCGATGATGTGGACGATGCCCTGACTGGCATCCCCCATGGAATGCAACCGGATTCCGAATTCTTCGCAATTCCTGCGCAACGTGTCGACCTGCAGACGCGAGATGGGATCGGCGATCACCTTGTCGATGTCCATCGTGGGCACGTTGTGGTCTTCGGTCGCGATCGTCAGGTCGGGGCGTCGCACCGGACGACCCGCCAGTCGCAGGCCGTCGAATGCCTGAGGACTGGTCACCTCGTGGACGAGATGCAGATCGATGTAGATCAGGTCGGGCTTGCGGCCCACACCTTCTCCTTCGCCGCGCACCACAACATGTTCTTCCCAAACCTTTTCGGCCAAGGTCATTGGACGTTCGGTCATCATGATCACCAAGTTTCTTCTTCCGATGAGATGGGCTGGCATCTCAGTATGCGAGAGCATAGTATCGACCTGTGAGAAATGATACCGCATCGGCAGTAGCCAGTGGGATCGGTGTTCTGGACAAATCCGTCGCCGTTCTGCACGCCGTCGCCGAGGGGCCGTGCAACCTGAACCAGCTGTGCATACGGACCGGATTGCCGCGTGCGACCGCGCACCGCCTCGCCGTCGGACTCGAAACCCACCGCCTGTTGGCGCGCAACACTTCCGGATTGTGGTGCCCGGGCCCGGCACTCGGTGAGCTCGCCGCCGGAGCGACCGACACGGTGCGCGAGGCCGCCGCACTCATTCTGCCCCGACTGCGGGAGATCACCGGCGAAAGTGTGCAGCTCTATCGCCGAGAGGGCGCCGACCGCATCTGCGTCGCCGCCATCGAACCGCCCTCCGGACTCCGGGACACCGTCCCGGTCGGTGCCCGCCTGCCGATGAACGCCGGATCCGGGGCCAAGGTCCTGCTCGCCTGGGCCGACCCGGCCACCGCCCGGCTCCTGCTGGGTGAGAACGGCTTCAGCGAACGGACACTGCTCGAGGTCCGCCGCCGTGGATGGGCACAGAGCATCGGGGAACGCGAGCCGGGTGTGGCGAGCATCTCGGCCCCGGTCCGCGACAACGCGGGCGAGGTCATCGCGGCCATCTCCGTCTCCGGTCCGATCGACCGGATGGGACGACGTCCGGGTTCACGGTGGGCGGCGGATCTGTTGGCCGCGGCAGAGGCAATCAACAAACGGCTCTAGGGTGGGGTATCGAAAGTCACATCACCGAAAGACAGTGACCTGCCCGGCCTTCGCGGCTCCCGGCAGGAAACGCGAAAGGTAGCCGATGGGAACGAACGAGCGCAGCAAGATCGTGATGAGCGACGATGAGATCGACGACTTCATCGTCCGCAACCGCACCGCCACGATGGCAACGGTGTCCGCCGCGGGACGTCCCCATCTGGTGGCCATGTGGTACGGCGTCATCGACGGCGAGATCTGGTTCGAGACAAAGGCGAAATCACAGAAAGCCGTGAACATCCGCCGCAATCCGGTCTGCACCGTGATGATCGAGGCCGGTCTCACGTACAACGAGCTGCGCGGTGTGTCGATCGACGGGACCGCCGAGATCCTCGACGATCCGGACTCCATCCTGATGTGCGGTATCAGTGTGTGGGAACGGTACAACGGCCCCTACACCGAAGAGATGCGGCCGTACGTCGACCAGATGATGAACAAGCGGGTGGCGATCCGCGTGAAGACCGACCGCGTACGCAGCTGGGACCACCGCAAGCTCGGACTACCCGAAGTACCGCTCGCCGGGACCACGGCGGCATTCCTGAGCGAGCAGGGTTCGTGAGCGAGACCGGTTCCTGAAGTTCCGAACGGGCAACGGCCCCCACATCCGATCGGATGTGGGGGCCGTTGCTCTTCGTCGTCCGCGGGCGGTCGGTGGGCGTCAGCTGTCGAGCTGCGCTGCGATCTCCTCGATGATCGGGTCGCCCTCGGCTGCGGCCGCCACCCGTTCCCGCCACTCGGTCAGTGTGCGATGCCGTTCCCGGCCCTGCGCGGCACTGGCGGGCTGCGATTCGGGCGACGGCATATCGGGTGACACCGACTCGATCTCGAGGTCCAGATCGGCGAGCAACTCGTTCTTCGTCGTCTTCTTGGTCATCGGTCCATGCTGCCCGTCGACTCCCGGAGTGTCCAACCCCGGGGTCGAGGTCCGGACAGAGAAAAACCCTCCCCCTGCAATGCAGGAGAAGGGTTGATCTTGTTGTAGCCCCGACGGGATTCGAACCCGCGCTACCGCCTTGAGAGGGCGGCGTCCTAGGCCGCTAGACGACGGGGCCAGAACTGACACAGTTTTTTAACTCTGTTGTCGCTGGGGTACCAGGACTCGAACCTAGAATGGCGGTACCAGAAACCGCTGTGTTGCCAATTACACCATACCCCATTCGCTGCTCTCCCAGTCGCTTGTGGCGGCTGGAAAAGCAACGAGAAAGAGATTATCAAACCATTTGCCTCAACCTGTAATCGCCAGGTCAGAGGCACTTTTTTAGGCGATTGTCGCGCGTGCTGCCCGCAGCCGGGCCAGGCTCCGCTCGGCGCCGAGGAGCTCCATCGACTCGAACAGTGGCGGACTGATGTGCGACCCCGTCACGGCGACCCGAACCGGACCGAATGCCTTACGCGGTTTGAGCTCGAGCCGTTCCACCAACGCTTCCTTGAGGGCGCTTTCGATGGCCTCAGTCGTCCACTGAGGCAATGCCGACAGCGATTCGATGGTCGCGTCCAGAACGGGGGCCGCATCGGCTCCGAGGTTCTTACGGGCCGCCGCTTCGTCGATCGTGAAATCGTCATCCGACACGTAGAGGAATGCGATGAGCCCCCAGGCGTCCCCGAGGACCTGGATGCGGGTCTGGACCAGATCGGCGACCACGGCCCACTGGGCCTCGTCCACCGGTTCGCTCAACTGACCGTGGTGGACGAGGAAGTCGCGCAACCGCTGCGCGAAGTCCTCCGGTGCAAGCCGGCGGATGTGCTCGGCGTTGATCGAGTCGGCCTTCTTCTGGTCGAAACGCGCGGGGTTCGAGTTCACCTTCGAGATGTCGAATGCGGCGATCATCTCGTCGAGGGTGAAGATGTCGTGATCGTCGGCGATGCCCCAGCCCAGCAGTGCCAGGTAGTTCAGCAGGCCCTCCGGAATGAATCCGCGGTCGCGGTGGTGGAACAGACTCGACTGCGGATCGCGCTTCGACAGCTTCTTGTTGCCCTCCCCCATCACAAACGGGAGGTGACCGAATTCGGGTGTCCGGCTTGCGATTCCGACGCGGATGAGAGCCTCGTACAGCGCGATCTGACGCGGCGTCGACGACAGCAGGTCCTCACCACGCAGGACGTGGGTGATGTCCATCAGCGCGTCGTCGACCGGATTGACCAAGGTGTACAACGGATCTCCGTTGCCACGGGTCAGTGCGAAGTCCGGCACCGTCCCAGCCGGAATGGTGGTGGTTCCGCGAACCAGGTCGTCCCACGAGATGTCGCGGTCGGGCATCTTGAGGCGGACGACGGCGGTCCGACCCTCGTCGCGGTAGGCCTGCTTCTGTTCCTCGGTGAGATCGCGATCGAAGTTGTCGTAGCCCAGCTTGGGATCGCGGCCGGCCGCCTTGTGCCGCGCCTCGACCTCCTCGGCAGTCGAGAACGCCTCGTACGCCTCACCGGCGTCGAGGAGTTTGGCGACCGCATCCAGATGCAGCGGTTTGCGTTGCGACTGGCGATAGGGCTCATGCGGGCCACCGACCTCCGGGCCCTCATCCCAGTTCAATCCCAGCCAGCGCAGCGCGTCGAGGATCGCGGCATACGATTCCTCGCTGTCCCGCGCGGCATCGGTGTCCTCGATCCGGAACACGAACGCACCACCGTTGTGTCGGGCGTAGGCGTAGTTGAACAACGCGGTACGCACCAACCCGACATGTGGGGTGCCGGTCGGAGATGGACAAAAACGGACGCGGACCTGCGATTGACTCATACGCCCAGATTACGCGGGGGTAACAGCGTCGCTGTTACCCCTCACCCTCAGGCGCTGCGCTGCCCCAGGAACTCGACCAGGAGTGCATTGACCTCACCTGGTTGCTCGAGGTAACCGTAATGCCCGGCCTTCGCCACTTCTTCATACCGCGCACCGGGTATCGCGTCGGCGACCTCACGAGCCAGATGCGGTGGCAACGTACGGTCGTCGGCGAATCCGATCACCAACGACGGACGGCTGATCCCGGCATACGCGGCCAGCCGATCGCTCTCGCCGTCGTGCAGGCCGAGCTGTGCCCGCATGCCCGGGGTCACCGTCTGGCCCGAGAACTCGATCACGTCGAGCCAGTCCCGCACCGCGGTGTCGTTGTCGAGTGTGTGCCGAGAAAGATTGAGGTGGGCGGTGATCGCCGCATGGAAGTGGGAGGGCAGGGTGATCTTCTGATCGTAGAGCGCCCGCTCCCCCTCGGAAATCCATTGCTGCAGTGGCCCACTGCGACCGTATGTCGCGATCATCACCGCGCACCGGACGAGATCCGGACGCGCCAACGCCAGTTCCTGGGTCACTTTCGCACCGAGAGAGGTGCCGATCACGGCCGCCGGCCCACCGCCGAGGAACTCGATCAGTGCGGCGGTGTCGGCCACCATGTCGTCGATGGTGAATCCTTCGGCGCATTCGCTCGACGGTGCGATGCCGCGATTGTCGAACGTGACGACGCGGTAACCCGCCTTGACCAGCGCCGGCTGCTGATGAGCTTTCCAGACCCGGCCCGGGCTGCCACTGCCCATCACCATGACTACCAGCGGACCCGTTCCCGAGTCCTCGTAACTGAGCGAGATTCCGTTGACCTGAGCTGTTTTCGGCTGCGGACGCATCTGCTAGCCCCGATCGGCGACCGGGTTGGTCAACGTACCGAGGCCTTCGACGGTCACACTGACCGTGTCGCCGGCGACCATCGGACCGATGCCTTCGGGCGTGCCGGTGAGAATCACGTCGCCGGGCAACAGGGTCATCACGGCGCTGATCCACTCGACGATGTCCCCGACGTCGTGCAGCATCAGACTGGTGCGACTGCGCTGCTTGACCTCACCGTTGAGTTCGGTGCGGATCTCGAGATCGGCGGGATCGATGTCGGTTTCGATCCACGGGCCGAGCGGACAGAACGTGTCGTGGCCCTTGCCGCGCGTCCACTGCCCATCGGCCTTCTGCTGATCGCGGGCGGTCACGTCGTTGCCGATCGTGTAGCCGAGGATGACGTCCTTCGCCGCAGCCGCCTTCACATCGCGGCACGGTCGGCCGATCACGATCGCGAGTTCACCCTCGAAGTCCACCCGGTCCGACGATTTCGGACGCAGGATCGGCACACCGGGTCCGATGATGGAGGTGTTCGGCTTGATGAAGATCACCGGATTCTCCGGTGCCTCCACAACCGAACTGGTCGAGCTCCGCTGCGCTTCGTCTCCGGCCATTTCCTGCACATGCGCCATATAGTTTTTACCGATACAGATCACCTTGCTCGCCAGGATCGGCGCCAGCAGGCGGGTATCGGCGAGCGGCCAACTGCGGCCGGTGAACGTGGGCGTGCCGAAGGGATGTTCGGCAATCTCACGAGCTGTGGCGGCGTCGCCGTCGCCTTCGATACTGACAAAAGCAACCCCATCAGGGCTGGCAATTCGACCTAGTCGCATGACCGCCAGACTATCGCACCGGAACCGTCCCAACTGTCGGGAGTCGCGGTTGGCAACAACAAAGTCGCGGTTCTACTATGTGGACGCTCGGTTTCATATACTGAGACCATCGCGAGGAGGTCGCGCAATGCCCACCGATGCCCGCCGCTGGGCGATGCTCTGCGCCTCCCTCTTGTCCGCGATGGCAACCACCTGCGTCGTCAGCGGTGTCGCATTTCTCATCCCGGAACTGCACCGCTCCGAAGGGATGTCGCTGACCGAGGCGTCAACCTTGGCCGCGGCCCCAACCTTCGGACTCCTGTTGTCGACCTACGCCTGGGGTATCGCCCTCGACCGGTTCGGCGAACGCCGCATCCTGCTGCTGTCACTGACCTCCACCGTCGTCGCCATGACCGCGGCCTGCCTGGCCAACATGTGGGATGCGCCCAAGTCCGTCCTGGGCCTGGCACTGTTGGTCGCCGGTATCACTTCGGCCGCAACCAACGGCGCCGGCGGCCGCATCGTCGTCGGATGGTTCTCACCCGAGAAACGCGGCACCGCAATGGGTATCCGGCAGACGGCGCAACCACTGGGCATCGGTGTCTGCGCCCTGACCATCCCGGTCCTGTCCGAAAAGTTCGGCGTCACAACCGGACTGGTGATTCCTCTGATTGTCACGATCATCGCGGCCGTGCTCGTCCTGGTTGTGGTCGCCGACCCGAATCGGCCATCGACCTCCGGCACCTCCGTCGCCATGTCGTCGAATCCGTATCGCGGTAGCCAGTTCCTGCCGCGCATTCACGGAGTGAGCATTCTGCTGTGCGTCCCCCAGGGCATGCTGTGGACCTTTGTGCCGGCCTGGCTGATCGTTGCGCACGATTGGTCACCGATGACCGCGGGCGTCCTGGTGACGATCAGTCAGCTCCTGGGCGCCGCCGGTCGCATCGGCGCCGGCCGATGGTCCGACGTCTGGGGCACACGCACCAAACCGATCCGGTTGATCTCGATCGGCGCCACCGCATCGATGGGCCTGCTCGCGTTCTCCGACTGGTGCAACAGTCCCGCTGCCGCTGCCATCATGGTGATCGCGAGCGTGATCACGGTGGCCGACAACGGTTTGGCGTTCACCGCCATCGCCGAGTTCTCGGGGCCGGAGTGGAGCGGCCGCGCCCTGGCGGTCCAGAACACCGGTCAATACCTCTGGATGGCCGCGTCCACGCCACTGTTCGGCATGGCCATCGCGGCGTTCGGGTATCCGGCCGCATTCCTGCTCGCGGCCGCAGCGCCCGCCGCCGCGATCGGATTGGTTCCCCCCGACGAGGAACGCACACCGTCGGTCTCGACACCCGAATAACCCCCCAACGCAAACTCGCTCCGCTTCCGGCGACTGCTCCAGTTGTTGCAACAGGAGCGAACGCCGGGAAGCGGAGCGAGTTCGGGGTGGGCGGGATCAGCCGAGGGCTGCGCGGATCCGGGTACCGATCTCCTTGGTGTCGACCGGCAGTTCGCCGCGGCTGGCCAGGTCGGCGGCGACCGCCTGGGAGATCCGGTCGGCCTCGGCGTCGTGGCCGAGGTGTCGCAGCAGGAGCTCCACCGACAAGATGGCGGCCGTCGGATCGGCGATGCCCTTCCCGGCGATATCCGGGGCACTGCCGTGGACCGGTTCGAACATCGACGGGTTGGTACCGGTGGCGTCGATGTTGCCCGATGCCGCCAGGCCGATGCCACCGCTGACCGCGCCGGCGATGTCGGTGATGATGTCGCCGAACAGGTTGTCGGTGACGATGACGTCATAGCGACCCGGGTTGGTGACCATGTAGATGGTCGCCGCATCGATGTGGTTGTAGTCGACGGTGACCTCGGGGTACTCCACCGCGACCTCATCGACAGTGCGCTTCCACATCGAACCGGCAAACGTGAGCACGTTTGTCTTGTGGATCAGCGTCAGGTGCTTACGCCGGGCCTGTGCGCGCTTGAACGCGTCGCGCACAACACGTTCGATGCCGAACCGGGTGTTGACGCTGACCTCGGTGGCGACCTCGTTCGGGGTGCCGACGCGGATGGCACCACCGTTGCCCGTGTACGGACCCTCGGTGCCTTCACGGACCACCACGAAGTCGATGTCGGGATTGCCTGCGAGCGGCGACGTGACTCCGGGGTAGAGCTTGCTCGGACGCAGGTTCACGTGATGATCGAGCGCAAAGCGCATGTTCAGCAACAGACCACGCTCGAGGATCCCCGGCGTGACCGACGGATCGCCGATCGCGCCCAACAGAATTGCGTCGTGGCCGCGAATCGCGGTCAGGTCCTCATCGGTCAGCAGTTCACCGGTGCGGTGGTAGCGATTGGCGCCGAGATCGAACTCGGTGGTCTCGACTCCCGGCAGGACGTGGTCCAGAACGGCCAGCGCTTCGGAGATGACCTCAGGTCCGATTCCGTCGCCGGCAATGACAGCGAGTTTCATGACAGGTCGACCTGCTTGATGAGGGTCGCGCCGACGGCCTCACCGATGGCGGTGAGTACGGTCTCAGGGATCGACTGGCTCACGCGCAGCAAGATGGTCGCGCCTTCGCCCTCGGCGTCCTGCGACAGACCGGCGGCCTGGATGTCGATGCCGGCATTACCGAGCAGGGTTCCGATCTTGCCCAACGAACCCGGCTGATCTCCATAGGAGACAACAAGATTCAGGCCCTCGGCACGCAGGTCGAAGTTGCGCCCGTTGATGTTCACGATCTTCTCGACCTCGGCCGGACCCGATAGGGTGCCGCCGACGTTGAGCACGGTGCCGTCGCCGAACACCGCACGCACATCCACCAGATTGCGGTGATTCGGGCTCTCCGACGCGGTGGTCACCTCAGAGGTGACGCCACGCTCGGCGGCCAGCGCGGGAGCGTTCACGAATGTGACCGGCTCCTCGATGACGGCGGAGAACAGACCACGCAACGCGGACAGTCCCAGGACATCGACGCTGCGCGCGGCGATCTCACCGCGGACGTCGACGCTGAGGTTGGCCGGAACCTGACCCGACAGGGCGCCGACGAGGACACCGAGCTTGCGGACGAGTTCGAGCCACGGTGCGACCTCGTCGTCCACGGCACCACCGGTGATGTTCACGGCGTCGGGGACGAAGTGTCCGGCCAGCGCCAGCCGCACGCTCTTGGCGACGTCGGTGCCTGCGCGGTCCTGCGCCTCGGAGGTGGAGGCCCCCAGGTGCGGGGTCACGACAACCTGCGGCAGCTCGAACAGCGGCGAGTCGGTGCACGGCTCGGTGGCGTAGACGTCGAGGCCGGCGGCGAACACATGCCCGGTCTTGATGGCATCGGCCAGGGCCTGCTCGTCGATCAGTCCACCGCGGGCGGCATTGACGACGATGACACCCTTCTTGGTCCGGGCGAGTTCGTCGGCACCGATGAGGCCGAGGGTCTCCGGGGTCTTGGGCAGGTGCACCGAGAACATGTCGGCGCGCTCGAGAAGCTCGTCCAGGGTGACCAGCTCGATACCCAACTGCGCGGCGCGAGCCGGGGACACATAGGGGTCGTAGGCGATGATGTTGGTCTCGAAGGCGGCCAGGCGCTGTGCGAACAGCTGCCCGATCCGGCCGAGTCCGACCACACCGACGGTCTTGCCGAAGATCTCGACACCGTTGAACTTCGAGCGCTTCCACTCGTGCCGGCGCAAGGTGGCATCGGCGGCCGGGATCTGGCGGGCAGCGGACAGCAACAGGCTGACGGCGTGCTCGGCGGCGGTGTGGATGTTGGACGTGGGTGCGTTGACCACCATCACGCCCCGCTCGGTGGCAGCTGCGACATCGACGTTGTCGAGTCCCACGCCGGCACGGGCGATGATCTTCAGGTTGGGTCCGGCGGCAAGGACCTCGGCATCGACCTGGGTGGCCGAACGCACGAGAATGGCGTCGGCGTCCTTGACTGCCTCGAGCAACTTCGGGCGGTCGGGGCCGTCGACCCAGCGCACCTCGACATCTTCGCCGAGGGCAGCAACCGTGGACTGTGCCAATTTGTCGGCGATCAAGACGACTGGGCGGCCGGTGGGGCTCACAGTAATTTCTCCTGGGGTCGGGTAGCGCCCGGCGCATACCGGGAGCCAGCGAAAGTGGCAACTCCAGCGACCAGCTTAGTTGCCTCCCACAGCGTTCCGTCCCCGGGTATAAGGACGAACCCGGCGCGGACCTGCACGAATCGGATCAGTCCGCCGAATGACCAGGGAAATGCCGCCCCAGAGATCGAATACGTCTATGTTTCTTGTAGGGCATTTACGGCCTCGGGGGAGACAAACCGGGATGAACCATGCCGATGATTGGGGAACCTGATGCTGAAGAAACTGCTGGTTGCCCTGGTGGCGCTGGCGTCGGCTGCACTTCTGGTGACAGGGGGCGGCGCAGCGGTCGCCGCTCCGGCGAAAGTGGCCTTGGGCGGAGGCTCGGGAATCCTGATCCTCAAGGGCGGTAACAGCGCGTCGGCGTGCACGCTGACCACCATCGGCACCGACAACACCGGTGCGCTCTACGGATTGACCGCGGGCCATTGCGGCGAAGGTGGGCAACGGGTCGCCTCCGAGCAGTTCCAGAACCGTGGCGTCCTGGGCCGGATCACATTCTCCAATCACAGACTCGACTACGCGATCATCGCCTTCGATCCGGAGAAGGTCGTCCCGACCCGCACGGTCGGCAACGTGACCATCCGCAGCGTGCAGACCACGCCCCCGCAGTTCCCGGAGATCGCGTGCAAGGAAGGCCGCACCACCGGCAACACCTGCGGCATCACCTGGTTCGCCGACGGCGTCGAACACATCAGCCAGATCTGCGTCCTCGAAGGCGACTCCGGCAGCCCGGTCGTCGTCGGCGACCGCCTCGTCGGCATGGTGAACGCGTACTACTACGTCGGCTGCATCGGACCCGAGACGGGCACCAACATCAAGCCGATCCTCGACGACCTGCCCCTGCGCGGGGTCAACGGATTCCGGGTCTACTGACCCACTCCCCGGGCCCCGGCGCAACTGGTCCGGGTCAGACAAATCGCCCCCACGTCAACAGAAAGGCCCCGAACCGACGGTTCGGGGCCTCTCTATGAATTCGCTTGAATATCAGGCGGTTTCGGTGATCGGGCGATCAACCCAGCTCATCAGGTCGCGCAGCTTCTGGCCGGTGACCTCGATTGGGTGCTCGGCGTTCTGCTTGCGCAGCGCCTCGAGCTCCTTGTTGCCGCCCTCGACGTTGGCGACCAGGCGCTTGACGAAGGTGCCGTCCTGGATGTCCTTGAGGATGGCCTGCATGCGCTCCTTGGTGCCGGCGTCGATGACCCGCGGGCCCGAGACGTAGCCACCGAACTCTGCGGTGTCGGACACCGAGTAGTTCATGCGGGCGATGCCACCCTCGTACATGAGGTCGACGATGAGCTTGAGCTCGTGAAGCACCTCGAAGTACGCCATCTCGGGCGCGTAACCGGCCTCGACCATCACCTCGAAGCCCACCTTGACGAGTTCTTCGGTGCCGCCGCAGAGCACGGCCTGCTCGCCGAAGAGGTCCGTTTCGGTCTCTTCTTTGAAGGTGGTCTTGATGACGCCCGCGCGGGTGCCACCGATGCCCTTGGCGTACGACAGCGCCAGAGCCTGTCCCTCACCCTTGGGATCCTGATCGACCGCGATGAGCGCGGGGACACCCTTGCCGTCGACGAACTGACGACGCACGAGGTGGCCGGGGCCCTTCGGCGCAACCATGCCGACGGTGACGAACTCCGGGGCCTTGATCAGGTCGAAGTGGATGTTCAGGCCGTGACCGAAGAACAGCGCGTCGCCATCCTTGAGGTTGGGCTCGATGTCGTTGGTGAAGATGCTTGCCTGAGCGGTATCCGGTGCGAGCACCATGATGACGTCGGCCCACTCGGAGACCTCGGCCGGCGTACCGACGGTCAGGCCGGCTTCCTCGGCCTTGGCACGAGACTTCGAGCCTTCTTTGAGGCCGATTCGGACCTCAACACCCGAGTCGCGCAGGCTCAATGAGTGCGCGTGACCCTGGCTGCCGTATCCGATGACCGCAACCTTGCGGCCCTGGATGATCGACAGGTCGGCATCGTCGTCGTAGAACATCTCGACTGCCACTTGACTTCCCTTCTTCGGTGAATCTCCCGGCCATCATTGGCCAGGGATCAGTTCTGTTTGTCTAGATTGTGTCAGCGAGCCGCGGACATGCTCTTGGGGCCACGGCCAAGGGCGACGATGCCCGACTGGGCGATCTCCCTGATGCCGTACGGATCGAGCATTTTCAACAGCGCGTCGAGCTTGTCCTGCGTACCGGTCGCCTCGACGGTGATCGAGTCGGGTGAAACGTCGATCACCTTGGCGCGGAACAGGTTCACGACTTCGATCACCTCTCCGCGCGCCGATGCGTCGGCGCGCACCTTGACCATCAGGAGCTCACGGGCCACCGAGGTGCCGGGGTCCTGCTCGACGATCTTGATGACGTTGATCAGCTTGTTGAGCTGCTTGGTCACCTGCTCGAGCGGGAAGTCCTCGACGGAGACCATGATGGTCATCCGCGAGACACCCTTGAGTTCGGTGGCACCGACGGCCAGCGACTCGATGTTGAAACCGCGACGCGAGAACAGCGACGCCACCCGGGCCAGTACGCCGGGACGGTCTTCGACAAGCACGCTGAGCGTGTGGTGGGTGGTCATTTCTGCTCGCCCTTCTCGACGCTGCGGTTCATCGCCTGGTGGATCTCATCGGGATGGGTGGATGCGGCCTCGTCGTCGTCGAACAGTGGACGAATGCCCCGGGCCGCCATGATCTGGTCGTTGCCGGTGCCGGCAGCGACCATCGGCCACACCTGCGCGTCGGCGCCGACGATGAAGTCGATCACAACCGGCCGGTCGTTGATCGCACGCGCCTGCGCCAGCACGGCGTCGACGTCTTCCTCACGCTCACAACGAAGTCCGACACAACCGAGGGCGTCCGCCAGTTTGACGAAGTCCGGGATCCGTTGTGACGGATCGGCATTGTGGGTCGACAGGTTCGTGTTCGAGTACCGCTCCTCATAGAAGAGGGTCTGCCACTGCCGGACCATACCCAGGTTGCCGTTGTTGATCACGGCCACCTTGATGGGGATGCCTTCGATGGCACACGTGGCCAGTTCCTGATTGGTCATCTGGAAGCAGCCGTCACCGTCGATGGCCCACACCTCTGCGTCGGGCATGCCCTGCTTTGCGCCCATCGCAGCCGGGACGGCGTAGCCCATGGTGCCCAGACCGCCCGAGTTCAGCCAGGTACGCGGGTTCTCGTACGAGATGAACTGTGCCGCCCACATCTGGTGCTGACCGACACCGGCGCAGTAGATCGCGTCGGGTCCGGCCGTTTTGCCGATCGCCGAGATCACGAACTCGGGCGACATCGAGCCGTCCGACGGCCGGTCATAGCTCAGCGGGTACGTGCGACGAACCCCGTCGAGGTAGCGCCACCAGGTGCTCAGATCCGGCGCCTCGGTCGTGGTGGCACGCTCGTCGCGGACCGCCTCGATCAGTTCGGTGATGACCGACTTGCAGTCGCCCACGATGGGGACGTCCGCATGACGGTTCTTGCCGATCTCCGCCGGATCGATGTCGGCATGGATCACCTTGGCGTCCGGCGCAAACGAGTCGAGCATGCCGGTGACCCGGTCATCGAAGCGAGCGCCGAGGGTGATCAGCAGATCGCTGCGCTGCAAACCGGCAACCGCCGCGACGGTGCCGTGCATTCCGGGCATTCCCAGGTGCTGCTTGTGGCTGTCCGGGAAAGCGCCGCGGGCCATCAGGGTGGTGACCACGGGAACGCCGGTCAGTTCTGCCAATTCGAGCAGTTCGGCAGATGCGTTTGCCTTGATGACGCCGCCGCCGACGTACAGCACCGGCGCCTGGGCCGCGGCGATCATCCGCGCGGCCTCCCGAACCTGCTTGCCGTGCGGCTTGGTGACCGGACGGTAGCCGGGCAGGTCGATCTGCGGCGGCCACGAGAACGTGGTCTGCGCCTGCAGGATGTCCTTGGGGATGTCGACCAGGACTGCGCCCGGACGACCGCTCTCGGCGATGTAGAAGGCCTCGGCCATCACCTTGGCGATCTCGGTGCCACTGCTGACCAGGAAGTTGTGCTTCGTGATCGGCATGGTGATGCCGGAGATGTCGGCTTCCTGGAACGCGTCGGTACCGATCAGCGAGCGGCCGACCTGGCCGGTGATGGCGACCACCGGAACCGAGTCCATCTGCGCGTCGGCCAGCGGGGTCACCAGGTTGGTGGCGCCGGGACCCGAGGTCGCGATGCAGACACCGACGCGGCCGGTGGCCTGCGCATATCCGGTGGCGGCGTGTCCTGCGCCCTGCTCGTGGCGGACGAGGATGTGGCGGACCTGCTTGGAGTCGAACAGCGGGTCGTAGACGGGGAGCACGGCCCCACCGGGAATGCCGAAGACCGACGTGACGCCGAGTTCCTCGAGCGAGCGCACTACTGCCTGCGCCCCACTGACACGCTCAGGCGCGACCGTACGTCGCTGCTGCGACGCCGGTACGGCCGGTGCGCCGATGCCCGTGTTGCGCGATCCCGTTCCGCGGGGGCCTGGCCCCGGCTGGGTGCGTGCTGTTGGTGCGCTCACTGCACTTTCCCTCTGCTCAGACGTTGCAACTCTTGGGCGGCAACGTCGGTGGACAACAAAAAACCCCCGACAGCGGTGCTGTGCGAGGGTGGCGCGTCGATGCTTTGTGAGTACTTCGTGTACCCGGTCAGGCGGAGACGCGCCGGCCGAGTACGAGAATCTGTTTCTGCATCACAATTAACGAGGCTAGAACTGCAGGTTCGAGGAGTCAAACTCATGCCAGATCGATCCCACATGATGAGATCAGGTGCTCAGCCGGCAGCCACCGATGCGGTGGTGGGAGCGGACCGTCGAAGGCCACTCCCAAGTGATGGAACAATGGAGGTGTGTCTGAGCCAGAAGCAATCGAGTTGCCCGCGGAGTTCCGCATCCACCCCATCTCTTATTTCGCCGTCTTCATGATGGGCGTTTCCGCACTCGTGATGGCCGGGGTTTCATTTACCTACCTCGGCTGGACGTTGCTGGTACCGGTCGTCGTCGCCGTGTGGGTACACCGTCTGCGCACGATCGTCACCGAGGACGGACTGATCACGCGGACACTGCGCGGAGCGCACAGCGCGACGTGGGATCAGATCACCGGACTGCAGTTCCCGCGGTGGGGCGCGGTGCGAGCGGTACTGCAGGACGAATCGACGTTGACCCTGCCCGCGATCAGCTTCCGGGACCTGCCCCGACTGTCCGCCGCCAGTCGAGGCCGCATCCCGGACCCGTACGCGGCGTCGGACTCTGCGGCCGCCGACCAGAGCCGCTCGGACGAAAACGCCTCCTGACCACCGTTTTGAAACGGTGCCGCGCAGCGGAGTAGCGTGAACCGCGCAACTCTCCGTACCGCAGCCCCGGTCGGAGCTGGTCGATAGGCGAGGAACCAATAGTCATGCCGCAGTTGAGGTCACGTACAACCACCATCGGACGCAACGCCTCGGGCGCACGCTCACTCTGGCGCGCCACCGGCATGACCGACGACGACTTCGGTAAACCGATTGTCGCCATTGCCAATTCGTATACCCAGTTCGTCCCCGGCCACGTCCACCTCAAGGACGTCGGTGAGATCGTCGCCGCGGCCGTCCGCGCTGCCGGTGGCGTGCCCCGCGAATTCCACACGATCGCCGTCGACGACGGGATCGCGATGGGCCACGACGGCATGCTCTACTCCCTGCCGAGCCGCGAGATCATCGCCGATTCGGTCGAATACATGGTCAACGCGCACACCGCCGACGCATTGGTGTGTATCTCGAACTGCGACAAGATCACTCCCGGCATGCTCAACGCCGCGATGCGTTTGAACATCCCCACCGTGTTCGTCTCCGGCGGGCCGATGGAGGCAGGCAAGGCCGTCGTCGTCGGAGACACGGTTCACCCGTCGTCCGACCTGATCACCTCGATCTCCGCCTCGGCCAACGATGCCGTGGACGACGACGCACTGCGCGAGGTCGAACTCGCCGCGTGCCCGACCTGCGGTTCGTGCTCGGGCATGTTCACCGCGAACTCGATGAACTGCCTGACCGAGGCCTTGGGCCTGGCACTGCCCGGCAATGGCTCGACGCTGGCCACACACGAGGCACGGCACGCCCTGTTCACCCGCGCCGGAACCGTCGTCGTGGAGGCCGCCAAGCGGTACTACCACGAAGAGGACGAATCGGTGCTGCCGCGAAACATCGCCACTCCCACCGCATTCCGCAACGCAATGGCCCTCGATGTCGCCATGGGCGGATCCACCAACACGGTTCTGCACGTGCTGGCCGCCGCCCAGGAGGGTGAGGTCGACGGTTTCGATCTCAGTGTCATCGACGAGATCAGCCGTAAGGTCCCCTGCCTGTCGAAGGTCTCCCCGAACTCCGATTACCACATGGAAGACGTGCACCGGGCCGGCGGAATCGCCGCCATCCTGGGCGAATTGCGCCGCGCCGGGCTCATCGATGACACCGCGAGCACGGTCCACTCCCCCACCATCGGAACCTTCCTCGACGACTGGGACATCCGCGGCGGCAAGGCCATCGACGAAGCCTTCGAACTGTTCCATGCCGCCCCCGGTGGCGTGCGCACCACCACTCCGTTCTCGACGGCCAACCGGTGGAGTTCACTCGACACCGACGCGGCCGGCGGTTGTATCCGTGATCTCGCCCACGCCTACACCGTCGAGGGTGGACTCTGCGTGCTGCGGGGCAACCTCGCCGAAGACGGCGCCATCCTCAAAACCGCGGGCATCGACGAAGACCTCTGGCACTTCCAGGGCCCGGCGCGTGTGGTCGAATCCCAGGAAGACGCTGTCCAGGCCATCCTGAGCAAGACGATCCAGGCCGGTGACGTCCTGGTGGTCCGCTACGAAGGTCCCGCCGGTGGACCGGGAATGCAGGAGATGCTCCACCCGACGGCCTTCATGAAGGGCACCGGCATGGGCAAGAAGTGCGCCCTGATCACCGACGGTCGGTTCTCCGGCGGATCCTCGGGTCTGTCGATCGGGCACATCTCACCCGAAGCCGCCTCCGGTGGCGTGATCGGACTCATCGAGGACGGCGACCAGATCCTGATCGACGTCAAGACCCGCAAGATCGAGGTCCTCGTCGACGACGAGACCCTGGCCGTGCGTCGCGCCAAGATGGACGCCTCCGAACGTCCGTGGCAGCCCCGTGAGGTCCGCGAGCGCAGGGTCACCACCGCACTGCGCGCCTACGCCAAACTCGCGACATCGGCCGACAAAGGCGCGGTCCGCAAGGTCGACTGACCCCCCTGCGGCGTCCCCACAAACCGCAAACGAGCCACCTATACGAAGACGAGCCACAAATTTGTGGCTCGTCTTCGTGTAGGTGGCTCGTTTGCGATGGGGACCGTGGGTCACTTCAGGTGCAGCCTCTTCATCAGGCGGTAGACCAGGGTGATGAAGGCCATGTATCGCTCAGGGCTCATCTGCGGCGGACGGTCGAATTCGATGAAGTGCTGACTGGCGATCGTCTGCGGTTCGGTGAACTCGAGAAGGCCGACCTCACCGTGTCGTCGGCCCTGACCCGACTTCTTCATCCCGCCCATCGGGGCATCGTTGGACGCATGAGCCGAGGCGTACCCCTCGTTGATATTGACCAGCCCACAGTGGATTTCGGCGCCGATCCGGCGCCCCTTTTCCGCATCCCTGGTCCACACACTGGCATTGAGCCCGTAGTCCGAGTCGTTTGCCCGTCGGATGGCCTCGTCGTCGTCCGACACCTTGTACACCGACACCACGGGCCCGAAGGTCTCCGCGGCATAAACCTCCATCTCCAGTGTCACTCCCTCGAGGACGGTCGGCTCGTAGAAGTACGGACCCAGATCAGGGCGTGCATGCCCACCGACCAGGATGGTCGCTCCCCGCTCTGTTGCATCGGCCACGTGCCGGACGACGGTGTCGAGTTGACGTTGGGAGATCAGGGAACCGACATCGTAGTCGAATCCCGGACCTTTGCCGAGTACCAGTTGGCCGGTCCGGGCGACCAATTTCGCGATGAAGTCGTCGTAGACCTCGGCGGACACAAACAACCGCTCCGTGGACAGGCACAGTTGTCCGGCGGTCGAAAAGCACGCTCGCGCAGAACCTCTGGCCGCTTTGTCCAGGTCCGCGTCGGCCAACACGAGCATCGGGTTCTTCCCGCCCAGTTCGAGCGTGCAACCGATCAGTCGACGGCCGGCAGCTTCGGCGATCCGGCTGCCCGCAGCGCTCGAACCGGTGAACATGATGTGGTCGCAGGCGTCGATCATGGGCTGCCCGATCGTCTCGGGGTCGCCGACCACGATCTGCAACAGCTCGCCGTCGAGGCCACATTCGATCAACAGTTCCCGGGCCCGCAGGGCGCTGCCGCGCCGTCTGGGTGTCAGGTTTGAGGACCACTGCATTGCCCGCGATCAATGCCGGCATCGCGTCACTGATCGACAGCGCGAGTGGATAGTTCCAGGGCGCGATCATCCCGACCACGCCTTTGGGCTGGTGGAGTTCGACGGTCCGCGTCGCACCCGCGATGGCCCCGGCGCGTTTGCGCGGTGCCAGGAATCCGGGAGCGTGGCGTACGTAGTACAGGCTCACTCCCGCCACATCACCGGTTTCTTCGAATGCACTCAGGCGTGATTTGCCGGTTTCGGCCTGGACAATGTCGAGGAGGTCGGCGTTCGCGAGCACCAGGTCATGCAGCCTCGAAAACGGCGCGACCCGATCCCGCGCCGAGCTCTGTGCCCATCGCTTCTGCGCCGCCCGGGCACTGGCGAAGGCGGTCGCCACGTCTGAGGCAGTGGACAACGCAAATGTCGCCAGATGCTCCCCGGTGGCCGGAGAATACGTGGATACGTGCGGTCCGGTGCCGACGATCGACGCGGTCAGTCGATCGGCCACCCCCGGCGAGAGAAACGTCTCTACAGTGTCGCCGGTTGCGTCGGAGAGTTCGGTTTCTGTGGTCATCTGTTCCACCGTTCGTCGATCCCCCGACAGTCTCGGCCACCGTCGCCGGCCCGAATGGAGTAGTCGACTACCCCACTTCTTTCCCCTGGGTTCACCAAACGAGCCACCTATACGAAGACGAGCCACAAATTTGTGGCTCGTCTTCGTGTAGGTGGCTCGTTTGCGGTCGTCGGGGGTCTGAGACCGGGCTGTCAGGGGGTGGGGTTACCCGGGGACTCGAACGGGTTGGTGCCGTTGAAGACGAACCAGATGGCGATCGGGACGGCGATGCCGATGAGCAACCACGCCACCGAACCGATGAACGGCCGGGTGGCCCAGCCTCGACCGAAGTCGAGGGAGATGCGGCCGGGACCGGTCAGGATGATCGCTGCAGCGGCCAGCGCGAGGAACAACTCGAACTCGATGCCACCACCGGCGTAGTCGGGGTCCGAGGCGAAGAACCAGACGCCACCGGCAAGAGTTGCCTTGTAGGCCGAGGCCACCAGCATCACGCCCAGCACCGCCGACCCCGCGACCGGTGTCAGCAGACCCAGCACCAGCATCAGGCCGCCGATGGTCTCGGACAGTGCGCCGAGGACCGCGAGGTATTTGGCCGCGTCGGAATTGAAGCCGATCGAGGTGTCCGGCGCGTTGATCAGGTAGTCCTCGAACCCGGACAGACGTGGTCCGTTCCACCACCCGAACAACTTCTGGCTGCCGTGCGCCATCGCGATCAGGCCGACCCCGAGCCGCAGCAGCAGCAGCCCGAGATCGAGCGTGCCGCGACGTGCCGGCAGCTCGGTCACCAGCGGCGCCACCGGTTCCGGTTCGGCCGGACCGCCGGTGGCGAAGTCGTCATCGTCGTCGTAGCGCGGCTGCGGGCCGTGTTCCCGGTGGAAGTCGTCCCGGTCGATCGCCGCGGCCGGGATGCGTGTTGTCGCGTTGGACGACGGCGCATCGGCCGACGGGGCCACCACCACATCTGTGTCCTGGTCGGCGATACCGGCCGGGAAGGGATCGTTTGCCTGGCGTTTGCGCATGGTGGGGATCTGCTCGGTTTCCTCGAGCTCGGCCTCACTGTCGGAGAAACCGGCTGAGCGGTAGGGCTCATAGCCGTACTCGCCGGTATCCCCCTGGGCCTTCGTCCTGCGAGGGTCGTGTGCCCGGGTCAGGGGCAACTCGATCTGCTCGGTCGGCTCGTCGTATGGGCTCGACCCTTGGCCGTCGGAATCTCGTTCGGTCACACAGACGACCTTAAGGGTTGTGCGCCGGAAGGATGTGCTCACCGGGCCCATCACGGCCGACCAGTTCGCGGTCAACCGGTTCGGGCGCAATCAGTAGGGTGGACGCCATGACTCTGCGCCACCGGCCTGCGCTTGCCCGCCTCGTGGTCTCGCTCGCGGCGGCGGCCCTGGTCGTGACCGGCTGCAACGACGGTTTCGCCGAGCAGGACCGCAACCGTGAGGCCGGTGATTTCTCGGCAAATCAGAACCCGCAGATGCAGCAGCCCTCCCAAACCCAGCCCAGCGTCCCCTCGACCGACCCGGGCGCCGATCCCGGCCCGTGTCCCGACCCCGACCCGGCGGTCATCGCGACGTGTCTCGACGCCACCAGTGGGGTCCTCGCGGCCAGTGCCGATGCCACCTCGACCGTGGTCGCCGAGCGGGTCACCGGCAGGATCGTGCGGACCAAACGCGGTGGCCCGACGACGGAGATCGCGTCGTTGGACGTCGATGCCTCCGGCGATGGCGGTCTGCTCGACTTCGCGCCCTCCCCCGACTACGCGCAAGACCAGTTGGTCTACGCCTACATCACCACGGCAACCGACAATCGGGTCGTCCGGATCGCCGAGGGCGACATCCCCAAGCCGATCGTGGTCGGTATCCCCAAGGGTCCCACCGGAAATATGGGCACGATCTACTTCAAGAGCCCCACCGAACTGCTGGTCGCGACCGGTGACGCGGGCGATCCGGAGTCGGCAGCCGACCCCAATTCGCTTGCCGGAAAACTACTCTCGGTCACCGACCTGTCATCGGGCGGCACCACACAGCCACGCGTACTGACCTCCGGACTCGGCGCCAACCCGGCGCTGTGCCCCGATGTCGTCACCGGCGCGCTGTATCTCTCCGACCGCGCGCCCGCCGAGGACCGCTTGCAGATCATCAGTCCCACCGGTGTCGGACGGACGTTGTGGACGTGGCCGGACAAGCCGGAGACCGCGGGCTGCGCCGCCGTCGGCGGCATGATCGTGGTGTCGCAGACCAGAACGCAGGCACTGCAGTTCTTGAACGCACCGACCGAGGAGAAGCCGGGCATCGAGGCACCGACGACCTTCCTGGACAAGAAGTACGGGGCCCTCGGCCGTCTCACCGCGGTCCCGGCCGGACTGCTCCAGGTCGGAACGGTGAACAAGCAAACCGGGACGGCCGGTCCGACCGACGACCGCGTCGTGATCGTCCCGCTGCCTGCCGGCGCGGCAGATACCAATATGTGAGGAAGACGCCACCATCTGAAAGGGCCCGGCCCGGGGAGTTCGTCGCCCCGGGCCGGGCCCGTTCTCGCTTGGACCGTCAGAGATCTACTGGCAGGCGGCGAGCACCAGTTCTTTGACCCGGCCGGCGTCGGCCTGGCCACGGGTGGCCTTCATCACGTCGCCGACGATCTTTCCGGCCGCCGCGACCTTGCCGCTGCGGATCTTGTCGGCGATGTCGGGGTTGTTGGCCAGTGCCTCGTCGACCGCCTTCTGCAACGCCGAATCGTCCCGGACGACCTCGAGGCCACGATCGGCGACGATCTGTTCGGGCTCACCTTCACCTTCGAGAACCGCCGTCATCACCTGCTGGGCCAGTTTGTTGGTCAGCTTGCCATCCTCGACGAGCTTGATGATCGTGGCGACCTGCGCCGGGCTGATCGACAGATCTGCCAGGTCGGTGCCACGGGAGTTGGCCTGCTGCGCCAGGAACGACACCCACCAGCTGCGGGCTGCGTCGACCGGCGCTCCGGCGTCGACGGTCGCGATGATCAGGTCCACGGCACCGACATTGACGAGGTCACGCATCACCGCGTCGGAGACACCCCACTCTTCCTGGATCCGCGCCCGGCGCAACCACGGAAGCTCCGGCAAAGTGGCCCGGATCTCCTCGATCCAGGCGGAATCCGGTTGCACCGGAGGCAGATCCGGTTCCGGGAAGTAGCGGTAGTCCTCGGCGGTCTCCTTGCGGCGACCGGCCGACGTCGTCCCGTCGCCTTCCTGGAAGTGCCGGGTCTCCTGGATGATCTCCACGCCGGCCTTGAGCAGCGCGGCCTGACGGCGCATCTCGTAGCGCACCGCCACCTCGACGCTCTTGAGCGAGTTGACGTTCTTGGTCTCGGTGCGAGTTCCGAACTCGGTGGCACCCTTGGGCATCAGCGAGAGGTTGGCGTCGCAGCGCATCGAGCCCTGGTCCATCCGGACGTCCGAGACATCCAGCGACTTGAGCAGATCACGCAGGGCGGTGACATAGGCGCGGGCCACCTCGGGTGCCCGGGCACCGGCACCTTCGATGGTCTTGGACACGACCTCGATCAGCGGCACGCCCGCCCGGTTGTAGTCGAGCAGCGAGTGGCTGGCGCCGGAGATGCGTCCGGTGCCGCCGACGTGCAGCGACTTGCCGGTGTCTTCCTCCATGTGGGCGCGCTCGATCTCGACCCGCCAGGTGGTGCCGTCGTCGAGCACGACGTCGAGGTAGCCGTCATAGGCGATCGGGTCGTCGTACTGCGAGATCTGGTAGTTCTTCGGCTGATCCGGGTAGAAGTAGTTCTTCCGGGCGAAGGTGCTCGAGGGCCGGATGGAGCAGTTGAGCGCCAGGCCGATCCGGATGGCCGATTCGATGGCCTTTTCGTTGACGACCGGCAGTGCACCCGGCAGACCGATGCACACCGGGCACACCTGCGTATTGGGTTCGGCACCGAAGGCTGTGGGGCAGCCACAGAACATCTTGGTCTCGGTACCCAGCTCGACGTGCACCTCCATACCCATCACCGGGTCGAAGTCGGCGATGACGTCGTCGTAGTCGAGCAGTTCGGTGGTCACAGCAGTCATGACACGTAGTTTAAACCGGCTCGAACCTGCAGGTTATAGTCGGTTCGCCGTGCGAGTGGGAAATCCGGTTTCAATCCGGGACGGTCGCGCCACTGTGAGATCACCGAAGAGGTGATGAGTCAGAACACCGCAGCACGGTAGATATCCATCGAGAGCGGGACGCGATATCCCGCAGAGGAGACGCCGTGCCTGTGCCATCACCATTTCGATCCGCCTCATCGTCTGCGCGCAGCGCAGGTAACCGCAGGGGGCCGCTGGCTCTTGTCGGTGTCGCCGCCCTCGTCGCGACACTGCTCACCGCCTGCTCGGACGGTGGTGGCGATGATGAACAGGCCGGGGCCGAGCGCGATTGCATCGTCGACTTCGACGCCGATACCGACTACTACCCGGAGAAGTTGTCGATCGACTACGCCGACAACTTCGACCTGGACTACCGCAACTCCTACGTCGTCGCGAGGGTCAACGGGACCAACCCGGGGCAGCAGGACACGTTCGTGTTCGCCAAGTGCGGCGCGCCCACCCCGGAACTGACCGGAGACCTCACCGGCGCCACCGTCGTCGACGCGCCGGCGACCGAACTGTTCCTCGGATCGACCACACAGCTCGCCGCGCTGGCCGAGCTCGACCGACTCGACGTGGTGACCGGTTTCGCCAGCAGCGACTATGTCTACGGCGAGGCCGAGAACAAAGCTGTTGCCTCACTTCCGCAATACGCACCGACCGGTGAGATCGATCCCGAAATGGTGGTCACTGCCAAGCCGCAACTGCTGATCACCGACTATCCGACCGACCGTTCGCTGGAACAGATCGAAAAGGCCGGAGTACCGGTGATGATCAACAGCGACTGGCTCGAGGTCGATCCGCTGGGCCGCGCGGAGTGGATCAAACTGTTTGCGGCACTGACCAATACCGAAGAAGCGGCCAACGACTTCTTCGATCGGGTCGCCGACAGCTACAACGACATCAAGGCAAAGGTCGAGGGCGTGGCTCCGGTGGACGCCGTGCTCGGTCTGCCCTATCAGGGCACCTGGTACATCCCCGGCGGCGGTAGCTACGGAGCGACGCTGATGAAGGCGGCCGGGATCACCTACGCCTGGGCCGACAATCCCTCCACCGGCAGCATCTCCGAAGACATCGACACCGTGTACTCGCGCGCCGGCACCGCGCCGCTGGCCCTGAGCAGTGAGAGCACCGCGACACTGGCCGACGCCATCGCCACCGATCCGCGGATCGCGCAGTTCGCCGCGTACCGCGAGGGCAACGCGTGGTCGGCGTCCGCACAGGTCAACGACGCCGGCGCCAACAACTACTTCGAACTCGGCGCCATCCGGCCGGATCTCACACTCGCCGACCTGATCGCGATCGCACACCCGGAGCTGGCGCCCGACCACACCTTCACGTTCTACAAGCAGCTGAGTTGAGCCGGACCTCCTGGACCATCGCCGGCCTGGTGCTGGCGGTGGTTGCCGCGTTGATCGCGGCGATGTCGATCGGGTCGACGATCATCCCGATCGGCAACTGTTTTCAGTATCTGTTCACCGGGGACGCCGGCGCCGCCGAGTACACGACGCTGTTGCACGAGTTCCGGATGCCACGGATCGTGACCGCGATCCTGGCCGGTCTGGCGATGGCCCTGGCCGGTCTACTGATGCAGGCAATCTTCGCCAATCCCCTTGCCGAGCCGTACATTCTGGGCGTCTCGGCCGGTGCGAGTTTCGGTGTCGCGGTGGTGACGCTCGGGGCCGGTGGCGCGTTCCTCACCGTCGCCGACGACCATCAGACCTCGGTGACGGTCGCCGCCGCACTCGGCGCCGCCGCCGTGATGGGTGTGGTTGTGATTCTCTCCCAATGGATCACGTCGTCATCGTGGCTGCTGATCACCGGCGTCATGCTGGGTTCTGTGGTGAGTTCGATCGTGTCGTTCATGCTCGCCTACGCCAGCCCCGGCGACATTCGCGAGTTCGTGATGTGGGGGCTCGGATCATTCTCCGGTGTGTTGTGGGAAGACCTGCAGATCCTGGCCCCGGTCGTGGCCGTCGGCGCCGTCGTGACGATCGCCATGATCCCGGCGCTCAATGCGCTGCTGCTCGGCGAGTCCTACGCGCGGACCATGGGCATCCGGATGAACCTGACCCGGGTGGGCGCAGTGGTCGCCACCGCGCTGCTGGCGGGGTCGGTCACCGCCTACTGCGGGCCGATCGCCTTCATCGGTATCGCGGCGCCTCACGTCGCGCGGATCGCGCTCGGCAAGTCCGACCACCGGGTGGTCCTACCGGTCGCCGCACTGGTGGGCATCGTCATCGCCCTGATCTGCGCCGCGCTGACCACCATGCCGGGCCGCGACGGCATCCTGCCGATCAACGTGCTGACCGCATTCTTCGGCGCACCGATCGTGGTCCTGGTGCTGGTCCGATCACTGCGATCGGGGGCAACGCGATGACGTCGCTCGAATTGACGAAGCTGCGGGTCGGCTATCGCAGACACCGGTTCGGCGGCGAGGACAAACAGATCCTGCAGGCCGCCGACATCACCGCCGAACCCGGTGTGGTGACCGCGGTGATCGGCGCCAACGGCACCGGTAAGTCGACGCTGCTGCGGACCCTCGCCGGACTGCAGCCGGTTCTGGGCGGCACGGCCACACTCGGCGACCACCAACTGCTGACGATGAGCCCGGCATCCCGGGCCCGCGAGGTTGCGGTGGTGCTCACCGACCGCGTCGACGACAGCGGCCTGCTGACCGCCCGGGCACTCGTCGACCTCGGGCGCACGCCGTACCACTCGTGGATTCCGGGCCGATCATCACCGGCCGCATCCATCGTCGACGAAGCGCTCGCCCGGATGGGTGCCGCGGCGTTTGCCGACCGCCGAATCGGCGAACTGTCCGACGGGCAACGCCAGCGGGTGCTGATCGCCCGCGCGCTGGCCCAGGAACCGCAACTACTCATCCTCGACGAGCCGAGTTCCTTTCTCGATGTCGCCGCCCGCACCGAATTGCTCTTGGTGCTACGGAAACTGGCCGCCGAGACCGGCATCGTGGTGGTGATGTCAACGCACGACGTCGAGGTCGCCCTGCGGATCGTCGGGCCGGTCTGGCTCGCCCGCCGCGACGGAAACCTGGTGGCCGCGACTGCCGATCAACTGGTCGAAGACGGCACGATCGCGACCGAATTCGACTCCCCCACAGTCCGTTTCAACGCCACCGCCCGTCTTTTCGAACCCCGCCTCTGAACGCCCCCGCCCACCCCCGATGATGTGCCCTTTTAGCGAGCAAAAGCCCAGGTCAGCACCGCCAAAAGGGCACATCATCGGGGTGGCGCAGGGAGGGTCAGCCGAAGAAGGCTGCGGCGTCCTCGTAGCGGTTCTGGGGGACGAGTTTGAGTTCTTTGACCGCGTCGCCGAGCGGTACGAGTCCGATGTTCTGGCCCTGCAGGCTCACCATCTGTCCGGTGTCGCCGTTGTGCGCGGCGTCGGAGGCGTTGACCCCGAACCGCGTCGCGAGGACCCGATCGAAGGGGGTCGGTTTGCCGCCGCGCTGCACGTGGCCCAGGACCGTGGTCCGGACCTCTTTGCTGATCCGGCGTTCGATCTCGACGGCCAACTGCTGCGCGACGCCGGTGAAGCGTTCGTGACCGAACTCGTCGGTCCCGCCCTTGATCATCGAGAATGAGCCCCCTTCTCGGGGTTTGGCACCTTCGGCGACCACGCAGATGAAGTGCGAGTCACCGCGTTGGAACCGGCGTTTCACCAGGCGGCAGACCTCTTCGACGTCAAAGGGCTGTTCGGGGATGAGGATCATGTGCGCACCCGAGGCGATTCCGGAATGCAGCGCGATCCATCCGGCATGCCGGCCCATCACCTCGACGAGCATCACCCGCTGGTGCGATTCGGCCGTGCTGTGCAGACGGTCGATGGCGTCGGTGGCCACGGTCAGCGCGGTGTCGAAACCGAATGTGACGTCGGTGCAATTGATGTCGTTGTCGATGGTCTTCGGGACACCCACCACCGGCACACCTTCGTCGGAGAGCCAGCTCGCGGCGGTCAGTGTGCCCTCGCCGCCGATGGGAATGAGGACGTCGATCCCGTTGTCGTCCAACGTCTGCCGAATCTGATCGAGTCCGGCGCGCAACTTGTCGGGGTGGGTACGGGCGGTGCCGAGCATGGTGCCGCCCTTGGCCAGCAGACGATCGTTGCGGTCGTCGGCGGCGAGGTGGATCCGCCGGTCTTCGAGTAGTCCACGCCAGCCGTCGAGAAACCCGACAACCGCCGAACCGTATCGGACCTCGCTGGTGCGGACCACCGCACGGATGACCGCGTTCAATCCCGGGCAGTCGCCGCCGCCGGTAAGCACTCCAATGCGCATCAGATGTCCCGCTCCTCGTCTGGCAGTCGTCGTTCCCGCGCCATCTCGGTGGGCGCATGCCCGCCACCCTCAATTGTGCAACCGATCGTCGAGTCTGGCTGAGGTACGGGTCACCTCGTCCATCGATCGAGGTCAGCGCACCCCGTTCTCGAAGGCGTAGACGACCGCCTGCGCCCGGTCACGCAGATGCAGCTTCGAGAGCACATTGCTGACGTGGGTCTTGACGGTCTGTTCGGCGACGAACAGCGCTCCGGCGATCTCGGCATTCGACTTGCCCTCGGCCACCTGCTCGAGCACCTCCCGTTCGCGGGGTGTCAGGGCCGCCAACGCCCCCGGTTCGGCTCTGCGCGGCCGATGTCGACTGGTCACCTCCGCGATCAGACGACGCGTCACAGACGGCGCGAGCAATGCCTCACCGGCAGCAACCACCCGCACCGCGCGCACCAGCTCCTCGGCCGGGGCGTCCTTGAGCATGAAACCCGAAGCCCCTATCCGCAACGCCTGATACACGTAGTCGTCGATGTCGAAGGTGGTGAGCATCAGAATCTTGCTCGGCACCCGTAGTGGCCCGGTGAGTAGTTCTTCGGCCGCGGCCAGCCCGTCCAGGATCGGCATGCGGACATCCATCAACACCACGTCGGGATGCAATGCCCGGACACCTGTCACCGCGGCCCGGCCGTCAGGGGCGTCCCCCACCACCGAGATGTCGGGCTGCGCAGCCAGCAGCGCACCAAAACCCTGACGCACCATTGCTTGATCGTCTGCGATGAACACCGTGATGGACACCCGGCCAACCCTACTTTCAGGAGTTGTCCGACCGGGGAAGTTCCGGCGCAGTGACCGCTCGGAGCGGCAGAGCAGCACGGACCACGAACCCACCACCGGGCTGCGGCGCTGCCGACAACACCCCACCGACCGCCTTTGCCCGTTCGATCATCCCGGGAATCCCCAGCCCGCCGGACGACTCCAGGTTGATCGGCGCTCCCGTGGACGCCGTGTTGGCGACGGTGATGTTCAGATCGTCGTCGACCACCGACAATTCGACGGTCACCCGGGCGCCGACGGCGTATCTGGTGGTGTTGGCCAGTGATTCCTGAACGATGCGGTACGCAACCAGCGCGCAGGTGTCCCCGACCTGCTCACCGGTCGACAACGGCTGATAGGTGACATCGACGCCGGCACCGCGGGTGGCCGCGACGATCCCGTCGATCTGTTCCAGTCCGGGGTTCGGATTGCGCGCACATGCCTCGGCGCCCGGCGAATCATCTTCCAGCCGAAGCACTCCCAACATCATCCGTACCTCGTCGAGGGCTTCGCGCGCGACATCGGCGATGGCGTCGAATTCGGCGGCTGCCTCCTCCCCGACTCCGTCCACCCGATACTTCGCAGTCTGTGCCTGCACCACCACCACCGACATCCGGTGTGCGACAACGTCGTGGAGGTCGCGGGCGATGCGTGTCCGTTCGGAGAGCACGGCATTCTTGGACTTCTCGGTGTCCTTCAGCACCGTCTGCCGCGCCAACGCAACCCGCGATCGGACGATGATCCGGATCAGGACGCAGATGATGGCCGCGATAGTGAGGCCGACCACCCAGCCGGCCCGGGCTTCCGATGGGGTGGCCTGATACATGACAAATGACGACACACCCCAGAAGATCGGCAGCAACCGCAACGGAGCCCGCAGGTACGCCAGCACGGTCAGCACCAAGATCTCGATCAGATGTACCACCTGAATCGTGTGATTCCAGCCGCTGACCGTATCCATCGTCAGTCCGATGAGCTGTGCCGACACCACAGAAATCGCCCAGCCGAGCGTCGGATTGAACCATCCGAGCATGATCGGGAATGCGGCAAATGCCGCCACGATCGGCATCACTGCGGGTGTGACGTCGTGGGTTTGCGGCAGCGTGGGCCAGGCGATCGAATACATGATCAGGGCCACGAGCGTCAGAAAGATGTTGATCCGGTGCCCAAGGAACCGCGCCACCGCGGGATCCACGGTGATCGGTAGTTTCTTGACCTCGTCGGCGACGTAGTCGGTGGCCACTGTCCACAGTTTCACCACTCCAACGCTAGTGCCCGGACCCTCGTCGGTCCTCATACCTGAGAGTGAGATCGGGGCAGCCCTGCAGTGGCGGGGTCCGCAGTCCAACTCACCCGAACACATGTGCCACATACACCCCGGTCGACCGATGTGCCCCGGTGCCTGCGGTTCCTACCTTGATGCCATGCGAGCCGCCGTAAGTCGAATCTTCCTGTCCGGCATGGTGATCAGCACAGTGGTCGCGGTGGGTATGTGGCCCGCCGCAGCCGGTGCCACCTCCGCCCCGGCGGGTATGCCGGCAACCGAGATGTCCGAACGCGACAGCGCCGCCGGACGCGTTGTCGCCGCCCTCACCGGGCCCGACCCCCAGCAGGCGATGCAGGTGCTGCCCGACGATTTCCGGGCGCTGCTCGGCTATCACCCGCAGCTGACCGATGGCCTGCCCAGCAACCCCGACGGGGCATGCTCGTCGCCCATCCCCCTGCCCGAGCAGTTCGGGGACCTCTGCAAGACACACGATTTCGGCTACGACCTACTGCGATACGCGCAGCGCCACGGTCAGCCGTTGGGCCCCTGGGCGCGAACGTCGTTGGACCGCATGCTGATCGAGTCGATGCACCACTCCTGCAGCAACCCGACCTGCCACTGGGCTGCAGACCTGGCGCGAATCGGCTTGGCGTTCAACACCTGGCGCCAGCATGCCGGCGCACCCGTGAGCAAGGAACCGATGTCATCCATCGTGCTGACCTCCGTTGTACGCGGCGGCCAATCACTCGCCGCGTTGGTGGGGTTGCGATGAGGACCCCGCACCTGAAGTCGCCTACCTGGCCACGTCCGCTGACCAGCATCGGAGCCATGATGGGTGCCGCGCCGGCTCTTGCGCCGGCGTCGCTGCCCCACGGCGCGCTGGTTGCCGGACTGGTCCTGGCCGGCTTCGGCACACTGGGGGCGTTGATCGGCCGGGCCGCCGGACTGCGGTGGGCGGGCAACGTTCGGACCAGGTTTCGCACCGGGTGGATCTGCGCGGCCCTGGCCGCCGGATTGTTCGTCCAGATGCTCTGGTGGCAGAACGGGTTACGTGAACACCTGGACATGGCACCGATCGACCTCTGGTGGATGCTCGGCACCCTGGGTCCGTCGGCGCTGGTTGCGGCCATCTGTTACGCCCGGCCCCGGACGCGGGCGATCGTTGCAGCACTGGCCGCGGCGGCGATACTGCCGGTGATGCCCTCACCCGCGGGCGCCGCCGGTCCCACCCAGAGCCGGGCGGACGAATTCATCAGCGCGAAGTCCACCTCCTCGTCGCTGCGGATCTATGGCGAGCTGGACGACCGTGATGTGGGGATTCGAGCGACCGAGACGGTGCGGCGCTGGCAGGCGTCCGGCGGTTTGCGGCGGCAGGCGGTGGTGATTGCGATACCCACCGGTTCAGGATGGGTGGACCCCGATGCGATCAGCGGATTCGAGAGCCGGTTCGGCGGCGATGTCGGCCTGATTGCGTTGCAGTACAGCAATATTCCGTCGTGGCAGGCGTTCGCCTCGTCGCCACAACCGGCCCGGGACAGTGCGATGGCACTGACCGAGGCGGTGGTTCGATCCGTCGAGCGATCTCCGGCCCATGAGCGTCCGGCGATCTACCTCTACGGTCAGAGCCTGGGCGCGATCGGTGCCGACGCCGCCCGGCGCCGACTCCTCGACACCGCATCCGACACGATCTGCCACACGGTTCTCGCCGGCGCGCCGGAAGGGTCGACGACGGTGACCGCACCCGACACCACGGTGCTGGGCAACAGTTCTGATCCCGTCATCCGATGGTCGCCGCGACTGCTCTGGGAACCACCGCGGCTTCCGCCCCACCTGGCCTCGGACATGCCCCGGGCACCATGGATCCCGGTCGCAAGTTTCATCCAGACCAGCGCCGACCTCATCGGAGCCCTGTCGTTCCCGGCCGGCTACGGCCACCAATACGGCACCGAACAGGGCCTACCAGCGCCTGCGTGCCACCGATGATGTGCCCTTCTGGCGGCGCCCACCTGGGGTTTTGTTCGCCAAAAGGGCACATTATCGGGTTAGACGATGGGGCCTCGGGCGGCTTCGTAGGCGGCACCGACACGGTAGAGACGTTCGTCGGCCATCGACGGCGCCATGATCTGTAGACCGACGGGTAGTCCGTCGTCCGCCGACAGGCCCGACGGCACCGACATCGCGCAGTTGCCCGCCAGGTTGACCGGCAGGGTGCACAGGTCGAACAGGTACATCGCCAGCGGATCGTCGACCTTCTCACCGATCGCGAACGCGGTGGTCGGGGTGGTCGGCGAGATCAGTACATCGACCGATTCATAGGCCTTGGCGAAGTCCCGGGCGATGAGGGTCCGAACCTTTTGTGCCTGACCGTAGTACGCGTCGTAGTACCCCGACGACAGGGCGTAGGTGCCGATCATGATGCGGCGCTTGACCTCTGCGCCGAATCCGGCGTCGCGGGTCATCGCCATCACCTGGTCGGCACTGTGGGAGCCGTCGTCGCCGACCCGCAATCCGTAACGCATCGCGTCGAAGCGAGCGAGGTTGCTCGACACCTCCGACGGCAGGATCAGGTAGTACGCGCCCAGCGCATAGCTGAAGTGCGGGCAGGAGACCTCGACGATCTCGGCGCCGCGCTCCTTCAGCGTTGTCACCGCGGCGTTGAACGATTCGAGCACACCGGCCTGGTAGCCGTCACCCTGGAGTTCGGTGACGATACCGATCCGCACACCCGAAAGATCTTCGGCGGCACCGGCTTTGGCAGCGGCAACCATGTCGGCGATGGGTTTGTTGATCGACGTCGAGTCACGCGGGTCGTGTCCGGCGATCACCTGGTGCAGCAGTGCGGTGTCGAGAACCGTTCGGGCGCAGGGCCCGCCCTGATCGAGCGAGGAGGCGCAGGCGACCAGCCCGTACCGCGACACCGTGCCGTATGTCGGTTTGACGCCGACGGTGCCGGTGACCGAAGCCGGCTGCCGCACCGAACCACCGGTGTCGGTACCGATGGCGAGCGGAGCCTGGAACGATGCGAGCGCAGCGGCACTGCCACCACCGGAACCGCCGGGGATCTTGGTGGTGTCCCACGGATTCCGGGTCACACCGTAGGCAGAGTTCTCCGTGGACGAGCCCATCGCGAACTCGTCCATGTTGGTCTTGCCCAGGATCGGGATACCGGCCGCGCGCAACTTGGCGGTGACGGTGGCGTCGTACGGCGGGACCCAACCTTCGAGCATCTTCGAACCGCAGGTCGTCGGAGCGTCGGTCGTGGTGAACACGTCCTTGAGCGCCACCGGAACACCGGCCAGCGGGGAGGCCGGGGCCTGACCCGCGGCGACGGCCTTGTCGACCTCGGCCGCGGTCGCCAGCGCCTGCTCGGCACCGACGTGGAGGAAGGCATTGAGCTCACCGTCGACCGCCTCGATCCGGTCGAGATGGGCCTGGGTGACCTCGACCGCGGACAGCTCACCGGCGTGGATCTTCGCGGCGAGGTCGGCAGCGGACTGTCCGGTGATCACACCGGACTCTCTGGTGGGGGCGCTCACTGCTCTTCTCCGAGGATCTGGGGGACGGCAAACCGCTGCTGCTCCACTGCGGGCGCACCGGAGAGGGCTTGCGCGGGGGTGAGCCCGGGCACGACGACATCCGGACGCAGCACATTGGCCAGGTCCGCGGGATGCGCGGTGCCGGGAACGTCGGCAGCGGCGACCTCGGAG
The DNA here is from genome assembly GCF_059553395.1 of Williamsia sp. z34. Classification (NCBI taxonomy): domain Bacteria; kingdom Bacillati; phylum Actinomycetota; class Actinomycetes; order Mycobacteriales; family Nocardiaceae; genus Williamsia; species Williamsia sp. z34. The sequence goes on along the minus strand of NZ_JCANWW010000001.1, from coordinate 277,679 downwards.
ATGTTCGCGACGTGCGACAGGATCGAATCGAGCTGACCAGCGTAGTGGTCGAGTTCGTCGTCGGTCAGCGCCAGCCGGGACAGCCGGGCCAGATGCGCTACTTCATCACGCGAGATGGCAGACACGCAGATGCACCCTTTCTTGTCGGTGGGTCGGCCACGAAACTGTGCGCCGAACCCTCTGGCCAGAGTAGTCGGCACATACCGACGATCAGCACGGACGTCCTCTCACCCTCCCGCCGCCGGCGCCTGAACTCTCAAATCTCGTCTGCTGCACCAATATCGGTTAGGTTCATCACATGATCATTGTCACCTCTAACGATATTCCGGGGTACCGGATCGCCAACACCATCGGCGAGTGTTTCGGGTTGACCGTTCGTTCGCGCCATCTCGGATCGAACATCGGCGCCGGGTTCAAGTCGATGGTGGGCGGCGACCGACCTCACATGTCGGCCGCCTGAACAGCGCCGGACCAACTGCGATGGGACAATGACCGGCGTGTCCTATCTGCTGCGCGTCTACCTGCAAGATCGTCCCGGCTCACTCGGTCTGCTGGCCGTGTCACTCGGCTCGGTCGGCGCCGACATCCTCTCCCTCGACGTCGTCGAGCGCGGCGAGGGTTACGCGGTCGACGACATCGTTGTCGAGGTCCCCCGCGGTGCGCTGCCCGATACCCTGATCACCGCAGCGGAGAAGGTCGACGGGGTTCGCGTCGACTCGATCCGGCCGTATACCGGCTTGCTCGAGACACATCGCGAACTCGAATTGGTCAACGACATCGCCGGGGCGGGCCGGGACCGCCTGCAGGTATTGGTCGATTCCGCGCCCCGCGTGCTCCGAGTCGACTGGGCGACCATCATCACCGCAGGCGGTGGCGGTGGTGCGATCCAGTTGTTCGGCAGCTCCAGCGCTCCCGAAACCCAGCTCACCGATGCCGGCTGGCTGCCCATCGCCGAGACCGCCGAACTCAATCCGGAAGCCCCCTGGGTCCCACAGTCGTGGCGGGACATGGACATCCGGCTCGCCGCCGCCCCGATCGGCACGCCCGGCAAGGCACTGCTGCTCGGACGACCGGGCGGCCCGGACTTCCGGCCGTCCGAAATCGCGCGAATCGGCTACCTGGCGAAGATCGTCACCACGGTGCTCTCGCAGAGCTGACGCCCATCACGCGTACGCGGGCTCGATCGAGATATTTGCATTCTGCTCTGCCACTTGCGTTCTGAACGCTCGCATGGCGCGAGGCATATGAAAGCCGTTGGTCACGATGACCGCGCCGGTGGCGCCGAGGCCTCTGAGCATCGCGACAACTCGGATCGCGTTCTCGTTGGTACTCATGGCGGTGTGTTCGTCGATGACCTGCCAGGGCGCAACTCCGCGTTCGACGAGCTGAAGATGCATGAAGGTGGCCTCCGATATCGGCAGGCTCCAGGTGTTCCCGCCGGTGACGATGATCCGGTTGAACGGGTGCGTGCGAGCGAGCGCCGCCGCCCGGTCAAGACGTTCCTGCAAGATCGGCGGCGGGGCCCCGCGCGGTTCCATGCGCGCACCGAGGACCACGATGTACCGGCCGATCGGATCAGCCGCGAGGAATGCATCGGACGAGGCTCCGGGTTCGGCCTCGGCGGCCGGCGGTGCAATTGCCGTAGACGCCAGAAGTGCAGTAAACGCGGTGAGAGTCGCGGCCAGAACCACGAATCCTCTCCGGGCAGATGTCATGAGCTTCACCATCCTGAAATGTCTTTGTTATTTCATCGCGCCTCCATGGCAACATTTGAGATGCTTTATGTCGAGTAAATGACAATATTCATGTCGTGAATCCGACCCAGCCGACCCGTTCGTCACGGTTGGTCCGAGGGTGAACCGCGGTGGGCATTGTGCGGGGCGAGGTGCAACATCACCCGTCGAGTCGACACCGAGGTCACTGCCACCCGTTCCGGTGCGTCGTCGGGCAGGGACGCCGCCCAGCGCCCGTATCGCCCCGACAACGGGAATGCACTGAGTCCGTGCGCGAGGATGGACAGCACCACCGTCAGCGAGGCGACTTCGACGAGATGATCGGAGACCGCGGTCGTCCCCAGTTCCTGCGCCGCGATCATCACGAAGATCACCGTCGCCAGCCCCCGCGGTCCGAACCATCCGACGAACAGAATCGTCTGCCGGCCCCACCGGCCACCGGCCAACGCCAGGGCCACCGGGACCATCCGGGCCACCGTCAGCGCACCGACCGCCACCACCACGGTGCGCACGGTGGCGTGCTCCAAGGCCCTGCCGACCATGGTGGCGCCGAACGCCACCCACACCACGTAGGACGCGAGCAAACCCATCGTCTCGGTGAACTCGGACCGCACCCGCAGTGACGGCGGCACCGCGAACCCGAAGAACATCCCGCCCAGGAACGCCGCGACGAACCCGTTGCCGTCGATCTCCGTGGCGGCCAGGTAACAGAGCAGCGCAATCGTCAGGACGGCCACCTGCTCCGACAACGGTGAGGTCCACCCCCGGCCGCGACACCACCGCAGCACTCGGCCACCACCCCCGCCGGCGACAACCGCGACGACCACGGCCACCGACATCGCCCAGGCCGCCTCGACGACCCAGTTGAGTGAACCGAGCTTGCCCGCCTCCGAGGCGACCACCGTGATCAGGACCATCACCACCGGCGTGGCCATGCCGTCGTTCAGTCCGCTTTCCACGTTCAGCATCCGGCGGATCCGGGCGGGGATCCGGGTGTCACTGACCACCACGGCACCGAGTGCGGCGTCGGTCGGCGCGAGCAGCGCGGCGATCAGGGCGGCCACCACCCAGCCGCGATCGGGGAACATCCAGAATGCGAGCAGGGTGCCGGCCAGCAGGGTGAGCGGCAACCCGATCAGCAACAACCGGGTCGGCGGCCCCGAATCACCTTCCACATCGCGCAACCGCAAGTGGGAGGCGTCCGAGAACAGCAGCAGGGCAAGGGTCAACTCGGCGACCGTCAACAACCAATGGCCACCCGGATCGACCCGGACGAGACCGAGACCCGAGGCCCCGATCAGTACCCCGATCGCCACGAACACCATCGGCGCACTGATCCGCGCCCGATCCAGTCGTGCCGAGACGATCGAATAGACGAACACCGAACCGACGAGGACCAGCGGAACCGCCGAATGGATGGTCTCCTGGTGATCGCTCATGACCGCGCACCCCGACACCACGCGCCGGCCAGTCGCCGATCACACACCGAGCCGCGGATATCGATGTCGAACCCCCGAATCGGTCGGTATGCCACCGCGCGCACAACGCGCCCGGCCACCAGCATCGGTGCCGTCGGCGCCGCGCGCATCACCCGAGATGGGTGATGCGCGGGCGTTTTGCCGTCTAGTCGGAGTCGGCTGTCCCGACCTCGTCGGCACCGGCGGCGCCGGTGTCGGTGTCGGTGTCGTCGGCCGCAGGCGGGCCTTCGGTCAGCAGTTTCTTGAATCCGTCCTCGTCGAGGATCGGGACACCGAGTTGTTCGGCCTTGGCCGCTTTCGTGCCGGGTGCGTCGCCGATCACCACGAACGCGGTCTTCTTCGACACCGATCCCGAGGCCTTGCCGCCGCGGACCAGGATCGCTTCTTTGGCGCCGTCGCGGGAGAAGTCCTGCAGTGAGCCGGTGACCACGATGCTCAGACCCTCGAGATTGCGTGGGATCGACTCGTCGCGCTCGTCCTCCATCTGGACACCCGCGGACCGCCACTTGTCGACGATCTCCCGATGCCAGTCGACGGCAAACCAGTCGACGACGCTCTGCGCCAATGTGTTTCCCATACCTTCGACGCCGGCGAGTTGCTCGACCGAGGCCGCCTGGATCGCTTCGAGGGTGCCGAACTCGGTGGCCAGTGCACGTGCCGCACTCGGTCCCACATGCCTGATCGACAGCGCCACCAACACCCGCCACAACGGGACCTTCTTGGCCGCGTCGAGGTTCGCCAGCAGCCGCTTGCCGTTGGCCGACAACGCCCCACCCTTGGTGGTGAACAGGTCGGTCTCGAGCAGGTCGTCGGCAGTGAGGCCGAACAGATCGCCTTCGTTCTCCAAGACACCGGAGCTCAGCAGCGCAGTGGCCGCCTCGTAGCCCAGTGCCTCGATGTCGAAGGCTCCCCGACCGGCGAGGTGGAACAGCCGCTCCCGCAACTGCGCCGGGCACGAGCGGCTGTTCGGACACCGGATGTCGGCGTCGCCCTCTTTCTGCGGTGCCAGTTCGGTCCCGCATTCGGGGCAATGGGTGGGCATCACGAACTCACGCTCGGTGCCATCACGCAGATCGACCACCGGCCCGAGGACCTCGGGGATCACGTCCCCGGCCTTCCGGATGGTCACCGTGTCGCCGATCAGCACACCCTTGCGCTTGACCTCGGACGCGTTGTGCAGCGTCGCCATCGCCACGGTCGACCCGGCCACCAGTACCGGTGTCATCGACGCGAACGGCGTGACCCGGCCCGTCCGGCCGACGTTCACCAGGATGTCGAGCAGCTTGGTGGTCGCCTCTTCCGGCGGGTACTTGTAGGCGATGGCCCAGCGCGGCGCGCGGGAGGTGGAGCCGAGACGACGCTGCAATCCGAAGTCGTCGACCTTGACCACGATGCCGTCGATCTCGTGTTCGACGTCGTGGCGATGCACGCCCCAATAGTCGATCTTCTCCAGGATCGCGTCGGCGCCAACAAGTTTCGTGGTGTGTTTCGACACCGGCAGGCCCCACTCGCCCAGCGCCAGATACGCGTCGTGGAGGGTCTTGAATGTGGCTCCCTCGACCCGGCCGAGCCCGTGGCAGATCATGCCCAGCCGACGGCGTGCGGTGATCTGCGGATTCTTCTGGCGGAGCGAACCCGCCGCCGAGTTCCGTGGATTGGCGAACGGAGCCTTGCCTGCCTCCACCAGCGACGCGTTGAGGGCTTCGAAGTCCTTCACCCGGAAGAACACCTCGCCGCGGACCTCGAGCAGGTCCGGGATCGGGTATTTTTCTGATTCGGTCAGGCGATGCGGGACGTCGTTGATGGTTTTCGCGTTCAGGGTGACGTCCTCACCGGTCCGCCCGTCGCCACGGGTGGTGCCGCGCACCAGCACGCCCTTTTCGTAGACCAGGCTCAGCGCCACACCGTCGATCTTCAGCTCGCAGAGGTACTCCAGACCCATGCCGGCATCGGCCTCGACGCGTCCGACCCAGGCGCGCATCTCCTCGGCATCGAAGACGTTGTCGAGCGACATCATCCGTTCGAGGTGGTCGACCGCCTTGAACTCGGTCGCGAATCCACCACCGACGAGCTTGGTCGGCGAGTCGGCCACCGCCAGCTCCGGGTACTGCTCCTCCAGGTGCTGCAGTTTGTGGAGGAGGGCGTCGAACTCACCGTCGGTGATGATCGGGGCATCTTTGACGTAGTAGCGAAACTGGTGCTCACGTACCTCTTCGGCCAGTTGCGACCACTGCTCGCGCGCCTCCGAGGGGGTGGGGTCCGCGGGCGTCGGCTCTTCGATATCTGCACTTTCGGTCACCATCAAAAGATAGTGCAGACCACCGACGCTCCGTTGCGACCTGTGGTCCCTGGTCCGAAAGAGGTCCAGGTGCTCAACCAAAAGCGACTGCTCACCGTCCGAGCATGTTCGCGACATTGTCCGCGAACGCGGCGGTCGAGAAACAACTCGGCTCGGCGAACTCCTCGTTGGTCAGCGATGCGTTCCATCCGGCGTCGGCCGAGGAGCGGAGCAACGACTTGGTCATCGCGACCATGTGCGGCGGTAGATGGGCTACGCGGGAACACCATTCGTCGGCCGAGTCCAGGAGTCGGTCATGTTCCACCACCTCCTGCACCAACCCGAGCGCTCGCGCTGCTTCGGCATCGAGGTGCTCACCGCGCAGCTGGAACGCCAGGGCACCCTGGTACCCGAGTCGATGGGTCAGCGCCCAGCTCGTACCGACTTCCGGGATCAGGCCGAGCCGTCCGAACGCGGGCACCAGGACGGCACGATCGCTGGCGAGCACGATGTCGCAGGTGAGCGCCCAGGCCAGGCCGACACCGGCAGCCGGACCGTTGATCGCTGCGATGAAGATCGTGTCCGACCCCGCGATGGTCCGGGCGATGCCGCCGAACTCACGCCGAATCCATCGCCAGATGTCGGTGACGCCCTCGGGAGCATCGAGATGGTCGACGGCGGTCTTCATCATCTCGAGGTCACCGCCCGCGCTGAACCCGGGGTCGGCGCCGGTCAGCACCACCGTGCGCACATCGACATCGTCGACGAGAGCTGTCAGGGCACGGCGCAGTTGACGCACCAACGGGGCCGACAACACATTGAGCCGATCGGGCTCGTCGAGTGTGACCACTGCCCGGTCGTCGCGACGTTCGACTTGAACACGTACCGGCGCCTCCGGGTCGTCGCCCTCGGCGAGAATCCTCCGGTACAGCGAATCACTTGCACCCATGACCGTTTCACTCCTCCCGCAGCGCCGCCCATGCCGCCGACGCGAACGTCTCGATGGTGGTGTCGGCAATCGACGGGTCCCGGCCCGAAATCCATTGCCTGCTGTATTCCTGCGCGGGCCCCAGCCAGAGGGCCGCCGTGATCCCGGGCTCCATCGGACGCAGGAGGCCATACGCGTGATGCGGACGCCACCAATCCCCGACGGACCGGAAGAACTCCCGATTCGAGTCGTGCAATTCCTTGCTCTCGAGCCGATCACCGAGCAGCAACGCGGCTTCGGTCCGGTTCTCCACGACCCACCGCAGGTGATATCTCACCCCGGCCCGGATCCCGCTCTCCGCGGTGGGTTCCATCACGAGCACCCGCACGAAACCGGTTTGGTACTCGCCGATCAGCTGCGCGAAGACCGCCGCCGCCAGCGCCTGCTTGTCGGGAAAGTGGTGGTAGAGCGCCCCGACACTGACCTCGGCCTCCCGTCGCACCTCATCGAGAGAGGGACGCAGCGCCCCATCGGCCGCAAAGCGCCTGCGCGCCGATTTCAGCAGACGGCTGCGTGCATCGGTACCGCGAAGATCCGGCATGAGGATTACTCTACTGCGACCGAGGGTTCCTCTGTGATGGTTTCCACCATCCGACCACGGGCGAACCGAAACCCGAAAGCCGAACATCCGTCCGTCCTAAGCTGGACGCCATGCCGCACCCGATCATGTTCTCCGACGACGATCCGGTTCTGAATCGGCTGCGCACTGTCGCCCTGGCGTTTCCCGACGCCACCGAGGTCGTCGCCCACGGCCGGCCCACATTTCGGGGCGGAAAGATGTTCGGCATGTACGGCGGAAGCGTCAAAGGCGGGCCGAGGTTCGATGCGTCGATCCTCTTCAAGGCCGACGAATCCGAACGTGACGCGCTGGAACAAGATCCCCGGTTCTTCTATCCGGCCTATGTGGGTCCGTACGGATGGCTCGGTCTCGACCTGTCGAAGAAGCCCAATTGGACCGAGGTGGCCGAACTACTCGACGCCAGTTATCGGATGATCGCCCCGAAGAAACTCGTCACCCGCCTCGACAACGGGGAACGACCGGCCGAACTGGGCTGAGACGGGCGTCGGGTGCCACCCGGATGCGAGGGACCAAAGCACGCCGATTGTGAGATCTGCGTCACTGCACTGCATATACTCCGCACATGCTTCTCATCGGAATCATCCTGTTCGGCATGCTCATCGGCGCCGGAGCCCAGCTCATCCTCGGTAGGCCATCCGGGGGCATCGACTGGACCCTGGCGATCATCGCCGGCCTGGTCGGATCATTCGTCGGCGGATTGCTGATCAGCCTGGTCACGGGCCACGGGATCCAGTTTCACCTCAGCGGCATCATCGGATCGCTGGTCGGCGCCCTGATCGTGACCGCCGGGTGGCAGCTGTGGGCGCGCAAGCGCACGGCCTGATCTACGTCTGCGTGGGTCGAGGCGCGTGGGGTGCTCACACACGCCGGCGTTGTGATTGCTCATGTAGATCAGAGCCGCGGTCGACGGGGAAAGTTCCCGATCGTTCGGGGGTCTGCGGTTCAGACAGATGTGGGATCTGCGTGCAGACCGGCAGCGGCCTTGCCACACAACGCGAGCGCAGCCTGCGCCCAGTCCGCGTCGGCCCCGGCCAGACCACATCCGGGACTGATGACGATCTGCTCGGCCAACACCTTGCGGGACAACCCGATTCGGTCGATCAGTTCGGCGCAGTCGGCGGCCACCTGCTCGGCCGCGAGTTCCTTGCCCGGGGCGGTGGCGGGTACTGCGCCCAGCACCACCTCGCGACCTTCGTCGAGCAACAACCCGATACCGTCGAGATCTGCGGTCCGGATCTGCGCAAGGTCAACACTGATCGCGGCAAAGCGGCTGCGGGCCAGTAGATCCCACTGCACACCGGACGAGCAGTCGTGCATGATCACCGGTCGGTCCACCACGGAGATGAAGTTGTCGTAGTGCTCGGCAACGGTCTGCACCGGGATCGGGTTGATGATGTTGAACCGGGTCAGCGGCTTGATCGATCCCTCGATCACCCGGCCGATGAGCGGCTCGTCCACCTGGACGACAACCTTTGAGCCCGTACGCCTGCTGACATCGTTGGCATGGACCCGCAGGCCTTCGGCCATCGATTCGACGAGATCGGACCAGGCTCCCTCGTCGCGGAGGATCTTGTGGCCACCGGCGAGTTCAACCGATGCGGCCAGGGTGAACGGTCCGCACGCCTGCACTTTGACGGTGCGGTCGGTACCGGTCAGACCCGCTCGCTCCCAGGCTTCTTCGAAGGCATCGAGATCGGCGGCCAGGAAGTCCCGGGCCCGGCGACTCAGACCCGACGGTCGTCCCGAGAGTCGATAGCCCGAAGGCGCGACGTCCATGGGCATGTCCACCAGTAGGACCGCGGCCCGGCCGACCATGTCGGCGCCCAACCCGCGAGCAGGCAATTCCGGGAGGAATGCGAACTCTGTTTCGCCGACACTGATCTCGGCGGCAACTCGTGGATCGATACCCGGCATCGAGCCGACGCCCGTGCCCGATCCGACCGGCAGGGTGCTCACGTGTGCGAACTGCTGACCAGGTCGCCGGGAACCGAACCGGTCACCACGATGCGACCACTGCCGACCACCAGGTCGCCGTTGACCGAGTCCGGCAGATAGACCACCGCCGCCTGCCCCCGGGCCACACCGGTCAATGGCGCGTGCAGCCGGATCCGGATGCCCGGACCCTCTACACCGTCGGTGCCGTCGTCGATCGCCTCGACCGTCGCCGGCGCCAGACCGCCGTGCGCCCGCACCTGGACCATCGCCTCGAACGGCCCGGTCGGCGTCTCGCCGGAGGTCCAGATCGCGCGGCCCGCGGTGATGCTCCACACCTGGAGGTGTTCGGAGGAACCGACCGTGACGGTGCCCGAATCCGGGTCGATCTCGGTGACGTAGCGGGGCTTGCCGTCGGTGGCGGGCGCCTCGATTCCGAGGCCTTTTCGCTGACCGATCGTGAATCCGTGGACGCCGTCGTGGTCGGCGAGTTCGGCGCCGGAATCGGCGTCGACCACCTTGCCCGGCCGCACGCCGATGGTGGCGCCGAGGAAGGCCCGGGTGTCTCCGGTGGGGATGAAGCAGATGTCGTGTGAGTCCGGCTTGTCGGCCACCGACAGGTTCTTGGCCGCGGCCTCGGCGCGGATCTGGTCCTTCGGGGTGTCCCCCACCGGGAACATCGCATGCGAAAGCTGTTCTGCGGTCAGCACTGCCAGTACGTAGGACTGATCTTTGTCGTCATCGACGGCCCGCCGCAGCTGCCCGTTCTCGAGCCGTGCGTAATGGCCGGTGGCCACCGCGTCGAAACCCAATGCGATGGCCCGCTCGGACAACGCGGAGAACTTGATCTTCTCGTTGCAGGTCAAGCAGGGGTTGGGTGTCTGTCCGGCGGCATAGGCGGCAACGAACTCGTCGATGACGTCGTCCTTGAACCGATCTGCGAAGTCCCAGACATAGAACGGGATCCCGAGGACATCGGCCGCGCGGCGCGCATCGGCGGCGTCCTCACGCGAACAACATCCGCGCGAACCGGTCCGCAACGCACCGGGCGCAGTCGACAACGCCAGGTGCACCCCGACGACCTCGTGGCCGGCCTCGACGGCGCGGGCTGCGGCAACTGCCGAGTCGACGCCACCGCTCATCGCAGCAAGTACCCGCATCAGCGATCACCCGCCATGGCGGTCGCCATCCCGGCAGCCTGCGCGCGGGCGACGACCTCACCGATCACCGCACCGACCGCCTCGATCTCATCGGCCGTCGTCGACGGTGCCAGCGAGAAGCGCAGGGAGCTGCGGGCATCGGCGGTGGACACACCCATCGCGGTCAGCACGTGGCTCGCCCGGGCCACACCGGCGGTGCAGGCCGAACCGGTCGAACATTCAATACCGTTGGCGTCGAGCAACATCAACAGCGAATCACCTTCACAGCCGGGGAAAGAAACATGTACATTTCCGGGAAGTCGCCTCGGCCCGACCGGTCCATTGATGACGCATCCGGTGCCCGACTCTGCGAGCACCGCGAACAGCCGATCACGCAGCGCCGCCACGGCGGGCATCGTAAGGTCGAGCTCTCGCACCGAAACCTCCAGCGCCACAGCCATACCCACCGCAGCGGGTACGTCGGGGGTGCCGGAGCGGACGTCGCGTTCGTGCCCACCACCGTGCAGTAGCGGCACACAGTCGACGTCGCGGCCCAGGAGCAGCGCACCGACTCCGTGTGGGCCACCGAACTTGTGACCGGTGACGCTCATCGCCGACAGGCCACTGGCACCGAAGTCGATGGGCAGATGTCCGGCAGCCTGGATCGCGTCGGAATGCATCGGCACACCGAACTCGCGACAGATGGCGGCCAGCTCCGCGATGGGCTCGATGGCACCGATCTCGTTGTTGGCCCACATCACGCTGACCAGTGCGGTCTGTTCGGCATGGGACGACAGTTCCGCGCGCAGGACGGCCGGATCCACCAGACCCTGGGCATCAACCGGGAGCCAGGTGATCTCCGCGCCCTCGGAATCGGCGAGCCAGAGCACCGGATCGAGGATCGCGTGGTGTTCGATCGACGAGGCGATGATTCGCTTGCGCGGGGTTTCCGGATTCTTGTTGCGCGCCCAGAAAATGCCTTTGATGGCGAGGTTGTCGCTCTCGGTGCCACCACCGGTGAAGATCACCTCGGAGGGCCGCGCACCCAGTGAGGCCGCGATCGATTCCCGCGATTCCTCCAGGCGACGCCGGGCCCGACGGCCCGATCCGTGCAGCGATGACGCGTTGCCCGCGATCCCCAAGAGTTCGTTCATCGCCACGACGGCGGCGGGGACCATGACGGTCGACGCGGCGTGGTCGAGGTAGATGGGCGTGCGATCAGCGGAGAACATAACCAATCAAGGATAACCGCATCGGCGCCCTCGGTATTTCCACGCCCGGACTCCTCGCCATCGGACTGCCCGATCCGGCCCGCCAGGACGCGATGAACGCCGTGTTTTTCACGGTGACCGGCGCCTGACGCCGCAGGTGGCGGCGCCGCCCCGCAGAATCGACCCTGTCGATGTGGGGAAACTCACCGACGGTCGGCACGAACCGCAGCGCACAGCAAACGACCCCCCACCCGAAGGTGGAGGGTCGTCTGTTCGTTACGAGGTGCGGTGGCGCCATGCGCTCACTTGCGCGCCTTGACTGCCTCGGTCAGCTGCGGGGCGACGTTGAACAGGTCGCCGACGATGCCGAAGTCGGCGATCTCGAAGATGGGTGCCTCTTCGTCCTTGTTGACGGCGACGATCGTCTTCGAGGTCTGCATGCCGGCCCGGTGCTGGATGGCGCCGGAGATGCCCAGTGCCACGTAGAGCTGGGGCGAGACGGTCTTGCCGGTCTGACCGACCTGGAACTGTCCCGGGTAGTAACCGGAGTCGACCGCCGCACGCGAAGCGCCGACAGCGGCACCCAGCGAATCGGCGAGTTCTTCGACGACGGAGAACTTCTCGGCACTACCGACGCCACGGCCACCGGAGACCACGATGGTGGCCTCGGTCAGCTCGGGGCGGTCGCCGCCGACGTTCGGCTCGACCTTGGTGATCTTGACGGCGTTCTCGGGCACCTCGGGAACCTCGACGTCGACACGCTCACCGGCGCCGGGCGACGGGGCTGCCTCGACGCCACCGGGACGCACGGAGAACACGGGGACGTCGCCGCCGGCCTGCGCGTCGACGGTGTAGGCGCCACCGAAGATCGAGTGGACGCCGATGCCGCCCTCTTTCACGTCGATGACGTCGGCGAGCACACCCGAACCGAGACGGGCGGCCAGACGACCGGCGATCTCCTTGCCGTCAACCGTGGCGGCCACGATGACGCCGGCCGGTGCGGCCTGCTCCACCAGGGTGCCGAGGATGTCGACCTTGGGGGTGATGAGATAGCCGTCGACCGAATCGGACTCGGCGACATAGATCTTTTCGGCGCCGGCCTCTTTCAGCGCGTCGGCGATCGCGTCGGCGGTGCCCGGCTTCGCGGCGACGACCACCGACGGGCTGCCCAGCGCGCGGGCGGCGGTGATGAGCTCAGAGGTGACCTTCTTCAGGGCACCCTCGGCGTCCAGCTCAGCGAGGACAAGTACTTCAGCCATGGTTTTTACTCCTTGGAGGGGTCGAGGTGGTGTGTGAGGTCGGCGCGATCAGATGATCTTCTGGCCGACCAGGTACTCGGCGACCTTCGTGCCACCGTCACCCTCATCGACGACCTTCTCGCCCGCGGTCTTCGGCGGCTTCGGGGTCGAGGCGGTGACCGTCGATCCGGCGTTCGCCAGACCGACTTCTTCGGGCTCGACGCCGATATCGGCCAGCGAAAGAACCTGGACCTCTTTCTTCTTCGCGGCCATGATGCCCTTGAAGGACGGGAAGCGCGGCTCGTTGATCTTCTCGCCGACGCTCACGATGGCCGGCAACGAGGACTCGAGATGGAAGATGCCATCGTCGGTCTCACGCTCGCCCGAGATCTTCTCGCCCTCGACGACCAGCTTGCGCATGTGGGTCAGGTGCGGGAGCTCGAGGTACTCGGCGATGATGGCCGGCACTGCGCCGACGCGACCGTCGGTGGCCTCGTTACCCGCGATGACCAGTTCGACGCCTTCGACGGTGCCCAGTGCCCGAGCGAGAACCCATGCGGTCTGGATGGCATCGCTGCCGTGCATCGCATCGTCCAGGACGTGGATCGCCTTGTCGGCGCCCATCGACAGAGCCTTGCGAATGGCATCGGTGGTGCGGGCAGGACCGACAGCCAGCACGGTCACCTCACCCTCGCCGGCCTCTTTGATCTTGAGGGCCTCTTCGACGGCCTTCTCGTTGATCTCGTCGAGTACGGCATCGGCAGCTTCGCGGTCCAGCGTGTAATCGCCGTCGCTGAGCTTGCGCTCGGAGTAGGTGTCAGGGACCTGCTTGATCAGAACGACAATATTTGTCATGGGTCTTCGTCGACCTCCTGCGTAGGGTTCTGGACAACTTACCCGTCGGTAAGTACGCCTTGTTCTGTACCACCTTAGCGCGCACCAAGAGGACGTTGACCACCCGATTCTGTCACAATGACCTCCGTCACATTCCGACGGTCACCGCCGATTCCCGGCGAAGATCTGTACTCGGGTTCCAAGTCGCCCTTCAGCTCCGACACCGCGACCACTAGGCTCCCCTAGATGGCCAACCGCACGCGTGGATCGCAGGACACCGTCACCCAGCCCGACACGGGTGGATCCGGGACGCCCACGCTTGCCCTGACCGGCGAACGAACGGTTCCCGGGATCGCCGAGGAGAACTACTGGTTCCGCCGTCACGAGGTGGCCTATGAATTCATACTGCAACGTTGCGGCGGCAAAGACGTCCTCGAAGCCGGTTCCGGCGAGGGCTACGGCGCCGACCTGATCTCGACGGTGGCCACCGGTGTCACCTGCGTCGACTACGACCTGTCCGCGGTACAGCACACCCGTGCCCGCTATCCGCAGCTGACCATCCACCAGGCCAATCTGATAGACCTTCCCATCGCCGCCGAATCGGTCGACACGGTCGTGAACTTCCAGGTCATCGAGCACCTCTGGGATCAGCCCGCCTTCATCGCCGAGTGCCTGCGGGTCCTGCGCCGAGGCGGCGAACTGCTGATCTCGACCCCCAACCGAATCACCTTCTCCCCCGGTCGCGACACCCCCCTCAATCCGTTCCACACCCGCGAACTGAACCCCGCCGAGCTCCGCGAGCTCCTCGAAGACGCCGGCTTCACGGTCACCGAAACACTCGGGGTCTTCCACGGCGCCGGGATGCGCGCCCTCGACGCCAAGTGGGGCGGCTCCTTCATCGACGCCCAGATCGAACGCGCCCTGTCCGGGCAGCCGTGGCCGCCGGAGCTCACCGACGACGTCGCCGGGGTCGGGACCGGTGACTTCGACATCACCGACACCGACCTCGATGCGAGCCTCGACCTGTTGTTCATCGCGGTGAAGCCTTGAGCCACAACGCCTTGCGCGAGGCGAGTCCGGTACCGGGCATGTTCAGCCTGGTGCTGCATTCACATCTGCCCTGGCTGGCCAATCACGGTCGGTGGCCGGTCGGCGAGGAGTGGCTGTATCAATCGTGGGCCGCGTCGTACCAGCCGGTGTTCGCCGCGCTCCGACGGCTCGCCGCCGAGGGCTTCACCGACCAGCTGACGCTGGGTGTCACCCCGGTCCTGGCCGCCCAGCTCGATGATCCGCATTGCCTGACATCGATGTACGAGTGGCTCGCCGACTGGCAGCTCCGTGGCGCCGAGGCAGCGATCTCCCGCGCCGACACCGGCAGTGCAGCTCGTCCCACCGCATCGGTCAACGAGCTCGGCAACCGCGAATACCGCAGCGCTGCAGCCGCATTGGCCGATTTCGAAACCCATTGGCGCCATGGCGGTTCCGCACTGATCCGCTCGATGGTCGACTCCGGCACCATCGAATTGCTCGGCGGACCGCTGGCCCATCCGTTTGCGCCCCTCCTCGATCCCCGACTGCGCGACTTCTCACTCCGCGAAGGTCTGTCCGATGCGCAACTACGGTTCGGCACTCGCCCAGAAGGGATCTGGGCACCGGAATGCGCCTACGCGCCGGGCATGGAGTCGGATTATCAGGCCGCCGGGGTCCGGCACTTCATGGTCGACGGCCCGGCCCTGCACGGTGAGACCAGCCTGGGTCGCACCGTCGGTGAGAGTGAGGTCGTCGCCTTCGGCCGCGACCTGCAGGTCTCGTATCGGGTGTGGTCACCGAAGTCGGGCTACCCCGGCAACAGCGCCTACCGCGACTTCCATACGTACGATCACCAATTCGGTCTCAAACCGGCACGGGTCACCCGCCGCACGGTCGCCGGCCCGGACAAGAAGCCCTATGAACCGGCCCGCGCACAGGCCGCGCTGCGTCGCCACGTCGACGACTTCGTCATGTGTATCCGCGAACGACTGATCAGCGAGAGCGACCGCATCGGCCGGCCGGCGCATGTGGTCGCCGCGTTCGACACCGAACTGTTCGGTCACTGGTGGCACGAGGGACCGCAATGGCTCGAGGCCGTCCTGCGCGCCCTGCCGGAGGCCGGGATCACCGTCGGCACACTGAAAACCGCGCGCGACGAAGGCTATGTCGGTGCGCCGGCGGAGCTCAGCGAGTCGTCGTGGGGGTCGGGCAAGGACTGGCGGGTGTGGAACGGTCCGGTCGTCGAAGACCTGGTCCGGATCAATGCCGAGGTGGTGTCGGCGGCGTTGACCACCGTCCAGAAGCGTCGTGATCAGCAGCCCATGCGCGATCGGGTCGGCGATCAGATCCTGCGCGAGACGCTGATGACCCTCTCGTCGGACTGGCCGTTCATGGTGTCCAAACAGACCGCCGCCGACTACGCCCGCAATCGGCTCTACACCCACGCCCACGCCACCCGGGAGATCTGCGACGCCGCCGACCGAGGGCGGGAATCGATTGCCGCACAACTGGCCTCGCAATGGAATCGGGCGGACAACCTCTTCCCCGGGCTCGATGCACGTCGATTGAACTTCACGGGGCGGGAATGACCATGAGCGTGCACGAGATTCGGATGGCGGGGGCAGCATGAGGGTTCTGATCGTGTCGTGGGAATACCCGCCCGTGGTGGTCGGGGGTCTGGGCCGTCACGTGCATCACCTCGCCGTCGAACTCGCCCGCGCCGGCCACGAGGTGGTGGTGCTGTCGCGGCAGCCCGGTGGCAGCGACGGGCTCACCCACCCCGGCACCGACGCCGAGAACGAGGGCGTTCGGGTGATCGCGGTGGCCGAGGACCCGCCGCACTTCGTCTTCGGCGAGGACATGATGGCCTGGACCCTGGCCATGGGGCACTCCCTGCTGCGCGCCGGGCTCAAACTGGGCGACTCGAAAAACCTTGCCGCCGAGGGCCCGTGGATTCCCGACGTGGTCCACGCCCACGACTGGCTGGTCGCCCACCCGGCGATCGCGCTGGCCGAGCACTTCGATGTCCCGCTGGTCAGCACCATTCATGCCACCGAGGCCGGCCGCCACAGCGGTTGGGTCAGTGGCCGGGTGAACCGGCAGGTCCACTCGGTCGAATGGTGGCTCGCCGCCGAATCCGATGCACTGATCGCCTGCTCGCAGTCGATGCACGACGAGGTGAACCGGTTGTTCGGGCCGGAACTCGCCGAGATCCACACCATCAACAACGGCATCGACGTCGAGGCCTGGCCGTTCGCGAAGCGCGTCCCCCACAGTGGGCCGCCGAGCCTGCTCTACGCCGGACGCCTGGAATACGAAAAGGGTTTGCAGGACGCGATTGCCGCCCTGGCCCGCATCCGCCGGACGTTCCCCGGCACCACACTGACCGTTGCCGGCGACGGCACACAACTCGACTGGCTCCAGGAGGTCGCGCGCAAACACCGGGTGTCACGGGCCATCCGATGGGTCGGCAGCGTCGACCGCGTCGGCCTGACCACGCTGATGCACGACTGCGACGCGATCGTCCTGCCCAGCCGATACGAGCCGTTCGGACTGATCGCGCTCGAGGCGGCCGCCACCGGCATCCCACTGGTCACCTCGACCGCGGGCGGACTCGGCGAAGCCGTCACCGACGGTGTGACCGGGCTGAGTTTCGCACCCGCCGATGTGGCGGGGCTGACGGCCGCGATCCGAGGCGTCCTCGGCGATCCGGCCGCCGCACAGCAACGTGCGATCACCGCCCGCGCCCGGGTGACCGACGGCTTTGCCTGGAACCAGGTCGCCGAACGTACCGCCGGGGTCTACCTCGGTGCAAAACGTCGCATCCGGCGCCCGCTGGGCCGGCCCGACATCGTCGAACGCCCACTGCCCGAACGCGACCCGGCTGTCCCGGTGGTCGTGCACCTGCCGGCCGACTGACACGGGGGTTCGCCCCGATCGTGGGGCGCCTGTTTCGACTACTGTTTCCGGGCCGCCTGCGCGGCAGCCTTCTTGCGTTCGATGTCGGCCAGGGCGCGCTCGAGTTCGGCGCGCTCCTGTGCGTTCGAGGCCCAATCGTCTTTGCGGTTCTTGACCACCCGGGCCGGCGACCCGACCGCGATGGAGAAGTCCGGGATCGTGCCCTTCACCACCGCGTGGGCTCCCAGAACGCAGCCGCGTCCGACGATCGTGTTGCGCAGCACGGAGACCTTGGTCGCGATCCAGGTGTCCGGGCCGACGCGCACCGGGCCCTTGACGATGCCCTGATCCTTGATCGCCACGGTGATGTCATCCATCTTGTGGTCGAAGTCGCAGATGTACACCCAGTCGGCAACCAGCGTGGAGGCGCCGATCTCGATGTCGAGGTAGGCGTTGACCACGTTGTTCTGACCGAAGACGACCTTGTCACCGATCCGCAGCGAACCCTCGTGGCAGCGGATGGAATTGCCGTCGCCGATGTGGACCCAACGGCCGATCTCCATCCGGGCGAGCTCGGGGGTCGAATGGATCTCGACGTTCTTTCCGAGGAACACCATGCCCCGCAGGATGATGTGCGGATTGGCCATCTTGAATCGGAGCAACCGGAAGTACCGGACCAGGTACCACGGGGTATAGGCCCTGTTCTGCACCACCCAGCGCAGCGAATCCCGGGTCAGGAAGCGGGCCTGACCGTCATCGCCGCCGCGCAGACCTGCCCGCCACCGGCGGCGCAGTGGCGCATTCCACATGCTCGTCATGGCTAGGAAGACTAACGGGGGACGCCGCTCCCCGGGGTCGTGGGTCCCGCGCGATAGGCTCAGGCCCGATCAAGGCGAAGGGACGCAAGAGTCGCGATGAGGTTGATGGAGACGCAGCGGAGCTCGACCATCCGGAGGTCCGGGCGCCGGGCGGGTGCGCGGGCGGCTGCGGTGCTGGTGCCGATCCTCGCCGTCCTGCTGAGCTCCTGCTCGGACGGCGTCGACGATGTCCGGTCCGTGGCGAGCGCGGGCTGGTCGAGCTACGGCGGCAATGCGCAGAACTCCAACTTCGCCTACCCCGAGGTCCGCAGCGACCTGGCGTTGTCCTGGTCGCGTCCGGTCGGCGGCGAGATCAGCGCGCCCCTGACGATCTCGGGACGCTCGAATGTCAACGTCACGGCCACCACCGACGGCGGCTGCAACACCTTCCAGTTCGATCAGCGCGCCGGCCGCAAGAACTTCTGCAAATTCCTCGGCGACGGGGTCGATCTGAATTCGATGCTCGTCGATCAATACGAGAACATCTACATCGGACGGGCCGGGACGTTCGTCGGCCTGACCGGCAGCGGCGACACCAGGTGGCAGTTCGGTGTGGTCGGGGTCCCGGTGTCGGCCAAGTTCGCGGGCCCCGGTTCGGTGCTGATGGTCAGCCACCTCGGACAGGTGCTGCTGTTCGACTCGCAGACCGGAAAACTGCAGGCCCCCGGGATCGCACTGGTGCCTGGCGTCGACCCCGCCAAACCGCTGGAGGGGCTCGGCGACTGCATCACTGGCGGACCGGCCTGCCCGGTGCAGGCACCACCCGCCGTCGACGACAACCGTGACCGCTTCTACCTCAACTTCTGGCCGAAGGGCGAAATCGCCTCCGGTGTCCGGGCTTTCGACTACGGCGAGGTCGACGGCAGCCGTTCGATCCGCGAAGCCTGGAACACCGACATCCCCGGTGGCGTCATCGGGCCGCCGACCCTGTCGATCGACCGTTCCACGCTGTACGTGTTCAATCGCCTCGGCAGTGTCTACGCCCTGGACGCCACGACCGGTGAACGGAAGTGGGATTACAACATCGGCAGTTTCGGCTTCGCCACGATGACGGTGGCCCCGGATGGACTGTTCATCCCGACCGGACCGCTCAACTCCCCGGTCCGGGCGTTCCGCGACGAGGGCGACAAGGCGGTTCCGGTGTGGGAGCGCACCGACCTCCGATCGGCGAGCCTGGCAACGCTGACCAACTCGGGAACCGCGTGGACCGTCGTTCGGGAACCCGGTGAAGACAACCTCACCCTGACCGAGCTGAACTCCGTCGACGGCGCCACCAAACGCACGCTCGAGATCCCCGGCGCCGTCGGTTTCACCACCGGTGTCGCGGTTTCCGCGTCGGGGCAGGTGGCCGTGGCCACCCATCTCGGTGAGGTCTTCTTCTTCGACTCCCCCAAGAACTGACCCCCGCACCCCGCAAACGAGCCACCTATACGAAGACGAGCCACATATTTGTGGCTCGTCTTCGTATAGGTGGCTCGTTTGTTGCCGGATCCTCACGTGCGGCGGACGCCGGCCTCGCAGACGAACATGACGCCGCGACGGCCGATGCGGGTGATCACCACCGCCAGCGCTCGTGAACCCTTGAGCTTCAGCCTCTTTCGCAGTGCGTCGGGGTCGACGTCGATGCCGCGCACCAGGATCTCCACTGCGCCGCAATCGAGTTCGGCCAGCCGGCGTTTGAGCTGCTTCTCGGAATAGGTCAGCTGCTCCAGCACCCGCCAGCCCCGCTCCCCGACCGGTAGTTCGTCACCACTGAGATAAGCGATCTTCGGATCGAGCTGCCACAGATCATGCGCCTTGGCATAGTGCCGCACCAGGCCCGCACGCACCACCGCACCGTCGGGATCCATGATCCAGGTGCCGGCATCGTCGACACCCGCGCTGTCGTCGGCGGCGTCGGTGATCTCGAAGCCGCTGCCATCCGTGCGGATCACGGTGGCGCGGCGCGTGACACCCGGGGTCGGCTCGGACCACAGACAGGCCTCGCGGACGCCCCCGTCGAGCGAAACCACTTGCACCTCACCGGTGAATCCGTGGCGTTCCCGAAGCAGGTCGTAGTCCAGCCCGGGTGCCGACTTCACCACCAGTGGCTTGCCCGCATAGACGTCGAGAACACTGAGCAAAGGAGGCTCGGTGTCCTCGAAACGGAAGCTGCGGCGGCCACCGCTACGCCGGGCCGGATCGGCGATGACCACGTCGGCATCACTGCTGAGCACCAAGGCATCTGCCCGGTACAAGCTCGCCTCGGGGACATTGTTCTGCGCCATCGCCAGCCGCACCTCGTCGAGGTCGCTGCCGATGACGTCGCCGAGGCCGTCCTGGCGAGCCAATGCGGACAGGTCCGCACCGATGGAACAGGTGACATCGTGGACGGTGGCTCCCGGATAGCGCGCTGCCAGTTCGGCTGCCCGATGATCGGCCACCGGATAGGCGGTCGCCTGCTGCAACGCGTCCTCGGTCAGCAGCAGTGTCCCTGGATCACGGAGTTTGCCAACAGCCTTGCGCCGCAACGTGACCGTCTCGACGAGCGCGGCCTGATGTGGCGAGTACCTCCGGGCCAGTTTCTCGATGTCACCGAGCATCGTGTCCGGTTGCAGCACAAGCGAATCAGCAAACGCCAGTGCACTGCGCCCGGCGTCGGAACGCAGATATGCAACGTCGTCGATCGAGAAGTCGTAGCCCACGGGTATAACTGTAACGATGTCGTATTCGAGGAAATTGTGAGTAGTAGATCTCGGGGCGCGGGAATCCTGGCAGTTGTGGTCGCGGCTGTGATCGGAGGAGTCGCCTGTTCGGAAATATCCGGTGACACCCTCGTATCAGCCCCACCCTCAGCCAATCCGCAGCTGACCACCCCCACAGAAGCCGTCGCGCAGGTATCGAGCGACTTCGACGCCGCCCGTGTCCGTTTGGAGACGTTGGCGGTCAAGGGTCGGGCACCGAAGACCGGTTACGCCCGTGACGAGTTCGGGCAATCGTGGACCGACGACGTGAATGTGGATTTCGGCCACAACGGATGTGACACCCGCAACGACGTGCTTCGTCGTGACCTCACCGAGGTCACCGCCAGACCGGGCACCCGCGATTGTGTGATCCTGACCGGAGTGCTCGCCGATCCGTACACAGGCAAGACCATCAACTTCGTCCGCGGCGAAAAGACCTCGACCGCAGTGCAAATCGACCACGTCGTGGCGATGTCGGATGCCTGGCAAAAGGGTGCCGCACAGTGGGACGAGCCCAAGCGAACAGACTTCGCCAACGACCCGATCAACCTGCAGGCCACCGACGGACCGACCAATTCCCGCAAGGGCGCGGGCGACGCGGCCACTTGGCTGCCACCGAACAAGGCGTACCGGTGCACATATGTTGCGCGCCAGATCGACGTGAAGGCCAAATACGGCGTCTGGGTCACCGCCGCCGAAAAGGAAGCGATGACCCAGATCTTGGCCACCTGCTGAGCCCGTAGTCGGTGGGTTCTGGTGAGCGAACAGCGCTTTGACCAGAACCCACCACTTCGGCCCCTACTCGGGCTTGGTGCCGGTGATGATCACGTTGTAGAAGAACTTCGGCGGAACCACTTTCCGCAGGACATTTTCGTCCAGCCAGGTGAGGTTCTTCCAACCGCCGAAAGCAAACCGTGCCCAACCCCAACCGAGCTTTCCGGGCGGGACCGCTGCCTCGAACGTACGCACCGGCCATCCCAGCATTGCTGCTGCGAACTCTTCGGTAGCGGTCTTGACGTTCACCGCACCGGCGGATCGTGACATCTCCTCGAGATCACTCGGATCGAAGGTGTGGATGTCGACAACCGCCTCGAGCGCTGCGGCCCGCGACGATTCGTCGAGCTCGGCCTGCGGTCGGCGCCAGCTCTGCAGCGGACCGAACTTGGTGACGGTGGTGGTCGCGGCCCAGGTGGCGCGGGACAGCCAGCGCGCGTAGAAGTCACCGATGGTCGACGGTTCACCGGCGAAGATGAACCGGCCGCCCGGCTTGAGCACCCGGATGACCTCGCGCAAAGACTTCTCGACGTCCGGGATATGGTGCAGCACAGCGTGCCCGACCACCAGATCAAACGTGTTGTCCTCGTACGGGATCGTCTCGGCGTCGGCGACCCGCCCGTCGACGTCCAGGCCCAGGTTCTCGGCGTTGCGCAGCGCCACCTTGACCATGCCCGGCGACAGGTCGGTGACAGAACCCTTCTTGGCAATGCCACCCTGCATCAGGTTCAGCAGGAAGAATCCGGTGCCACAGCCCAATTCGAGTGCGCGCTCGTACGGCAGCGGCTCGTCGCCCGCCACCGCGTCGAAACGGCCGCGGGCGTAGTCGATGCAGCGCTCGTCGTAGCTGATCGACCATTTGTCGTCATACGACTCGGCTTCCCAGTCGTGGTAGAGCACCTGGGCGAGCTTGCTGTCGTGCAGTGCCGCCTGCACCTCGTCCGCGGTTGCGTGCGGGTTGGGTGCGGGATCGTTGGGAGACGAAGTCATACGCTCTACAACTACTTTCGCATCGATGTGCTTGTTTACCGAAGTGTTTATTTGCCGACGAACTTGGCTTTGCCCGGCCCGTTCTCGATGAACGAGGCCATCCCGATCTTGCGGTCCTCGGTGGCGAACAGCGCTGCGAAGACGTGCTCTTCGATCTTCAGGCCGGTGGTCAGGTCGGTGTCCAGGCCCTCGTCGATGGCGGCCTTGGCCGCCGCGATCGCAACACTGGCGGCACCGCTGAACTGCGAGGCCCATTTGAGGGCGGCGTTGTAGACCTCGTCGGGTGCGACGACCTCGTCGACCAGACCGATCTCGAGGGCCTCGGCGGCACCGACGAAACGTCCGGTGAAGACGAGGTCCTTGGCCTTGGCCGGTCCGATCAGACGGGCCAGGCGTTGTGTGCCACCGCCGCCGGGGATCAGGCCGAGCAGGACCTCGGGTACGCCGAGCTTCGCGTTGTCGCCGGCGATCCGGCGGTCCGCGCCGAGCACCACTTCGAGTCCGCCGCCGAGCGCGTAGCCGGTGATGGCCGCGACCGTGGGCTTCGGGATGGTCGAGATCGAACCGATGTCGCTCTGCAGCCGGCCGGCCACCTTCCGCATCTCGGCGTAGTCCATGTCGTTCATCTCTTTGATGTCGGCACCGGCCGCGAGGACCTTGGGTCCGCCGTAGACAACCACGGATTTGATGTCGTCGCGCAGGGTCGCCTCGCGGGCGGCCTGCGCCAATTCGGTCTGGACCTGACGGCTCAGCGCGTTCATCGGCGGGCGATTCAGGAGGATGGTTCCGACCCCGGGAAATTCCTCAGAGGTCTGCAGCGATACGAACTCAGGCATGCCTGGCAGGCTACCGGGTCGACCGCCGATACCCTACTGTCGGGTAATGGCAACAAGCTCGCACGGCGAGCCGGTCGAGGTCCAGGTCGGCCAACGCCTCGTCCGCGTCTCGAGTCCCCAGCGCGTGTACTTTCCGGCCCGCGGTGAAACCAAGCTCGACCTTGTCCACTATTACCTTTCCGTGGGCGACGGCATCGTCCGCGCGTTGCGGGATCGTCCCTGCATGCTGCACCGGTATCCGAAGGGTGTGGCCGGCC
This sequence comes from Williamsia sp. z34, assembly GCF_059553395.1. Taxonomy (NCBI): domain Bacteria; kingdom Bacillati; phylum Actinomycetota; class Actinomycetes; order Mycobacteriales; family Nocardiaceae; genus Williamsia; species Williamsia sp. z34. Next base: position 253,904 of record NZ_JCANWW010000001.1, on the reverse strand, counting down.
AGAAGGTCCACCAGAAACGAATCCCCTCCGGTGCCCCCGACTGGCTCGAAACCGTCAACATCTACTTCCCCCGCTTCGGCCGGACCGCAGACGAGGTCTGTGTGACCGAACTGGGCAGCGTGATCTGGGCTGTGCAGATGTCAACCGTCGAGTTCCACCCATGGAACTCCCGCCGCTTCGACACCGAGAAGCCCGACGAGTGGCGGATCGACCTCGATCCGATGCCGGACTGTTCGTTCGACCGGGTCCGCCGCAGCGCACACGTCGCCCACGAGGTCCTCGACGACCTCGGGATGCGCGGTTTCCCCAAGACGTCCGGCGGCTCGGGCCTGCATATCTACGTCCGCATCGAACCCGAGTGGGGTTTCGCCGATGTCCGGCGGGCAGCGCACGCGTTCGCCCGTGAGGTCGAGCGCCGCGCACCCGACGAGGTCACCACCACGTGGTGGCGCAAAGACCGCGACCCGACAACCGTTTTCGTCGATTACAACCAGAACACCCGCGATCACACCATCGCCGGCGCGTACTCGGTGCGCGGCAATCCCGAGGCCACCGTCTCGACACCGATCGCCTGGGACGAGATCGACGACGTCGACCCCCGGGAGTTCACGATTGCCACCGTCCCGGCCCGGTTCGCCGAACTCGGCGACCTGCATGCCGAAATCGACGACAAGGCCTACCGCTTGGACACCCTGCTGGAATGGGCCGACCGCGACGAACGCGAGGGCGCCGAACCCACACCGGACCCGGACACCGACTGACCGACAACGGGCGCATTTTCGGCCCACTCGACGGCGATAAGGGCACGGTCAACGGCGTTATCGGCACGGTCGACGGGGGGTCACTTCAGGAACGTGCGCTCGACTCCGTAGACGTCTTCTTCGTCGAACACGATCCGGACGTGTTCGCCGGTGGAAACGAGGGTGGGCTCGATGGCCTCGATGCGGCGCTCACGGGTCAGTGCCTCATCGACGCTGCCACATTCGGTCAGGTCGCGTAGCTGCGCCCAGGTCGGGGGCAGCAACAAGGTGTTGCCCGCTTCCCAGTCCGCCAGGGCGGCCTGCGGTGTGCTCCAGCCGCTCTCGGACGCCTCGGTGGTCTCACCGTCGGCGTGCTGTCCCTGTGGGAGCACCGCGAGGAAGAACCGGGTGTCGTAGCGCCGCCGCTCCCCCAGCGGGGTGATCCAGTGCGCCATCGGACGCAGCAGATCAGCCCGCAACAGCAACTGGTGGTCGCGGAGGAACTGGGCAAACGACAAAGACTTGTCGACCAGCGCCGCCCGCTCCGCGCTCAGCGCCGAGGTGTCGGGAAATGTCCCGTCGGCGTCGGCGGCCAGCAACACGCCGCACTCTTCGAACAGCTCACGGACCACTGCGCACACCAAGGATTGCGCGGTGGCGGCATCGGTGTGGAACTGCTCGGCCCACCAGTCCTCATCCGGACCGACCCAGGCGAGGTCGGCTTCGGCGTCACGGGCATCGACACCGCCACCGGGAAACACGGTCACGCCGCCGGCGAAGTCCATCGCCTTCACCCGGCGCATCAAGAACACGTCGATCGGTGTCTGCGGTTGCGGGTTCTCGCGGATCAGCACCACCGTTGCGGCACCGCGGATCGGGACCGACTCGGGATTCTCCGCCATCGTGAAACTCATTCGGCGCGCCTTCGATGTCCACCCGCGCGGCGCGATCGCCTGGCGAAGTACCGGCCTCCCGACTTGGACAGGACGATCGACTGGCTGAACGCCTCCGACAGATTCGCCGAGGTCACCACGTCTTCCATCAATCCCTGGGCCACCACCACGCCCTCCTTCAACAGCATCGCGTGGGTGAACCCGTTGGGGATCTCTTCGACGTGGTGTGTCACCAGAACGGTCGCGGGGGCATCGGGGTCGGCGGCCAGCACCTCCAGGCGGGCCACGAGTTCTTCACGACCACCGAGGTCGAGTCCGGCCGCCGGTTCGTCCAGCAGGAGCAGCTCGGGGTTGATCATCAGCGCCCGCGCGACCAGCACCCGCTTGCGTTCGCCTTCGGACAGCGTGCCGAACTTCCGGTTCGCCAGGTGCTCGGCACCCATCGACTCGAGCATCTCCAGCGCCTGATCACGATCGACCTGGTCGTAGACCTCTTTCCAGCGACCCAGCACCGCGTAACCGGCCGAGACGACCAGATCACTGACCACCTCGTCGGCGGGGATGCGATCGGCGAGCATGGCCGACGTGACGCCGATCCGCGCGGTCAGCTCCCGCACCTCGGTGCGTCCGACCGGCTCACCGAGCAGGAACGCACTTCCGCTGCTCGGGTGGGTTTCGGCAGAGGCCATCCGCATCAGCGAGGTCTTGCCCGCGCCGTTGGGTCCGAGGATCACCCACCGTTCGTCGAGCTCCACCTTCCAGGTGATGGGCCCGACGAGGTTGTTTCCCTCACGTCGCAGCACCACATCTTCAAAGTCGATCAGCAGGTCTGGATCCGTTTCACGCACCCCCCTATCGTGCCGCACGGCACCGGATCACCGGACGCCCAGGTTGGAGTGTCGGGAAATGAAACGAAAATCAGTTCTGCCCGGAATCGGGTTCGACCATCGCAAAATCAGCAAAGTCGAAGCCGGGCACCACAATACAACTCACCAGCGACGCCTCGTCGCCGTGCGGTGAAGCGCGCTGCCATTCACCGGGTATCACCACATACTGGGGATGTTGACCGGCAAGTACATCGGATCCGACATACACCGTATGTTCACCCTCCGGCGCGGGGCCCAGCCCTCCCAGGCCAAGCGCGACCGGAGCACCGCGGTGATGCAACCAGATCTCGGCGCCGCGCACGGTATGCCACGCCGATTGTTGTCCGGGCATGAGCAGGAACAGGATGGCAGTGGCGCCGGGCCGCCCTGCGGGATATCCCTGCGGTAGCACCGATTTCGGGATGGCCAGATCACTGATCCAGGTCTGACGGTAGAAACCGCCTTCCGGGTGAGGTGCCAGGTCGAGGGACGCCGCCCAGTCCGGGAGTTCGGTCATGGCCCGAGACTAATCAACCGCGGCGCATGCCGCAGCCTGCGATATCGAGAAGCCGGCCAGAAGAGCGCAGGGCCCAGCGCTCACCACGGGATCGGTCCGGATGTTCCGGCAAAAGTGGCAGTCCGGGCGGCCGGTCCGGCTGTTGCAGCGGCCACGATCGCCGCCGCACCTTCTTCGACGCTCTGCGCACCCTGGTGGCCGTTCAGATCGGTGGCTGTAAAACCCGGATCGACCGCGGCGACGGTGAGCTGCGGATAAGCCTGCGCATACAGGATGGTCAGCATGTTCAATGCCGCTTTCGACGAGTTGTACGCCAGCAGCGGCGCCCAGGCTTCGAGGATGTGCGTGTACGCCGCAGGATCGGAGTTGATGGTCAGCGAGCCCAGACTGCTGCTGACATTGACCACGGCCGGCGCCTCCGAGGCCTGCAACAGCGGCAGGAACGCGCGGGTGGTGCGGACAGCACCGAAGACGTTGGTGTCGAACACTTCTCGAAGGTCTGCCGCGGTCATGTCCCCGGTCGCTGCGTTCGGGCCGGCGATACCGGCGTTGTTGATCAGCACATCGATGTGCCCGACCTCGGCCCGCACAGCATCCGCCGCAGCGGACACCGACGAGTCGTCGGTGATATCGATCAGCAACGGCCGGGCACCGAGTGTCTTCGCGGCGATCGAACCCCGCTGCCGATCCCGCGCCCCGAGAAATACGGTGTGGCCCAGATCGATCAGGCCGCGGGCAGTTTCGAAGCCAAGGCCCTTGTTCGCCCCGGTGATCACAAAAGTTGTCATGACCCCAGCCTGCCGGGCAGATCCCGAGACAGACAGAGCCCTCATCAGCGGGGGGTGCGCCAGTACCAGGCTGATTTCGTCGCATTACGGAAGACTGGTGCAGTGAACGACACCGCGACACTCGGCAACGCCTTGCGCCACTGGCGTGACCGCACCAACCCCGCTGACGTCGGCCTGCCGTCCGGCGGTGTCCGGCGAGCGCCCGGATTGCGACGCGAGGAACTCGCATTGCTGGCCGGTCTGTCGGTGGACTACATCGTGCGACTGGAGCGCGGCCGCGCCACCACCCCCTCGGTCCAGGTACTTGCCGCGATCGCCCGCGCCCTACGCCTGAGCAACCTTGAACGTGACCACCTGTACACCCTTGCCGGTCAGAGCACTCCGACTGCTGGGCAGATCTCGGCACACATTCCGCCCAGTGTGGGGCGCCTGCTCGATCAACTGCGGCATACTCCACTCAGCGTCCACGACGCCGCGTGGAACCTCATCTCATGGAATCCCATGTGGGCTGCACTGACCGGCGATCCGTCGTCCTGGCGAGGGGTCGAACGCAACGTCGCCTGGCGACATTTTGCCAACCTCCCCAGCCGGGTCGCCCATACGCCACCTCAGCAGGACCGTTTCGAAACAGCCCTGGTCTCCGACCTGCGCTCGTCGACGGGTCGATACCCCCACGATCGGGCGCTGGCGCTACTGATCTCCCAGATCCGCAGCGCCAGCATCAGATTCGACGAGCTGTGGACGTCTCATGTCGTCGGCGTCCACCTCTCGGACGTCAAGACCATCCATCACCCCGACCTGGGTCCGATCACCCTCGACTGCGACACCCTGACCGTCCCCGGCAGTGACCTGCGCATCGCCGTCTGCTCGGCGGCACCGAGCACAACCGCGTTCGAACAGCTCGAACTGCTCGCGGCCCTTGGCAACCAGACGATGACGCCGGCCCGGGACATCAGCCCCGGGGACATGGGCCCGCGCTAAATCCTGCCGGTCTCCGCGATCACGGTCACCGAACCCGGTGCGATCTCGGTGAACCCGGCATCGCGCACCGCAACCGCCATTCCGTTCGCATCCGCGGACAGCAGCCGTTCCCACCCCGATGTCGACGACATCCGAACCCGCACCGGGCACCCGTCAGAAAACCATTGCGCCGCTTGCCCGAGATCCATCAGTTTCACCGCCAGCATCGACGCGTGACCGACCTGCGCCGCCAGTTTCCCCAGCGACATCTCCAGCGTCGGATTCACCCACAGCGTCGGACGGATGGCAGCAGTGTCGACGTCGACCTCGGATGCCGGGGTGTCATCGCCGCGATCGTCGACCTCGGTCCCGCCGATCTGCAGTCGTGCGATCCGGCGATCGGTCTGCCCCACCGGGCCCGGCACGATCGCCCTGGCCTGCGCCGACCCGCACGTGGCGGTGACTCCTGGGACATCCTGAGCCGCTTCCCAATGCGCGCCGCGGGCACGACGGGCGATTTTCCGGATCCTGGCATCGCACCAGTTGTCCATCGCCGTCGCCCACGGCCCACCCGCCCCGCTGCGCTCATCGAGACACAGCAGCGCCACCGCGGATGCGGCCGCGGTGAGCAGGTCGATCCGGTCGACCGGCTCCGACTTCGGGATGTGCAACACCATCTGCATCGCCAACACCTGCGCGGGGTCGCCCGGATCGCTGTGTCCGCCGACGTATCCGACCAGGCGTTGGTAGCGCTGCTCAAAAGTGTCCGGACGCGGGGCGGCGTCCGGATCCTCTGCCGCTTCGGGTTCCATCGTCAATTCAGTGGAACGCGACGCAGGACACCGTCGACGGCGTCAGCCGCCTCGATCTCATCGCGCGTGACACCCAGGATGAAGAGCACCGCATCGAGGAACGGATGGGACAGCGCCGCGTCGGCAACTTCCTTCAGTGCCGGCTTGGCGTTGAACGCGATCCCCAATCCGGCGACCGTCAGCATGTCGATGTCGTTGGCCCCGTCGCCGACGGCGATGGTCTGCTCCATCGGCACACCCACGCTGTCGGCGAAGGCCCGCAACGCCGTGGCCTTCCCGGCCCGGTCGACGATCTCGCCGATCACGCGGCCGGTCAATTTGCCATCGGCGATGTCGAGGGTGTTCGCCTTCACGAAGTCGAGTTCGAGTTCGTGCGCCAACGGCTCGATGACCTGACGGAATCCACCCGAGACCACGCCACAGTGGTAGCCCATCCGGTGCAGTGTGCGAATGGTGGTGCGGGCGCCCGGCGTCAGTTCGAGTTCGTTCGCGACCTCATCGAGGACGGACACGTCCAGCCCCTCGAGCGCCGCGACCCGCTGATGCAACGACTCGGCGAAGTCGAGTTCACCACGCATGGCGGCCTCGGTCACCGCGGCGACCTCGGCTTCACGCCCGGCCCGGGCGGCGAGCATCTCGATGACCTCGCCCTGGATCAGCGTCGAGTCGACATCGAAGACGATCAGCCGCTTTGCACGCCTGGCCAGGCCACCGCGTTCGACGGCCACGTCGATGCCGTACTGGCTGGCGACACCGGCCAGACCCTTGCGGAGCGCGGCGTCTGCGGCGACGCTGTCACGGTCGACGCTGATCAGGAGTTCGAGCCCGGTGACCGGGTAGTCGGCGATTCCGCGGATCGAGTCGATGTTGCCGCCCTGGCGGGCCAACTCGCCGGCCAGTGCACTGAAACCCTTTGCACTGACCGGACTTCCGAGAACGACCACGGCGTGGGTGGAGAGCCGGCGGGTTGCGTTGTCGGCGCCGACCTCGACGGTGACGTCGATCCCCACCGAATCCATCGCCTGCTCGATGACCTCTTGGAGTTCTTCGCTGTCGCCGAAGCATTTCACCAGGACACCGAGCGTCAGGCGCGCCCGGATCACAACCTGTTCGACGTCGAGAATGCTCACCTGCCGGGCCGACAAGGCCCCGAACAGCACCGAGCTGACGCCCGGTTTGTCGTGTCCGGTGACAGTGATGAGGACAGTGGTTCCTTCGGAACCCGCGGGCACGGTGGCACCGGGGTTGATGTTGCTGGTCACGTCAGTTCTGATCGGATTCTGTGGAGGATTCGTGGCTGCCGACCTCGAGCGGTCCGTGCTTCGCTGCTTCGGCTTTCTCACTGATGTGACCCACATGGGCTTCGTCGCGCATGCGTTCAACCATATGCGGGTAGTGCAACTCGAATGCAGGCCGCTCCGACCTGATGCGTGGGAGCTCGGTGAAGTTGTGTCGCGGCGGCGGACATGTCGTGGCCCATTCGAGCGAGTTGCCGAATCCCCACGGGTCGTCGACCGTGACCACCTCGCCGTAGCGGTAGCTGCGGAACACGTTCCACAAGAACGGCAACGCCGATACACCGAGGATGAAGGCGCCGATGGTCGAGACCACGTTGAGCTCGGTGAACCCGTCCGAACTCAGATAGTCGGCGTAGCGACGTGGCATGCCCTCACCGCCCAGCCAGTGCTGCACCAGGAACGTCATGTGGAAGCCGATGAACGTCAGCCAGAAATGGATCTTGCCCAGGCGCTCGTCGAGCAGGCGGCCGGTCATCTTCGGGAACCAGAAGTAGATACCGGCATACGTCGCGAACACGATGGTGCCGAACAACACATAGTGGAAATGCGCCACCACGAAGTAGCTGTCCGTGAGGTGGAAGTCGAGCGGCGGGCTCGCCAGGATCACACCGGTCAGTCCACCGAACAGAAATGTGATGACGAAGCCGACCGCGAACAGCATCGGCGTCTCGAAGGTCAGGTGACCTTTCCACATCGTGCCGATCCAGTTGAAGAACTTCACACCCGTGGGAACCGCGATCACAAATGTCATGAACGAGAAGAACGGCAACATCACCGCGCCGGTGGCGTACATGTGGTGCGCCCACACCGCCACCGAGAGCGCCGCGATCGCGAGGGTCGCATATATCAGTGTCGAGTACCCGAAGATCGGCTTGCGGCTGAAGACCGGGAAGATCTCCGAGACGATGCCGAAGAACGGCAGCGCGATGATGTACACCTCGGGATGCCCGAAGAACCAGAACAGGTGCTGCCACAAGATCACCCCGCCATTGGCCGGGTCGTACAGATTCGCATCGAATTGTCGGTCGACGAACAGACCCATCAGCGCCGCGGTCAGCAGCGGGAACGCCATCAGGATCAGGACGCTGGTCACCAATATGTTCCAGGTGAAGATCGGCATCCGGAACATCGTCATGCCCGGAGCACGCAGGCAGGCCACGGTGGTCACCATGTTGACCGCGCCGAGGATGGTGCCCAGCCCCGAAACACCCAGCCCCAGGATCCACATGTCTCCGCCCGGCCCGGGCGAGTGAATCGAATCGGTCAGCGGGGTGTACGCGGTCCAGCCGAAGTCAGCTGCACCACCGGGGGTGATGAAGCCCGCCAGTGCGACGGTCGATCCGAACACGAACAGCCAGAAGCTGAACGCGTTGAGCCGCGGGAACGCGACGTCAGGCGCGCCGATCTGCAACGGCAGCACCACGTTGGCGAAGCCGATCACGATCGGGGTCGCGTACATCAGCAACATGACGGTGCCATGCATCGTGAAGAGCTGGTTGTACTGCTCGGTCGAGAGGAACTGCAGACCGGGCACCGTCAGCTCGGCGCGCATCAGCAGCGCCATCAGACCGCCGATGAGGAAGAACGCGAAACAGGCGACCAGATACATGATGCCGAGCAGTTTGTGGTCCGTGGTCGTCAGCATCTTGTAGATGAACGAACCTTTGAGCCCCGTGCGCTGGGGGTAAGGCCGTACCGGCGCAATCAGAGTCTTGGGCTTGTCTACCGCGGTCACGGGATCCCCCTACCTGCAAAGGTCGGTCACGACGTCACCAAAAACCATCCATCAGTGACCACGATTGAAGAGCTCGGCATGATCTGGATCTGATCGTAAACCCAAACGACGACAGAAGCCGGTCATCTCCTACTTGTCGTAGGAGATGACCGGCTTTTCTCGTTGCTGAAAACCTAGGTCAGCTGGGATCCGCGTCGGTGGAAGATTCGTGGCTTCCGACCGTCAGTGGATCACGTCGCGCCTTCTCTGCGTGGTCGCTGGCCTTCCCGTGTCCGGGTCCGACATGTGCCTCGTCGCGCATGCGATCGATCATGTGCGGGTAATGCAGCTCGAACGCAGGCCGCTCCGAACGAATCCGGGGAAGCTCGGTGAAGTTGTGGCGCGGTGGCGGGCAACTGGTGGCCCATTCGAGCGAGTTACCGAATCCCCACGGGTCGTCGACCGTGACGACCTCGCCATAGCGGTAGCTACGGAAGACGTTCCACAGGAACGGCAGGGTCGAGGCACCGAGGATGAACGCACCCACCGTCGAGATCACGTTGAGTGTGGTGAACCCGTCCGTACTCAGATAGTCGGCGTAGCGGCGCGGCATGCCCTCGTTGCCCAGCCAGTGCTGGACCAGGAAGGTCATGTGGAAGCCGATCATGGTCAGCCAGAAGTGGATCTTGCCCAGTCGCTCGTCCAGCATGCGTCCGGTCATCTTCGGGAACCAGAAGTAGATGCCGGCGTAGGTGGCGAACACGATCGTTCCGAAGAGCACGTAGTGGAAGTGTGCGACCACGAAGTAGCTGTCCGAGAGGTGGAAGTCGAGCGGCGGGCTGGCGAGCAGCACACCGGTCAGACCACCGAACAAGAACGTGATGATGAAGCCGACCGAGAACAGCATCGGTGATTCAAAGGTCATATGACCCTTCCACATCGTGCCGATCCAGTTGAAGAACTTCACACCGGTTGGCACTGCGATGAGGAATGTCATGAACGAGAAGAACGGCAACAGCACAGCGCCGGTGGCGTACATGTGGTGAGCCCACACGGCGACAGACAGTGCAGCGATCGAGAGCGTGGCGTAGACCAGGCCGCTGTAACCGAAGATCGGTTTACGGCTGAAGACCGGGAAGATCTCCGAGACGATGCCGAAGAACGGCAGCGCGATGATGTACACCTCGGGATGCCCGAAGAACCAGAACAGATGCTGCCAGAGGATCACACCACCGTTGGCAGGGTCGTACAGGTTCGCACCGAACTGACGGTCGACTTCCAGACCCATCAGGGCTGCGGTCAGCAGCGGGAACGCCAGCAGGATCAGGACGCTGGTCACCAGGATGTTCCAGGTGAAGATCGGCATGCGGAACATGGTCATACCGGGTGCGCGGAGGCAGACCACGGTGGTGATCATGTTGACCGCGCCGAGGATGGTGCCCAGGCCGGACACACCGAGTCCGAGGATCCACAGGTCGGCGCCGGCGCCGGGCGAATGCACCGCGTCGGTCAGCGGCGTGTAGGCCGTCCAACCGAAGTCGGCTGCACCACCGGGAGTGACGAAGCCCATCAGGGCGACCGTCGATCCGAACAGGAACAGCCAGAAGCTGAACGCATTCAATCGCGGGAACGCAACGTCCGGAGCACCGATCTGCAGCGGAAGAACAACATTGGCAAAGCCGATGACGATCGGGGTCGCATACATCAGAAGCATCACGGTGCCGTGCATCGTGAACAACTGGTTGAACTGCTCTGTCGACAAGAACTGCAAGCCCGGAGCGGAAAGCTCACTTCGCATCAGCAGGGCCATCAGGCCACCGATGAGGAAGAAGGCAAAACAGACAACCAAATACATGATGCCGAGCATCTTGTGATCAGTCGTCGTCAGCATCTTGTAGATGAACGACCCCTTTGGCCCCGTGCGCTCGGGGTAAGGCCTCACCGGAACCACCTGCTTGGTGGGCTGGTCTACCGCGGTCACTGATCCTCCTACCTGCGTGGCCACTCCGGTCCGCCGCGGCGAGAAAACTTCCGCTCACGACATGAGGGCACGGCGATGAATGTGCGCTGTGAAGATCGTAAACCCTCCCTTGCGAAGGGTCCGCGCGGGCCTCCTACGAAGTGTCGTATTCGAATTCGGCGCACCCGATCCGAGGCACCGAGGGGGAACCGGTGTCAGCCGGGACAGTGCTAGTTTGGTCGGGAATTCGACCCCCCCTCCAGACAACATCGAAAGAGTGGCAGTGAGCGATGTGATCCGCCCTCGGCGCGGCATGGCGGTGTTGGCATTGGCAGCGTTGGTCGGCCTCGGCGTGACCGGCTGTATCGACTCGACGGTGCCCGGCGGCGAAGGGTCGGTCGAGCGGACCACCTCGCGCGTGGCGGCGGTCAATCTGGTCAACCCCGACCGGGACGCCAACACGACGTGTCAGCCGACTGCCCCGCTCGACCCCGGCGCACCCGACCCGCTGCGGATCCTCGTTGCCGATCCGAGTCTGCTCGACGCGCTGTGCGCGCTCGGCCTCCAGGACCGTGTGGTCGCGACGACAACCGTTGGCGGCACGCTGCCGACTTACCTGGGCGATGCGGTGCATTCACTGCCCACCATCGGCGACACCGAAGACCCCGATACCACCAAGGCCGCCGACGCCGACGCCGATCTTGTGCTGACCCTTGGGAACTCCCCTCTGACCGTCGCACTCGGTGATGTCCCCGACGTGAGCATCGATCCGGCCGCGGACTGGAAACAGCGGTTCGTCGCAGTCGCGGCCGCGGTCGGACGGACCGAGGCCGGGGACGAGCGACTCCAGGGATATCTCGACACCGCCGCCGCCATCGGGAAACGCAACGGCGCTCGATTCACCCAGGTGTCCCTGGTGCAGTTCACCGCGGATTCCACGATCGTCATGGGCACCGACACGTTCGCCGCGCGGGTGCTGGCCGACGTCGGTGCACAGCGTCCGCCGGGCCAGCGGGAACCCGGGCCAACGGTCCTCGACGACAAGAACTTCGAGATCGCCGACGGCGACATCGTCTACATCGGCTTCGACGGTCCCGACGGACAGGACCGCGGTACGTCGGTCCTCGAGACCGATCGCTGGCTCGACATGGGTGCGCCCGCCTGGGGTCGCACGCGGATCGTCGAAGATCAGGTCTGGTTCGGCACCGGCGGACTCTGCGCCGCGAACATCGTCCTGCTCAACCTCCGCGACTCCCTCTGAGCCTCCCCCACCGGCCCGTCGGCGAACGTGGTTTCCACAGGTCAGCGCCATGAAGGCAGTTGCGATCACGGTGACCGCAACCTTGTGCGCCACCGGCCCGGCGACCAGCATGAGTGCATGACCGTCACCGACGAATACCTGGAGAACAACCGCGCGTACGCGCAGACCTTCACCGGCCCACTACCGCTGCCACCGAGTCGCCATGTCGCGGTGCTCGCGTGCATGGATGCCAGGCTCGACGTCTACCGCATCCTCGGACTCGGGGCCGGCGAAGCCCACGTCATCCGCAACGCCGGCGGCGTGGTGACCGATGACGAGATCCGCTCCCTGTCCATCAGCCAGCGCCTACTCGGGACCACCGAGATCATCCTCATCCACCACACCGACTGCGGCATGCTGACTTTCACCGACGACGAGTTCAAACGGGGCATCCAGGACGAGATCGGTGTCAAGCCACCGTGGTCGGCCGAGTCCTTCCCCGACCTGGACGAGGACGTCCAACAGTCACTCGCCCGGATCGAGAACTCGCCGTTCATCACCAAGACAACCTCGTTGCGCGGCTTCGTCTTCGATGTCGCCACCGGCAAACTCGACGAGGTCACCCGCTGACGCCGACCCCACGTTCAGGGGATGTCCGGCCAACCCTTCTCCGACGCAATGTCGCCGTTCTCGACCGCCCGGGCCAACTGGGCATGGTCGGCGGCATTCTGGTCGGCGTAGGCGCCGGCGAAGACGACGAGCGCGTCCTCTGCCTTGTTGCTGCCACCGAGGTAATTCGCTATCGCCGACGCGTCCCCGCTGCGGGCGTGTGCCCGCGCCAGAGCATGTCCGCAGGCAGCGGCGAATCGCGGTAGGACCGGGGCAACACCTTCGCCTTTCGGGATGACCTTGCCGTCCCGGTATTGCCGGACGTAGAAATCCAGATCCAAGTTCAGCTCGGGATAGCGGAACGACGTCCATCCCACAAACATGTCGGTCGCGCTCTGAATCAGACGCTGCCCCTGTACAACTCGGGCACCGTGATTCTCGTACCTGCTCTTGCCGAGGAACTGCTCGTATACCGACGGTCCGGCTTGTTTGATCTGGAGGAACAACGGATCCCCGGTGCGCTGCTCTTCGAGCAGTGTCAAGAACACCCGCATACCGACGCTGCCGACGCCGACCACCTGCCGCGCGGCGTCGACCGCGTCATATCGGGCGAGGAGGCTTTCGAGGTGGTCCGGGACCGACTTGTGATATTCGGCGAGCACGCTCCGCAGAATCTCCTCGGCGGCGTCGCCGAGGCGGTGGGTGCGGTACGGGGGATCTTCGGTGATCCGTCGCCGACCTTCCACCGTCATGAGGAGCTTTTTCGATGCACCCCGACTGGTGCGCTTGCGCGCCCGGCTCTCGATCAGTTGATCGAGCGCCTCCTCGTTCTCCTTTTTCGCATACCGGTGTAACTGCTGGACCTCGATCCGGTCGTACCAGACGTCGATCTGCGGCATCGCGGCATAGCGTTTGATGTTCTTCTGATAGCTCCGATAAGCTCGTCGAACTGCTTGTTGGGCAACCGATTCCGTCACCCCGTTGTCGCGGGCCAACACGATCACACTGGCCAGGTAGCGCTTGAGATCCCATTCGAACGGCCCCGGCAGGGTCTCGTCGAAGTCGCGGAGGTCGAAGACCAGATGCCGCTCGGGCGAGATCCACATCCCGTAGTTGAGAATATGGGCGTCCCCGCACATCTGGACCATGATCCCGGTGTGCGGTGCGGAAGCCAGATCAGCGGCCATCACCGCCGCCGCGCCGCGGTAGTAGGTCCATGGCGAGTGACTCATCCGTCCGTGCCGGATCGGCAGCAGATCCGGGGCGCGAATGTCGCTCTGCGCCAAAATGGTTGCCAGTGCATCGTGCCCGCGTTTGGCAGGGTCCCACTGCCCCAGTTCGCGCCGGGAAACACGCGCCCGGGAGTCGCGGCCGACGCGTGGGTCCACGGAAACCGGAGCAATCGTCATCTCAGCACCTCGCTGTACCTTCGGTCACAGTCAAGTATTGCAGCCAGACGCGGTCAATATCGGAAAGGCGACAGACCCGTCCAGGACAACCGCGAGAGTGCAAATCCGAGTCGGCTCGTCGGAATCACCGACCGATATTTGCGAACTGCCGACGGTAGGCCGTTGGTGTTGTGGCGTAGGCGGATCCGAAGTTCTGCCGAAAAGTGACACCGCTGCCGAATCCACACGCCGATGCGATCTCGTCGATGCCCCAATCGGTGGTCTCGAGCAGCACGCGGGCTTCGTTGAGTCGCTGCTCGAGCACCCAGCGCGCGGGGGTGGTTCCGGTCGCCTTCTGGAACTGCCGCACGAAACTCCGCCTACTCATCCGGGCCTGCTCGGCGAGACGGTCGACGGTCAGCGTCTCGTCGAGTCGTCCCAGTGCCCACTCCTGCACAACCGATATCGCCGTGTCCTCGGCGGCTCGCGCGAGGGGCCGCTCGATGTATTGCGCCTGCCCGCCGTCGCGGTGCGGAGCGACCACCAGACTGCGGGCGACACGTGTCGCGACCGCCGACCCGAGATACCGGCGAACCAGATGCAGGCAGGCATCGATCGACGACGCCGTACCCGCCGACGTCATCACATCACCGTGATCGATGTAGAGCACCGAGGCGTCGATTTGGCTACCGGGGCTGCGCTGCGCCATCTCCGGCATCATCTCCCAGTGCGTCACCGCCGAACGCCCCTGGAGCACACCGGCATCGGCAATCGCGAACGCCCCGAGACACAGCCCGGCGACGAGTGCGCCACGCCCGTGAGCCCGCACCACTTCGCCTCGAAAACTGTCGGTGAGCGGTTGCAACGGCAGCGGCCACGACGGAATGATCACGATGTCGGCCCAGGCGACCGTACTCGGATCCGCCACGTCCCCCACCGAATAGCCCTCGGCCGTCCGCACCGACCCGGCCTCGTCGGACCACAGTCTCGTTTCCCAGTCCGATGCCAGTCCGAGACGTCCGAGTTCGCCGAACACCATCAACGGTGCGGCGAGGTGGAACATCGTGATGCCGTCGAAAGCGTAGATCGCGATCCGCACGTGCACTCCCTAGGTTGGCCTGAACTCATCGAAATTATGCATCTATGCCACTCACAGGTGCTACCGGATCGGCGCAACAATCAAAAGCGTCCACCCCGACACCGCGATCCATTTCAGGAGTAACCATGACCTCACCCCGCCGCGCCCTTGTTGTTGTCGACGTCCAGCAGGAGTACTTCGACGGACCCCTGCAGGTCCAGTACCCGCCGCGCGAGGAGTGCCTTGCGAACATCCTCGGCGCGATCGAGGTCGCCGACGCGCACGAAATCCCGGTGGTCATCGTTCAACACCACATGCCTGCGGGCGCCCCGGTCTTTGTCGAAGGGACACCGGGTTGGTCGCTTCACCCGGACATCGAAGCGGCAGGCAGCGGGCCACGGAAAGCGGTCCACAAGCAGTTCGGCAGCGTTTTTGCCGGAACCGATCTCGCATCATGGTTGCGGGACAACGGCATCGACACGGTCACCCTGGTCGGGTTCATGACCAACAATTGCGATCTGGCATCAGCCGTGGAAGCCGAGGGCCTGGGCTTTGCCGCCGAGATTCTCTCCGATGCCAGCGGTGCAATCAATCTCGCGAACGAGGCGGGCAAGGTGTCCGCCGAAGACCTGCACAACACGTTGATGGTGTTGCTGCAGTCCAACTTTGCCGCCGTCGGCAGCACTGCTGCGTGGACCGAGGCCGTCACCGCCGGCACCGAGTTGCCCAAGAGCAACCTGGTGGTCTCCGCCATCGACGGCGCCGCGGCCACCGCCTGACAACCCGCCGAGCGTGCCCAACCAACCGCCGAGCGTGCCGATATCACCGTTGACCGTGCCGAAACTGCATGGAGCAGAGCAGCTTTGGCACGGTCGGCGGTCGGTTGGGCACGCTCGACGGTGATATCGGCACGGTCGACGGCAGGTCAGGTGCCGCGCCTGGGAGTGGTCACTCCGAGGTGTCGCGGGTGGCCTCACCGCGACCACGGCGTCTGCGGCCGCTCACTCCGGACACCATCGACGACGAAGTCGACCTTCTCCTGGTAGAAGCAGATGCGCCCGGTGATCTGATGCATCTCCGGGGGCGGATTCTCATAGCTCCACGCGATGTCGATACCGGCGTCACCCAGGTCTGGCACCGACCAGTGGGTGGCCTCCCCCTTGTACGCACAGGTGGTCGACGTATCGCTGCGCACCAGATCCGCCAGCACATCCCCCGGTGAGAGGTAGAACCGCGGCGGCAGGTGCGTCTCGAACAGCATCAGCGGATGTCCGGATTCGGCGAGGATGTCGCCCCCTGACACCACGTGGACCACCCGGGCGCTGTGCCGGATATCGATGCGGGAGAAGGGATCCCGGGGGTGACCGAATATCCGCTCGTCTTCTTCGAACCAATCGAAGGCGGGGAAGTCGAGCACGGCGTACCCGTCGAGACCGTCGGGTAAGAACGCCTCACCCGGACCGGCCTCGCCACGCACGACCGCCGTGCGGCCTGCACAGGTGTGTTGCCCGAAATCGTTGCTCGGATCGAGCAGTCCGGTGGGCGTCACCTCGACGGTGAACGGGTGGATGTCTTCCAGCGGCAAGAGCAGCTCCGCGACCGGGACGGCGTACGACGGGACGATGCGATGCGGTTCCCAGACCAGGATGGCCTTCTCGGTACGTGCGACGCCCTGATCGGCCGAGGACACCGTCACCATCTTGGTCGTGGGTTCGTACCGCAGACTCCCGAGTGCCGCCATCAGATGTTGCCGCATCATGGTCGCCATCGTGACCACCTCCGATCCCCACCATACGACTGATCGTCGGCCCACTCGATGGAAACGAAGGCACGCTCGGCGGTGATTTCGGCCCGCTCGGCGGAGAAAGACCAACCTCCGCACCGACGGAGCCGGTGCGAAGGTTGGTTTGTCTTCAGGTTATGCAGACTTCTCAGAAGTCCCAGTCGTCGTCTTCGGTGTTGACTGCCTTGCCGATGACGTACGAGCTGCCCGACCCCGAGAAGAAGTCGTGGTTCTCGTCGGCGTTGGGTGAGAGTGCCGAGAGGATCGCCGGGTTCACGTCGGTCTCGTCCCGCGGGAACATCGCCTCATAGCCCAGGTTCATCAGGGCCTTGTTTGCGTTGTACCGCAGGAACTTCTTGACGTCTTCGGTCAGGCCGACGTCGTCGTAGAGCGCTTCGGTGTAATCGATTTCGTTGTCGTAGAGCTCGAACAGCAGCTCGAAGGTGTAATCCTTGAGCTCCTGCCGGCGCTCGGGTGTCTCCGTCTCCAGCGCCCGCTGGTACTTGTACCCGATGTAGTAACCGTGCACGGCCTCGTCGCGGATGATCAGCCGGATCAGGTCCGCGGTGTTGGTGAGCTTTGCCCGAGATGACCAGTACATCGGCAGATAGAAGCCGCTGTAGAACAGGAACGACTCGAGCAGGGTCGAGGCGATCTTCCGCTTGAGCGGGTCTTCGCCTCGGTAGTAGTCCATGACGATCCGGGCCTTGGCCTGGAGCTGTTCGTTCTCCTCCGACCAGCGGAACGCCTCGTCGATCTCCTTGGTGGAGCACAACGTGGAGAAGATCGAGCTGTAACTCTTGGCGTGCACCGACTCCATGAACGCGATGTTCGTCAGCACCGCCTCTTCATGCGGGGTGCTCGCATCGGGGATCAGGCTGACGGCGCCGACCGTGCCCTGGATGGTGTCGAGGAGCGTCAGGCCGGTGAACACACGCATGGTGAGCTGCTTTTCCAGCTCAGTGAGAGTGCCCCACGACGGGATGTCGTTGGACACCGGCACCTTCTCGGGCAGCCAGAAGTTACCGGTCAGGCGATCCCAGACCTCGGCATCCTTCTCGTCGGGCACCCGGTTCCAGTTGATCGCCGAGACCCGGCTGACCAACTTGATGGGCGCGCCGTCTGCGGGGGTATGGGTGGACGTCATCGTGCTCCCCTGATGTTCGAAAGTGAAGTAGCCGAAAGTGTTGTGTCACAAATATTTACAGCATGCATGAGACACAACCCTCGACCTCGGTGCCTTCGAGGGCCATCTGCCGCAACCGGATGTAGTACAGCGTCTTGATGCCCTTGCGCCATGCGTAGATCTGCGCGCGGTTCACGTCGCGGGTGGTGGCGGTGTCCTTGAAGAACAGCGTCAGGCTCAGACCCTGGTCGACATGCTGCGTCGCCGCGGCGTAGGTGTCGATGATCTTCTCGTAGCCGATCTCGTACGCATCCTGGTAGTAGTCCAGGTTGTCGTTGTCCATGAACGGCGCCGGGTAGTAGACGCGGCCGATCTTGCCCTCTTTGCGGATCTCGATCTTCGCCGCAACGGGGTGGATCGAGCTCGTCGAGTGGTTGATGTAGCTGATCGAACCGGTCGGCGGGACGGCCTGCAGGTTCTGGTTGTAGATGCCGTGCTCCTGCACGCTCGCCTTCAACTCGACCCAGTCGGCCTGCGTCGGGATCGTGATCCCGGACTGCGCGAACAACTCTCGGACCTTGGCGGTCTCCGGCTCCCACACCTTCTCGGTGTACTTGTCGAAGAACTCACCGGTCGCGTACTTCGAACGCTCGAAGCCGCCGAACGCCTTGCCGCGCTCCTTGGCGATCCGGTTCGAGGCGCGCAATGCGTAGAACAGCACCGTGTAGAAGTAGATGTTCGTGAAGTCGATGCCCTCTTCGGAGCCGTAGTAGACGCGCTCACGGGCCAGGTACCCGTGCAGGTTCATCTGCCCGAGACCGATCGCATGCGAGTCGTCGTTGCCCTTCTGAATCGAGGGTACCGAGGTGATGGCGGTCTGATCCGACACCGCGGTCAGTCCGCGGATCGCGGTCTCGATGGTCTGCGCGATATCCGGCGAATCCATCGTCTTGGCAATGTTGAGCGAACCGAGGTTGCACGAGATGTCTTTACCGATGTGCTCGTACGAGAGGTCGTCGTTGAACGTCGAGGCGGTCGAGACCTGCAGGATCTCCGAGCACAGGTTGGAGTGCGTGATCTTGCCGTCGATCGGGTTGGCGTTGTTCACCGTGTCCTCGAACATGATGTACGGGTAGCCCGACTCGAACTGCAGCTCGGCGAGGGTCTGGAAGAACTCGCGCGCCTTGATCTTGGTCTTGCGGATCCGACGATCCTCGACCATCTCGTGGTACTTCTCGGTCACGTTGATGTCGGCGAACGGCACTCCGTAGATGCGCTCGACGTCGTACGGACTGAACAGGTACATGTCGTCGTTCTTCTTGGCCAGCTCGAACGTGATGTCCGGGATGACCACGCCCAGCGAGAGTGTCTTGATCCGGATCTTCTCGTCCGCGTTCTCACGCTTGGTGTCGAGGAAGCGGTAGATGTCGGGGTGGTGAGCGTGCAGGTACACCGCGCCGGCACCCTGACGAGCACCGAGCTGGTTGGCGTAGCTGAACGAATCCTCGAGCAGCTTCATGATCGGGATGACACCGGAACTCTGGTTCTCGATCTTCTTGATCGGTGCACCGTGTTCACGAATGTTGGTCAGCAGCAAGGCAACACCGCCGCCGCGCTTGGACAGCTGCAGCGCGGAGTTGATGGAACGGCCGATCGACTCCATGTTGTCCTCGATGCGCAGCAGGAAGCAGGACACCGGCTCGCCACGCTGCTTCTTACCCGAGTTGAGGAAGGTCGGGGTGGCCGGCTGGAACCGTCCGTCGATGATCTCGTCGACCAGTGCCCGCGCCAGGATGGTGTCGCCGTCGGCCAGCGTGAGCGCGACCATCGAGACCCGATCCTCGAAGCGCTCGAGGTACCGCTTGCCGTCAAAAGTCTTGAGCGTGTACGAGGTGTAGTACTTGAACGCACCCAGGAAGGTCGGGAACCGGAACTTCTTGCTGTAAGCGTGGTCGAACAGACCCTTCACGAACCCGCGGTCGTACTTCTCGAGAACCTCTGGCTCGTAATAGTTTTCCTTCACCAGATAGTCGAGCTTCTCGTCCAGGTTGTGGAAGAAGACGGTGTTCTGGTTGACGTGCTGAAGGAAGTACTGGTTGGCCGCTTCGCGGTCCTTCTCGAACTGGATCTTGCCGTCGGCGTCGTACAGGTTCAGCATCGCGTTGAGCGAGTGGAAGTCCATCTCCGCCGGCTCGTGTCCGGACGGATCGGCGTGGACGCCCGACTGACTGGCCGAGGCGCCGGAGCGGGCTGCGGTTACTGGGGTTGCGGTTGGCGACACTGTGAAAACTCCTGTGATTGCGCAAATTCGTGGAGCCCGGCACGTACGCGATCGACATCGTCCGCGTCACCCATCAGTTCGAACCGATACAGATAGGGCACCTGGCATTTGTTGGAAATAATGTCTCCGGCGTAACAGAACTCTTCGCCGAAATTGGTGTTGCCCGCAGCGATGACACCGCGGATCAACGAACGATTGTGTTTGTTGTTGAGGAACTTGATGACCTGCTTCGGGACGAACCCGGAGTTACGCCCGGGTTGGCCGACCTCCGCGCCGTCCGATGCCTTGCCCCCACCATAGGTGGGACTGATCAGGATGTACGGCTCGTCGACGGTGAAGGTGCCGTCGTGATCGATCAATGGGATTCGTCGTGCCCGCATCCCGAGCTTTTCGACAAATCGGTGCGTGTTCTCCGAGACGCTCGAGAAGTAGACGATCAGCGGGGTCTCGGAGAACTCAGCAACAGCGAGCTCGGCCGTGGCGGCATGTTCGGGAACCTTCCCCATGTCCCGACCTCCACGAATTGCTGACAGGTGACGCTTGAACCAACTAGAACTCTTCGGACCGCCTTCGCGGACGGGGTCCGGGTAGATCAGGCAGCCGCTGCAACCAGGGCCTTGATGCGGTCCGGGCGGAATCCCGACCAGTGGCTGTCGCCGGTGACGACAACCGGAGCCTGCAGGTAACCGAGCGCCATGACGTAGTCGCGGGCCTCGGAGTCCTCGGTGATGTCGACGATGTCGTAGTCGAGGCCGTTCTTGTCCAGTGCCTTGTACGTGGCGTTGCACTGAACGCAAGCAGGCTTGGTGTAGACGGTGATCGTGGCGGTTGTCGCAGTGGTCATAATTCCCCAGAACTCCTTCGTGACGGAACCGATGGTTGCTACCCACACCAGCACCGGATAGCGGTACGACTTGACTTTCAGATAGTTATCCCGGCGGCTCTGCGGTGAAGAACTTCGTTGCGCTTTCGTTCCAACGCCGTAGTGCTGTTCGGTGTTCCAAACACTACACCTAGTGTCTGACAAACGGTACCGACACAAGACGTTGCGAATGACATTCATGAAAGTCCCAGGTCACGGGATCTGCACCAGCCTGAATTTCGGCGTGTCTCGGCGCGTCGGGCGTGTCTCTCACCAGCCACACGAGTCACGCCTGCCGGCCCCACGCACAAAAACACACGCCCCGGTCAGAGGCACCTGTTACAACGGGTGCAACCGACCGGGGCGTGTGCTCTTGTTCAGGTCGAAAAAACCTCAGGCGTTGGTGGTCGCCGCCTGGTCGACCAGCACGGCCACAGCCGCGCGCAGGATCTCGACGACCTCGGGGGCGTCGGCGATGGCCTTGCCACCGAGGCTCCCGGTCGACAGGTGCAGTTCCACGTCCTCGACCACCTTGCCGCCGGCGATGCCGACCGCGCGGGCGGTGTCGTCGTGCGACCACTTGCCGCCGTACTGACCCATCGCCACACCGATCACACCCACCGGCTTGCCGCTGATCGCGCCGGAGCCGTAGGGACGCGAGAGCCAGTCGATCGCATTCTTGAGGACGGCGGGAATGGTGCCGTTGTATTCGGGCGTCGCGATGAGAAGGGCGTCCACATCGGTGACCGCCGCACGCAGCCCGGTCACGGACTCGTCGACCTGATCGGTGTCGAGGTCTTCGTTGTAGAAGGGCAACTTCTCCAGTCCGCTGTACACCGTAACCTCAACGCCCTGGGGGGCATTGTCGGCCGCGACCTCGGCGAGCACCCGGTTGGTGGACTCGCGTCGCAGGCTCCCCACCAGGACCAGGATCTTCGCGGTGGCGCCAGACGTCTCGTTCGTGCCCGTAGCTGTACCGGTCAAGGTCACTCCTTATTGTTTCGCATCACTAATTGCCAAGTCTGTCTCATTTAACCGGACCCCGGTCCGAACATATTCCCGATGTGGCTACCGTTACAGTCATGGCTGTGTCCAAGTCCCCTGCGCACTCGGCTCCGAGTGAAGGCCAGTCGCGAACCGGCACAGCTGACGCCGAGCTATCGCTCCTGACCACGTCCACAGCGCCCCCACCTGCCCTCTCGATGCCGATGTCCCTCGTGGCACCCGCCGAATCCGAACGCGCGGACGCCGCCCGCAATCGTCAACTCCTATTGGAGGCCGCGACCCGCCTGATCGATCGTCATGGCGCATCCGCGGTCACGATGGACGCCGTGGCCCGCGAGGCCGGGGTCGGCAAAGGCACCGTCTTCCGCCGCTTCGGCAATCGGTCGGGCCTGATGATCGCTCTGCTCGATCATTCGGAATCGGCGCTACAGCAGGCGTTCATGAGTGGGCCGCCGCCGCTCGGGCCCGGCGCACCCGGCGACAAGATCGACCCCCTCGACCGACTCATCGCCTACGGGCGGGCTCGACTGGCGACGACAGCCGCGCACCTCGACGTCCTGCTCGAAGCCGAAGACACCGGACCACAACGATTCCTGCATCCCACCCGCACGGTGTCGGTCATCCACACCCGAACGCTGCTCGAGGCCATGGGCTTTTCCGGCGACCTCGAGTTGATGTGCATCGCGGTGCTCGCACCGCTCGACCCGCCGGCGATCCACCATCTGCACAACCACCGGCACATGTCGTTCGAACAGATCGCAGATCAGTGGGAGTCACTGGTCCGATCACTGAAACCGCCGCAGTCCTGACGCCCGCGCCGCGGGGTTGGCGCTCAGTTCTCGGGCGGCCCGATCCTGGCCCCGGCGAGATCCGGTGACATCCCGTCGTGCGAGACCAGCGCATTGCTCCGCGAGAGGGTCGGGCCCGCGGCCAGCAGCGAGATGACCGTCCAGGGCGCCGGTACCGGACTCTGCCCCAGCCCGAGTGCGACCGCGGCCTTGTGGTCCGGGATACCGAACCGAACACCCGAATCACTCACGTAGAACAGGGATTCGGCGCGGGTGCTGTCCGGCTCCGGGCCGGTGACCCGGATGTAATGCCCACGTCCCGGTTCGACGAATACCGCATCGAGTCCGGGACCGGGGCCGTCGGCGCCGGCGAGCACGACCGGCGCCGCTTTCGAACCGAGCGGCAACGCCGATCCGAGCAGCGCACCGCGGACCGCCTGATGATCGTCCTTCGTCCGCGACCACGTGCTGCACAACACCGGGTCCGCGTCCACATCGGTCAGGACCGGTGTCACCGTGGGGAAGTCGCCCACCGGCAATTCGTCGATGGTGTCGACACCGGTCAGTGCACCGGGGCCCATCGTCGCGACACTGCCGCCGCCGTCGGTGTCGGCCTGCCTGATCACCTCCGCGGCGACCTCTCCGATCTGTTGGACTCCCGTCGGCAGGGCGACGTAATAGGTCGTCCCACCGGACAGCCCGGCCACCTTGAACACCGACCCGACGGGTGTTTCCGACCCCAGCGCCGACGGCTCCCCTGCCTGCGAGATGGCCGGAACGACAAGGGGTTCGACCTCCGGGATCGCGTTGAGCAGACCGGGGCTCACGGCCCGTACCGGCACCCCGTCGATGCCCAGGGCGCGCTGCACCGGAACGCTGTCCAGATCGACCCGCGCCCGCTTCCCCTCGAAGATGAGGTAGGTCTCCTCCCCGGCGATGGCCAGGGACGCATCACTCACGCCCGCCTCCCGGACCCGGTCGCCGAGTACGGGTTCGCCGGCCACGACGGTGGTGACCACATCATCACCGGATACGGTGTCGCAGACGGTCCATTGCGAGGTGTCGGTCGACCGTGGGCCCGGTAACGCCACCGGCGCACCGGGGATCCCGAGCAACGGACCCCGCGGGTACCCGGTGAGCTTCTTCTCGGCGATCGACTTCGGCGATTCGTCGCTGTCGCTGATCAAGCGCGCGGAGGCGAGATTGAGAACCGGATGCAACGTGCCGTCGACAACGACATACATCGCGCCGGCCTTCTTGCTCACGATGATCTTCGAATCACCCACGGTGCCTTGCGGTTTGATGAGTCCGTAGACCCCGAATCCGGCCAGTACCAACAACGCGATCACCAAACCGACCAGCAGCGAACGGGCCTGTGACCGCATCGGGTCGTGCAACATCCTCACGTCGCGCCGGATCAGCGCGTGTTCGAGCCGCCGCAGCAGAAAGCGATAGCCGTTGACCTGAGCTTTTGTCGTCAATTGAGCAGGCAAAACATTCCCCCCCATCCTCCCGCCGTGTAGCGTATAGCAGCATTGGGCGCCGGGGTACGCCCAGAGTTCGACCATTGGATCGGGGCCGATGGCGGTGGGGGGATTCATGATTGTTGTGGTCGCGATCGAGTTGTTGATCGCCGGTGCGCTGGTGCTGTCCTATGACAACGGCGCGCTGTGGTGGATTGCGCTGACCTGCGCCGTTGTGTTGTCGGCGCTGCTGGTCGCCTTGCCCGGCCGGACATCGGTGGCACGCCTGTTGACGTTGCGGCTCGGGCTCTGGCGTCGCCGTCTGCTGCCCGGCTCCGAACCGGACGGGTCGAAGCCGGATCAGGCGCCGTTCGACATCCCGATACCCGACGGGACGCCCATCGGCGCACGGTGGGACGGCACCTCCCTGATCACCGTTCTCCGGATCGACACACCACCGCCCGCGATCGGACTGCTCGATCCCCACGGATGCACCGGGATCCCCGGCATCCCGCTGTCGGCCCTGGCCGAGAGCGTTCGCCAGTTCGACATCGAGCTCGAATCGATCGACGTCATCAGTCATGGCATCCGGTCGCACGGCACCGGCCGGGTGGCACAGGTCTATCTGCGCACGTTGGGCCCACTGCCGGCGACGGCTTACCGATCGGTTCTGGTCGTCCTTCGACTCGATCCGTCCCGGTGCCCGGAGGCGGTGGCCCGTCGTGGCGGCGGATCCGAGGGTGCGCTGCGCACCGCTCTGGTCGCCACCCGCCGGGTGGCCAACCGGATCGGTGGTCGCGGGCTGTCCGCAACCGCGTTGACCGCGGCAGAGATCACCGCGGCCACAACACAACTCGCCCACGGCGCCGGCAGCACGGAGGTGTCCGAGAGCTGGAGGTCGGTGTCGGCCGGTCGGCTACAGATGTCGACGTTCGCGATCTCACCCGATCATCTAGCGTCCGCTCTTGCGGCGGTATGGGCGGTCCCGTCGGTGTCGACGACCGTCACGTCACGGTTCCGGTCGACACCCGACGGAGACACGTCCCTGCGGACGCTGGTCAGATTCAACACCCTGAACCCCGACCCACCCCGGATCGACGGGCTGCTCCCCCTCCACGGTCGCCAGCGAGCTGCCCTGGCCGCCGGCCTGCCGGTGGGCGCCGCCGATCGCCTGCCCCCGATCGGGGAGCACACCATCTCCGGTGACGAACTGGCCCAGATCTTCCTCGCCGCGGCCGGGTGCGGCCAACTCATCGGAGCCGACCACAGTGGACGTGCGGTGGCGGTCGATCTACTCGGAGGCCGTCCGCATCGCGTCGTCATCGCCGGTGGGTTGCACCTGGCCCAGCAGGTACTGTTGCGCGCCATCGGTGTCGGCGCCCGGGTGCTGATCTACAGCGACCGCCCGGGGCACTGGCAGCAGTTCGTCACCGCGGTGGGCGATCCCGGGCTGGTGGCGCTGGCCGGGGGCCGAGTGTTCCCAGGTCATTTCACGGTGGCACTGTTCGACGGCCTCACCCCGACCACCGTTGATGCATCGACGGTCATCTCACTGACGTCCCCCGGCACCAGCACGGAAGCAGCCGACGTCCGGCTTATCCAGAATCATGCTGCGCCGCAAGATATCTGGATCTCGACCCCCGGGGGGTCGGCCATGGTCACCATGGTGGCCACCGGCGATGAGATCGGTTTCATCGGCAGCAGCCTGCCCTCGACCAACGGCGCCCAGGATGATCCGGGACGGCCCGTCGTCACAGGGGCTTCGGCGCCCTACTGACCGGGGACGAGGGCGCGGAAGAAGACGCTCCGCGCGCTGGCCGCATGCACCACCACATCGGGATCACAGTCGGCAAGCCACACCGCATGGCCCTGTGGGACCAGCAAACTGGCGTCCGCACCCCTCAACTCGATGGCCCCGGACGTGCACAGCAGGATCTGCGGCCCGGGCACATCGAACAGGATCGATGACGGTTTGTGGATACCGGTGCCGTCGAGTTCCACCATCGACAACCGGAACTCCGAGATCGGTGTTTGATAGATCAATTCGGCATTGAGGGTGCGGAGCGTGGGCGTGACGTCGGACGCCGCCACCGGCGTGAAATCGAGTACCCGGAGCAATTCGGGCACGTCCACGTGCTTGGGCGTCAATCCACCGCGGAGCACGTTGTCGGAGTTGGCCATCACTTCGACGGCAGTACCGCCGAGGTAGGCGTGCAGATTGCCGGCCGGCAGGAACAGTCCCTCGCCCGGGCGCAGTGAGATCCGATTGAGCAGCAGGACCGCCAATACACCGGAGTCGGCCGGGTAGCTCTCACCGATCTCCAGCAGTGTCCGGACCTCGGCCGCGAAGTGACCGTTCCCGTCTGACAGATAGCGGATGGCGCCGTCGAGGACCGCCGGGATCAGGGTGGTCAGCGCCGATTCCGGAAGCGTGATCCAGGTGGTGAACAGGGCGCGCAATCCCTGCGAATCGGGTTCTCCGGCCAGCATTCCCAGGTATGTATCGAGCTCGGGCACCTGCAGTGCCCGCAGTAGGTCGACGGTTTCGGTGACATCACGAAATCCGGCCAGCGCCTCGAACTCGGTGATGGCCACGACCAGCTCGGGCTTGTGGTTGTCGTCGCGATAATTGCGGTGCGGGGCACCGATCTCGATCCCCTGGGCGTTCTCCCGCGCGAACCCGTCTTTGGCCTGCTCCAGACTGGGATGCGCCTGCAACGACAAAGGCTCTTCTGCCGCAAGGATTTTCACCAGGAACGGTAAACGCCCCCGGTACCTGTCCGCACACGCCTGACCGAGCTGACCCCGCGGATCGGCATCGACCACATCGAGCAGGGTCTGCCCCTGCGCCCCACTGTCGACCGGTGCCGGGGCCGCCGGGTGCGCACCGAACCACAATTCGGCCTCGGGATGGGGGCTCGGCGTCGGCAACCCACGCAATTCGGCCAGCGCTGTTCGTGAACCCCAGGCGTAAGGCCTGACCACACCGTCGAGCAGGTGCATCAGTGGCTGCCGACCAGCCGCAGGTACGCGCCGGCCATGTCGGCGCGCAACGCGAGGATCATCAGCGGCACAAGATCTTCCATACCGCCACCGCGGCCCGTCGGCTCGGCGGTTGGCTGTTCTGCCGGACCGCTCGTCCGGATGTCGACATCGGCCAGCGCGGCGGTGCGCCGACGGACCAGCCACTCCCGATCCGGGGTGGTCAGCAACTGCACGCGAACAGGTTCTGTCGGTATCGGACCGTCGATCGCAGCGTCGTGAAATATGGGATCGTAGTCTGCCGGCATGGAGTCACCGTACCCCGCGAGCAATGCCCCCGCAGCCATGACATCACCCAGATCCGTTGCGGTACTGACCACTCCGGCACCAGCGAAAACCGTCCGGGACGCATGTACCGCGACCACCATCCCGGCCTCCGTATCCCCTGTCCACACGGTTCTACGATCTGCAACACGAACTGCCAATTCTTTGGCCGCGTTGTGGAACAACTCATGCCCGGGATGATTGCCGGCGGCTTCGGTATCCAACTCATCGGCCATCGCCGACAGATCCGGATGCCGACCTTCGAACCGGACCGCACGCAAGCCGTCGAGCACCGCGAACATCGCCGCCACATAGTGCGCGAACCGATACGGCGCGGGAACATGTACGCGCGGCGACAAATCCACCACTGGACCGGCCAAAGCCTCCCGAAGCGGCCCCTCGACCGGTCCGGCGACCACGACCTCGGCCCGGCGCCGCCCGGCCCTGGTCGCCGCGTCGGACAGTCGGGGATCCCCGGCGTCGTCACCGGCGATCACGACCACGTCCAGGGGCCCGATCCACGACGGCACGGCACGGCACTTGATCAACGGGACATCGATGTGCGGGCCCGCCAGTGCGATCACCAGATCCACGGCCTGCGCGGACGTGCCGTCGCCGCACACCACCACCACCGCACGGGGCAGGAGCCGCTCGAGCGGTTCGAGTACACCTTCCGACCCGGCCGCGGCCATCGCGCGGCACTGGGCGCCGGCCAACGCCGACGCCGGCAGCAGGCCATCGATGTCGGCGTCCAGCAGCGCGGCGACGTCGTCGATTTCAGGCGCTCCGGTCAACATGGGTCCAGCCTAGTGCCGCGAGTCGAAAGTTTCTTGCAGGTATCCGGTCGAACGCCGGAGACAGCAGACGGACTTTCGGCTCGTGGCGGGTTTGTGCATCAGCCCCGAACGACCGCCAGGATTCGTTCGGTCAGTGCATTCACCCGTTCGGTGGTCGCGGCCTCGACATTGAGCCGCAGCAGTGGTTCGGTGTTCGACGCCCTCAGGTTGAACCAGGAGCCGTCGGCGAGATCGACCGTCACACCGTCCATCTCCGTCGTACCGGTGAGCTCGTCGGCGAAATCCGCCAGCACCGCTGCGGTGCGGGCGGCCTGATCGTCGACCGTGGAGTTGATCTCACCGGAACTGGCGTAGCGCTCGTACCGCGCCATCATTTTCGACAACGGCTGATCCGACGCTCCGAGAGCCGCGAGCACGTGCATGGCCGCGAGCAGGCCCGAATCAGCACCCCAGAAATCGCGGAAGTAGTAGTGGGCCGAATGCTCGCCGCCGAAAATCGCACCGGTCTCCGCCATCTGCGCCTTGATGAACGAATGGCCGACCCTGGTCACCAGTGGTTCACCGCCCAGCTCCCGGACGAGTTCGGGGACTGCCCGGGAGGTGATCAGGTTGTGGATGACAGTGCCTCCCGGGTGCTTCGCGAGTTCGCGCTCGGCCACCAATGCGGTCACTGCCGACGGGGACACCGGATCTCCCAGTTCGTCGACCACAAAGCAGCGGTCGGCGTCGCCGTCGAAGGCCAGGCCGATGTCGGCTCCGGTCTCCCTCACATAAGCCTGCAGATCGACCAGATTCTTGGGATCGAGCGGATTGGCCTCATGGTTGGGGAAAGTTCCATCGAGCTCGAAGTAGAGTGAACGCACGGTGAACCCCTCGGAACCACCCAGGACCACCGGAACTGTGTGACCACCCATGCCATTGCCCGCATCGACGGCGACTGTCAAGTGCCGCAGACCGGAAAGATCGACGAGCTTGTGCAGAAACGCCGCATAGTCCTCCAACACGTCGCGTTCGTCCAGCGACCCTCTGACGACGGGCGCGCCGGCATCGCCAGTGGTGGCGGGTCCCTCGACCAACTCACGCGAAATGGTCGCCAGACCGCTGTCCTGGCCCACCGGTTTCGCACCGGCCCGGCACATCTTGATGCCGTTGTAACTCGCCGGATTGTGGCTTGCGGTGAACATCGCGCCCGGCCGGTCGAGATCGCCGGAGGCGAAGTAGAGCTGGTCGGTGGAGGCCAGCCCGATCAGGGTCACGTCGAGTCCCTCGTCCAGGGCACCGTCGGCAAACGCCGCGGCGAGCTCCGGAGACGATTCCCGCATGTCGTGTCCGACCACCAGCGCCGACTGCCCCTCGCTCTTCATCAGACGCGCGAACGAACCACCCACCGCGCGGACGAACGGGGCATCGATCTGCTCTCCGACAAGTCCTCGTACGTCGTAGGCCTTGATGACGGCACTCACCAGCTCTTGGCTGAAGAGTTGCGCGGGACGATCCACGGATTGGCTCCTTCTCTGTCGGTAAAGCACCACGAACTTGCATGCACACACGCGCCGGCCCGGCCGTTCCACGGCGATCAGAACATGCCGTCGAACGGATCGGCAGACAACGGGGTCAACGCCTAATCATGACCGATCTACAGACCCCGAAGACCGACGCCCCTCCTACATCTTGGTACTCACGGCTGCGGTTCGCCGAGTTCAAAGTCGCCCGCCTCGGTGCGGAGCGGTTGAACCTCACGCTCATCCGGCGTGTGACCGTGACGATCTGGGCACTGACCGTGCTCGTGTTACTGGCCACCCGGACCATGTCCTTTGGCCGTTCCTACGTCCTTGTCGCGCTGGGACTCGGCCTCGCCGCGATGTCCATCGGTCGACGCAATGTGCTGTCGGTGGTCCGTGACTGGCTGCCCTTCGGCGTCCTGCTCGCGGTGTACGACTCCACGCGCGGTCTGGCCGCGTTCCTCGGCATGCCCACCCAGTGGCATTTCGCCGTCGACGCCGATCGCTGGATGTTCCACGTGGTGCCGACCGTCTGGTTGCAGGAACAACTCAAGATGGCCGACGCCCAGTGGTGGGAGGTGTTCACGAGCTTTGTGTACATGTCCTATTTCATCGTTCCCTACGCCGTCCTCGGGTTCATCTGGCTCCGCGACCGGGTGCAGTGGCGTCGGTTCGCGGTGCGGCTCATCATGATCTTCTTCCTGGGACTCATCGGTTACGTCCTGGTTCCCGCAGCTCCCCCGTGGGCGGCCGCAAAGTGCACCTCGGCCGAACTGGTCGGCGGACCGGCCTTCCCGCACTGCATCACCACACCCGAACAGGTCGTGCCCGACAACATCCTCGGCCAGGTGGCACCCGAACACGAAGGTGCCGCCCCCTACATCGAGCGGATCTCCAGCCGCGGCTGGGACGTGCTGCACATCGGTCCGGTGCGGGACGTGATCGAGGTCGGCCAGGACAAGTCCAACCAGGTCGCCGCCATCCCGTCGCTGCACGCCGGGGTCACCGCGTTGCTCGCCATGTTCATGTGGGGCCGGACCAGAGCGCTCGGACGGACCATCTTCACCGGCTATGCGCTGGTGATGGCGTTCACTCTCGTGTACTCGGCCGAGCACTACGTGATCGATCTGATCCTGGGATGGGGTCTGGCCGCGCTGGTGATGGTGATCTGCAACTACGGCGAAAAGGCCTGGAGCAAGCGCAAAGGGCGCGACCCGGAGAGCAGCATCGAACCCGCTGTAGCCGAACCGGTGACGGTCGGATTCAGTCCACGGGATCAGGCAACACTCGAAGGTGTCCACGTCGACCCGGTCGCGGGCGCGGAAGCGGGTCGGGACCGCTGACCTGGGTCTGCGCCCTGCTCAGGTGGGGCGCAGACTCGGCGCTGGGTACCGAGGTCACATGCGAGACCAGGGAGCCGCCGCCGGTGGCTTCGCGTACGGCCTCGGCCAGCGCCGTCAGATCGTCCTCGTCGCGCGTGGGTGCCGCGAACCCGCCTGCACTCCGCAGCATCTCCCAGCCCCGCGGAACGGTGATCCGGGTTGCGTGGGTATCGCACAGATCCCACGAATGCGGTTCTGCAGACGTCGCCAACGGCCCGACCACGGCGGTCGAATCTGCGTACACGAAAGTCAGCGTTGCGACCGCCGGGTTGGCGCAGCCGGGCCTGGAACACTGACGTGGAAGCCTCACGGGTGGAAGATTATCCCTATCTACCGGCGGGTCGAAGTAGGACACACCGCACAGACCTGCTTAGACTTGCGACTTATGGCACCCATTCGTCCTCCGCTGGTCCGACCACGGCGTCGACGATCGGTTCGAGGTGTTCCCCGAGTCCGCGATCGTCGGGGCCGCGGCCTGCGATCATCCCTGCTCCCGGTCCACGTGCCGGCCTGGACCAGCCGGTCGCAGTCGTTCGACGCAGTCGTCCTGGAAGCCTTCGCCGAGATCGATGCCCGTTGGCACGATCGGCTCACCGGCCTGGACATCGCGGTCGACGAGGTGCCGCGAATGCTCCCTCGGGATCCCGACACCGTGCAGTGGCCCGCCGAGGTCACCGCCGACGGGCCGATCCCGCTGGCCCGCCTCATCCCGCCGGGTATGGACGCGGACGGCCGGGCGACCAAGGCCCGCATCCTGCTGTTCCGGCGACCGCTCGAGAGTCGGGCCAAGAAGGGCGCAGACCTGTTGGACCTGGTCCACGAGGTACTCGTCCAGCAGGTGGCCGCCCACCTGGGTGTCGACGAAGACACAATCGACCCGCCGCCCCAATAGGGCAGACGGGTCGCCAAGTGCCGTAACCGCGACCCGAAGTCGCGATGTACAAATGGTCTTGCCAAAGGTATTTGTCGAAAAGCGTTACGCCGCAACAGTTCAAACTGCGCGGCCATCCCCCGATGTCACCTTGTGATACATCACCGACGCGCGGTGAGAGAACTTTCCCGACTCAGACGATGCCGCGCTTGATGCGACGACGCTCGCGCTCCGACAAGCCACCCCAGATACCGAACCGCTCGTCCTTGTGCAGCGCATACTCGAGACATTCGGCGCGTACCTCACATCCCTGGCAGATCCGCTTTGCCTCGCGGGTCGAGCCTCCCTTTTCCGGGAAGAATGCTTCAGGATCGGTCTGGGCACACAGTGCCCGGTCCTGCCACTGATCCTCGACGAGGTCGAACAGGTCGTCGAAGGCGGTGGTGACCAAGCTGAGTCTGGGGCGTTCGTTCTGAGGGTCTTCGGGTGCGTTCAATTGCGAATCGACTTGCGGTTCAAGGCTGTTGGTAGCCATGTGTTCCAGAGCCATCGCCCCGCCTCCTCATCTGGACTTCGAATTGTGCAGGTGGTCAGTCGTATTCGAACAAGTGATCGATCCCCATGCCCCACAACAATTCTCGTTGTCAAAACTGGGAATGACACTGATGTGATTAGACACGGTTTCGGGGGTCCAGGTCAAGCCGCAGGGCAAATTTGCTTTACCACCCCATCGGGTGATTCCGGAGTCTCGACACGGCCTTGATGACCAAAAAGACACCCGCCGCGATTCGAACAGTTCGAACACCGCACAGCCGGTTGTGACCGACCCCTCGATGCTACGTGTCCCCGCCGATGACGCGAGTGCGATAGTGGGCCGGACCTGAGCCCGCCCCACCCGGCACTAGGCTGGTCCCTTGTGAAGGTGACCGTTCTTGTTGGTGGCGTCGGTGGCGCCCGATTTTTGCAGGGTGTTCGCGAACTCCTTGGACACACGTCGTTCCCCGACGTCCTGGCGGAGGGTCGTCCGCCCGCCGAGCACGAGGTGACGGCGGTGGTCAATGTCGGCGACGACGCCTGGATGCACGGCGTACGCATCTGCCCCGATCTCGACACCTGTATGTACACGCTCGGTGACGGCATCGACACCGAACGCGGGTGGGGCCGCCGCGGCGAGACCTGGCATGCCAAAGAAGAACTGGCCGCCTATGGCGCCGACCCCGACTGGTTCGGACTCGGTGACCGCGACCTCGCCACCCATCTGATCCGCACCCAGATGCTCGACGCCGGATACCGGCTCAGCGACATCACCGCGGCGCTGAGCCGGCGGTGGGATCCCGGTGTCCGGCTGTTGCCCGCCACCGACGACCGGCACGAGACCCATGTGGTGGTCACGCGCACCAGCGCGATCGGAACCGAGGTGACCGAGGAGAAGGTGGCGATCCACTTCCAGGAATGGTGGGTTCGTCACCGCGCCCAGATCCCGACACACGGTTTCGCACAGGTGGGTTCAGACGACGCCAAAGCCGGCCCCGGGGTGCTCGAGGCGATCGCCGAGGCCGACATCATCCTGTTCGCCCCGTCGAATCCGGTGGTCAGCGTCGGTGCCATCCTCTCGGTTCCCGGTATCCGCGGGGCCCTGCGCACCGCATCGGCGCCGGTCGTCGGCATCTCCCCCATCATCGGCACCAGCCCGCTGCGCGGGATGGCCGATGAGTGCCTCTCGGTGATCGACGTGGAGACGACCGCCGAGGCCGTCGGCAGGCACTACGGTGCCCGCAGCGCCAACGGCGTACTCGACGGCTGGCTCATCGCGCCCGGCGACACCGCCGACATCCCCGGTGTGAAGGTCGCCTCGGTGCCGCTGTTGATGACCGATCCCGCCGCCACCGCCCAGATGGTCCGCGACGCCTGCGATCTGGTGGGCGTGTCCTATGAGTGAGTCCGGATCGGCGAACGAGTCCGCGCCGCCCGCCCCGCAGGACCATGCCGCTGCGGGCAGCATCGAGATCATCCCGATCCCGGGCCTGCCCCGGTTCAACCCCGGTGACGATCTCGCCGCGGCGCTCGCCGACGCAGCCGGATGGATCCGCGACGACGACATCCTCGTCGTCACAAGCAAGATCATCTCCAAGATCGAGGGCCGGATGGTCCCGGCCCCCACCGATCCCGACGAACGCGATGCGGCCCGCCGGGCCTTGGTCGACTCCGAAGCCGTCCGGGTGGTGGCGCGCAAGAACCGCACGCTGATCACCGAGAACAAACTCGGCATCGTCCAGGCCGCCTCCGGTGTCGACGGCTCGAATGTCGGCAGCGACGAATTGGCGTTGCTCCCGGTCGATCCCGATGCCAGTGCGGCGACCCTGCGGGCGTCCCTACGTGCACGTCTGGGCGTAGAGGTGGCTGTGTTGATCACGGACACGATGGGACGCGCTTGGCGCATCGGACAGACCGATGCCGCGATCGGGGCCGCAGGAATCGCAGTGACGCACCCCTACGAGGGGACCGTCGACGAGTACGGCAACCCACTGATCGTCAGCGAGATCGCGGTCGCCGATGAACTGGCCGCTGCCGCAGACCTGGTCAAGGGCAAGCTCGGAGAAATCCCGGTGGCCGTCGTCCGCGGACTGCAGCCTCGCGAAAACGGCACCACGGCAAGAGATCTCGTACGTCCCGGCGAGGAAGACCTGTTCTGGCTCGGCACTGCCGAGTCGCTCGAGCTCGGCCGTCGACAGGCATTGCTGATGCGACGGTCCGTGCGCAGCTACACCGGCGAGCGGGTTCCCGAAGAGATCATGCGGGCCGCTTTTGCCGACGCACTGACCGCGCCGGCTCCGCACCACAGTCACCCGGTGCGGTTCATCTGGCTGCGTGGGCACGCTCGCCGCGTCGCACTGCTCGATGCGATGGCGCGCCGCTGGAGAGAACACCTGACCGGCGACGGAAAAACCGACGAGTCGATCGGAAAACGCGTGGCCCGCGGCCAATTGCTCTACACCGCACCCGAAATGGTGATCCCCGTGCTGACCGGCGATGGCCGCCACGACTATCCCGACGCGGAGCGGACAGCCGCCGAACGCACCATGTTCACCGTGGCCGGCGGCGCCGCGGTCCAGGGTCTGCTGGTCGCGCTCGCCACCCGATCGGTGGGTAGCTGCTGGGTGGGGTCGACGATCTTCGCTCCCGAACTCGTCCGCAGCGAACTCGACCTGCCTGCGGACTGGGAGCCGTTGGGCGCGGTGGCGATCGGCTATCCCGCCGAACCGACCGACCGGCCCCGGCCGGCTGCGAGCATTGACTCACTGGTGGTCGAACTGTGAGCGCAAGCAGCCTGCACGAGTCGGCGAGCGACCTGCTCACCCGGTGGCAAACCCCTGATCCACACCAGGATTCACTGCGTCACACGATGCTGGCCTTTCTGGCCGCCGCCCCGAACGGGTGTCTGCGTGAATCGGCCGCCGGCCACATCACCGCATCGACGATCGTCTTCAACTCGGCACGCACCCATGTGTTGCTGACGCTGCACCCCAGGGTCGGCAAGTGGATTCAGCTCGGTGGTCACTGCGAGGAGAGCGACACCACGATCGCCGACGCGGCAACCCGCGAGGCCCAAGAAGAATCCGGTATCGCCGACCTGCGGATCACCGGCGAACTGGTCCAGGTCCACACCCACCCGATCACCTGCTCACTGGGCGTCCCGACCCGGCACCTCGATCTGAGATTCGCCGCAGTCGCCGACGACCTGCCGAACGGCTCACTGCCCGAGTTCGTTCGCAGCGACGAGTCGGTCGATCTGGCCTGGTGGCCGATCGACGCGCTGCCCGACAACACCGAACACCCGGCGATCCCGGACCTGATCACCGCAGCCCTCAACCGGTTCTGACCGCTCGACCGCGGCCCGCGGCTCAGACCCGGATACCTTTTCCGATCGCGACCACGCCGCCGGCGCTGAACGCGAAACGTTCGCGGTCGCGTTGTTCGTCGACGCCGACGATCTCGCCGTCGGTGACCACAACGTTCTTGTCCAAGATGGCCTTTCGGACCACTGCGCCTTTACCGACCCGGACACCGGGCATCAGCACACTGCCTTCGACGGTGGCACCGTCCTCGATGATCACGTTGGAACTGACCACCGAGTTGCGGACGGTGGCCGCGGAGATGATGCTGCCCGCCCCCACCATCGATTCCTGTGCGAGTCCACCTTTGACGAACTTCGCCGGCGCCACGAGATAGTCGGCCGAGCCGTGGATGGGCCAGCGCCGGTTGTACAGGTTGAAGATCGGGTGCACCGAGACCAGATCCATATGGGCGTCGTAGAAGGCGTCCAACGTGCCGACGTCGCGCCAGTAACCGCGGTCGCGGTCGGTGGCGCCGGGGACCTGGTTGTCCTTGAAGTCGTAGACGAACGCCTCGCCCCGCTCGACGAACGCCGGGATGATGTCGCCGCCCATGTCGTGGTCGGAGTCGCTGTTGTCGGCGTCGAGTGTGATGGCCCGCACGAGGGCATCTGCGGTGAAGACGTAGTTGCCCATCGACGCGAAGGTGGCATCGGGGTCGTCGGGGGTGCCGGGCGGATCGGCGGGCTTCTCGAGGAACTGGGTGATCCTGCCGCTGTCATCGGCATCGATGCAACCGAAGGCGGTGGCCTCGCTGCGCGGGACGCGGATGCCGGCCACCGTGCATTCGGCGCCTGAGGCGATGTGCGCCTCCACCATCTGCTCCGGGTCCATCCGGTAGACGTGGTCGGCGCCGAAGACCACGATGTAGGCGGGCTGCTCGTCGTAGACCAGGTTAAGCGACTGGAAGATCGCGTCGGCGCTACCGGTGTACCAGCGTGGGCCGAGCCTTTGCTGCGCCGGGACCGGGGTGATGTATTCACCGTTGAAGCCCGACGGCCGCCACGTCTGCGAGATGTGCCGGTCGAGTGAATGGGACTTGTACTGGGTGAGCACACACAGACGTGAGTAGCCGGCGTTGACGAGGTTGCTGAGCACGAAGTCGATCAGGCGGTATCCGCCACCGAATGGGACGGCCGGCTTGGCGCGGTCCATCGTCAGGGGAAAGAGTCGTTTCCCCTCGCCGCCGGCAAGAACGATCCCAAGGACATGGCGCTGTGAAATCACTCCTTCAACCTATCCGCCATCCGAGTCCGCGGCCATAGACGGGTGCAGATCTTTCGAAATCGCTTGGCCCCAGCCGATTAACCTGACGGCCCGAACGCTGTGATCTTTTCGACCCCCGTTGGCACAGCCCGCCACACCCGGCTAGCGTCAAGGTCATGCGCGTGGCAATGATGACCAGGGAATATCCGCCAGAGGTTTACGGCGGGGCCGGGGTTCACGTCACCGAACTGGTACGGCACATGCGCACACTGGCCACCGTCGACGTCCATTGCATGGGTGCCGAGCGCCCCGGTGCCGAGGTCCACGGCGTCGATCCGGCATTGATCGGCGCCAATCCGGCCATCACCACGCTGTCGTCGGATCTGCGGATGGCAGTGGCGGCCGAAGGCGCCCAGGTCGCCCACTCGCACACCTGGTACACCGGCCTAGCCGGGCACCTAGCCGCGCAACTGCACGGCATCCCGCACGTATTGACCGCACATTCACTCGAACCGCGGCGGCCCTGGAAGGCCGAACAGCTCGGTGGCGGCTACCGGGTGTCGAGCTGGGTGGAGAAGAACGCCATCGAATACGCCGACGCGGTGATCGCGGTCAGTTCCGGCATGCGCATCGATGTCTGCGATGCCTATCCCCGCCTGGATCCGGAGAAGGTGCACGTGGTCCGCAACGGCGTCGACACCCAGACCTGGCACCCGGTCGATCCGGCGGAAGCCGATGCCGCACTGACCGCATTGGGGGTGGACCCGCGTCGTCCGATCGCGGCGTTCGTGGGCCGGATCACGCGACAGAAGGGCGTGCGCCATCTGATCGCGGCGGCCCATCACATGGACCCCGATCTGCAGCTCGTATTGTGCGCCGGAGCGCCCGACACCCCCGAGATCGGGGCCGAGATCGCCGCGGCGGTGGAACAGCTCTCCCAGACGCGGTCCGGGGTGTTCTGGATCCGGGAGATGCTACCCACCGACCGGATCCGCGAAATACTCTCCGCCGCAACAGTTTTTATCTGCCCGTCGATTTACGAACCGCTGGGCATCGTGAATCTGGAGGCGATGGCCTGCGGCACGGCCGTGGTCGCCTCGGACGTCGGCGGCATTCCCGAGGTCGTGCGCGACGAGATCACCGGACTTCTGGTGCACTACGACGAAAACCGGACCCGCGACTTCGAACACGACCTCGCCCAGGCGGTCAACCGGGTCATTGCCGATCCGGAGCTGGCCCGGTCGATGGGTGCGGCGGGTCGGGCTCGGGCGATTGCCGACTTCTCCTGGGATTCCATCGCCGAGCAAACGTTGCGGATCTACGAATCCGTCTGCAAGCCGGTCTGATACACCGCGACGGTCACCGATGCGGTGACGGTCACCGGATCAGGCAGGGAGGCCGATTTCGCGTCGACCTCGGCCTTGGATAGGTGAAATGCCGAGGGGCCCATGAGGACGACGTCCGCCACGTCGTCGTGGGTGAGCTCTATCGGGTATTCCACCAGCGTTCGTTCGGTGCGGACGAAGTGCCCGGACATGCTGTTGCCGATGCGTTCCGACTTGTCTTTGTCGACGCCGATCATCCCGACCTCCGACACCAGTTCGGCCAGGTGTCGCGGCGTCGGGGACACGACCACCAGGGTCCTGCCGGGACGTAGCACCCGCGCGAACTCGGAGACGTTGCGGGGCGAAAAGATGGACAACGCAACGTCGATGGCGTCGTCGGCGATCGGAAACGGCTGCCATCCGTCGGCCACAACGGCCCCGATGGAGTCCGACAACCGACTCACCTGTCGAGCGGCGATCTTGGAAAGGTCAAGGCCCACACCGCGTCCGCCACACGCTTCGACGGCGGCCGCGAGATAGTGTCCGGTCCCGGCACCGACATCGAGAATCGTTGCCGCCGGAGGGCATTGCCGTGAGACGGCCGACATGATCGGATCAAAGAACCCGCGCTCGAGGAATCTGGTTCGGGCGGCCAGCATGTCGGCGGTGTCTGAACGAAAGTTGCTTCCGGCCCCGCCCAACAGGGTTACGTACCCCTGCCGGGCGAGGTCGAAGCCATGGCCCGCCGGGCACCACAGGGTGCGGTCGGCGAGTTCCAGCGATCCTCGGCACACCGGGCAACGCAACAGATCGACCACAGTGGTCAGCACGCGTTCGATCGTCTCCTTCAGTTGCCCTTACGGCGTGGTACTCAGGCGGTCACCCCGCGCAATTCTTCACCCAATGCTGCCGCCTCGTCCGAGGTCAGCTCGACAACCAGTCGGCCACCGCCCTCGATGGGGATGCGAACAACGATTCCTCGCCCCTCCTTGGTTGCTTCAAGGGGACCGTCCCCGGTCCGTGGCTTCATCGCCGCCATCTCTGCTCCCTTCAGATTCGCTGCCTCAGTCGGCGTCGAAGTCTGATCTTATTAGGTCGATGCCAGCGTTTGCTGACACCGCACGTTTCGGTGCTGCGTGGTCGCGCTCCATACTACGGACCGCCGACCGGTTATTCTTCCCGTTGCGCAGGGCTTTCGGCCTCTTCACGAGCTTGAAGATCGTGTAGTGCATTCCGCAACTCGTCGATTTCGCGGGCGAGTTTCTCGAGCGCCCAGTCGACCTCACTTGCTTTGTAGCCACGGGTCACCTGTGCGAAGCGCAGTGACCGCACGTCTTCACCGGTGATCCCGGCGCGGGGCAGACGCGTCAGGGTGGTTCCGCGCTCGAGCGGGGGAAGATCCTCCGAACGACCGAAGACCAACCAGACCACGGCGAACACCACACCGATCACCGCGACCATGATCAGCAGGTAGAGCAGAAGTGTCAGCACGTCATCCACTATTCCAGGTCGGCTGAGGTGCTGTTACCCGGCGCTGCGCACCTGGGCATCCTCGAAGGTCATCTCGATGTGCCCGACCGACGACGTCATCAGCGCGTACCGGCCGAGTCGAAGCCGACGTAGCTCCTCGGCGATCGGATGTGATCCGAGCTGCAGGCTCGCTCCCCCGGGCCGGGTTCGCGTGTCAGCGGTCCGGTTGAGGACCCAGGGCGTCTCGCGCGTGACCCCGTCCAGATACGAGTAGGCCCGAAGCACCGCAGTCGCATCGGAATCGGGAACCTTGATCCCCGGGCGAACGGTGAGCGCGACAATCAATTTTCCGCCTTCGCTCACGACGCCCCGCTTCGTTGCCGACGAGTGGTCGACGTCGAAGTCCGCCAACGTTTTCGGAAAACCCCAGATCCCGCGGCCTGCGGCGAGCGTGAAGTCGCCATCGACCGGCAGACGATGCACCAGGGCGCGGGCCTGCCCGGTCGCCAGCGCGCGAAGATTTCCCAAAATGGTCGACCGCCCGGGCGTGTCGGGATCTTCGAGCAGCACACACACCCCAAACTCGTTGTAAGGGCCGAGATCTCCGTCCACATAATCGACGAAGACCAGCATGCACATCGTCCTACCCGGCCTGACCTGCATCACCCGCAGTCCGGTGTCGGCGATCATCTCCTGTGCCGCAGCGGCCGACGCCGTGAAACCGGCCACAAAACAACTCGCATGGCGAATCCGGACCGGCATCTGCACCTCGGTTCCGAGAACCTCGTGTGCGGTCATGACGTCACCGCATCTTCCGAGGCAACTACCCCGCGCAAACCCTCAGTGCCGAACAGTGGTTCGAGCATCGAACTGAAGTCGGGCCCGCGGCGCAGCATCTGGCCACCGTCGACATTGATGACCTGCCCGGTGATCCAGGTCGATTCGGCGCCGAGCAGGAACAGTGCCAGACCCGCGACGTCCTCGACCTCGCCCACGCGCTGCAGCGGTGTACTGACGCGATAGTCCTCGCTGAGCGCGGGATCCTGCACGACGAGGTCGACGAGTTCGGTGCGCGTCAATCCCGGACGGATCCCGTTGACGCGAACGTTGCTCGCGCCCAATTCGTCTGCCGCCAAGGCGACCAGGTGATCGACCCCGGATTTGGTGACACCGTAGGCACCGAACCACCGGTGCGTATTGCTCGCAGCGATCGACGAGATCGCCACGATGGAACCGCCGCCACCTCGAACGAGTTCGCGCGCACCATGTTTGATTGTGAACATCGTGCCGTTCAGATTGAGATCGACGGTCCGCTTCCAGGCCTCGGTGTCCATCTGGGTGATCGGCCCGATGGTCTCGCTGCCGCCGGCACAGGCGACGATGCCGTCGAGTCGGCCGGTGCGTTCCGTCGCTGCGGCCACCGCGCCTGCGACCTGCTCCTCGGAGGTGATGTCCGCGGCGTGCGCGTACACGGCACCCTTTCCGGTGCCCGCGTTGAGTCCGGCGGCGACCTTCTCGAGTCGCTCGGCGCCGCGACCGACGATGGTGACCTGCGCGCCCCGCTCACAGAGCAGTGCCGCAATCCCCTCCCCGATCCCGCTGCCACCACCGGTGACCAGAACTGACTTACCCACCATCGAATCCGACATCTACCCACTCCCCGTAGAACTAGAACATGTTCTAACTACGGTAGCTGCCCCTGCCCCCAAACGCGCCGGATATACGAAGACGAGCCACATGTATGTGGCTCGTCTTCGTATTACCGGCTCGTTTGGGGTGGTGCTATGAGGCTCGGCGACGTCGCGCGGGTACCGGCGGGCGCAGCGTGTTCATCGCCGGCCGGTCGGTGAGATGAACCTCGGTCGTTTTCGGCAGGAACGTGCCATCGGGCTGGATCTTGAACTGGGTGAGTCCGACCCCGGAATCGACGATCCCGCAGCGGCCCATCAGGGTGCCGACGATCTGACGGCTCATCACCCCGAGCTCCACCAACGGACGGTTGCGGTGGGTCCGGACGCCCAGGTTGACCTGGCCGATCCCGGCCAGGCCGTAGCGGTCGTACGTGTCGACCAGCAGGCCGATCTCCACGCCGTAACCCGGGGCGAACGGCACCGCACACAACAGCTCGCGAGTGCCGGCGTACTCCCCGCCCAGCGGCTGCAGAACCGCGGTGAGTTCGGGCTTGAACGAGGCCAGCAACGGTCGGGCGACGAGTTCGGTGACCCGGCCGCCGCCGTTGGCGTCCTCGCCCTGTCCGGTGCGCAGCGGACGACGGTAGAAGCCCTTGACCAGATGGATCTCGGGGTTGATGAGCAGTGGTCCGAGCAACTTGGGCACGAACATCGGATCGGGATCGATCAGGTCGGAGTCGACAAATGCGATCAGGTCGCCGGTGGTCGCGGCAAGCGAGCGCCAGAGGACCTCACCCTTGCCACGGACGGGCTCGACCTCCGGGACAGCCTCTTCTCGGCTGATCACCCGGGCACCGGCGGCGGTGGCCCGCTCGGCGGTGGCGTCGGTGGACCCCGAGTCGAGCACGATCAGCTCGTCGACGAGGGTGCCGACAAGCGGACGGATCGAGGCGATCACGTCCGCGACGGTGTCTTCTTCGTTCAATGCCGGCAACACCACCGACACGGTCCGGCCGTTCTTGGCCGCGACGAGCTCCTCGACAGTCCAGTCAGGACGGTCCCAACTGTGATCCGC
Source organism: Williamsia sp. z34 (assembly GCF_059553395.1). NCBI lineage: Bacteria > Bacillati > Actinomycetota > Actinomycetes > Mycobacteriales > Nocardiaceae > Williamsia > Williamsia sp. z34. The sequence continues at coordinate 211,275 of NZ_JCANWW010000001.1, read as the reverse complement.
AGCCCAATGGGCCGCGGGTGACTCCTGCGGAGCCGATGCGATCGGCGCCCATGCACGTTCGGTTCTTCCGGTGACTTGCTTCCCAGCGGTCATGCCAAACCCCTTACTGTTCGGGCAGGTGGCCTGGTGCCCACAATCGCGGCCACCATGTCGACCACCCTTCGTGTGGCGGCTACCTCGTGTACGCGAAAGACCCGGGCCCCCGAAGAGGCTGCGAGTGCCGTCGCGGCCAGAGTCCCCTCCAACCGATCTTCCAGGCCTACCCCCAAAGTCTCCCCTACGAAATCCTTGTTGCTGAGCGCCATCAGGACCGGCCAACCGGTGTTAACGAGAACTTTTACGTGGCGTAACAAAGCCAGCCCGTGATGGGTATTTTTCCCAAAATCGTGGGTCGGATCAATAAGGATCGAATCGCGATCCACACCGGCCGCGAGTGCGCGAGCGGCCGCCCCGGTCACCTCGGCGACGACGTCGGCCACCACATCGGGGTACCGCACGCGGTGCGGGCGGGTGCGTGGAACCGCACCACCGGTGTGCGAGCAGACGATGCCGACCGACAGCTCCGCGGCCACCGACACCAGGTCTGGGTCGGCCCCGGCCCACGTGTCGTTGATCAGGTCGGCGCCGACGGCCACCGCCTCGCGGGCCACATCGGCCCGCCACGTATCGACGCTGATGATGAGGCCCGGGTGTCGCTCGCGGATCCAGGCGATCATCGGTAACACCCGCCGGATCTCTTCCGCGGCATCCACGATGTCGCCCGGACCGGCCTTGACGCCGCCGATGTCGACGATGTCGGCTCCCTCGGCGACCGCCTGGTCCACCCGCGATTTCGCGGCTTCGTCCGAGAAACTCACACCGCGGTCATAGAACGAGTCCGGGGTGCGGTTGACGATGGCCATCACCAACGCCCGATCCGTGGCAACCGGTCGGCCACACAGAGTGGGTGCCAAGTCAGCCTCTGGGTACTTTCGCTCCGGCGACATCATTTGGATAGTCATCGTAGAACTTGACATACCCTTCGCCACGTCCGGTCAAAACATAGAGATCGTCATCGCCCACGTCGGTGAATCCCTGATCGCGTAGCTCGACCTTGCGGTTCTTGAAGGTCGACGTCTGTTCCAGTTCCGGCACGACCCGCAGGAACAGCGGAATCGCATACGAGGGCAGCTGCTCGTACAGGTAGCCGCCCAACTCCTTGGGGTCGAGCTCCGCGCCCTCGCGCAGGGTGATCGCAGCCATGCCGGCCTTGCCGTCGGCGCCGGGTACCTCGACGCCGTAGACCACCACGTGCTCGATCGACTCGACACCACCGAGCTCTGCCTCGACCTGGGTGGTTGCCACATTCTCGCCTTTCCAGCGGAAGGTGTCACCGAGACGGTCGACAAAGGCGATGTGGTTCATCCCGAGGTCGCGGACCAGGTCACCGGAGTTGAACCAGCGGTCGCCGGACTTGAAGGCATCGGTGATGATCTTCTTGTTCGAGGCATCCGAGTCGGTGTACCCGTCGAACGGCACCTTGGACGAGATCTCCGAGATCAGCAGGCCTGCTTCACCTTTGGGAACCCTCCTCAGCCGGCCCTTGGCATCCCGCGCGGGCTCGCCGGTCTCGTGGTCGTATTCGACGATCTTGAACGGCAGCGGGCAGAACCCGGCTGTCCGGTCGATGTTGAAGACATTGATGAACGCCAGGTTCAGCTCGGAGGCGCCGTAGAACTCGACAACCCGCTCGATCCCGAAACGCTCGGCGAAGTCGTCCCAGATCTCGGCCCGCATGCCGTTGCCGACGATCGTCTTGATCCCGTTGGTGGCATCGGTGGGCTGCTCCGGTTGGGCCAGCAGGTAGCGGCACAACTCTCCGATGTAGCAGAACGCGGTGGCCCGGTTGATTTCGACGTCGTCCCAGAACCGCGAGGCCGAGAACGACTTGCCGATGGCCAGACACGCACCCGAGGCCAGCACCGAGGACAGCGCCACGGTCAGCGCATTGTTGTGATAGAGCGGTAGCGGCGAATACATGGTGTCGGTGTGCCGCAGACGCACGCCCATCCCGCCGATACCGTCCATGCTGGTCATCCAGCGGTAGTGCGACATGATGCTGGCCTTCGGCAAACCTGTTGTGCCGGAGGTGAAGATGTAAAAGGCCTTGGTCGATGCCGGCAGCTTCGCGGTGATCTCGGGGTTATTCTCGCTCAAACCCTCGGCCTGCGCGTCGAGTTCGACGAAGTCGACTGTGACGGAGGGCAGTTCCGTCTTGTCGATGGATTCGAGGGCCTCGGCGGCCTCCGGGTCGACCACCAGCACCACCGCGTCGAGGATGCTCACACTGTGGGACAAGACCTGTCCGCGCTGGTTGTAGTTGAGCATCCCGGCCACGGCACCGAGCTTCACCGTCGCGAGCATCACCAGCAGTGTCTGCGGATGATTCTTGGCCAGCACGCCGACCACATCGCCCGGGCCGACACCCTTACGGGCGAAGAAGTCGGCATAGCGGTTGATCTGGCGGTTTGCCTCGCCGTAGGTGATCGACACGCCTTCGAACCGGATGAAGGGGCGCTGCGGATGCTTGGCGACCACCTTGTTGAAGACCGACCCGATGGTGTCCTGCGCCTTCGGCCTCCGCAGTACCAGTCCCGGCGCATGCCGGATGACTCCCGGAAGATCCGGGACCATCGCCAGTGCCCCCCTGGCCACGTCGAGTAGTCCAACACTGGTCCGGTTCTCGCTGACCACATAAGCTCCGATGCTCGTGAGTTGTCCCTTGGCCCAACCTATCGGGGGCTCGATGAACTATCACGGTAAAGCCCCCGACTGGCAAGGTTACCGATAATCACAGATAGACCCCACACCCCGCGAGGGCTTCGGTCACCGTGCTCGTCTGCACCAACCGGTCCAACGCCGATCTCGAGACAAAACCCGGTTCGATCATCGTCTCCAGCCAGTCGAGCAGCGGCGCGTAGTGCCCGTCGGGGTCGAGGAGTACCACCGGTTTGCTGTGCATTCCGAGGTACCCGGCGGTCCAGGTCTCGAACAACTCTTCCAGCGTGCCGATACCGCCGGGCAGGGTGATGAAGGCGTCCGCCTTGTCCTCCATCAGCTGCTTGCGCTGCCGCATCGTGTCGGTGATCACCAGTTCGTCGGCGTCGATGTCCGCTACTTCCCTGGCCACCAACGCCTTTGGGATGATCCCGATGGTGTGGCCGCCGGCCGCGCGGGTGGCGTGGGCGACCGCGCCCATCATCGACACGTTGCCACCACCGGAGACCAGGGTGTGCCCGCCGGCACCGAGTGCGGTGCCCAGTTCGGCGGCCAGCGCCAGATGATGATCGGCGACCGGGCCCGACGCGCAGTACACGCAGATCGCGGTCATGCCTGATCCTCCGGTTTTCCGGCCTGCTTCTGCACGTCGTGCTCGCGCTGCCGCGAGAGCTTGATGATCTCCACTGCCTCGGCGACGGAGTCGGTCACCTGCAGCAGCTCGACGTCGGCCGCTGACACGAACCCCTGTTCGGTCAGCGTCCCCTTGATCCAGTCGAGCAGTGGCGCCCAGAACTCGGTGCCCAGCAACACGATCGGGAACTGGGTGACCTTCCGCGTCTGCACCAGGGTCAGCGCCTCGAACAGCTCGTCGAGGGTGCCGAAACCGCCCGGCAGGCAGACGAACGCCTTCGCGTACTTCACGAACATCGTCTTGCGGACGAAGAAGTACCGGAAGTTGACCCCGAGATCGACCCACTCGTTCAGCACCTGCTCGAACGGGAGCTCGATGCCCAGGCCGATGGATTGTCCACCGCTCTCACAGGCACCCCGGTTGACCGCCTCCATCAATCCCGGACCACCGCCGGTGATCACCGGATATCCGGCCTCGGCCAGCGCGGCACCGAGTTCGCGGCCCAAATTGTAGTACGGGGTGTCGCGCGCGGTGCGCGCCGACCCGAACACCGTGACGGCCGGCGGCACGGTCGACATGTTGTCGAATCCCTCGACGAACTCGGACTGGATCCGCAGCACCCGCCAGGGATCCCTGGCCGAGTCCGCTGACCTGAGCAAACGCTGGTCGGTGGTCTGGGTCAGTGTGTGTGGGTCTTCGCGGATCCGCGCTGCGCCGCGATAACTCAGCCGGGTGTCGCGTTCGGGAGGTGCCATGCCCAAGACGCTAGCAATGTGCAATGCATCGCGTCCGACAGGCAAGCCCGAGGCAAGGAGACCTCAGCCGAGCAGGTACCGCCGCAGGATGTCGGTCACCTCGGTGATCTGCGCCGTGGGCACCCGCTCGTCACGTTTGTGTGCGAGGTTCGGGTCGCCGGGGCCCAGATTGACCGCCGGGATACCCAGCGCGGAAAACCTCGAGACATCGGTCCATCCGTACTTCGCCCGGAACCGGCCACCGGCCGCGTCGACCAGCTTCGCGGCAGCCGGGTTCGACAGACCTGGCAGCGCACCGCCTGCCGCGTCGGTGATCTCGAACGTGACCTCACCGGAATCGATTGCGGCGGCGAAGACTTCACGCACGTGCGCGGTGGCCTGTTCGACCGAGCGGTCCGGTGCGAATCGGAAGTTGACGTCCACGCTCGCCGCGTCGGGCACCACATTTCCGGCGACGCCGCCGTCGATGCGGACCGCGGACAGCCCCTCGCGATATTCGCAACCGTCGATGTCGACCCGGCGAGGGGTGTAGTCGGCCATCGTCTGCAACACCGCGCCGAGTTTGTGGATGGCGTTGTCCCCCAACCACGAACGGGCCGAATGCGCTCGGGTGCCCGCGGCGGTCAGCCGGGCGCGCAAGGTGCCCTGGCAGCCTGCCTCGATCTGGCCGGCCGTCGGCTCACCGAGGATCGCGACATCGCCGGACAGCCAGTCGGGCAGATCGCGTTCGATGAACCCCAGTCCGTTGTACTTGGCCGCGATCTCCTCGCAGTCGTAGAAGACCAGGGTGAGATCGGCGGTCGGTTCGTCGAGGGTGGCCGCCAGATGCAAGAAAACCGCGTCGCCGGATTTCATGTCGACTGTTCCGCAACCATGGAGCACATCGCCTTCGGGGCTGTCGCGTTCGCGCCGGCTCGGCACGTTGTCGGCGATGGGCACGGTGTCCAGATGTCCCGCCAGGATCACCCGCCGATCGAGACCGCGGTTGGTTCGCGCCAGCACATTGTTGCCGTGGCGCACGATCTCGAAACCGGTGGTCTGCGCTCGCAGCGCCGCCTCGACGGCGTCGGCGATCGCAACCTCGTCGTGGCTCTCACTGGCGATGTCGACGAGCGCTGCCGTCAGGTCGATCGGGTCGGCATGCAGGTCCAGAGCGGTGGTGGTCACGGTGAACACCGTAGTCGCCGACCGATGACGCTCACGAGCCCCCCGATGTCCGAAATGTTCATCATCATCGTCCATGTCGCAAATAGCATCGACGCCATGACGCCTTCCACATCACCCGTGCCCACCCTCAATGCCATCTCCATCGTTGTCGACGACATGGCCGCGACACTGGCGTTCTATCGCGCCTGCGGTCTCGAGTTCCCCGATGACGCCGATGACGCCCCGCATGCCGAGACCACTGCCGCCGGCGGCTTCCGGATCCTCTTCGACACCGCGGCCAGCGTGGCCACGTTCAACCCCGGCTGGACCGCTGCGGCCGGTGGGCAGCGCATCTCCCTGGCCTTCGAATGCTCCGGAACCGCGGAGGTCGACGCCCGATACGCCGCGCTGACCTCGGCCGGTCACGTCGGCGAACTCGAACCGTTCGACGCCTTCTGGGGGCAGCGGTACGCCGGCGTCCTCGACCCGAACGGCAACGGCGTCGACTTCTACGCCGCGCTCGGCTGATCCCCGAACTCGGCGGGTGACCGGTTCGTCACCGCCCGGAACTCACGGAACATGTGCGCAGTCACACCGGCGAAATATCCGGGTCCGCCACGATCAAACCGTCGGGAGTCCAGAGCAGAACCATGCAGCCGTCAGGCAAGATTTCCGCTTCCGCGACCGTCGCTCGGCGTAGGTCACGGTAGATGTCACCCGCGCATTGTTCCTGGTGAAACTGCCACGCGTAAACTTCTGCAGGTGACCAATGCATCTGGAGCCTCCGCAATCGGCATCGCCACCATCACCGACTCGGGCGCAGTACTCGACACCTGGTATCCCGCACCCGAGTTGGGTGAGCAGGCCACGTCCGGGACCACCGAGCTCGCCGCCGACGAGACCCCCGCCGAACTGATCTCGCTGGTCGGCACCGACGCCGACCGTGGCGTGCGGACCGTCGCCGTCCGCACCTCGATCGTGCTCGCCGACGCCCCGGCCGACGCCCACGACGCCTACCTGCGTCTGCACCTGCTCTCGCACCGGCTGGTCATCCCCCACGGCCTCAACATGGACGGTGTCTTCGGGAAACTGTCGAATGTCGTGTGGACCAACTTCGGTCCGTGCGCCGTCGAGGGGTTCGAGGTGACCCGCGCCAAGCTCAAGGCCCGTGGCCAGGTGACCGTGAACGGCATCGACAAGTTCCCCCGCATGGTCGATTACGTTGTGCCGAGCGGAGTTCGGATCGCCGATGCCGGCCGTGTCCGGCTCGGAGCCCATCTCGCCGAGGGCACCACCGTCATGCATGAGGGCTTCGTGAACTTCAACGCCGGCACCCTGGGCGCGTCGATGATCGAGGGCCGCATCTCGGCCGGTGTCATCGTCGGCGACGGCTCGGACGTCGGTGGCGGCGCCTCCACCATGGGCACCCTGTCCGGTGGCGGCAAAGAGATCATCACCCTGGGCAAGCGCTGCCTGCTCGGCGCCAACTCCGGCTGCGGCATCGCCCTGGGCGACGACTGCGTCATCGAGGCCGGCCTCTACGTCACCGCAGGCACCAAGGTCACCGGTCCGGACGGAACGGTCATCAAGGCCCGCGACCTGTCCGGCAAGAGCAACCTGCTGTTCCGCCGCAACAGCACCACCGGTGCCGTCGAGGTCGTGCCCTGGAAGGGCGACGGCATCGAGCTCAACGCCATCCTGCACGCCAACTGATCGCCCCCCACCTGAATCAGCTGCGCCCACCGGCAATTGCCGGTGGGCGCAGTGAATTCAGGTGGGTGTGGCCGCAGATTCGGGAAGGGCGGGGTCAGGCGGACAGTCGTTCGGCCGCCGCCGCGATCCGCTCGTCGGTCGCGGTGAGCGCCAGCCGCACATGGCGGGTTCCGCGGGGACCGTAGAACTCACCCGGCGCCGCCAGGATGCCGCGGTCGGCGAGCCAGTCGACGGTGGCCCGACTGTCTTCATCACGGGTTGCCCACAGGTACAGGCCGGCAGCCGATTCGTCGATGCGCAGACCGGCAGCCACCACTGCCCCACGCAGGACCTCGCGTCGCGCCCGGTAGCGCTCACGCTGCTGCGCGGTATGGGTGTCATCGCTCAGCGCCGCCGTCATCGCGCCCTGCACGGGGAACGGAACGATCAGTCCGGCGTGCTTGCGGACCGCGAGCAGTTCACCGATCAGGGCCGGATCACCGGCGAGGAAACCGGCCCGATAGCTGGCCAGATTCGAGGTCTTCGACAACGAATGAACCGCCAGCAACCCGGTGAAATCGCCGTCGGTCACCCTCGGATCGAGGATCGACACCGGCTCTTCATCCCACGCCAGACCCAGGTAGCACTCGTCGGAAACCACGATCGTGCCGCGGTCACGTGCCCACTGCACCACCTTGCGCAGATGCTCGACGGGCAGCACCTTACCGGTGGGGTTGGACGGTGAGTTCAGATAGATGAGCGCCGGAGTGCTCGGTCCGAGCTGGGTCAGGGAATCGGCCCGAACCGGTCGTGCACCGGCCAGCAACGCACCGACTTCGTATGTCGGATAAGCGATCTCCGGGATCACGACGTCGTCACCGGCGCCGATCCCGAGGGTGGCGGGCAGTCCGGCGATGACCTCTTTGGTGCCGATCACCGGCAGGATCATCGAGTTGTCGAGGCCGGTGATGCCGTGCCGACGCGCCAACGATGCACAGGCCGCCGTGCGGAGCGTGGCCGTACCGATCGTGACCGGGTAGCCCGGGAAATCCGAGGCCTCATACAACGCATCACGAATCAGCGGTGCCACCGGATCGACCGGGGTACCCACCGAGAGGTCGACGATGCCGCCGGGATGCCTCGCGGCACGCTCCTTGGCATCGGCGAGAGTGTCCCAGGGGAACTCGGGCAACCGCGACGACACTGAGGTCCGGCCACGCATCGACGTCATGCGGCTGTCATTCCTCGGTGTTCATCGGGGGCAGAGCCTTCACGAACGGCGAGTCGTAGGCGACCTTGCCCAGTTTGCTGGCACCGCCCGGCGAACCCAGATCATCGAAGAAGTCGACGTTGGCGTTCACATAGGGTTCCCACTCGTCGGGCACATCGTCTTCGTAGAAGATCGCCTCGACCGGACACACCGGTTCGCAGGCGCCGCAGTCGACGCACTCATCGGGCTGGATGTAGAGCATCCGTTCGCCCTCGTAGATGCAGTCGACGGGGCATTCCTCCACGCAGGCCTTGTCCAGGACGTCAACGCAAGGCTCAGCGATGATGTATGTCACCGACAACCCCTCCTCATCAGTTCAGTGCGCGTGGGCTGTACGCGCTCAAAAGCGGGCATACCCTCCGACCTCATGGACGTCGGCTGCCCGCTTATCACCCACCAGTATCCGGGACACCGATTTCAAGTCAAAACTCGACCCCCACCACCACCCCGTCGACCGTGCCCTTATCGCCGTCGAGCGTGCCGAAGTTGCCCGCCGGGCAAGTTCTGCCCTGCGTTTTCGGCACACTCGACGGTGATTTCGGCACGGTCGACGGCGCGGTTCAAATCAGAGAGCGCGTAAATCTGGACCGAGCACGGTCGCGAGGGCACTGTGGTGGGCGTGACCGCGGCACCGAATCTCCAGTGGAACCGAATGTGTTGTTGCTGACCGCAACCTCTTCCCCTCATTCGAACCACGTCCAGGAGTACCCACCGCATGACCTCCACCCTGTCCCGGCCGGCTGCTGCCGGATTACCCAACCATCATCTGCCGACCCGGCTGCGACCCGCTGACCTGCTGCGTCTGACGGATCAGAGTGCCTCCGACGTGCTCGACGGCACCTATGACCATCTCTTGCCGAGCCGCTGGGATCGCGAGAACCGGTGGGCCACACGTCTGCACTACGACGACGATGTCGATCTCTGGCTGATCAGCTGGACCCCGGACGAGTCGACGGATCTGCACGACCACGCCGGCTCCCTCGGCGCACTGACCGTGCTCTCCGGCGCCCTGACCGAATACCGTTGGACCGGAAACCAACTCCGCGCCCGCACACTCGACGAAGGCGATCAGGCCTCATTCCCGCTCGGCTGGGTGCACGACGTGGTCCGCAAGCCGAACCTCCCGGTCACCAGCGAACCCACCCTCAGCGTCCACGCCTACTCCCCGCCTCTGACGGCCATGTCCTACTACGAGGTGACCGATGCACAGTCACTTCGCCGGACGAAGACCGTTCTCACCGACGGTGGGGCAGCATGAGCACCGTGGCCACCATCGACGATCTTCTACTCCAGGCCCGTTCGGGTCTCGACCGGATCAGCGCATCAGACCTGCCGGCCGCGCTGGCCGGTGGCGCCCTGGTCGTCGACATCCGGCCGGCGGCGCAGCGGGCCGCCGAAGGTGAGTTCGACGGCGCACTGGTGATCGAGCGCAACGTCCTCGAGTGGCGACTCGACCCGGCATCCGATGCGCGGATCCCGGAGGCGATCGACCACGACGTCCCGTGGGTCGTGATCTGTTCGCAGGGCTACACCTCGAGTCTGGCCGCGGCGTCGCTGCAACTACTCGGACTGCACCGCGCCACCGACGTGATCGGCGGCTACGATGCGCTGGTCGCCGCCGGCATCGACGGCACCTCCGCCTAGGACAGTCAAACAACCTCTCGGACAACGGCATCGGCCGACCGGCGTAGTGCGCCCGTCTCCCCGATGTAACTGGCGAGGGCTCCGACCAGCGGGAGCCCGGACAGCATGCGCCACGGCTGTTTCGGCGAGGGCCGCCGCCCCAGCTCACCCAGGACCGCACGCGATCTCCCGATGCCGGTCCACATCTGTTTCACCAGCGCGTCGTTTTCGGCGCTGCTCTCGCCGTCTTCGGACTCACCGGTGAGCAGCGTCCGCGAACTCAGGGTCCGGCGGCACAGCACCTCGGCCAGCAGATCGGTCTGCCGGTAGCGGTCGTCGATGCCGTAGGCACGGGCCACCGCACACAGCAGGATCGCCTGGTGACCGAATCCGAGCACGGTCTGGATCGGCAGACGGTTCACCAGGGCACCGAAGACACCCGGATATGCCACTCCGACGGTGGTGATGGCCCCGACCCGCTCGATCCACCAGTCGCGACGTTGCTCAGGCTTCCAGTCGGCCCACTTCGCGGTACCCGGCAGCCCGGTGGTGTCGGCCGCCCACACCAGGGGTCCGTCGATGGCGCCGATGACCTTGGCGGCCAGCGCGTCGTCGGGTCCGCCGGACCGACGCTCGGCACCCTCGAACGTCCGTCCTTTGATGCCGAGCGGGTCACTGTCGACCGCGTCGAGGAGCAGATCGATCACGCCGGTGGCCTGATAGAGCATCCGCGCAACGTCGTCGTCGGACAGCGCTTTGGCCGGCGGCAGCGGAATCCTCATGCGGTGTACCGACCCTCGCCCGATTCGTTCCAGGGGCGGCCGATCGGGAGTACGTCGGCAGCCAGTCCGGTCACCGGGTCGGCCAGTGCCCACACGTGAGGACTGATCCGCTCATCGATCCACGGGGCGCCGGCCAGCACGTATCTGGGTTGGGCCGCAACACGTTCGGTCAGCACGTAGCCGGTCTCGGCGGTGATCGTGGCCAGTGAATCCAGGTGCGGCCAGGGCCGTTCGGGGTTGACGTGGTCGGGGGTCAATGGCGAGACCCCGCCCCAGTCGTCCACGCCGGCGCCGACCAGCGCAGCACATTCGGCCGGCGACACCAGGTTCGGTGGGGCCTGAATCCGCATCGCAGGGCCCAGGATGATCCGGGCCACGGCCACCGCGGCCAGGAACTCGTCGAACTCGGCATCGGCGACCCCGCGCATCGCGGTATCGGGTTTGGCCCGGAAGTTCTGGACGATCACTTCCTGGATATTGCCGAAAGTCTTTTGCACCTTGTGCAATTCGATCAGCGAATCGGCCCGTTCGGTGAGGTTCTCCCCGATGCCGACCAGGATGCCCGTGGTGAACGGGACGGAAAGACGACCAGCGTCGACGAGCACCTGCTTGCGGACCTCGGGATCCTTGTCGGGGCTGCCGTAGTGCGCATTGCCCTTGTCGGTGAACAACCGACGCGCGGTGGTCTCGAGCATCATGCCCATCGAAGGGGCCACCGGCTTCAGCAGCGCCATCTCGTCGGCGCTCATCACACCGGGATTGAGATGCGGCAGCAGGCCGGTCTCCTCCAGGACCCGGATCGACGCGGCCCGAACATAATCCAAGGTCGATGTGTACCCACGCTCGGTGAGCCATTGCCGGGCTTCCGGCCAACGCTCCTCCGGACGGTCGCCGAGCGTGAACAACGCTTCTTTGCAACCCATCTCGGCACCACTGCGGGCGATCTCGAGTACTTCCTCGATCTCCAGGTACATGCCGTGGCCGTCGCGGGCCAGTTTGCCCGGCACGGTGACGAACGTGCAGTAGTGGCACCGGTCCCGGCACAGCCTCGTGAGCGGGATGAATACCTTGCGCGAGTAGGTGATCTGACGTTCGCGCCCTTCGGCGATCAGTCCGGCGTCCCGAATCCCCGCCGCGATCGCGCAGAGCTCGGCCAGTTCGTCCCCGCGGGCCGCGAGCAAGATCGCGGCCGCCTCGACGTCGAGGGCGACATCCTCGTGCAACCGGGCCAGTACCTGCCGGACCGCGTCGTTGTCAGGACGCGCCTGCGTGGCTCCGGTGACGCGCGGCGGCATCGCCGGATCAGGCAGCAGCGTCCGATCCGATGTGGCAGCGAGAACTTCGGGGATCTTGGAGGTCACCCCTTAGATAATGCGTCATCGGGGACGGATCATTCCCCCGACCCCTTCACCACCTGCTTCGAACCGATTGCGGCGTCCGACCCGGGGTCGGGCAGCAGGCCGGCGAACGCGGCGAACACCGGGACCACCAGACCGAGTCCGAGGAGCAGGAAGACCGTCAGGTCCTGCGGCACCACGATGTCACCACCGGGGCCTCCGGCCGCCAAGACGAAAAAAGCGATCATGAAGGCGATCAGGGCACCGAAGCGGGCGACACCCTCGACGAGGGTGGCGCTGCACCACAGCAGGATGTAGTTGGCGATCGCCGCCAGCACCGCGCTGATCGGGAACGGCACCGACCCGATGTGCAGCGGCAGAAACGCCAGGGCGAGGACGCCGACCAGGAAACCGTCGACCCACAGCAGACCCAGCAGGGCCCAGCGCATCGGAGCTGAGCTCATCACGGCCGAGGCCATCACAGACCACCGAAGAGGTCTGTTTCCCGCCCGGACTCATCGGTGGGGCCCTGTTCCCCGGCGACCAGCATGAAGTGTTCCTCGGCAAATATCGGCTGGATGATGTTGTTCGACAGCGCATATTCGGTGCCCGACGCGGACACGGTCACCTGCGTTGCGTGGGCACTGAGCGCCCGCACCTTGCGATCGTAGACCTCGCGGACGTCGATGGCGGTGGTGATCTCCGCATCCGGATGACTGGGCAACTCCCCCGGCGCCGGCATCCGCCAGCCCTTCGGTATGCGGGTGCCCGCCGCCGCGAGACCTGCCTCGAGTGCGGACTTCTCGGTGACGGTCCAGTAGAGCTTCGACACCGACCATCCCTGTTCACCGGTCGCCGCGAGCTCGACGGCGGCATGGCTGATGGCGTGGACACCGATGTGATCGGGATGGCCGTAGCTGCCCACCGGGTCGTATCCGACGACGACCTGCGGGCGCAGCTCCCGGATCAGATCCGCCAGGACCTGCGTGGGCGCCTCGGTGCCCGCCGCGATGAAGGCGCGCTCGTGATGGTTCGATGGCGCCCCCGACATCCCGGAGTCCCGCCAGCGTCCGGCGCCACCGAGGAACATCGGCTCCACCGGTGCAAACGGATCGGGGCTCAATTCGGCCAATGCATCGGTCAGCTCCATGATCCGGTACCCGCCGAGTTGGTCGGCACCGCCGTCGGCGACCAGTCCACTCCATCGGTCGCCGATCACCTCACCTTCCTCACCCAGCGTGCAGGTGACAACGGTGACCTCGGCGCCCGCATCGAGGTACTTGGCGATGGTGCCGCCGGTGGTGATGGTCTCGTCATCCGGATGGGCATGAACGAGCAACAAACGATTCATGGGATTTCGGCTTCGCTTTCAGTTGCCGGTCTGCTGGCGCCAGAGGGCGGAGTCACCGTAGATGCCGGTTTGCACCGGACCGGTGACCGGGACGCCGGCGACAAGTGGGGAGACGGCGTTGGTCAGTACGTCCTGATAGAACGGCAGATACACCGATCGATCGTCGAGCAGGCGCTGCGCGATGCGCAGGTCCTCGGTCGGATCCTCCGCCGAGATGGCGCGGGTCGCGATCTCCTGCAGTTCGGGGTCGCACAGGCCCGAGACGTTGCTCGTGTAACGCGGTTCGCTGCGTTCGGATTCTTCGGTTTCCGATGTCGTCGGCGCCGGTGACGACGTCGCCGACGGCTCCGGGGCCGATGTCGCCGACGGCTCACCCGAGTCCGGTGATGCACTCGTCTCGGTGGATTCTTCGGTGCTCAGGCATTCGGTGTTCGACGCGAGCGCGGTGGCCGGTGATTCCCCGGCCCGGCTCCAGCCGACCACCAGGTCGACCTCGCGTCCGGTCAGGCTCGAGCTGTACAGGTCGGCGGTCGACATCGCCACGCTGGTGGCACGGATACCTGCGCGGTTCAGCTGATCGACGATGTTGGCCGCCGCCGCACCCGTGCGGAGATCTCCGGTGACCGAACCGACCCGGATCACCAGCGGCTGCCCGTCCTCCTGATCGACCGGCTGTGTGCCGGCGGGCAACGTCGGCAGATCGCTCGGCGCGGTCGTGGACGTCCCGTCGACGGGGGTTGTCGTGGTGGTGGGGACCGCAGTGGTGCTCGGCGCGCCGGACGACGTGGGCGGAGCGGGTGCCGGTGTCGCCGGACCGCGCCGGTAACCGGCGGCGACCAGCCACCCTTCGATCTGTTCGGGCGTCAGAGCCGGACGCGGCACCGGGTAGTAGCCCGGATCGGACGGGGCGTACACGGAGTTGGTGTCCGGGAGCACCTCGGTGTCGTCGGCGGCGGCAAAGGTCACCAGAGCGGTGTCGATGGTTCCCAGAACGGCCCGGCGCAGGTCGATGTTCGACATCGATTCCGTGCGGGTGTTGACCGTCATGCCCAGGGTCCGGGACTGCGCGACGCGACCGGTCATGACCCCACCGATGCTGCCGAGGGTGGCGCCGAGCGCCTCGCCTGCGCTGACCGACACGACCCGGGTATCGCCGGATCGCATGGAATCTGCCAGTTGGCTGGTGGTTCCCCCGCGGCGCAGGGTGACCCGATCGACGCCTGCCGGGGTCAGCCAGAACCGGTCGTTGCGGATCAGCCGGACCTCGTCACGACTGTGGTCGATACCGCTGATCGTGAACGGACCGCCCGAAGCCGGGAATCCGCTGTCCATGCCGGTCTGGAAACCCCCGGGTGCCCCCTTGAGGACGTGCGAGGGCAGCAGGTCGTTGAACAGCTCACGCCACGCCGGGTAGGGCGCGGCGAACGTCGCGGTGACCTCTTTGCCGCCCGCCGAGCTGCGGACGTCGGTGATCATGCGGTAGCCCGCGGGGGCGGTCACGTTGGGCTGCCGGGACATCTGCTGCCAGAGATAGACGAAATCCTCTGCGGTGATCGGCAATCCGTCCGACCACTGCGCGTCCTCGTGGATCTTGTAGGTCACCGCGAACGGGTCGGTGCCCGAGACCTCGGCGCTGGTCAGCAGCGCCTCGTCCATCAGCCACGTGACGCGGCCGTCCTGGGCGGTCGGCCGGAACGAACTCGGCAACGTCATCGCGGCCACCGCAGTGGTGACCGCGGACTGGTCGGCGGCCAGATGTGGATTGAAACCGTTGCCGATCGAGTCGGTTGCCACGTACAGCACCCGGCCCGAGGGCTCGGCGGGCTCCGGCGGCACCGAGTTCGTCTGCTGCACCGCCGGCGGTGGATCAGCGACGCATGCTGTCAGCAACAGCAGGCAGGACAGCACGACCGCGGCCATCGGAGTCGCGGTGGTCCATCGTCTACCCAAAACTCGATTCCTCTGTCCGCCGGTCACGATCAGTCGGCAATCGGCGGTCGGTGACGACCGCCGATTGCGTCCCTTCTAGCTCACACCCTGGTTACGAGACTTCGCCTTGGAGCGCTCGCGGGCGCGGGTGTTGGAGTCGAGATTGACCTTGCGCACCCGGACCACCTCGGGGGTGACCTCGACACACTCGTCGTCGGTACAGAACTCCATCGCGGCTTCGAGCTCGAGCTTGATGGGCTTGGCCAGGGTCTCCATCACGTCGGCGGAGGACTGACGCATATTGGTCAGCTTCTTCTCCTTGGTGACGTTGATGTCGAGGTCTTCCATCCGCGGGTTGATGCCCACGACCATGCCCTCGTAGGTGTCGGCGCCGGGCTCGACGAAGAACGTTCCACGGTCGGCGAGCTGGATCATCGCGAACGGGGTGACCGTTCCCGCGCGGTCGGAGACCAGCGAACCGGTGTGACGCGCCCGGATCTCTCCTGCCCACGGGCCGTAGCCCTCGAACACGGCGTTGGCGATGCCGGTTCCGCGGGTTTCGGTGAGGAAGTCGGTACGGAAACCGATCAGACCTCGCGAGGGAACGACGAACTCCATGCGGACCCAGCCACTTCCGTGGTTGGCCATGTCGCCCATGCGGCCCTTACGAGCGGCCAGCAGCTGCGTGACCGCGCCGAGGTACTCCTCGGGGACGTCGATGGTCAGGTGCTCGAACGGCTCGTGCAGCTTGCCGTCGACCTGCTTGGTGACCACCTGCGGCTTGCCGACGGTCAACTCGAAGCCTTCGCGGCGCATCTGCTCGACGAGGATGGCGAGCGCGAGCTCACCACGGCCCTGGACCTCCCAGGCGTCCGGGCGACCGATGTCGAGGACGCGCAGTGAGACGTTACCGATCAGCTCGCTGTCGAGGCGGTCCTTGACCATGCGCGAGGTGAGCTTGTGACCCTTGACGCGGCCGACCAGCGGCGAGGTGTTGGTGCCGATCGTCACCGAGATGGCCGGCTCGTCGACCGTGATCCGCGGCAGCGCGACCGGGTGGTCGACGTCGGTGAGGGTGTCGCCGATCATGATGTCCGGCATTCCGGCCACGGCGACGATGTCGCCGGCGACGGCGGTCTCGGCGGGCGTCCGCGCGACACCGACCGTGACGAGGAGCTCGGTGATCTTGGCGCGCTCGGTGACGGGCTCGCCGTTGACCTCACGCAGCCAGGCCACGGTCTGGCCCTTCTTCAGGGTGCCGGCGTAGAGACGGACCAGCGCGAGGCGGCCGAGGAACGCCGAGGCGTCGAGGTTGGTGACGTGGGCCTGCAGCGGTGCGTCGAGGTCACCCTTGGGGGCGGGCACGTACGACAGCAGCACGTCGAACAGGGCGTCGAGGTTCTCGGCGTCCGGGACCTGGCCGTTCTCGGGGGCCACGGTGCTGGCGACACCCGCGCGACCCGAGGCGTAGAGGACCGGCAGATCGAGGGCGAGCTCGGCGGCCGCAGCAGCCTCGTCGTCGACATCCGACGCCAGGTCGAGCAGCAGGTCGTGGCTCTCTTCGACGACCTCGGCGATGCGGGCGTCGGGGCGGTCGGTCTTGTTGACCACGAGGATCACGGGCAGCGAGGCGGCGAGCGCCTTGCGCAGCACGAAACGGGTCTGCGGCAGCGGGCCTTCAGAGGCATCGACCAGCAACACGACGCCGTCGACCATCGACAGGCCGCGCTCGACCTCACCACCGAAGTCGGCGTGGCCGGGGGTGTCGATGACGTTGATGACAACCTCGGTGCCGTCGGGCTGGCGACGGTGCACTGCGGTGTTCTTCGCGAGAATGGTGATGCCCTTCTCGCGCTCGAGGTCGCCCGAGTCCATGACCCGGTCGACGAGTTCCGCGCGTTCCTCGAACACTCCCGATTGCCGCAGCATCGCATCGACCAGGGTCGTTTTCCCGTGGTCGACGTGCGCAACGATCGCAACGTTGCGGAAATTGGGGGCAGAAGTCACTGAAGTTCTCCGGACGTGAAGTGGGCATGTCAAAACGGTCGAGCCTGGTGCTCAAACCACTCAAGGATACGTGCTCCGGCAATGAGAGCGGCGTCACATGCGCCGTAACCCGCAAATTAAGGTGCTGCTAACCTAACTTTCCACTAGGTGCGAGACCTGTTGGAAGGCGGATACATGGGCAAGAAGAAGGCGGCTGACGTCTGCGACATGAAGCCGAAGAAAAAGTGTTGCCGCAGTTCAACCCGTTGCCTTCGCTGCCCAGTGGTGATCCACAAGATGCAGAAGTACTCCTCTGCCGGGATGTCGAACAAAGAGCTGACCAAGGCCCTCAAGAAGGTGCGGTCGCGCGCCGCCTGAGACTCAGATCACCTTCGGGCCGGGTTGGCGAGCAGCGCGGTGAGGTCGTCGAGCCACACGGCATCGGCAGGCACCAGTTCCCCGGCGCCGGCCATCCGGCGGAGGTCGTCGGCATCCACCCAGCGGACTCCGGAGTGTTCGCGCGGATGCGGCCGGCCGGTGAGCAATTCCGCGGCCATCGCAACCAACACCAGATCCGGCCGTAGCGGTACCGGCTGTCCGATCTGGTCGGCCACCGCCACCGTGATCCCGAGCTCCTCGCCGAGTTCACGCCCGAGCGCCTGAGCCCTGGTCTCCCCCGGCTCGACCTTGCCGCCGGGCAGTTCCCACAGTCCCGCCACCTCCACCGGATACGTGCGCTGAGCCAGCAGCAGTCGTCCTTCGCTGATGACCGCACCGGCCACGACCTCACGCATCCCGGCCCACCGCTCCCTCGCCCTTCGCCCTCGCCGACTCGACGGGTGGATCGGAGATGATGGCGATCCGGCTGCGATCCAGCGTGATCGAGGCCTCGTCTCCGACGCCGAGCCGTCGATCACCGACCGCATCGACCTCCATACCGGCGACCGCCAGCCGCACCCGGGCACCTTCGGGCAGTGATGCGACATGGCGGACGGTACCGACGACACCGCTCGACCCGTCTGCGACCGGCGTGGCCACAACCGCCTCCGGACGCAGTCCGATCCGAACCCCACCGTCGGGCAGGTCGACGGAAACCCGGCCGAGTGGGCTGTGCAGAACACCCGCGGAGATGTCGGCTCCGCAGATGGTCGTGCAACCGATGAACTGCGCGATCCGCTCGGTCCGCGGTGCCCGCCAAAGCTTTTCGGGATGATCGTCCTGGACGATCCGGCCGTGGTCCATCACCGCGATCCGGTCGGCCATCATCGCGGCCTCGGAATGGTCATGGGTGACCACGATCGTCGGAGTGCCGGTGGCGCCGATGATCTCCGCGATCTGCAGCGCCAGGCGATCACGAAGTTGCCGGTCGAGTGCGGACAGCGGCTCGTCCAGGAGCAGCAGTCGCGGTCGTGGAGCCAGCGCCCGGGCCAGCGCGACCCGCTGTTGCTGGCCGCCGGACAACTCGGTCACCTTCCGGTCGCCGAGACCGGGCAGGTCGACCAGGTCGAGCAGTTCCGCCACCCGACGGGTGATGTCGGGCTTGCGCCAGCGCCGGACCCGCAGCCCGTATCCGACATTGTCGGCAACGGTGCGGCCGGGCAGCAGCTGACCGTCCTGGAACACCACGCCGAAGTCGCGGCGATGGGTCGGGCTCGGGGCGAGGTCGACGCCGTCGAAGGTGATCGTTCCCGCGGACAGCGGTTCGAGCCCCGCGATGGCGCGGATCAGTGTCGACTTGCCACATCCCGACGGGCCGAGCAGCGCCGTGATGGTCGCTCCCTGCGTCCCGATCGCCAGATCCAGATCGGTCAGGACCATCTCAGACCCGTAACCGACTGTGATGGAGGACAATTCGAGCATCTAGAACTCACCTCCCTCGTCCCGCCGGACCACCTCGATCAGGGCCACCACCACCGCGGTCACCACCAGCATCATCACCGAACAGGCCATTGCAGTGCCGAAGTTACCTGCTCCCGGGCGCGAGAGGGACGTGCCGATCAGCACCGGCACCGTGGTGGTGTCGGGCCGGGCCACAAAGCTGGTCGCACCGAACTCGCCGATCGCGATCACAAAGGCGAAGCCGGTCGCCGCGCACAGTGCTCGCTTGATGATCGGGAGGTCGACGGTCCACCAGACCCGCAGTGGGCCGGCGCCGAGCGTGGCCACCGCCTGACGCAGCCGGGGGTCGACCAGGCCCATCGCCGGCACGAGGATGCGAATCACCAGTGGTGTCGCGATCAGCGCCTGCACGGCGGGGACAACAGCCGGGGAGGTCGCGACCTCACGCGGCATCGACGTCAGGATCACCAGGTATCCCAGACCGACCGTCACCGCGCTCACACCCAGCGGGAGCATCGCGATCCCGGTGGCGACACCGCCGAACACGCCGCGCGCGCGAGAGATGGCCAGTGCGCCGAGCAGACCGAGCACCAGTGCGATCAGGGTCGCCCAGAATGCACTGACCAACGAGTATTGCATTGTTTCCCAAGGGGTTTCACCGTTGATCGGCTCCGCCAGCGCCCGATAGCCGTCCAGGTTCCAGCTTCCGCCGACCGTGGGCCGCAGCGATCGCCAGACCAGGACCGCCGGCGGGGCCAGCAAGATCACCAGTACGAACGCCACGATGGCCCCGACGACCACGCGCTGCGCTCCTTGCGGTCGGCGGCGTCGCCGGGGCGCCCCGGCTCCCCGAGCCCGGCGGCCCAGCACCGCGCTGATGGCGACCACCACCGCGACCACCAGGATCTGGATCATCGACAGGGCCACGGCGGCAGGCAGTTTGAAGAACCCGATCGCCTGCCGGTAGATCTCGGTCTCGATGGTGTCGTACCGGCCGCCGCCGAGGATGAGGACCACACCGAAGCTGGTGGCGCAGAACAGGAACACCACCGACGCCGCCGACGCGATCGCCGGGGCCAGGGCGGGTGCGGTGACGGTGCGCAGCACGTGCCAACGGTCCGCGCCCAGCGTCCGGGCGGCCTGTTCGGCACGCGGGTCGAGTTGGCCCCAGACCGAACCGACGGTCCGCACCACAACCGCGATGTTGAAGAACATGTGCGCCAACAAGATCGCCCACACCGACGATCCGATGCCGAGCCAACCCAGCGGGCCACGCTCACCGAGCAGCGCGGTGAACGCGACACCGACCACGACGGTGGGCAACACGAAGGGAATGGTGACGATCACCCGAAGCGCCAGCGCACCTCGCAGTTCGAAGTTGGCCAGGACCCACGCCACCGGCAGGCCGACGATCAGGGTGAGCACCGTGCTGGCCGCGGCCTGGGCCACGGTGAACCACAACAGATGTGCGGCATTGGCGTCGTCGAGCAATGCGATCACGTCGATGCCGGAGCCATCCCCGAACGCGCGGACGGCCAGGGCCACCAACGGCCAGCCGAACATCACCCCGACGAACAGCAACGGCACTACGCCCGCGGCGGCCACCAGGGATGTGCCGGACCCCCACCGGGTGGGTGGGCGCCGGATGGTTGCGCGAGTGGGCACCGGGGTCAGCGGCCCATGACGGTGCGCCACTCCTGCTGCCAGGCTTCCCGGTTCTCGGCGATGACCTCCAGCGGCATCGTCACCGCGGACTCGGGCTGCGGCGCGAACTGCGCCCAGTCGGCAGGCAGTGGCGTCCCGGTGCGGACCGGGTACACATACATCGATTCGGGCAGCGCGGCCTGCACCGGTTCACTGAGCAGGAAGTCGACCACCTGCTGGGCGCCTTCGACGTTCTCGGCTCCACGCAGGACCCCGGCGTATTCGATCTGCGCGAAGCACGTGTTCAACAGGGCCTTGGTGGTCGGCAGGAAGGCCGGCGACGACGCGTACGAGACCACGATGGGCTTGCTGCCCTGACCCTCACCCGCGGTGAACTCCTGGTTGTACGCCTCGGTCCACCCCGGGGCCACACTCACGCCGTTGGCGCGTAGGCGCTCCCAATATCCTTCCCACGCATCGTCTCCCGGATAGGCGGCGATCGTGGCGAGCAGAAATGCCGTACCGGGCGACGAGGTGGCCGGGTCCATCACCACGGTCAGCCCCTTGTACCGGGGGTCGGTCAGCTCTTCGAAGTTCGCCGGCGGTGCGAGATCGCGTTCGGTGAACCATTCGGTGTCGACGTTCACGCACACGTCGCCGCGGTCGATCGCGGTCAGCCGATCGGGTTCACCGAGCGCATATTCCTGCGGGCCGAGGTTGTTGTCCGGACTCGTATAGGGCTCGATGGCATCGGCGCCCAGAACCCGGGAGGCGAAGGTGTTGTCGATGCCGTAGACGACGTCGCCGCGGGGCGAACCGGCGGTGAGGGCGATCGACGACGACAATTGACCGGCGTCCGCTTCCCTGACCACCTTGAGGGTCAGTCCGGTCTCGTCTTCGAACGACGCCAGCAATTCATCCGGCAGCGCGAAGGAATCGTGGGTGAGCAGGACGACGTCGTCCGACGAGCCGGAATCGCCGCAGGCCGTCAGAACACCGGCCCCGATCGAGAGCGCGACGAGTGCCGCGGCGAGCTGTGATCGTCGAAGCATCGACCCTCCAGGTGGTGTTCGGGCAGTGAGAACAGCCGGTTGGTTCCGTACAACGCGTGTTCGTTCCGTCATCGTGAATCTAAGCAGGCCCAGGGCGGCCGCCCGGAGTCGGAGCGCGACGATCACGTCGATCGCCCGAACAGCACCTTTCGGATCCGGCTCACCCCTATCTTCGTGGCCTCAACGTGACATAACAATTGCATCACCAGAAACACTGTTCACTCTAGTAACACGGTACGGTTCCAGGGCGACGGCGAACCGTGCGCCTCCGCACTGCCGCTACTGGCGGCAGGGGATTGAAACGGTTACCGTCAGCACGGCGATAGACATGTCGAGCCGTCATCAGTCGGGCTCAACGCGAGATGGGACACCAAGAACAGTGCTTTTGAATCAGCAGGCAGACCGTAACCGCGGGCGCTTCCACAAGGCCGCGAAAGGCCGGAATGTCCGCCGCGCAGTGACGGCCGTTGCCATCGCCGCCACCGCAGCGCTGACACTGCCCGCTGTCGCATCTGCCGACGAAGCCGCGTTCCCTCCCATTCCCGCCAACCTCGAGATCGATCAGCCGACCCTGCAGTCCCTCGGTGCGTTCGTGCCCGCGATCATCGGGTCGGCCGCCACCCCCGGAGCCGACGGCAAGGTCGACGCCAGCCTGCTCTCCAACGCCAAGGTGCTCGCGGCAGATTCGGCGCTCCCGCCGGAACTCGCCGCGATCTGGGACAAGGTCGTCAGCTTCCTCGACGGCTCCGGCGGCGGCGGCCCGGACATCCCGTCCGGCCCGGGTGCACCGGTCATCCAGCAGTTCCTCTACCCGACCATCGGTCAGGGATGTATCCCCGGTGGCAACTCCATCGGCTCGGCATTGGTGACCGCCGGACCGCAGCAGGCTCCGGCCCCGGGCCCCAAGAAGGGCGAGGCCGGATACGTCTACACCAGCCTCGGCACCGGACCGGCACTGAACAACGATGCCGCACCGCTGACCGTGGCCTGGGTCAACATCGACACCGGTGCGACCGGCCAGCAGAACCTGCGCCGCAACGACAAGATCAACGCCGCCGACGGACCCGGCACCTTCACCACGATCGTGAAAACCGGTCAGGGTCGCGTCATTTCGGCAATCTACGGCAACGTGACCACCAAGACCGAGGACAAGACCGTGAGCTGCACGATCGTCCCCACGGTCGGACTGGCCGTCGTCTGACCACCGGCTCTCCACAGCAGGCGTCGACCTTCGGGTCGGCGCCTGTTTTTTGTTGCGCATCACATTGCGCCGGAATCCCAGATCTGTTGATGCACAGCCGAACACCGGAACGGTCGCGGTTGCATCACAGGTTGAACTCGCAACTTGCACTGAGCTCCCGCGCCATGATCTTGTGTAACAAGAGCACCATTGGTCACACCTGTCACAGACGTAACAGGTGCGTCCCCGCGTCTGTCCAAGGAGATCCATGCCCAGCTCAACGCTGATTCGTCGCAGCGCCGCCGCACTGGCGGTCGTCGCGTCCGCCGCCCTGCTATCCCCTGCCGTTGCCGTCGCAGAACCGGTCGCCCCGGACTCGGCCTCGCTGACCGCACCCAAGCAGATCCCGGGCGACGACGCGTTGAAGGCCGCGATCGCCGCGCTCGGAAAGACAGCGGGTGATCCCGCCGCCCTGGCCGCCGCGAAGGCACTCCTGGGCGGGACGACACAGATCGAGTCCACCCCGGCGACCGATCCCGCGGCGACGCCGGCCGCCGACGCCACCGACCTCCTCGGATCGCTGGCCGCAGCCGATGAGGCACTGCGCAAATTGGGCATCCAGTCCTTCATCAACCCGACCGTTGCGTTCAACTGCGTCGAGGCAACCGCGGACAACCCGTTCGGACTCGTGCCTGCCGTCGGCGGGGCTGCGCCCGGCCCGTATGTCGTCCCCGGGGTGTCGGTCCCGGCCCTCGTCAAAACGCTCTTCCCCGGCTTCACTCCAGAACTCGTCGGCGACGGAGAAACGCTGTTCGGCTTCTTCCCGTCCGGCATCACCGCCGACGGCAAGGGCACCGGCATGCAGGTCGCCTGGTTCAACGTCAACACCCTGCAGGGTGGCTTCAAGGACATGGCCCCGGTGGGCACCACCGTCGTCGACAAGATCCTCGAACAGATCCCCGGCACCAACCCCGTGGCCGAAACTGCGCGTGCAGAACTCACGAAGATCCTGACGCCGCTGGTCGATGCCTTCAGCCTGCCGGGTTCACGACTGGCACCGGTCGAGACCGGCAATGGCACAGTGCTTTCCGCTGTATTCGGCACCGTGGAGAACGGTGACCGAAATTGTTTCTTCCTCCCGATGATCGGGATCACGCAGGTTTAGTCCGCGTACGCGGACCTTGGTAGGAGTAGTAGTCATGAAGAGTGTTCACAAGCAAGCACTACGCCGGATCGGTATTCGCAGCCTGACCGCCACCGCACTGGCCGCCGTGGTCGCCGGCGGCCTCGGCGGCACCGGCATCGCAACCGCGGACCCGGTTCCGACGGGCGGAACCGCAGGCAAAGTGTTTGCCAATATCGGTCTGCCCGATGATCGTTGGGTGACCGGCGCGGGATCAGCCGACCGCTTCACCTATTGGACGAACGCCGCCACCGACCGCACCGAGTTGAGCAGTGCCGCTGTCTACCTCCCCCGCGGTGAAGCACCCGAGGGTGGCTGGCCGGTGGTGGCCTGGGCCCACGACACCGTTGGATTGGCAGACAAGTGCGCGCCGTCGTGGTCGGGCAAAACCGAATCGTCGGCCCACTGGAACGACATCACGCCATGGCTGCGGAAGGGCTACGCGGTCGTCGCCTCCGACTACGCCGGACTCGGCGTCGAGGGCGCACTCCCCGACCTCCAGACAACCATCAAGGCACACAACATCGTTGATGCCGTGAAGGCTGCCCACGACATCACCGGGGACCTCTCGGATCAGTGGGTGGTGAACGGGAACGGCAGCGGCGCAACCGCCGCGCTGGCCACCGCCCGCAGCGCAGCGCAGATCCAGGGTCCGGACCTCGATTTCCGCGGTGCCACCGTCACCAGCGTTCCGGCCAACCTCGGGGAACTCGTCCTCAATGCCGGTCCCGACTTCATCCCGGTGCCGCTGCCTTCCGACCTGACCGCCGAGGTGCTGTACGCCATCGCCGGTATCCGTGGGTCTCATCCCGAGCTCAACCTCGACTCGTACCTGACCGCGGAGGGCAGATCGCTGGCCGACAAAGCGGTCACCATGTGTTCGGCCGAGCTGCAAAGCGCCGTGGCGTCAACGAGTTTGAACGCATTGTTCAGCCGGCCGGTGCACTCGATCCCGAATCTGCGTCCGATCGTCGAGGCCTATCTCGGAGTGCCCGACACCGGGTACGTCAAACCGGTGTTCTTCGGCCAGGGGCTGCTCGATACCCAGGTGATCCTGCCGTACACCCTCGAGTTCCTGGGCCGGGTGGAGACGTCGAGCCAGTCGACAACCATCCGCACCTACCCGGTGGACGGACAAGGAACAGCAGCGGCCGCGTTGCCTGACGCGTCGGCCTTCGTGACGTCACTGTTCGCCCGGTAGCGATCACATGCGTCTACCGGCCTGGGAGCGCCCGGAGCGCAAACTGTTCGTCGCTGCGACGCTGGCGGTTTCGGCCGCCGGCGCCGCGCAGTGGCGGCCCGGTGTGGCCGTCGCCAAGCCCGCTGCCCTGGCCGCGCTCGCCGTGGGGATGGCGCGGGGTGCACGGGAGCGGTCCGGGGTCGACAACGCACTGCTGACCGCCGCGATCGCCACGTCTGCTGCGGGCGATTACTTCATGTACCGCGAAGAGTTCGCCACCGGTCCCGAGAAGGATCGGCAGATCCAGACCGGCGCAACGATGTTCGGGCTCGCACATCTGTCCTACCTCGGTCTGCTCACCCGCCACGGAGCCCGGCCGGACAAACGCCGACTGCTCGCGCGCTTCGGGCTGATGAACGAGGTCACCACCCTGCTGCTTTTCAACGCGCCCCGACTGCTGCCGGTCTTGGGAACATACGGCGCCACCTTGGCAACCATGGCGGCGACGGCGGCCGATCCGGTGCTCACCGGCGGGGATTCCACTGACCCGACACGGCGACTGGCAGCCGGCGGTATCACGTTCATGGCCTCCGATGCGATCCTGATGAATCGTCGGTATCTGCTGCGCAAAAGGGACGGTCTCCGCGCGGTCGGCGAGGCATTGGTTCTCTCGACATACTTCGCGGCGCAGATGTTGCTCCTGGACGGCCTGGACAGTGTCAGCCGACGCGCCCACGCCGCCAGATGAACTCACGCCCGGGCGGCGCTAATGTGCCTTCTTCTGTTGTTTGATGGCTGCCTCCACCTCTCCGAGTGAATCCATGTCCTCGAGCTCCATCCCCTTGGTTTCGGGCACCTTGTAGTGCACGTAGAACCAGGAGACGAGGGCACAGAAGGCGAAGAACCCGTAGATCCACGCCAGGCCCAGCATGCTGTTGAGTTCGGGGAAGAGCAGCGAGATGGTGAAGTTGGCAAGCCAGTTGACGCCCGTGCAGACACCCAGTGCCACGCCCCGGATGCGGTTGGGGAACATCTCCCCGAGCATCACCCACATCACCGGACCCCAGGTGGCCGCGAACGCCACCACGAACAGGTTCGCACCGATCAGGGCGACCACACCCCATGGGTCGGGCAGCGAGATGTCGTCGCCGGTACCGATCTGCTGCGTGAATGCCACACACGCCAGCACCAGTCCGATGAACATGCCAACAGAGCCGATCAGCAATAGTTGCCGTCTGCCGATCCGGTCGACGAACATGATCGCCCCGAAGGTCATCACCACGTTGATCACCGCGGTGATCACCGACGTCCGGAATGACTCGCTCTCACTGAATCCCACCGACTGCCACAGCGTTGTCGAGTAGTAGAAGATCGCGTTGATCCCGACGAACTGCTGCAACACGGCAATCCAGATACCCACCCACACCAGTGGATGCAGGCCGAAGGACGGACCGCGAATGTCCTTGATGGACACCGTCGATTCGCGTTTGAGGGTCAACCGGATCTCTTTGACCCGGGACAGTGGGTCCGGCTCCCCCGTCACCTCGGTGAGGATGCGCGCGGCCTCTTCATCGAGATTGCTACCCACCAGATAACGGGGTGATTCCGGGATGAGCAGTGCCAACAGGCCGTAGACGAGGGCCGGGATCACACCGACGATGAACATCCATCGCCAGGCCTCGATACCGAACCACAGGTCGTTCGAGGCACCACCGGCTCCGTCGGCGATCAGCGCGTCCGAGAGCAGCGCGACAAAAATGCCCATCGTGATCGCCAACTGCTGCAACGACCCGAGTGCACCGCGGTAGCGAGCCGGGGCGATCTCCGCGATGTAGGCCGGGGCGATCACCGACGCGATGCCGATCCCGAGGCCGCCGATCACACGCCAGACCAACAGGTCCGGCAATGACCATGCCAGACCTGTTCCGATCGCTGACGCGATGAACAACGCCGAGCCGAGCAGCATCACCTTCTTGCGACCCCAGATGTCCGCCAGCCGGCCGGCGAACCAGGCACCGAGCGCACATCCAAGTAGGGCGATCGCGACCGCGAAGCCCTGCATGAAGTGGTTCAGCTCGAAGTGGTCGCCGATGGAATTGACGGCGCCGTTGACCACCGAGCTGTCGAAACCGAACAGGAACCCACCGACCGCAGCGGCCACGGTGACCCCGATGACCTTGGCCACGTGGGCTTCTCCGACTGCCGATGAGGACGGCCTCTTGGCGGCACCAGTGGACATAGGGATCACACCTACCTTCCGGGCGGCGGCTGTCTACTCCGAGACGTTTACCATCAGCTGACGTTACGCCCCTGATACCCGTCGAGTCCGTAAGTCGGTAGAAGACAATCGATCACCATTCGGACACATCGACAGGCCGGCAGAGAAAGAGAGTCCTTCCCTGTTCGCAGGGACGCTGCGACGCTGCTGCGCGCCCTGCCGATAAGCTGGGTGGGCAGTGAATTCCCCGGCGACCGGAGGTCCGAATGACCCGCCACATCTGTATCGCGCAAGAGCCAGAAGCCGACCAGCTCCTGTCCGTCGACGACTTCGCGCTGGTTGTCGGCATGACCTTGGATCAGCAGTTCCCGATGGAAGCGGCGTTCAAGGGCCCCCAGAAGATCGCCGAAAGGATGGACGGCTTCGATATCCAGAAGATCGCGGCCTCCGATCCGGACGAGTTCGTGGCCCTGTGCTCGCAGACCCCGGCCATCCACCGTTTCCCCGGTTCGATGGCCAAACGCATCCATGACCTTGCCGTTTTCATCGTCGACAACTACGACGGCACCCCGTCGGCCATCTGGACCGAGGGTGATCCGGACGGCAAGACGGTGCTCAAACGTCTCAAATCACTGCCCGGTTGGGGCGACATGAAAGCCCGGATCTTCCTGGCACTGCTCGGGAAGCAGGTGGGCGTGGAACCGAAGGGCTGGCGCGAGGCCGCCGGTGACTACGGCAACGAGGGCGAACGCCGGTCGGTCGCCGACGTCGTCGACGACGTGAGCCTGCAGGAGGTCCGCGAGTTCAAGAAGCAGGCAAAAGCCGCGGCCAAGGCGGCCAAGGCCGACTGAGCCCGGTGATTGTGTCCGCGAGTTGAGCCAAACCCCTAGGGTGAAGTCATGGATGCCAGATTGGTGATCGAGGTCCCGACGCGGTTGGGGTTTGCGGTGGCGGGCGCCGCACTCAGCGCCGTCGAGGCCACGGTCGCGCTCAGCCGGATGGCCGTCGAGAACGCCCACCACGAGATCGCCCTCACCATGGGCATGCGGGAGACACCCGCATTTCGCAGTCCGCTGCAGCTGCTCAACCAGCTCGGCGAACTGCTCGAAGAAGACCGCTCACTCGGACGAATTCTCTCGCGCGGCGGACCCCTCGATCGACTGCTGGCCGAGGACGGCCTGGTCGAACGCGTCCTGGCCGACGATGGAGTGCTCGATCAGATGACCGAGACCGGCGGCCCACTCGACCGACTGCTGTCCCGGGGTGGTCCGGTGGATCGCCTGCTGTCCGAGGACGGGGTGCTCGCCAAACTCACCAAAGAGGGTGGTCTACTCGACCGGATCTCCGAGGACGAGGGTTTCCTCGACCGGCTGACCGTCGAAGAGGGCCTGCTGGAACAACTCGTCGGTGAGGGCGGCGCCCTGGAACGGGCCATCGTCCCGGGCGGTCCCATCGACCGACTGTCCGAACTCGTCGAGATGCTCGCCCAGCTGCCCCCGAGCATCGCGAGCCTGCAGGAGACGGTTCTCGAACTCAATATTGCGGCCGGGGCTCTCAACGACGCGGTCGCGCCGCTCGGAGAACTCGTCGGACGGTTGCCGAAGCGATTGGTGCGCAGCAAGAACGGCCATGAAGAGCGTGGCTCGCAGCACTAGCGACCGGAAGCCCTGACGATCTGGTTCCAGGCGATCGAGGCCTGCAACATGTCGAGGTAGCTGTCTATGTCGTCCATCGCCGACGCGGCAGCATGAACACTGATCGCCACGGTGTCACCGATGCCGTGCACACCGTGCGTCACACTCATCACCGGCGAGAGTGCCGGATACCCCGCGGTGAACGCGACCGGCCGAGCCCCGAACCGCAGGTCGGCCAGGCCCCGGTTCACACTCGACACCACGGTGTTGCCGTCGACCGTACTCGGTACCTCAGTCGGATCGAATTGCGCCACGCCCCAGCGCAGTAGGGGCGCCGGTATCGCCGCGAAGGCCTCGTCGGAGGCACGCAGCGCCGGATGGCCGTTGCGCAGCTGCCGCTCCCCCAGCGCCTGTGCGATGCGTGCGGTCCGATCATCGAGGGCGGCTGTCCCCGAGAACAATCCGATACCGACATTACGAAAGTGGTTACGCGCCATCGGCTTACCGAACTTCTCCATCGTCACCTCGGCGCCGAGGGCGGTCGGATCCTCCCCGACCGACCGTAGGTGATCGGACAGCGCCAGCGAAATCGCGGTGAGGGCACTGATGGTCACCGTCGGGCCAGGGAAGTCGTCGCGCCGCAGCACCAGGGTGCGGACCGCCCGCGCGCCGTCGGGCCGGGTGTTGGTCGACAGCGGCGGCCGGCCTTCCGCCGCCGCGGGCACCACCCCGGCGGCGACGTCGTCGATCAATCGACGATGGGTGCGGGTGGCCTCGATTGCCCGTAAACCCAGCACTCCGATCTGCCGGGGAAAACGGAAAGCTGCCAGCGTCGCCGCATGCAGCGCCGAATACGGCGTATCGGCCTCGGCGGCCGACGACTCCTGCGGCTCGCCCGGCGCAAAGATCCTGCGGGCCAGGTCAGATGAGCGGCGCCCGTCGGCCAGCGCATGGCTCACCTGCAGCACAGCGACGGTGGCCGCGAGCCCACAGTCCGGTACCCCTTCGACACCCTCGAACAGATGCAGCCGCCAGGTGTACTCGCGCGCATCGAGCTGGTCGTCGGCCAGGGTGGCCACCACCCGCAGGCAATCGGACCACTCGGTGGACCCCTCTGTGTGGACCACCACCTGGTCGCGGTCGACACTGCGGTGCACCCAGTACGGATAGTCGAGCGCGCAATCCACGTCCGCGATCCGCAGGCCCAGATCCGGCACCGCCCGAGCCCGTTCCAGGGCGCCCTCGATCGCGACTTCGATCTGGCGTGGCACACCGGCAAAGGCATAGAGCAGGAACTGGTCGTTGGGGATCTTGTCCGACATCCAGTACATCTGGGCGTCGACCGGCGCCATTCGCTCCATGAGGGAGAACCTACCGAAGCCGGAAGGCACGCACACGAGGTTCCGCGCTCCCCGGCAGTCAGTCGGAGGTTGCCAAGATCGCCGAACCGGGTGGGTCATGGGGTGGCGCGCGCCACAATTGGAAAGCAGCCTCCTACCGCCCACACGCACCCAGGAGTCACGGTGACCGACACCCAGGAACGCCGGCCGGATCCACACATCGAGCTCATTCGGACCGACCCGGATCTACCACCGGTCGCGATCATCGATCGCAGTCCGATGACCATCGGAAAACGGCTCACCTTCGCGGTGATCGCCATCATCGGCGCGTGCGCGTGGGCGATCATCGCGTTCGTGCGTGGCGAGTCCGTCAACGCGGTCTGGTTCGTGATCGCCGCGATCTGCACGTACATCATCGGCTATCGGTTCTACGCCCGGCTGATCGAGATGAAGGTGGTACGTCCGCGCGACGACCACGCCACCCCCGCCGAGGTCCTCGACAACGCCCAGGACTACATGCCCACCGATCGCCGGGTGTTGTTCGGCCACCACTTCGCAGCCATCGCCGGGGCCGGGCCGCTGGTGGGGCCGGTGCTGGCGTCACAGATGGGATACCTGCCGGGCACCATCTGGATCATCATCGGCGCCGTGTTCGCCGGATGCGTCCAGGACTATCTGGTGTTGTCGATCTCGACCCGCCGACGAGGCCGAAGCCTCGGCCAGATGGCCCGAGACGAACTCGGGGACGTCGGTGGATTCGCGGCATTGATCGCTGTTTTCGCGATCATGATCATCTTGATCGCGGTGCTGGCACTGGTGGTCGTCAACGCGTTGGCCGACAGTCCCTGGGGCGTCTTCTCGATCGCCATGACCATCCCCATCGCGCTGTTCATGGGCGTGTATCTGCGCTTCCTGCGGCCCGGCCAGGTGTCGGAGGTGTCGCTGATCGGTTTCGTCCTGTTGATAATGGCGATCGTCTCCGGACGCTGGGTCGGTGAATCAGGCTGGGGCCGTGACTTGTTCAGCCTTTCTCCCATGTTCCTGAGCTGGTGCATCATCATCTACGGCTTCGCTGCCGCGGTGCTGCCCGTCTGGCTGCTGCTGGCACCACGCGACTACCTGTCGACCTTCATGAAGGTCGGCACGATCGTGCTACTGGCACTGGGGATCGTGATCGCCCGCCCGGTGATGCAGGCACCGGCGGTCAGCGACTTCGCGAGCAACGGGCAGGGCCCGGCCTTCGCCGGAGCGTTGTTCCCATTCCTGTTCATCACCATTGCGTGCGGCGCACTCTCGGGCTTTCACGCGCTGATCGCGTCGGGGACCACACCGAAGCTGCTCGAAAAGGAAAGCCAGGCCCGGATCATCGGCTATGGCGGCATGCTGACCGAATCGTTTGTGGCGATCATGGCCTTGATCACCGCCTGCATCCTGAACCAGCATCTGTACTTCGCGATGAACGCGCCCGCCGCCGTCACCGGCGGAACCCCGGAGACCGCGGCGGAATACGTCAACGGTCTGCCCGGCCTACGCGGCGACCCGGCCACCGCAGCGCAACTGGAAGAGGCGGCCAGAGCGGTCGGCGAGGAGTCGATCATCTCGAAAACCGGTGGCGCACCGACGCTGGCCATGGGCATGGCAGACACCATGCAGAGCGCGTTCGGCGGAGAATCGTTGCGGTCCTTCTGGTATCACTTCGCAATCATGTTCGAGGCGTTGTTCATCCTGACGACCGTGGACGCCGGGACCCGCGTCGCCCGGTTCATGCTCTCGGACGGCCTGAGCAATGTGAAGGGCGGCAAGCGCTTCAAGGACCCGTCGTGGCGGCCCGGTGCCTGGTTGTGCACCGTGATCGTGGTGGGACTGTGGGGTTCCATCCTGCTGATGGGGGTTACCGACCCCCTCGGCGGCATCAACACCCTGTTCCCCCTGTTCGGCATCGCCAACCAGTTGCTGGCCGCGATCGCATTGACCGTGGTGCTGGTGATCGTGCTCAAACGCGGGCTGTTCAAATGGGCGTGGATACCCGGGGTTCCGCTGGTCTGGGACCTGATCGTGACCATGACCGCGTCGTGGCAGAAGATCTTCTCGAACAACCCGGCCATCGGGTATTGGCAACAGCACCAAGACTTCGTCGAGGCGAAGGATTCCGGCCTGACCGCCTTCAAAACCGCCAAGACATCCGGCGAGATCGATGCCGTGATCCGCAATACGTTCATCCAGGGCACGTTGTCGATCGTCTTCGCGGTGCTCGTCCTGATCGTCGTCATCGCGGCGATATTCGTGTCCACCAAAGCGATTCGCAGTCACGGCCTGCCCACCACCGAGGACGAACCGGTGCAGAGCAAGTTCTTCGCACCGAGCGGGATGATCGCAACGCCGACCGAAAAGGAGGTGCAACGCGAATGGGACGAGTATCGGAAGGAGAAACCGGCACCGCTGCCTCGATGACACGGCGTGGCCTGCGGGCGGTGCGCTGGTATGTGAGATCAGTGATGGGCGACAACGACTATCAGCGCTACGTCGCCCACCACCGTTCGCGGCATCCAGACGCCCCGCCGCTGACCGAGGGTGACTACTGGCGTGCGCGTTACGCTGCGCAGGACAACAATCCGCAGGGCCGCTGTTGCTGATCGCAGGCCGCCACGAGAACCTCGCTCACCGCCACGCGCCCCGGATGTATTGGGGCGGATACGGCGCCTGATCTTTGTCGAGTCCGAGTTCGTGCGCAGCGCGGAGCGGCCAGGCCGGCTCACGCAAGGCGGCACGACCCAGCAGGACCGCGTCGGCGGCTTCGGAGGTGAGAATCTTCTCGGCCTGTCCGGGCTCGGTGATCAGACCGACCGCGGCAGTCGGCAACCCCGAGTGCTCACGAATGATCCGGGCGAACCGGACCTGATAGTCCGGGCCGACCGGGATCTCCGCCGCTACGTTGCCGCCCGACGACGTGTCGATCAGGTCGACGCCCCGGGTCTGGAGAATCCCCGCGAGCTCTGCACTGTCCTCGGGTGTCCAGCCGCCCTCGGTCCAGTCGGTGGCCGAGAGCCGGACGAACAGCGGCTTGTCCGACGGCCACACCCCGCGCACCGCCTCGACGACCTCGATCAGAAAACGGGTGCGTCCGGCGAAGTCGCCGCCGTACACGTCGTCGCGGTGATTGGACAACGGTGAGAGGAACTGGTGGATCAGATAGCCGTGGGCCGCATGGAGTTCGATGACGTCGAACCCGGCCTCGTCGGCGCGGCGGGCGGCCGCGGCGAACGCCTGGACCAGGTTCTCGATCCCGTTGTGGCTCAACGACTCCGGCGTGTCATATCCGTCGAACGCGATCGCCGATGGGGCGCTGGTCACCCATCCGCCGTCGGCAATCGAGATCGATCCACTGGCCTGTGCGAACGGTGCGTACGTGGACGCCTTACGTCCGGCGTGCGCAAGCTGCATCCCGATCACCGACCCCTGGTCGTGGACGAAGTCGACGATCCGGCGCCATGCCGTGGTGTGCCGATTACTCCACATCCCGGCGTCCTGCGGACTGATCCGGCCATCCGCGGTCACGGCCGATGCCTCGGTCATGATGAGACCGAACCCACCGGTCGCGCGGCTGCCCAGATGAACCAGGTGCCAGTCGGTGGGCAGGCCGTCCTCGGCAGAGCAGCTGTACTGACACATCGGCGCCAGCCATGCCCGGTTGGTGATCGTCAGTCCGCGGAGGGTGATCGGCGTGAAGAGCGCAGGGTGGGTCATACGGTCCACAACGACCGTGAGTCCTCATCGATTCCGACGGCCGACAGACGGGTCCAGAGTTGCTGCGCGAGCGATACATCCAGGCCCGCCCCGACGAACTCGTCGCTCCAGATCCGCTTGTCCGACCGGCGCGAGTGCCACCCGATGAAACGACCGACCTGCGCGTCTTCGCTTGTCGCGGCGTACAGGATCGGGAGGGCGCCCTCGTCGGCATCCCGGGAGATGGTCGCGTGGGCGAGCGCCACGACCGTCCGCTGCAGGATGCCGGTTGCCGTGTCGTGCATGGGGGTGGTGCTCACGCCGGGATGTGCGATGAAACTGCGGACAGACGATCCCATCCCTCGCAATCGACGCTCGAGCTCGGTGGCGAAGAGCACCGTCGCAACCTTCGAGCGCACATACGCCCCGCTGGGTGAGTGGTCGTGGCCGAATGTCAGGTCCCCGAAGTCCAGGTCGGCCCGGAAGCGGCGATAGAGATTCGAACCCACGCTGACCACTCGGGCATCGTCACCGCGTTCGAGCAGTGGCAGCAGTTGGTCGGTCAGAACGAAATGTCCGACGACGTTGGTGGCGAAGGTGCTCTCGATGCCGTCCGCGGTGACCACATGCGGCTGGTTCGCGATGCCCGCGTTGAGGACGAGAACGTCCAGCGGGATGTCGTCATCCAGCATCCGGGCAGCGAACGCATCGACTGAGGCCAGGTCGGCCAGATCCAGTTCGTCGACCCGGCAGCGCGCTTCCGGATGTGCAACGCGGATCGCGTCTGCCACCCGTTCGCCTTTGTCGAGGTCACGAACCGCCAACACCACCTCTGCACCGCGTGCGGCGAACTCTCGGGCCACGATCGCACCCAGGCCGCTGCCGGCTCCCGTGACGATCATGCGCCTGCCGGTTTGGTCGGGCATCTGATCCAGCGTCCAGTAGGTGGTTTTCTGGCCCATCACTTCTCCTCCTGGTCGTGGAATCGAGACCGAACTGATTCGGATAATTGATCCGCTTCGACAAACCTAGCAGAAGTGGATAGATCATCCGAATGGATTTTTCCTCCGGTACACTCGGCCTGTGGACGACATCCAGCACGCACATCCGGGCGAAGGCCTCCGCGCCGACGCGGTGCGCAATCGCGACGCGTTGCTGGCCGCGGCCCGTCACTGCCTCGCATGCGGCGATGACACCCTGGCGATGAACGCACTTGCCAAAGACGCCGGGGTCGGGGTCGGGACGGCGTACCGGCACTTCCCCAACCGGCAGGTGCTGCTCGAGGCCCTGGCCGTCGACTCCTTTGACAAGCTGATCGTGATCGCGCGCGAGATCGCCGAGGATCCCGACACGCTGCACGCCTTGGAAGAACTGATCGGATCCGCGATCGAACTCCAGCTCGACGACCCCGGCCTGGCCGCGGTGCTCGCGTCCGAAAGCCCCACCTGCCCGGACACCAAAGAGTTGTTCGGCGAACTGGGACAGCTGATTTCGCAGGTTCTCGCGCGGGGTGTGCAAGAAGGCGCGATCTCGGCCGCGCTCGATGCCGCCGACATCAAACATCTGATCTGCGGCACCACGTTCGCCGTCCGGACCGCCGGCCGCGACTCGCTGAACAACTACGTGCAGGTGCTCGTCAAAGGGCTACGCGCCTGAGGTCCACTGTCCGGCATCGACCCCCACCCGGCACGTCATCCGTCCTGAGCCGGGCCCGCGGTCACCGCTTCGATGGCCTCCCACATCTGTTGCGCCAACTCACGATCGAGACCGACGCCCCTGATCTCGTCGCTCCAGATCCGCTTGTCACCCCGACGCAGGTGCCAGCCGATGAACCTGTCGGTCTCGGCGTGCTCACTGGTTGCGGCAAAGAGCAGCGGCAGCACACCTTCCTCCGGCTCGCGCGCCACGGTCGCATGTGCCACCGCCATCGCCGCTCGCGGCAGTACACCGGTCACCGTGTTGTGCATGGGAGTCTTGGTGAAACCCGGATGTCCGACGAAACTCCGTACCGACGAACCACTTTCGCGTAATCGCCTCTCGAGTTCGACAGCGAACAACACCGTTGCCACCTTCGCCCTGACGTAGGCGCCGTGGGGCGAATGATCATGCTCGAAGGTCAGGTCACTGAAGTCGACCTCCATCTTGACCCGGCGGTAGAGGTTGGAGCCCACGCTGACCACCCGCCCCGAGCTTGCCCGTTCGAGGAGCGGCATCAGCTTGCCGGTCAACTCGAAATGTCCGACCACGTCGGCCGCGAAGGTGCTCTCGATACCGTCCGCGGTGAGGAGGTGCGGCTGATTGCCGACTCCCGCATTGAGGATCAGGCCATCAACCGGCTCGTCCAGGGCGGCCATGTGTTCGGCGAAGGCGCGCACCGACTGCAGGTCGGTCAGCTCGATCTCCCCGACCTGAACCCGGGCGTCGGACCGCACGGTCCGGATCTTGTCCACCACCCGACACCCTTTTGCGACGTCGCGTACCGCCACGACGACATCGGCCCCGCGTTTCGCGAACTCCCGGGCCATGATCGCACCGAGCCCGCTGCTCGCACCCGTGATGATCACCCGTCGCCCACTCTGGTCCGGCATCGCTTGCAGATTCCAGTGGAAGTACCTGTCGGCCATCGGTGCACCTCCAGACCTCCGATGAAAAATCCGGCGCACTTCGAATGTAGCCCGCGCGAAAGTTGTCGTCGGCAAAGTCGCGATTTGCCGACGATGGAGGTGTCGCGCCTCAGCACCGACGCATCACTCCTCAGCACATCGCTGCAGTGCGGCCCGGTTCAGCCGACCCGGTTGAGCGACAGCTGGCGGGTGACCACCTCGACGATCCGGTCCGGTGACGCATTCAGGCCGCCGGAGACCCATTCGGCGGTCAGTTCCGCGATACCGCCGACCAGCAAAAGTGCCAACGGCCGACGGTCCTGCACCGGGACCGCGTCGTCACCGAAGATCTCCGGAATCCTGGCCGCCAGCAGCCCGGCGAATTCGTTGACGATGGCGCGGCGGTGTTCGCGGGTGGCGGCCAAGCCCAGCGACTCGGTGAGCACCACTCGCCCCTTGCGCTGATCCTCGGTCATGATGGCGATGAAAGCGCTTATCGCCGAACGGATCTGTTGCTCAGGCGCGGCGTCCGGGTCGTCGGCCAATGCGTCCAGGACCGCCGCGCGGACCTCGGCAGCGAGCTCGTCGAGCAGATCGCTCATCAACGCGTCGAGCCCGCTGAAGCTCTCGTAGAAATACCGCTCACTCAACCCCGCCGATCGGCAGACCGCGGTCATCGTCGCCCGTTCCGCCCCGACGGAAGAAACGACCTCCAACGCGGCATCGAGCAATTGCCTCCGCCGGCGGCTCACCCGCTCATGTGCGCTTGCGCCACCGTACTTCCGCTCCGAGACCGCCACCGCACCATGTTGACACCCGCCTCGATGTGATGCACGCTACGTAATCAGGAAGGCACGCCTGTCAGATAGAAAGCGATCCAGATGTCCCACAAAACCTCCCCCGCGCCGGTCGGCGCCACACCCATCACCGGCAGTCGGAGCGTGCCGTTCTTCGGGCACGCCTTTGCCTATTTCCGCCGGCCCCTGGAGTTGATGGACAACCAGTACCGATCCGGCGGTCCGGTGTCGGAGCTCCCGTTCCTGGGCCAGAAATGGGCGCTGATACTCGGCCCTGACGCACTCGGGGAAGCCCTGATCAACCGGGACGGCGCACTGGTCAACGGGGCCGGTTGGCGCACCCTGATCGGCCCGTTCTTCGACCGCGGCCTGATGTTGCTCGACGGCGACGAACACCGCAGCCACCGACGCATCCTGGCGAAGGCGTTCACGCGGGAGCGGTTGGCGGCCTACACCGAACTGATGCAGCCGACGATCGCCGAACACGTACGCACCTTGCCTGCGTCGAACGACCACCTGGCATATCCGGCACTCAAGGAACTCACCCTCGACATCGCGACCGAACTGTTCATGGGTGGCGCCGAGGGCCTGGCGCCCGGTGAGATCGACCGCGTCAATCGATCGTTCATCGGTTGCGTCCAGGCCGCGACCTCGATCGTGCGCTACCCGCTCCCCTTCACCCGCTGGCGTCGGGGCGTCCGCGGACGGGCCACACTCGAGGCATTCTTCGAGCGGTATCTGCCCGCCCGGCGAGAAGGCATGGGCGACGACGTGTTCAGCGTGTTGTGCCGGGTGGAGGCCGATGGCGAGCGGTTGTCGGAGCGCGACGTCATCAATCACATGATCTTCCTGATGATGGCCGCCCACGACACGTCCACCAGCACGTTGAGCACTGTCCTGTTCGAACTGGGAAAGCACCCGGAATGGCAGGAACGGTGTCGTCAGGAATCGCTGGCGCTCCAGACCGACTCCCCCACTCCGGACCAACTCGGCGAGCTGTATTCGGCGACGCTCGTGATCAAGGAATGCCAACGGCTGATCACACCGGTCCCGGTGATCGTGCGGCGAGCCCGCGCCGATACCACCATCGCGGGCCGGCACATCCCGAAGGACACCCCGGTCGCACTCGGACTGCATCACAACCACCACCTGCCCGAACTGTGGGACAACCCGGAGCGGTTCGATCCCGAACGTTTTTCGGACGAGCGACAAGAGGACAAAGTGCACAAGTTCGCCTGGAACCCGTTCGGCGGTGGCGCCCATCGGTGCCTCGGACAGGTCTTCTCAGATCTGGAGGTGCGGTCGGTGCTGCACCACTACCTGCTGAACTTCCGCTGGACCGTTCCCGCGGACAGGACCGCACAACTCAGCTGGTTCTCGCTGCCCTATCCGACCGACGGCATGCCGATCGACCTGCGCCGGATCAGCTGATCAGGAGCGGTCTGCGGTCGAGGTGACCGCCAGATCGGCCAGGAAGTTCTCGGCGAGGGCTCGCACCCGCGCCCACTCCGGCGCCGATTCGAGCGCATCGCAGGAGACCAGGTGGGAGTTCTCCGGGGATGAGATCTCGGCGAGGAGTCGATCGAGCGACGCCAGATCGCGACCACAGGCCTCGCTGAGCCCCCACGGCATCGAGGTGGTGAGCTCGGAGAATTGCAGGGGAAGTTCGTCGACACCGACATCGAGACGCTCGAGGAACGCGAGCTGATCGGCCGCCGGCGACGCCAGGCGGCGGATGACCGAGACCAGCGCTCTCGTCCGCAGTTCGCCCCCGGTCAGGTCTACCGATTCCGGTCGCCGACCATCGCGGCCACTGTCCTCGATACGCGGCAGCGCATCAAGGCCCTGTGGGCCGTCCCCTTCGAACATTCGCGACCATCCCCCGGCGGTTGGTGATCCCTCAGATGAATTAGCTATTCGATGCATTCTTTACCAAAGTGTGCCATCTTGTCACCCGCTCGGCGAGGGGGGTCACCCAAAGACACACAGATCTCGGAATTCGCACGTTTTGATCACGGCCCGGCCTCTTCGGGCGTCGCAAACCCTCAAGTCCAGGTTAAGACTTATATGTTTGCCGGGACCTGCGCATCGGCGCACTGAAGAGGAGCACCATGCACAAGCCCGGGCACATCTGTATCTCGATTCGCGCTCGGCACGCCGTGGTCGTTGCGATCGCGGCCCTTGTCGCACTGGTGTTGATGCCGGTGTCGCCGGCGGGCGCACAATCGATCGTCCGGCCGGTGGCCGCGGATCCGAGCGTGATCCGCGGCGATGACGGGCGCTACTACATGTATGCCACCGCCGACGACTGGGGCGACGGCCAGGGCGCACGCAACATGACGATGTTCACCTCGTTCGACCTCGTCGACTGGGCATACGTCGGCGATGTCTTCCCCACTGCCCCCGAGTGGCATCCGGCAGGCAATCTGGGCTGGGCCCCGTCGATCCACAAATCGGCCGGCACCTACACCCTGTACTACTCGCTGTACGACGTGAGCAATCCGTGTATCGGGATGGCGACCTCGACATCCCCGATCGGACCGTGGGCCGATCTCGGGCGTCCCGTGTTCTGTGCGAACGATGTCGGGATCAAGGGCACCATCGACCCGTTCCTGTGGGATGACGGAACATCGAAGACACTGTTCGTCGGTAACTTCCACGGGGTCTACGGGGTTCCGCTCAGCGCCGACGGGACCGCACCGGCGGGCCCGCCCGTCAAGGTCGCCGACGAGCGCTTCGAAGGTCCCGAGATCGTCCTGCGCGACGGCTACTACTACCTCTTCGTCTCGGCGGGCAATTGCTGTAACGGGCCCGACACGGCGTACCGGGTGCTGGCCGGACGCTCCCGGGCACTGACGGGACCATTCCTCGATCGCAAAGGTGACGACCTCAACGCCGGCGGCGGCGCCCTGGTGCTGGCGGGCAACCAGGAGTGGGCCGGCCCCGGACACAACACCGTGGTCACCGACGATGGCGGCACCGACTGGATGGTCTACCACGCAGTTCCGCGCTCGGACCTCGAACTGCCCGGTGGCGCTCAGCGTCGGGAGGCGATGATCGACCGCCTCGTGTGGGCGAATGGATGGCCCGAGCTCGGCGACGGTTCACCCAACTCCACCGGGCCGGCGTCGCCGGACGTCGAACTCCCTGTCCGCGTGACACTCACACCGGAAACCCCCACCACACTCCCCGAGGCCGGTGGTCCGGTCAACGCCAAGCTGATGATCACCGCCCCGGCCGACCATGCCTACACCGGGCAGGTCTGGGTCGACGTCCTGACGCCCGACGGCAGCACCGCCACAACGATTCTCGGCGCCGAGACCATCGACGTCCCGGCCGGACAGACGATCGAAAAGGTCGTCTCCTATACGGTGCCCGCGGAGTCCCCCGGCGGCGTCTACGGCATGTTCGGCTTTGCCGGACCGACCATCGAGGCGCCTGCGGAAATGGGGACGATCACCGTGGTGAAAGACGGACCGGCCCTGCCTCCGAACCCCGGCGGGACGAACCCCGCACTCGCCTGAAGGCGCGGCTCAAGCGGGCTGCGGCGCCTCGGCGTGCAGGCGCCGGGCAATTGCGTCGAGCAACTCCTGGACATCGGCCTCGTCACCACCCGGATAGTTGGCGACGAACTCGGTAAGGCGTTGTCGCTGTGCGTCCAACAGCCGCTGGGCCTCCTTCACACCCTCCGGGGTGATCAGTGCCATCCCGTGGCTGACGGTGATCAGCCCCCGTGCCTCGAGCTGCCGCGCGGTCTCCTCGACCTTGGGCAGCGGGGTGTGCGAGGCCTCGGACATCGACCGGAGCTCGCGGGTGCCCTCCTCGGCGACCCTGCTGACCATCCACGCCTCCCCACGCGACAACGGGCTGTCCGCGGTGTCGACCACCAGCTCCCAGGCTCTGAGCTTGTCTTCGCGGGCCAGGGTGCGCCAGATCTGAAGGCGCAACTCCTCCAGCGACGACCTGCCACCGGCCATGCCGAATGACGTTCCGACGTCGGGCATCTTGGTGACCTCACGCAGTGGTACCTCGGGCAGCAGCCACGAGAGCGCAAAGGCCAGGGCACCTATCGGAACGGCGACGAGGAACACCACCCCGAACGTGTCGGCGTAGTTGTTCAAGAACCACTCCTCGACACCCGACGGACAGGTGCGCACCGTGGCCGGAGACGCCTCCAGAGCATCGGGCGAACATCGGCCCAGGGCATCGTCGGGCGGCGAGGTTCCGGAGAGCTCCGAACTCAACCGAGCATTGAAGACCGCGCCGAACACAGCCACACCGACCGCTGAGCCGATCGTGCGGAAGAAGGTCGCGCCGCTGGTCCCGGTCCCGAGGTCCCGGAACTCGACTCCGTTCTGCACGGCGAGGATCAACACCTGCATCACCATGCCCAGGCCGGCGCCCAGAACGAACAGGTACAGCGCGATCGCGACGTCCGATGTCGAACGATCCATCATGGACAGCAGGTACAGACCGACCGTGAAGATCGCGGTGCCGAGGATCGGGTACAGCTTGTAGCGCCCCGTCCTGCTGATGAGCTGGCCGCTGCCGATCGAGGTGATCAACATTCCGACCATCATCGGGATCATGTTCAGGCCCGACTCGGTCGGTGATTCCCCGCGAACGTTCTGCAGGAACAACGGCATGAAGGTGATGGCACCGAACATCGCAAATCCGACCACGAAGCTGACCGACGAGGCCACTGCGAACACCCGGTTTGTCAACAGCCGCAACGGGATCACCGGCTCTTCCGCGCGCTGTTCGACAAAGACGAACGCGACAACACAGACCACTCCGAAAGCGCTCAGGCCCAGCACCCGCACCGACGACCAACCCCAGGTGTCGCCGAAACTGGTCACCAGCACGATGGAGGTCGCGGCACACGCGAGCAGGAACACCCCGATGTAGTCGATCTTCGGCTTGGCCTGCGCCGACGTGTTCGGCAGCACGAAGAAGACCACCACCAACGCGATCGCCCCGATCGGCAGGTTGACGTAGAAGACCCACCGCCAGCTGAGACTGTCGACGAAGTAGCCACCGAGCAACGGTCCGGCGACGCTGGCCAATCCGAAAACCGCGCCGAACATACCCTGATAGCGGCCGCGCTCACGCGCGGACACCACATCACCGATGATCGCCTGCGCCAGCACGATCAGGCCGCCACCTCCGACGCCCTGCAATGCCCGGAAACCGATCAACTGCCACATGGAACCGGCGAGGCCACACAGTGCCGAACCGACCAGGAAGATCACCACACAGAGGATGAAGAGTGGCTTACGGCCGAGGAGATCTCCGAGCTTGCCCCACAGCGGTGTCGTCACCGTGGTGGCGAGCATGTAAGCGGTGACCACCCAGGTGATGTGCTCGGCACCACCGAGGTCACCGACGATCGTCGGCAGGGCCGTCGACACGATGGTCTGATCGAGAGCGGCCAAGAGCATCGCCAACATCAGTCCGCCGAAGATCGCGTAGATCTTCCGCTTCTCTAGTTCACCCGCGGGCGCACCCGTGTCCGCACTCTTGGCTTCGGTCATGATCCGGTCCTGTCCTCGTCGACCCGGGATTGACCTTTCGAGTCTCGCAGGAACCCGCTGCGCATATGCGGGAAAACGATTTCACCTCTTTGCGCCTATGCCCCGGCGGGCATCCAGGTCCGGGCTGCCACAACCAGTGCCTTGATGCCGATCGACATCGTGGGTTCGATGACCGGAGCGTAGTGCGGCGAGTGGTTGGACGGCACTTTCAGCAACGCGGGGTCTGTCATGTCGCCCGTCGTGAACAACGACGGATCGGCGCCCCCGAGCAGCCAATAGGACAGCGGCGCACCCGAACTGGTGGCGAAGATCCCCACATCCTCGCTGCCCGCACCCGCACCCGGGTCGAGAATGTTGCTTTCTCCCAGCCAGCCGGCGAAGACGTCGAGGGTCTTACCCAGCGCTTCGGCGTCGTTGGTGACGACGGGGAATCGTTCGATCTCCGTGATCGTCGGTTCCTGCGGAGCACCGGCGGCGGCCGCCTCACCTTTGACGATGCGGTCAACACTGTCGAGAACGCGCTGTCGCACCTGCGGGGTGTATGACCGGATGTTCAGTTGCAATTCGGCGTCGCCGGGGATGACGTTCGCGGCATCGCCGGAGTGAATGGATCCGACGGTCAGGACTGCGGTGGCAGTACTCGGGATCTCCCTGGAGATGATGGTCTGCAACCGCAGCACCGTTGCGGCGGCGAGGACCACGGGATCGACGGACGCCTCCGGCATCGACCCATGGGCGCCTTTGCCGACGAGATGGACACGGAGCGAATCCGACCCGGCGTACGACGCCCCGGCGTGGCCGGCGATCTTTCCGGCCGGCAGCGGCGAGACATGCTGGCCGAGTACCACATCGGGCTTTGGAAAGCGGTCGAAGATCCCGTCGTCGATCATGGCCTGCGCGCCGGCACCGAGTTCTTCGGCCGGCTGGAAGACCAGTAGCAAAGTACCGCGCCAGGTGTCGGTTCCGGTGGACAGGACCTGCGCCGCGCCGAGCAGGCAGGTCGTGTGCAGATCGTGCCCACATGCATGCGCGACCGGAACGGTCTTGCCGTTCTGGTCGGTGGCGGTCACGGTGCTCGCGTAATCCAGTCCGGTGTCTTCTCTGACCGGCAACGCGTCCATGTCGGCCCGCAGCAGGGCCACCGGGCCGGACCCGTTCTTCAGCACTCCGACGACTCCGGTCCCACCCACACCGGTAGTGACCTCGAAGCCCAAGGCAGTGAGCCGATCTGCCACGATCTTTGCGGTGCGATGCTCCTGGAATCCGAGTTCTGGATGACCATGGATGTCCTTGTACAAATCCTGCAGCGCCGGATCGATCTTGATGTCGTCTTGAATGGCCATGGGGATGAGTCCTCCCTGATTGCCCGACCGCGGGTGTCACCCGGCGCCGTCGGCAGCGGCCTTTGCCACCACCCAGACTCCGTGAAACAACCCTACGACCCGCGGGAGCGCCGGGAACCCTTATCAGAGAAACCCGCCCC
Organism: Williamsia sp. z34; assembly: GCF_059553395.1. Taxonomy (NCBI): domain Bacteria; kingdom Bacillati; phylum Actinomycetota; class Actinomycetes; order Mycobacteriales; family Nocardiaceae; genus Williamsia; species Williamsia sp. z34. The sequence continues at coordinate 166,603 of NZ_JCANWW010000001.1, read as the reverse complement.
ACCCGATCTCACGTCCGGTATGTACTGATCAGAAGCCATGCGGGACAGACCGTTTGCCCCGAATGCACCAGATTGATCTGCGGCGCAGCGGAATCGAATCAGCTTCACCGGAACCAAATCAACGGGCGGCAAGGCGGTGGCCGGATCTTTTCGAAGATTGTCGTTTCAGCCAATGGTGTGGCCATCCCGCCGGTTGCACACTGTCAATCATGAGCGCCGAAGTCTTCGAAATCGTCCTGGCAACAGCCATATTCGCGCTGGTCGCGGCGACGATCATCTCGCTCGCCATCAGCACGGTCCGGCAGCCGCCACCCGCGGAGGTCGTCAGCGAATCACCAGATCAGAGGTTGTCGCACTCAAGGTGATCGGCGCGATCGACTTGCCGCGCATCCACGAGTTCACGAACTGTGTCAACTCCGGATCATCGGTGCGCTGCAGATATGCCACCTGCGGGATTTCGACCGCACCGATGAGATGGCGCGGCGTCGATGTCAGGCCCACATGGCCCGGCGTCATCCGCATGCCGTCCGCGGTGTGCAACTGCACCGGTATCCGGCTGCCGGTCCCGGTGACCACAACGGCGTCGCGAGTGGTCGCCGCGGGGTCGAAGTTCGTGACCTCCAACCGGTAGCCGGACGGTCCGGCATGCAATCCCACCGCCTCGAGCAGCCGCGGGTCGACCACGCTGTAGGGCAGCCCGATGTCGATGAGTGTCTGACCATCGACCGCGGCATCCCGCGACGGCAGTGATGCCGACAGGTTCCACGGTTTGGGCGGGGCCAGCGTCTCGGCGGAACGATCGGTCGCAGAGTTCTCCACCGCGCCGCCCTGCAGCGGCGAATCCGTGGGCACGAACGTCCAAGCCGGGGCGTGGATGTCCTTACGCCAGAAGCCGGTACGACCATCGTCGCGGCCTTCGACCCGCAGCTCGCGCTTCTCGACCCCCGGTCCGGTGGAGATCACCGTGATGCTGGAGGCGATCTCACCCGGAATTTTCGGCTGGCGCGTCCAGTCCGGCGCGGGCAACTGCACCGCCGCCGTCGAACGATCCCAGGTCTCCTGGTTGAGGTCCGTCGCACTCGGTTTACCGGTCTGCGGCTCCCAGCTGTAGCGAAAGAACACCGAGTCCGACCCGGATGAGTCGAAATCGAAAGTCCGGGTGTACATGTCGCCGTAGCGGTTCATCACGAAGGTGGTGGACGCCGCCGCCGACAGCGACACCGACCGGAAACGGCCGCCCAGCGGGCCACCGATCTCGTAGCTGTTGTCGTTGGGCAGCCAAGGGTCGGCGTAGGTGATGCGGCTGCCGTCACCGGTGAGCGCCGGGATCATCGTCATCTTGGCCTGACCACTGGGATGCACGCGGCCGGCGACGTCTGCGTACTCGCCGTTCGCGGTCGGCGAGGTGACACTGAGCGCCCACCCGCCGGTGCGTGTGTCGGGCAGCGTACGACCGGGCCCCAGCCACAGCAACGCGCCCCACCCCGACGTCCAGTTCCACGACAACGGTGACTGGGTGACGTTGTCCATGGTGTAGATCCACCCGTCACGATCGATCCCGACGAGTTCGTCGTCGTCGAGTGAGATGGCGGTGATCGCGCCGTTCAGGCACGACGGCAATCGGACGATCCGCCAGGGCGCACCGCCCTCCCGCGGCCGGGTGAGCAGCTCCCCGTCGACGAGGACGAACTCCCAGTAGTGATTGAACTGGGTGCGTTCAGTGCGCAGATCGACACGAGCAGGTGCATTCGCACCGCGGTACGCGGCAAAGGTGTCCAGCCCGGTGCGATCACCCGTGGACGGAGCCCCCGGCGGCAGCTGCGCAGTCCCGAATGGGACACATCCCGCGGGCCCGGCGCCGGCGACCGGCGAGGCGATGGCGGTGGCCGTGCCGACGACTGTCATGAGCGCGACAACAACCCCGGCACATCGAAGGTTGATGCGGCGGGCCAGAGAAGACTGCATGCACGGACTATGCCATGGGCCACTGGTGCTACCGCCCAGTTGTCTGGACGGTAGCACCGTGCTTTCACACTATGGAGTTGTAAAGGATGCATGCGCGGTCCCGAAAGATCTCGGGTGCGCTGGAGTGGAGAGTCGGTTGAGTCAGGCGGCGAGGGTCAGGGTGCGTCGGTTGTAGGCCGGTAGGGGTCTTCGTTGGGGGTCGATGTCAGCGGGCGGGATGAGCCAGGGGTGTCCGTCGGAGCCCATGATCACGTCCCAGCCGGTGTTGTGAACGGCCATGTGGCAGGTGCGGCACAACAGGCATCCGTTTTCCAGAGTGGTCGCACCGCCGTCCACGAAGTGCACGATGTGGCGACAGTCCGACCAGCTGGCATGACCACCACATTTCACACAGCAGACGTCGCGGATGATGATGGCTTTGCGGACCAGCCCGGTGAACAACCGTTTCGGCGGACTCAGATCAACCGACACCTCCTGCCCATCGAGAATGATCGAGGTGATCGACGAATCGCACGCCAACATTGCGGCGGTCGCCTCGGTGACCGGACCCATCCACGGCAGGGTGGCGGCCTCGGGATAATCGGCAGGAACGGTGACCATCACCTCGGTGCGAGGCGCTGACACCAGCGTTTGTCCACCACCACCGCCGCAGTCCAACAGTTGATGCAGCGCATCCGCGCGACGTTGGGTCGGGGAACGCAGATCATCCGAACCATCGGGTTCGGAACGGGCCCGGGACCACCGGCCCAACGCGGAGTGCAACTTTTCTCCGATGACAGCATCCACATCGAACGTGCCGACACAGCGGCCCTCACGAACTTTGTATTCGAGACTGTTCAGCGACCGGTCTTCGGCCGGCGGCGGACCACCGGTGTCTTTGGCGATCTCGTTGCCCAGCGCTCGGGCTGCGGCGCTGATCTCTGCCGGTGGCGCCCCGGAGATGGCGTGGTTCAACAGTTTCCACTCGAACCCGACCTGCTGCTCGACGGTGACCGGATCCGCGGATCGCCCGACCACATGCGCCACACCCTTGACCACCGCGTCCACGTGTTCGGATGACAAGAACCCGTCGCGCGAATATCCGGCCGTACGATCCAGCCCGGCCAAACCAGGTCCAATGCGCAACCACCGATACGCAGATCCTGGGGCTGCACCGTTGGACTGCAACAACTTTGACGTCGTCGACCCGGACTTACGGGCGATCCCCGACTCGTCGATCACCGCCGCGCACACCGCCAGTTGATGCTCAGCAGTGTTGCGCAGCGTGATCAGATCTTTCACCACCCCCAACACCGCGTCCGCGTCATCGGGTATCGGCAGGTCAACGATATCGTCGACCATCTCGAGTATTCGCATGGCACAGCACCTTCCAAGGAGAGAATGCAAACCGGGGTTATCGACCGGAGTGTCTCTGCGGGGAAGGCGTCAGATACATGATGCGTGTGGCCGATTGACTCCACCGTACCGGCTCGAACGCATGTTCGCAAGGAATTGGTCGGTGAAACCCGCTGATCGCCAACGTATTTAGATAGTTTTCCGAAGCAACTCGAACTACCGCCAGTTCAGATCACCGGATCAACGACGCCACTGATACCGGATCTTCGGCCGCCCGGCGTTGCCATAATCGGTGTGGCGCACCAACGTTCCTTCTTCAGCCAGCCTCTCGAGGTAACGCCATGCCGTCACCCGCGATACCCCCACACTCTTGGCCGCGTCGGAGGCAGTGATGCCGCCGACGGTGTCGCGGACAACTTTTGCAATCTGGTCGGTGGTACCCGGCGCAGCGCCCTTCCGCGCGGCGGACCGGTCTGGGCCCGTGCGCAATTCGGCGAAGGCCCGGTCCACCTCGGCTTGGCTGGCGGCGTCGGTACCGGCAGGCAGAGCCTCGCGGTACCGCCGGTAGCGCTCGAGTCGATCGCGAAACGCCGCGAAGGTGAACGGCTTCAGCAGATATGCCAGCGCCCCATTGGCGACCGCGGCGCGCACGATCTCCAGGTCGCGTTCCGACGTGATCGCGATGATGTCGGGCGCTGGGCGCAGGCCCGACAACGCAGACGCGAGATCGATGCCGGTCGCGTCGGGCAAGCCGATGTCGAGCAGCACCAGGTCGATCGGGGCTCCACTGGCCGCTGCCGCGACGGCGGCATGCATTGCCTCCCGGGCTGTATGGACCTGCGCAGCCGCGGTGAATCCGGGGATTCTCCCTAGATAGGCGCTATGAGCCTCGGCGATCAATGGTTCGTCTTCGACGATGAGCACGTTGATCATCGCGACTCCTTGCCGATGCGCACCGTCACCACCGAACCGTATGTCATCTCCGCGGTGAGTCTGCCGTGGTGTCGAGCGACGACCTGGGCGACCAGCGCCAGACCCAGACCACGCCGCCCGTGCTCACTCCCGGCCTTCGTCGAATAGCCGCGCGCCGTCGCTCTGGAGAACTCCGCAGGGTCCATCCCGGGGCCGCTGTCGGCGACCTGGATCAGCAAGTCGTCCCCGTCCAGTCGTACCGTGACCTCCACCCACGGGTCCTCGCGGTCGCAGGCGTCGAGAGCGTTGTCGATCAAATTTCCGACGACGGTGACCAGTTCCAGGCCTGACAGCGGCACTTCCTCTGTATTCGAGGACAATTCGGTGTCGTCGGTGACGGTCAGGCCGATGCCACGTTCGTCGGCCTGGGCGCTCTTGCCGAGCAACAGCGCCGCGAGAGCAGGGTCGCCGACGGCTCCGGACAGGCGGTCGACGAGACGTTGGGACAGTTCCAACTCGGTGGTTGCGAACTTCACGGCCTCATCGCCGCGCCCCATCTCGACGAGCGTCACGATGGTGTGCAATCGGTTCGCGGATTCGTGGGCCTGGGAGCGCAGCGATTCGGCAAACACCTTCATCGAGTCGAGTTCACCCAGCGCACCCTGTAATTCGGTGCGGTCCCGGATGGTCACGACCTCGGTGTCGGGAGACCGCTCACCGGGTACGTGGGAACGGTTCACCACGAGCACCCGGTCGCCGGTGACATGAACCTCATCGCGCGCACCGGGAGAGTAGGAGCGCAGGAACAGCGGCAGGGACTCTGTGTCGATCTCGCCCGACGGTAGTGCCAGCAGGCGCCGGGCCTCGTCGTTCACCAACGCGACACCACGCCGGTCGAGCACGATCAGTCCCTCCGAGACCGAGTGCAGGATCGCGTCGTGGTGCTCGTACATCACTTGGAGTTCGGTCGGTCCGAGGCCGTGGGTCTGCCGGAGCAACCGTCGCCCGATCGCCCAGATCCCGATCAGTGACACCCCCAATGCGGCGAGCGCGACCAGGATGATCTGCGGAAGCTCGTCCCGCCAGCGCTGCCCGAGGGTTTGTTGGGTGATACCCGCCGACACCAGGCCGATGATTTCCCCCGATGACGAACGGACCGGGGCCACCGCCCTGACGGAGGGCCCGAGGGTCCCGGTGTAGACCTCGGTGAAGGTTCGGCCTTCCAGTGCCGGTTCGATGGTGCCCAGGTAGTCCTGGCCGATAAGGGCTGGGTTGGTGTGGGTGAAGCGGGTCCGATCGGGCGCCATGATCGTGATGAACTCGATCCCGGTGTCCTCGCGAATGCGCTCGGTCACCGGTTGCAGGATCTGCGCCGCGGTACCGGATTCGATGGCTGATGCCGTCGAGGACGACTGCGCCAGGGTACTGGCGATACCGAGGACCTGCTGGCGCGCTGCCGAGTCACTGTCACGGCGGGCGTCGAGGAAAGCCAGTGCACTCCCCGCGAGCACGATCACCGCGACCACCACGAGTTGCAACACAATGGCCTGACCTGCCAGGGAGCGTGGCACCAATCTCGTCATCGACCTCTCCGCCTGAACGAAATGAACTTAATAGTGACCTCGCTCACTTTGGCGAACACCATTCTTTCAGACCCGTTCCTCACTTCTTCACAAAGGAAGTCGATCATGACAACGACAGAAGACCGTCCGACACAAGAGCAGCCACCGGCTCCCAAGCGGCGTGACCGGACACATTGGTTGTACATCGCGGTGATCGTCGCGGTGTTCGCCGGTGTGATCGTCGGACTCGTCGCTCCCGGTGTGGGCGAGGACCTCGGTGTTCTGGGCACCATGTTCGTGAGCCTGATCAAGATGATGATCAGCCCGGTCATCTTCTGCACCATCGTCCTGGGCATCGGCTCGGTGCGGGCGGCCGCAACGGTCGGCAAAGTGGGCGGCCTGGCGTTCGGTTACTTCCTTCTGATGTCGACGGTGGCGCTGGCCATCGGGCTCGTGGTGGGCAATCTGCTCAGCCCCGGCAGCGGGCTCACGATCGATCCGTCCAAGATGGGCACCGGCGCAGAACTCGCCGACAAGGCCCACGAAGCCGGCGGCACGATGGACTTCCTCCAGTCGATCATCCCGACCTCGATGCTGTCGGCACTGACCGAGGGCAGCGTCCTGCAGACCCTCTTCATCGCTCTGCTGGTCGGCTTCGCCATCCAGGCTCTCCCCACCAAGAGCGGTGACCCGATCCTGCGGGCGATCGAGCTGATCCAGAAGGTCGTGTTCAAGGTTCTCGGCATGATCCTGTGGCTCGCCCCGATCGGCGCATTCGGTGCCATCGCCAATGTGGTCGGCCAGACCGGTTGGAGCGCCATCACCGAACTGCTGACCCTGATGCTCGGCTTCTACGTGACCTGCGCGATCTTCGTCTTCGTGATCCTCGGTCTGCTGCTGCGCCTGGTGTCCGGCGTCTCGATCTTCCAGCTGGTGCGTTACCTGGCCCGCGAGTACCTGTTGATCTTCGCCACCTCGTCGTCCGAGTCGGCCCTGCCGCGGTTGATCGCCAAGATGGAACATCTGGGTGTCCAGCGCACCACCGTCGGTGTGGTTGTCCCGACCGGATACTCGTTCAACCTCGACGGCACCGCGATCTACCTGACGATGGCATCGCTGTTCGTCGCCGAAGCGATGGGTGACCCACTCGCCCTCGGTGAGCAGATCTCGCTGCTGGTGTTCATGATCGTCGCCTCCAAGGGCGCAGCCGGGGTCAGTGGCGCCGGACTGGCCACCCTCGCCGGTGGCCTGCAGAGCCACCGTCCCGAACTCCTCGACGGGGTGGGTCTGATCGTCGGCATCGACCGGTTCATGTCCGAGGCCCGTGCGGTCACCAACTTCTCCGGCAATGCCGTCGCAACGATGCTCGTCGGCTCCTGGACGAAGACTGTCGACATGGACAAGGTCAACAATGTTCTCGCCGGCAAGGATCCCTTCGACGAGTTGTCCATGGTCGACGACGGAGACGACCGCTGGGACAAGACCGAGGACGCGAGCACTCCGAAAACAGCCGTCACCGCCTAGAGCGACCAACACTGCGCCGCGGCTCCCCCGGGAGCCGCGGCGCAGAACCAATCCCCCTCTCCCCCAACACCATACGCACATTCTTTTCTCGACCGCGTTCATTCCGGGGGCCATCCGCTCCGCTTGGGTTCAGACGCTCCAGATGCACCAGGAACACCTGCGGGCGACTGGAGCGAATTCTGGAGATGGTTTCGGCACTATCCCCAAATCTGTTGCGGCGAAGTAGAAGTGGCTCCGAATACCGGTGTGCCATGTGTGCCAGATCACCGGCGCGTTCGCATGTACAGTGGATCTGTTGGGATCTTCTCAGCCAGCACGCCTTAAATGCTCGTCTACGGGTTCCGCAGTGAGCCAGACGCGTAAAACCGCATCCGACAACGTCGAGTTCAATGTTCGTCGAGTGGGTCGGTCCTCGTGGGCGGCAGATCTCGGATTGGATCGATCAAATGACTTCTAACAGCACGCCCGGTGTTGCCCTCGTCGTAGGCGCAACCGGAATCGCCGGGCAGACCATCAGCGCTCAGCTCGTTGACAATGGCTGGACAACTTACGGTTTGGCGCGGGGATCGCGTAACCCGGTGGATGGTGTCATCCCGGTGGCCGCGGATCTCCTTGATCCCGGATCACTGGCGGAGGCGCTGGCCGATGTCAGACCCGACATCGTCTTCCTCACAGCGTGGATGAAGCAGGACTCCGAGGAAAAGAACATCGAGGTCAACAGCGCCACGGTTCGCAACGTGCTGGGTGTGCTGGGAGACAAGGGCTCGGTACGGCACGTTGCACTCCTGACCGGACTCAAGCACTACCTCGGATCGTTCGACGACTATGCAACCGGCGTCATGGCCGACACGCCTTTTCACGAGTACGAGCCGCGGCTGGACACTCCGAACTTCTACTACGCCCAGGAAGACGAGCTCTTTGCAGCCGCCGAACGATACGGCTTCGGCTGGAGTGTGCACCGGGCCCACACCGTCTTCGGCTATGCCGTTGGCAACGCCATGAACATGGTGCTGACCCTGTCCGTGTACGCCGAGATCTGCCGCGAAACCGGGGCCCCGTTCGTGTTCCCCGGTTCGAAAACGCAGTGGGACGGGTTGACCGATGTGACTGACGCGGACCTCCTGGGTGAACAAATGCTCTGGGCTGCAACAAATCCCAACGGTAAGGACGAGGCCTTCAACATCGCCAACGGCGACGTGTTCCGGTGGCGCTGGCTGTGGCCTCAGGTGGCCGAGATGTTCGGGGTGGAGCCCGTCGGGTTCGAACAGTCGCCGCGACCGCTCGACGACAGAATGGGCGACGCGCCGCAGATGTGGGCAAAGATCGCGCAGCGGTACGGTCTTGCCGAGCCGGACGTGGGACGGCTCGCGTCGTGGTGGCATACAGACAGTGACCTCGGTCGCGACATCGAGTGCCTGACAGACATGAACAAGAGCAAACAGGCCGGGTTCCTCGGCTTCCGTTCCACGGTAGAGAGCTTTGCCGACAAGGTCAGCCGCTATCGGGAGTCCGGCATCCTGCCCAGCAGGTGATGCCTTCAAGCGGCGACGACCGCAGCAGACCCACGTCCCCGGGCCTGCTGCGGAGGTCGGTGCGATGATGGCACCCATGCCGATGCCCGCACCGCTCCCCGTCAAGGACGGCGTCGGACCGACGAGGCTACGTATCCCCACGTCCGGGCCGTGGGCGACGGTCGCCGAGTACATGGTCGCGACGTTCGATCACCTGGACGCAGACGTCCTCTATCGGCGGTTCGATGACGGCGAGATCGTGGGTACCGACGGCAGTCCGATCAGTCGTGGCACCGTCCTGGGCGGCGTAGACCCGTTCGTCTGGTACTACCGCGAACTACCCGCTGAAGATCCGATCCCGTTCGCCGAAGAAGTCCTGTACGTCGACGACGATCTCGTGGTGATCGACAAACCGCATTTCCTCCCGACCACCCCGGGTGGGCGGTATCTACGGGAGTCTGCGCTGGTCCGGCTGCGGACCCGCCTCGACAATCCCGATCTGACACCGATCCATCGCCTCGACCGCGCAACAGCCGGTCTGCTGATGTTCTCGGCCCGACCCGCCACCCGCGGCGCCTACCAGTCGCTCTTCGAGAAGCGGCGTGTCACCAAGGTCTACGAGGCCGTGTCGGCGCAGCCGCCGGGGTGGAACGCGGATGCACCGACAGTTGGCGGTCGCCCCTTCCCTGTGGTCTACCGCAACCACATCGCGGCCCGGCGCGGCGAATTGCGGGTGCGCGTCGACGACCTCATCGAGGCCAATTCCGAGACGGTGGTCGAGGTGCGGGGCCACGGCGTCAGCGCCTCCGGACGTAGCGTGTTGCACACGATCCTGCGTCCGCACACCGGCCGCAAACACCAGTTGCGAGCGCATCTGTCAGCACTCGGCATCGGGATCCTCGGCGACACCTGGTATCCGGAGCTACTCACCGAAGAGCCGGATGATCATGCCCTCCCGCTCCAATTACTCGCGCGGGAACTGGAATTCACCGATCCGCTGTCGGGAGAGCCACGACAGTTCATCACGCGTCGGACGTTGAGCGAAGCACCGGTGCCGGAGCGCTGAACACGCTCGCGCCTCTGGCTATCCCCGGTTCAGGGCGACGGCGGACCGGACCAACGCCACGAAGGCGTCGGCGTCGAGTGCATCCGCCTCACCGATGTCGATCGCACGCCGGACACCCGCATCGAGACTCGCGTTGAACAGCTTCGCCGGGTCCGGCAGGGAGGCGCCTTTGGCAAAGGTCACCTTGATCTTGTCTTTATAGGTCTCGAGTGTGCAGATGAGACCGTCGAGCGAAAACGTCGGCACGCCATCGGGATTGGCGGCCTTACGCCACTTCGCTTCTTCGACGATGTCCGGCTCGGCCTGCCTGATCAACGACCGCACCTCACCGACCCGGGATTCCCGCCAATCGTCACTCATGGGGCCACGGTAACGGAAAGCTCCCGTCAGAGAACCTTCTTCACCACACTCGACTTCAACTGCATCTGACCGAAGTCCGGGACCTTCGCGTCGATGTCGTGATCGCCCACACCGTCGGAGATCAGCCGGATACCGCGCACCTTGGTGCCGATCTTGACGACCCCACCACCGGCACCTTTGACCTTCAGGCTCTTGACGATGGTCACGGTGTCGCCATCGGCGAGAACGTTCCCCACCGCATCGGTGACGACGGGCCTGGACTCGGCGTCGTCGCCCGCACCGGGCGCCCACTCGTGACCACACATCGAGCAGACCAGCAACGCGCCCGACTCGTACGCGAACTCACTCGCACACGCCGGACACGGAGGAAGAACGTCAGACATTGAAGCGGAACTCGACCACGTCTCCGTCGGCCATCACGTAATCCTTGCCTTCCATCCGCACCTTGCCCGCAGCCTTGGCAGCAGCCATCGAACCGGCGGCGTCGAGGTCGTCGAACGAGACGATCTCGGCCTTGATGAAGCCCTTCTGGAAGTCGGTGTGGATGACACCGGCGGCCTGAGGTGCGGTGTCGCCCTTGTGGATCGTCCAGGCGCGGGACTCTTTCGGTCCGGCGGTCAGGTAGGTCTGCAGACCCAGGGTGTGGAATCCGGCGCGGGCCAGCGCATGCAGGCCAGGCTCGTCCTGGCCGATCGAGTCGAGCAGTTCCTTGGCGTCCTCGGCGTCGAGTTCGAGCAGTTCGCTCTCCACCTTGGCGTCGAGGAACACCGCATCTGCCGGTGCCACGAGCTCTTTGAGCTTCGCAATGCGCTCCGGATCGGTCAGCACGGACTCGTCGGCGTTGAACACGTACAAGAACGGCTTGGTGGTCATCAGGTGCAGCTCACGCAGCTTCGCGAAGTCCAGCTTGTCCTTCTGCGAGAACAGCGTCTTGCCCTCGTTGAGGACTTTCTGGGCTTCCTGAGCTGCGTTGAGGACCTCGACGAGCTCCTTGTTCTTCCGAGACTCCTTCTCGAGCCGCGGCAGCGCCTTCTCCAGCGTCTGCATGTCGGCGAGAATGAGCTCGGTCTCGATCACCTCGATGTCGGAAACCGGGTCGACGCGACCGTCGACGTGCACCACGTCGTCGTCGGAGAACACCCGGACCACCTGACAGATGGCGTCGGCCTCACGAATGTTGGCCAGGAACTGGTTGCCCATCCCTTCACCCTCGGACGCACCCTTGACGATGCCGGCGATGTCGACGAACGACACCGTCGCAGGCAGGATCTTCTCGCTCGAGAAGATCTCGGCCAGACGGTTCAGCCGCGAATCGGGCAGCTCAACCACACCGACGTTGGGCTCGATGGTGGCGAACGGGTAGTTCGCGGCCAGCACATCGTTGTTGGTCAGCGCATTGAACAGGGTGGATTTGCCGACGTTGGGCAATCCGACGATTCCGAGGGTAAGGCTCACGAGCAGCCAGTCTAGTTTGCCGCCGCAAGTCACCCGCGGGCCGTACGACCAGCGGCCCGATCAGGGACCGCTGGTCGACGCCGCTAGCGCCCCTCGGGTTCGATCTCGCCGTTGTTGTCGTCGGGAAGCACCAGCTTGGCGTCTTTGCCGTTGGCGACCACCGTTTCGCCCGCCCGGATCCCGATCTGTTCGTTCACGTACCGCAACACGACGGCCACCACAGCAGCCACCGGGACCGCCAGGAACGCGCCGATGATGCCGAAGAGCGTGCCACCTGCCGTCACGGACAACAACACGATGGCCGCGTGCAGGTTCATCGACTTCGACTGCAACCACGGCTGGAGCACATTGCCCTCGAGCTGCTGCACCGCCACGATGATGCCCAGCACGATCAGCGCGGTCCAAGGTCCGTTGCCGACCAGCGCCACCAGCACCGCGAGGGCACCGGCGACGAAGGCGCCGACGATCGGGATAAAGCCACCGAAGAACGTGATGATCGCCAGCGCGTACGCCAAGGGCACGCCGAGGATCACCAGACCCGCGCCGATCAGCACGGCATCGATCAAGCTCACCAGCGCCTGGGTCCGGATGAAGCCACCCAGGGTCGACCAGATCCGGGAGAGCACCTCGGCAAGGTGCTCGGACGCCGGTGCGCCACTGGTCCGGCGCAACCACGGCAGGAACTTCGGTCCGTCCTTGAGGAAGAAGAACGTCAGGAACAGGACCGTGAACAACGTGATGAGCACGGACGTCGCGGTGGTGACACCGGTGAAGACGCCCGAGGCGATCGTGGTGCTGGACTGTTGGATCCGGTCGGTGATCGCGTCGACCGCCGTGTTCAACTGCTCGTCACTGACCCGGAACGGTGGGCCCTGCAACCATTCCTCGATCTCCTCGACGCCGTCGATGGCCTGCGACGCGAGATCACCGGACTGATCGACGATCGAGGGTGCGATCGCGCTGATGACGCCTGCCACCACCCCGATGGCCAGTAACAACACCAGCAGCGAAGATGTCGCCGGGCCGACGCCCCTCTTCCGGAGCCAGCGAACCGGTGGCCACAGGACCGTGCAGACGATGATCGCCAGCACCGTCGGCAACAAGACGACCCAGGCCTCGCCGATGATCCAGGCCAGCACCCAGGCGCCGCCGGCGATCAGGATCAGACGGAGGCTGTGTTTGGCCAGCCAATGGCCACCGTCCCCGATGATCTTGCCGCGATTCTTCTTCGTCGCATCCGGCGCACCGGACACCACGTCTTTCCCATTCTCGGAGCCCCGAGCTTGCCCGTTTCCGGGCCCCTTTGCGGCTGAATCCCCCGCCGGTGTTGTCGCCATGACTGAAATGGTCACATGTCGCCGACCCGAACGGCACGGCGACCTGCCGCGGCCGAATCAAGTTGTCCGCCAAACCTTGAGATCGTGGAGGCCGGGGTGCGACACGCGGCGCGATCAAGTTCGGGTAGTTGCCTCAGTCGCGGCGACGTTGCAGCCAGCGAAGCCTGCCGCCGACGCCGGCGTCATCGCGCGTCCGCGCGCTCAGATCCTCGGCCTGATCGGACATCTCGCCGGTGGCCGCCGGCAGTGTCGACAGGCCCTTTTCCGCTTCGATCGCCGACCGCACCGACTGTTCGCCGTAGAGACCCATCATGATCTCCACGCCCCAACCGGGGAATTGCGACAACGGCGCTTCTTTGCGTCCCCATCGTGTTACGTACATGTGACCACCCTGGCACGCTGATACCTGATTTGTCCCCGTTTTCCTGCGGAAAGAGTCCAAATCCGGAACGTAAGTCCCAGACTCGGATCGGGCCCTCGTGTGACCTGGGCCACAGGGTATTTTGTGGTTGCCGCCCAGCTCCACACGCCCGCATCGTGGCGTCTGATTTCCGCTAGTCTCGCGCCGCGAAGGCTGGGACAGTGGTCTCATGCCCATTAACACCGCGACGAATCCGAGGCACCTCGATTTCGATGCGTGTTTTCGTGCGCTCCAGGCCAGGGACGCACGATTCGACGGCCAGTTCTTCGTCGCCGTCCGGACCACCGGCATCTACTGCCGTCCCTCATGTCCGGCCATCACACCCAAGCCGACGAACGTCTCGTTTGTGCTGACTGCGGCCGTCGCTCAGCAACAGGGTTACCGGGCCTGCCGTCGTTGCCTTCCCGACGCGGTACCCGGGTCGCCGCGCTGGAATGTCAATTCGGATCTGGCCTCCCGCGCGATGCGCCTCATCGAGGACGGCCTGGTCGACCGCAGCGGGGTGACCGGCCTGGCCGACCATCTGGGTTATTCGCCGCGTCAGCTCAATCGGGTGCTGGGTGAACAGATCGGCGCCGGGCCGCTCGCGTTGGCACGCGCCTACCGCGCGACGACCGCGCGGATGCTGATCCAGTGCACGACCATGTCGATGTCAGACATCGCCTTCGCCGCCGGATTCGCCAGCATCCGCCAGTTCAACGACACCGTCCGAGAGGTTTTCGCCCAGACGCCGACCCAGTTGCGAGCCAAGGGCGCTCCCCGGCAGGCAGGCGCCACCGGCGCCGCGGTGACCCTCAGGCTTGCTGTCCGGCAGCCCTTCTCACCTCCCTGGTTGCACTGGTTCCTGACCGCGCACGCAGTCCCTGGCATCGAGAGCTGGGACGGTGAGTTCTACCGGCGATCGATGGCCCTGCCCCACGGGCCCGCTGTGGTCGCATTGCAGATCAACCCCGACCACGTCCGGGCCGATATCCATCTGCACGACATGCGGGATCTCGGGGTCGCGGTCCACCGGATCCGCCAACTCCTCGATCTGGATGCCGACGTGGCCGCGGCCAACGAGGCACTCTGCACCGACCTCTCGCTGATCCCGCTGATCGAGCGCATGCGCGGCATCCGGGTACCCGGAAGTACCGATCCCACAGAACTGTTGGTTCGCACCATGATCGGACAGCAGATCTCGTTGCCCGCCGCGCGTACCCATACGGGGAAGCTCGTGGCCGCCCTCGGCGAACCCCTCGAGAATCCCCTCGGCGACATCACCCATCTGTTCCCGACCGCCTCTGCGATCGCCGAACATGGCCGGGAGGTCTTGACCGGGCCCGCCGCACGGACCGCCGCCGTGAGCGGCGTGGCCCGCGAGATCGCCGACGGTGCCCTGGTGATGCACGCCGGGATGCCCGCCGCGGACGTGCGCATGCAGTTACTGGCGCAACGCGGGATCGGCTCCTGGACAGCCGACTACGTCACCATGCGCCTGCTGAACGATCCCGACATCCTCTTGCACACCGATCTGGTGGTCCGCCGGTCGGCCGCCGAACTAGGTATCGGTCTCGACCACACCCGGCACTGGTCACCCTGGCGTTCTTATGTGTCGATGCATCTGTGGCACAACGCCATCGCTCGCATCTCCCCATCCTTCGGGTCTGCCCCCACCGGCGGTCCGGCACCCGATCCATCACGAAAGCAGGTCTCATGAGCACCGCAGCCTGGTCCACCATCCTGACCCCCACCGGCCCGTTCACGATGATCGTCAACGACGACGCCGAGGTCCTGGCGTCCGGATGGTCTGACGACGCCGACTACCTCAATGCCTTGGTACACAAGTCGATTCGACCACTGACGCTTGTCCACAAGCCTGATCTGGGCGCGGTGACCGCTGCCGCCGAGCGATACCATCAGGGCGATCTGACCGCCATCGACACCATTCCCGTCCGGCAGCGCTCGGGCGAGTTCCTCGAGCACGCCTGGGACGTACTGCGAACGATCCCGGCCGGATCGCCGGTCAGTTACACCGAATACGCCGCCCGCAGCGGTCGTCCGGCCGCGATCCGAGGCGCCGCCAGTGCCTGCGCGCGGAACGCGGCAGCGCTGTTCGTACCCTGTCACCGCGTGCTGCGCACCGACCGGTCGCTCGGCGGTTTCCGCTACGGACTGCCGATCAAGTCCTGGCTGTTGGCACACGAGGAACCACACGCCCGAAGTCCTCGGTTGTGACGGCGTCGGCCGCGTAAATCCGTCCAAAACCTGTCCACATCTGCAGTCCCGAACCACTCGCAACCGGATGTGTCAGACCTCTGATGCACCATCAACACCATGAGTATCACCGCAGTCGTACTGCTGATCGTCGGACTGGCAGTCGGGTTCGCCTTGGGATGGCTGGTCCACGCGAACAAGTCCGGGACGGAGGTGGCGCGCGCCCGCGCCGAGGCCGATGCCGCGCACGCCAACCACGACCTGCTGGTCCGGTCACTGTCGGCGGCCAGCGAAGACGCCGCGCGCCGGCAATCGGGGGCCATCGGGCAGCAGGTCTCCCACATCGTCGGCCCGCTGCGCGAGACGCTCGATTCGCTGGCCGGGGAACTGCGGCGTACCGAACGCAACCGGATCGCCGCCTACGCGGGGTTGACCGAGCAGGTCAGCGGTATGCGGGAGACGTCCGAGCACCTCGGACACCAAGCGCAGCAACTGGCCGGCGCGATGCGCTCACCACAGGCCCGCGGACGGTGGGGCGAACTCCACCTCGAGCGGGTGATCGAGGCGGCCGGGTTGCAGCGCCACTGCGACTTCACCACACAGGTCAGCGGCACCACCTCGGACTCGTCGAAGGTGCGGCCGGATCTGGTGGTGCATCTCGCGGGTGGGCGCGACGTGGTGATCGATGCGAAGGTCCCCCTCTCGGCGTATCTCGAAGCGGCCGAGAGCAGTGATCCCGCCTTCCGCACACAGGCCTACCGCGCACACGCCAAAGCGCTGCGTACCCATATCCAGCAACTCTCGTCCAAGGCGTACTGGGAAGCCCTGCAGTCCTCACCGGAGTTCGTGGTGCTCTTCATCCCGGGTGAGGCGATCCTCGAGATGGCCTGCCGCTCCGATCCCGACCTGATCGACTACGGCTTCACCAACAACGTGGTGATCGCCACCCCCACCAGCCTGGTGGCGCTCCTGCGGACGATTGCTCTCGGCTGGCGGCACGAGGCGCTGACCCGCGATGCCCAACAGATCCATCAACTCGGCAAAGAGCTCTACCAGCGGATCGGCATGGTGACCCGGCACATGGACAAGCTCGGCGGATCACTGACCAAAGCAGTGGAGTCGTACAACAGCGCCATCGGCACCATCGATTCGCGGGTCACGGTCACCGCCCGCAAACTCTCCGACCTCGACGCGTTCTCCGACCTCGACGAACTCGAACCCCCGGTGGCCATCGACGCCCAGCCCCGGCGTACCGGAATCGGCCTCAGTTGACCCGTTCCGTTGCGGAATTCGTCGTCCTCAAGCCACTCGACTGAGCAATTTGGATGCGCCGACCCGATTTTCCTAGTGAATTTCAAGCCCCCTCCAAGCATCTCAGGACAACCTGATCCCAGTTGCCCTTCACCCCTGGAGTCGTTCACATGTCTGTCAGCCACGATCGTCGGTCCGATGTCACCGCCAGCACCTGCATGGGCAACATTGTGGTCGGAGGATGGCTCCTCACGATGGCCGCGGTCACGGTGTTTGCGTTCACCTCCGGCGACACCCTGCGAGATGGCCACGACGCCGTCCTGGTCAGCCGATCGGGCACCTCCTACAACCAGGGCCTGTCGGCCGCCCGCCCGGCCGCACCACACATCATCGACGCCGGATCGGACAGCACCGCTGCCCCGGAAGCGCGGGTCACGCCCGCAGTGCCCCGGGGAAGTTGCGGCGCCCTGGCGATCAACTCCACCACCGGCAGTGTGCAACGGATCATCAGCCGGGAGTCGGCCTCCCGATCGACCCACGTCCGCAGCGGCGCGAGCGTCACCCGGATCACCGCCTCCGCGTGCCGCCTGAGCAGCTCACCCAAGCTGAAGATCACCGAGGTTTCGGCCCCCGCGGCCGGCCGGGCAGCCGGGGCCTCGCGTCCCGGCCCGACGCAACCGGCGGCGAACTGACCCGAAGTGTCACACGCGTTCGGTACCGGATTTCTCAGGGTTTACCGGTACGGTCGGTATGTGATTTCTGGGCCGCGCTCGCGTTCGGGGGTTCCCCTCGATGAGCAATCCGCACTACCCACCGCACCCGGTGTGCCATGGTGGGGCGCTGTGCTGCTGGCAGTCGGCCTGACCTCGGTCGGAGCAGTGATCGTGGTCGCAGGCGACGACGAGACCCTCGGCTTCACATTCAAGGCGCTCTACATGATCGGCTGCATCGCGGCAGTGCTCGCCGTGCGCCGCCGCGCACTGTTCACCGCGGTGGCACAGCCACCACTGGTCTTGTTCGGTGTGGCAGTCATCACGCTCTACTTCCTGGTGTCGGCCTCCGAGTCCGGCCTGAAGAAGCTTGTCTTCAATGTGGCGTTGCCGGTCGCGAAACTGTTCCCGTTGATGGGATGGACGTTCTTCATCGTGTTGGCGATCGCCGCCGCACGGATCTGGCTGACCCATCCCAAGAACGCCGGGAAGATCGTCAAGACCGGCGACCGCAAGACCTCCGCGTCGAGGTCGCCGAAGAAGACCGCAGCCAAGGCGGCACCACGATCGGCAGACCAAGCCCGGAAGGCCTCGGGAAAGACGGCGACCGACAAGGCCCGCAGCGACATCCCCCGGGCCGACAAGTCCCGCGCCGGCGCCACGAAAGCGCCCCGGCCACAACCCCGCCCCGCAGTGCTCGACGGCGACGGATCGGTACCCCCGGCAGTACCCCGACCGCGCGTGAACCAGCCTCACCGACCTCCCGTCCGCACCACCGATCCGCGCCCACTCGCATCCGAACCCCGGATGCCCGAACGTGGCGACGACCTCGGTGGTCCGCCACCTCGGCGCCGGCGTGCGGCACCGGAGATCCCCGAACCCCGTACGCGTCGCGCGGCACCCTACGACGATCGACAGCCCCCGCCACCGGCCGGAGCCCGGGCCTACCGCGCCCCGGAGCAGATCATCTACGCACCGCCGCCGCGGATCCGCGACCGCGACCTGCGCTGACGCGTGGCCAAGGCCTGGGACCTCTCAGGTCATCGGGCCAGTGCGAGCGTCTGCCGCGCGGCCCGGCCGAGCTCGACCCCATAGCCCGGACCATGTCCCACCGCATGTACCGCCAGCGGATGCAGCTGGTGCAACGCGATGCGCTCTGGCCACCCGTCGACGAGTTGGTATACCTCTTCATAGCCCGCGATGATCGCATCGAGAGCGGGGCAGCCGAATAACGCGAGCATCGCCAGATCTGTCTCCCGGTGCCCGCCATGGGCGGCGGGATCGATCAGCACCACGCCCTCGGGGGTCCACATCACGTTGCCGTTCCACAGGTCACCGTGGATGCGGGCCGGCGGCTGCCCGTCGTCGAACGCCCCGGACGCGATGAGCTCGCAGGCCTCGCGGGTGGCCGTTTCGTCCGCCCGGTCGAGGTTTCCGGCAGCCACCGCATCATCGACAAAGGCGAGAACGCGCTGCCGGGCGTAGAACTGACCCCAGCGGGCGGTCGGAACCGAGGGCATCGGCCGGTTCCCGATGAACACCTGACCGGTGAACCCGGCGGGCGGGCTACCGAACCGATCGGCACCACATCCGTGCACCCGGGCCAGCACCGCACCGAACTCCTGAGCATGTCGCCGAGTCGGGGCCGCGGTGGTCAACCGACGCAAGGTGATGTGGTCGACCCCGACATCGAGCACCTCGGGCACCTGGGCCCCGGCATCGGCAAGCCATCGCAGGCCCGCTGCCTCGGCAGCGAAGAAGTCGCGAGGCGCATCGGATCGGTGTTTACGGAATTCGCGTGCGGTCACCGCTCCAGCGTGCCGGAACCGCACCGGTCCCACTACCATTTGTGCATGGCCAGCCTGCAAGAGCGAATCATCGCCGAACTCGACGTCTCCGCGACCATCGATCCCCAGCAGGAGGTGGACCGGCGGGTGGACTTCCTCAAGCAGTACCTCCTGAGCACCGGCACCAACGGTTTTGTGCTGGGCATCAGCGGCGGACAAGACTCCTGCCTGACCGGGCGGCTCTGCCAGCTCGCGGCCGAATCCGTCCGTGCCGAGGGCGGCAACGCGACGTTCGTAGCGGTGCGGCTCCCCTACGGCGAGCAGGCCGACGAGGAAGACGCCCAGATCGCACTCAAGTTCATCGACCCCGACCGCTCAGAGGTCTACAACGTCAAGCCCGGCTCCGACGCCACCGCCGAGGTGGTCGTGCAGACACTCGGCGAGCCGCTCCGGGACCTGGTGCGCGGCAACATCAAGGCGCGCGAACGCATGATCCTGCAGTACGCCGTTGCCGGGCAGGAAAACCTGCTGGTGGTCGGAACCGACCACGCCGCCGAGGCGGTCAGTGGGTTCTTCACCAAGTACGGCGACGGTGGAGTCGATGTCACACCGTTGACCGGTCTAACGAAACGTCAAGGCGCACAGATCCTTCGACATCTCGGCGCCCCGGAGTCGGTCACGATCAAGGTCCCGACCGCCGACCTCGAGGACGACCGTCCGGCACTGCCCGACGAAGAAGTCCTCGGCGTGACGTACAGCCAGATAGACGACTATCTCGAGGGCATGGAGGTCGACGCGCAGGTCGCCGAACGCATCGAAACACTGTTCCTGCGCTCGGCGCACAAGCGCACCGTTCCGGTCACCCCTTTTGACGACTGGTGGAAGAGCTAGCACCTGAGTCCGACGCTGCGGCAGACGCTTCGAGGCTCCGCGCACTGACCCGCGCAATGTGATCGAACTGGTTGTTCGCGATCCGCATCACGATCTCATAGGGCCACGCGAACTTCCGGGACACCCAATACCCGAACCGGATGTCGAACGACGTGTACACCATGAACCGGTTCTTGCGAATGCCCTTGAGAATGGCCTCTGCCGCCTTCTCCGGGGTGACCGCGACCTTGTGGAAGCGTCCGATCTGCTTCGCGATCACCGGGTTGCCACGGTCGATCCCGGCGATCTCGACGGTGTTGACCAGCGGCGTGTCCACGCCACCCGGACAGACCAGCGAAACGCCGATCTTGTGCCGCCGCAAGTCCATTCGAAGTACCTCGGACACGCCGCGGATCCCGAACTTGCCGGCGCTGTAGGCGGCGTGCCACGGCAGCGCCAACAGGCCCGCCGCCGATGACACGTTGACCAGATGACCCCCGCGGCCGCGCCGAACGATCTGCGGCACAAAACACTCGATGATGTGGATGGGCCCCATCAGATTCACGTCGACCATCTGCTTCCAGTGCCGATGCTCGAGGTTTTCCACTGTGCCCCAGGCTGATACGCCCGCGATGTTCATCACGACGTCCATCACACCGACCTCGGCGTCGACCTGTTGGGCGAACCGCTTGACCCACTCGTAGTCGGAGACGTCGCCGGCGCGGTGGAACACGACCTTGCCGTCGGTATTGCGGATCTGGGCCACCGTCTCGTCGAGGCCGTCCGCATTGAGGTCGGTGAGCACCAGTGCGGCGCCGGCCCTCGCCGATGCCAGCGCGGTGGCCTTGCCGATCCCGCTGCCGGCACCGGTGATCAGTACCCGCTTGGCTCGCAGGTCTTTCACTGGAGGCTTCATCACCAGTAGATCTTTGACACTCATGCCTCAACCCTACGGGTCAGGGGAGGTCTCAGATAGGTAGTTTGCCGCCAAATAGCTCGTAGACGACCGAGAGCATCGCCTCGAGGACCTGGGATGCCACATCATTGCCCTGCGTGGCCAACAAGCCTGCGATCCCCTCGGAATCCTCGGCTTCGAGCAGCGAGCTGATCAGCGGTAGAAGCGACTGCAGACCGGTCAGGTCGATACCTTCGGACTCCGGCGACGTCGACGGTGCCGTCGTTCCGTTCTCACTACCGAGCGGCTGGCTGGGCAGTCCCATGCCGGGGGCGACCGTACGTGTCGGTGTTGCAGTCTTGGGCGCTGCGGTCTTGGGCGCCGCGGCGGTCGGCGTCGCGGCCTTCGGTGCGGGCGCCGTGGTCGGGGTGCTCGGCGCTGCCGAGGTCCGGGCCGCCGTGGTCGGTGCCGGCGCGGCCGGTGCCGGCGCGACCGGTGTGGTGGCGGCGGGCGCCGCAGTCGTGGGGGCCGCAGCCGTGGGCGCGGCCGGTGCCGGTGCCGGGGCACCCGGCGCGGGAGCGGCCGGGGCGGCAGTGGTCGGCGCAGCAGTGGTCGGCGCAGCAGTGGTCGGGGCGGCAGGCGCGGTGGCTGCATCACCGGTCAACAGGAACCGGATCATTCCGTCGATCAGGCCGATGGCGTACTTGAGCTGGCCATCGGGGCCGGTCAGCGCCGCGGAATCGGCGGGATTGGACAGATTGCCCAACTCGACGAAGACGTTCGGGACCTTGGTGAGGTTGGCCGCGGCGACGTCCGTCCTGGTCTGCAGGCCGTCCTGCGCACCGGCGTAGTTCGCCGGGGCCAGCCCGGCATCCTTGAACGCGTCCCGCATCAGCCCGGCGGCCTTGAGCCCGGGGCCGGATTGCACCTGCTGGACCGTCGCGTCGGGAAGCGGGAGCTGCGGAACGATGATGTGGAAGCCACTCTTGGTCTCGTCGACTCCGGGCGAGGTGGAGTCGGCGTGGACATTGACGGCCATGTCGGCATTCGAGGCGTTGGCGGCGTTGATGCGCTCATCGATGCACCCGCCCCAGCCGGTGTCGTCCTGTCGGCTCAGGACCACCTTGGCGCCCTGGCTTTCCAGGCCGGCCTTCACGAGCTGGGAGATGTCCCAGTTGACCTTGTGTTCGGCGACGCCGTTCGGGCTGGTGGCGCCGGTGGTCTGGCAGGCCTTGGTGCCGCCCCGGCCGTCGGGTACCTGCTTGTTCAGGTCCTGCCCCGCCGACGAACCCTGATGTCCGGGGTCGATGAAGATCGTCTTTCCGACGAGCGAATCACCTTGCGGAGGAGTCGGCTCGGCTGACGCCGTCGTAGGCATCGCGATCAGCGAAGCGGCGAGGGCCAAGGTGGTGAGCCCGGCGACGCGCATGTTCTTCATGGTCACGGTGTTCCTTTCGCGTGCGCCGAAAAGGGCCGGCGCGACCTTCGGACCGTTCGGTTGCGGGTGGGGGTCCGGCCAGGACTCGACTCGGGCGACAGCCCCGCAACTCCAGTCACGAATTTCACTTCCGTAACAGTGAACCAGTCCTTGAGACTTTTGGGAAATGGGTGATGGATACGCCGGAAACCGATGCCGGGTCGTGACCGAGGCGATGCGCAATCGTTCGGTCAGCGGGCCCACCGGCCGCGCAATCGGCAGGTACCCTGCCGCGCCCGGGCCTAGCGCTGGTAGCGGGTGATGCCGAGCATCGACTGCTCGTCGACATCGCCTGCGGCACGGCATCCACCGAGCCCCGAAAGCGTTTGTGCCTCATCGATGCCCGCGCCGATGATGACCAGTTCGGTGCGCCGCGACTCCCCCGGCTCCCACTTCTGCGCGTGCACGCTGACGTAGTTGCCGACGGTGTGGACGAGGTATTTGCGCCGATGGCCCACGACATCGAAGTGCACGAAACCTTTGATCCGGAACACTCCGGCCGGTGGTTGTTCCAGGAACGCCGCCAACGCCCGCGGGTCCATCGGGCCCGGCTCGGTGAAGGTGACGGCCTGATAGTCATGATGGAGATGGCCGCAATGAGCGTCGTCCTCGATCAGCAGCTCGTCCAGACCCAGCTGGCGCGGACCGTCGTCGGATACCTGGCGCGGTTCCATACCGGTCAGCAACACCACATCGACTGCGGAGTCGCGTGTCTCGATGATCGGGGCGGTCGGATTGCAGCTACGCGCCACCTCGCGTGCTACCGCGATCACTTCGGGGCCGGCCAGATCGACCTTGTTGAGCACGATCAGGTCGGCCAGTGCCAGATGCTGATCGATCCGGGCATGCCGGGCACGGGTGCCGGCGTGATTCGCGGTGTCCACCAGATACACCAGACCCCCGTATTCAACACGAGAATTGGTGCTGCCCACGACCATTCGGATCAGGTTGCGCGGCTCCGCAAGGCCACTGGCCTCGACGACGATCAGGTCCAGTCCCGCCTTCGGCGCCGTCAACACCTCGAATGTGGCATCGAGTCCGTCATCGTCGATCGTGCAGCACATGCAGCCATTGCCCAGCGAGACAGCTCCGTCGACCTGACCGGCCACCAGCATCGCATCGATGTTCACGGACCCGAAGTCGTTGACCACCACACCGATTCGCAACCCCGAACGGGTACGCAGCAGGTTGTTGAGGAGTGTCGTCTTGCCGGCGCCGAGAAATCCGGCGACGAGCAGAACCGGTATCCGCTTCACGCCCCCGCTCATACCTCCGCGCCGGCCTGACACTGCCGGCAGACCACCACCAGTTCGCGACCTCCCGGATCCGGGTAGTTCGCGACGTTCTTGGTCTGGGCGCCACAGCGGGTGCAGGCGCCGATGACCTTCGCGTGGTCGGAGAAATCCAGGCTCATCCGTTTGTCGAACACGTACAGCGAGCCGTCCCAGAGACCGTCGTCGCCGAACTTCTCGCCATATCGGACGATGCCGCCGTCGAGTTGATACACCTCGTTGAAACCGCGATTGCGCATCAGCACCGACAACACTTCGCAGCGCACCCCGCCGGTGCAGTAGGTGACCACCGGTTTGTCCTTGAGGTGGTCGTATTCGCCGCGCTCGATCAGGTCGATGAAGTCGCGGGTCGTTTCGGTCGGCGGTACGACGGCATCGCGGAAGCGGCCGATCTGGGCCTCGAGATGGTTGCGGCCGTCGAAGAAGACCACGTCGTCACCCCGCTCGGCGACCAGGTCGTGCACACCCTCGGGGCTCAGGTGGGTGCCGCCACCGACCACTCCGGATTCGTCGACCTGCAGTTCACCGGGGGCACCGAAGGTGACGATCTCGGGGCGCACCTTCACGCTCAGCCGAGGAAAGTCGTCGCCGAGTCCGTCGGACCACTTGATGTCGGCATTCTTGAACGCCGGATAGGCCCTCGTGCCGTGAACATAGCGTTTGACCGCGGCGATGTCGCCGCCGACCGTGCTGTTGATCCCGTGCTCGGAGATGATGATCCGGCCCGTGACCCCGACCGCTTCGCATAATGTGTGCTGCCAAAGCCGTATTGCCTCGGGGTCGGCGATCGGCGTGAAGACATAAAAAAGCACAATCTTGGGTGTCGACACACAGGTAAGGGTACGGACATGGGGAAATCAGCGATCGGGATGGTGCTGGCGTGCGCCGCGGCGATCGTCACCCTCGGGGGGTGTTTTCCCGAGGACGGGCCGACCACCAAGGAATTACCACCCACCGACACGTTGTCCACCGAGCGGCCGACGTCCACAACCACCACCAGCAGCGGTTTGACGACCATCGCGACCCCCCGATCAGACGCGCAGACGATCGGCGGGGTGATCGGCCTCGCACCACGGGTGGACAACACCGATTTCCACGAGGCGGCCCCCGCCGCGGGCGGACCGATGCAGGACACCTCGCAATTCCACTTCAGCACCGCGGACGGTGGCGTGCACTGCTCCACCGTGGAGCGCGACACCGCCACCCTGGCGTGTGATGTGACCGGCGGGGACGCCCGGCCCGAACCGGGCCCGACGCCGACGGGATGCACCTGGCAGGGCGGCTACGTCGTCCTCACCGAGACGTCGACGCAGGGCACCTGCACCGACACCCCCTGGGTCTGGGTCAGCAGCGAACCGTTGTTGTCCGGCTCGGCGATCTCGATCCGCAACTTCCAGTGCCTGGCCACACCCACCGGCCTGTACTGCGTAAATACCAGGTCAGACAATGGTTTTGCCGTGCGGGACGGGGCGTATCGGGCGATCTCGGCCGCCGACCCGGCACCGGCGGCACTGACCGAGATCCCGGCCCCAGCCCAGCCGGCTGCCGTCCCGACCGGCTGAACCAGGAACGGCGATAGACTTCATCGCAATCACATGCGGCCTCGGCCGGAGGCGAAGTTGACGTCCGTGAAAGGTGAAGGTCATGACCTATCCCCCGCCGTACGACCCGAACAACGATCCGCTCCGCAAACGCGACGACAACTCCGAGGGCCAGGGCGGCGGCACGCCGACCCCGGGCGAGGAATACCAGCAGCCCGGCTACCAGCAACCCGGCTACCAACAACCCGGCTACCAGCAACCCGGCTACCAGGCGCCGGGATACCCGCAGCCCGGATACACGCAGCCCTACGAACAACCCGGTTACGGCTATCAACAGCCCGGCTACCAGCAGCCCGGCTACCCGGCGGCGGGCGGCTACGGCTATCCGGTGAACCGGGAGACGAACTCCAACGCCATCATTGCGCTCGTCTGCGGTATCGCCGCCTTTGTGATCTGCGGGCTCGGCGCGATTCCGGCGATCATCTTCGGCAACAAGGCAATCGACGAAATCAACGCGTCGGGCGGTACCCAGGACGGGCTCGGGATGGCCCAGGCCGGACGGATCATCGGCTGGGTCGCCGTGGCGCTGTGGGCGATCGGCATCGCCCTGTTCGTGGTCCTGCTGATCGCGGCAGGGGCGTCGTCGAACTGATCCGACTCAGGTCAGCAGCAGCGCACCGCAGATGATCAGTGCGACGAACTTGATCACCTCGAAACCGATGTAGACCAGGTGCGCCCGTGAACCCGCGCCGCTCTCGTCACCCGCCAGCACGCGGTCCGAGCGTCGGGTCAACGCCGGACGGACCGCGGCGACCTGGATGATCAGCGCTCCGATGGCGACCGCGGCGGCGACCACGGCAGCCGATGTCGGTGATCCGATGATCAGCCCGGCCACCACGGCCACGGCCAAGACCACTTCGGCCATGTTCAACGCTCGGAACACAAGTCGTCCGATACCGAGCCCGATACGCAGCGTCACCTCCGGCGCCCGAAACTTCAGTGGTGCCTCGATGAACGAGATCGCGGACACCATGCCGATCCACACGAATACCGCGCCAGTCGCCACACCCACGTCGCTGTCCCCTATCGCCGTTTGCGGTGACTAATCATCTGGCAGGCCGGAGAATTCGATGACCGCGATCAGGTCGTCGATGGCCTGACACAACTCGATGATCCGCTCCGCGGTGCCCGGCGCCGACAGGACCTTCAGTCGGTCCGCAGGCCCCAGACCGAGCCTGACCGCGGTGTCATAGACCTTGGCGTCGACCGGTCCGTCGCTGTCGAGCGGTTCGACCAGCCGGTCTTCGACGACGATTCCGCGCACCCGGGACAACACCGACGACAGGCCGTTGAGTCTTTCCCGAAGTGGCGCAAGATCTGCCGGGTACGCGATGGGGTCGGTGCTCGGCCACATCGTGATGTCGGCCATCGGATACGGGTTGTCGGGCAGCCACGACTTGACCCGGAAGCGATCGGTGCCCACGCACGTCAGGTGGTAACGCCCATCGGGTCGAGCGATGCATTCTTCGATCTGCGCAAGTGTCCCGACATCGACGCGTTTTTCGCCACCGCCGACCTCACTGCCGCGCGAGATCAGCACGACACCAAAGCTGTTCGTCCCGTCGATGGCCGTACAGTCGGCCACCATCTGGCGGTATCGGTGCTCGAAGACCTGCAGGCTCAGCTTCTCGCCGGGCAGCAAGGCCATTCCCAGCGGGAACATCGGGTGTGCAGTCATCGTTCAAGCATGCCTGGCGAACTCGGCCCGGAACAGTCGGACCGGCCGATCAGGGCACAATGTCCTCACGTCAGGCCCCTACTCAGCAACCTATCGGTTCCGGCGGCGCGGATCGCCGACACCCGCTGCAAAACCCGTGCATACCGCGGCATCACCTCCGCGGGACGATGCCTGACCGCATGGGTGATCCACGATGCCGCCTCGTCCGCCGACAGTGCGGGCAGCCCGTCGTATTCGGCGGTGGGTGCGATCATCGGTGTCCGGATGAGCGGGAAATAGATCGTGCTCACCACGATTCCGTCGGCCGACAGTTCTGTTCCGATGCTCCGGCCGACGATGCTCAGCGCGGCTTTCGATCCGGCGTACGCCGAGAACTTCGGCATCGATCCGGCCGGCACGCCCCACGTCGAGATGTTGATGATGTGCCCGCCACCACGGGTTTTCATACCCGGCAGGAACCCGAGCATCAAACCCACCGGCCCGAAGTAGTTGACCGCCATGGTGCGGCGATAGTCGTGTAACCGGTCGACCGAGTCGATGGCGGTACGCCGGATGGAGCGGCCGGCGTTGTTGATCAGGACATCTGGTGTGCCGTGTTCTGCGAGCACCTCGTCGACGAGCCGGTGGACGTCCGCTTCGTCGGCCAGATCCGCGGGATGACAGTGCGCAACACCGCCTCCGGCGACAACGCGGTCCCGCACCGCGTTCAAGCCGTCCGCACCGCGAGCGACCAGGATGAGTTCGGCGCCCTGGCTGCCCAGAGCCAGCGCGGCCGCCTCACCGACGCCCGACGACGCTCCGGTGATCATCATTTTGCGACCACGAATCGGCGCGGGCGAACCGAGAGCGCCGCCGAGTGAATGCGGACGGGCCAAACCGAAGCGGGCCAGATGCGCGCCGAGGCGCCGGGCGGTCGTCATGACTGCCCACCCTTACACACGCCGTCGGCAGATCGGGCCGAGGCCGGCCCGGGATCAGGACTTGGCGGCCGCGAACTCACGCACCAGCGCGTCGTCGAATGCCGGAAGGTCGTCGGGGTTGCGGCTGGTGATCAGCACGTTGGATCCCTTAGTGCAGACCACGACCTCGTCATCGACCCACTGGCCACCAGCGTTGGCGATATCTGTGCGCACGCTCGGGTACGAGGTCAGGGTCCGCCCGCCGACGACGTCGGCCTCCACCAGCGTCCAGGGCGCGTGGCAGATCGCTGCCACCGGCTTGCCCTCGGTGAAGAACGACGCGATGAACTGAACCGCATCGGAGTCGGTACGCAGGTAGTCCGGGTTGGCGACGCCACCCGGCAGCACCAACGCATCGAAGTCGGCTGAGGGGACCTCTGAGACGACGGCATCCACCGCAAAGGTGTCGGCCTTGTCGAGATGGTTGTAGGCCTGGATCTTGCCCGGTTCCGTCGACACCAGGTGCGGAGTGCCGCCGGCGCTGCGGACCGCCTCCCAAGGCTGGGTCAACTCCACCTGTTCGACACCTTCCGGCGCCACGAGAAACGCGATCTGCTGTCCGTCGAGTTCATGTGCCATGTACTTTTCGGTACCCACACGGCAGCCGTCGCAAACCCATCGCGACCCCGCGCGGCCCGCCTGGTCGCAAGTCGCTGGGCATCGCTTTTCGGTACCGGGTTCGCAGCGCTACACCGCAACACTGGACGTGATGGGGGTCACAGTTTTACGGTGGGGTATGGCTACCAAGACGTATAGGAAGCAGGTCGTCCACAACTGCCCCGTGTGCGGCCAACACATGGAGGTCGAGGTGCATGAATTCCGCACGTTCGGGGGCGATATCCACAAGACCAAATCAGATCCGGTGTGCACGAACCCGCAGTGCTCCGAGCACCAGTCCTCGACCTGATCGAGGGCGCCCTGGCGCAAACGAGCCGGAATTACGAGGACGAGCCACAAGTTTGTGGCTCGTCCTCGTAATTCCGGCTCGTTTGCAGGTGTGGGCTAAGTGCGGGCGGCGCGGATCAGGTCCGCACAACGTTCACCGACCATCATCACGGTGATGTTGGGGTTCACGGTGGTGTGTTCGGGGAACACCGAGGCGTCCGCCACTCGGAGCCCCTGCACACCTTTGACCCGGAGTTCGGGATCGAGCGGCGAGTCGACGTCGTCGACGGCGCCCATCCGAACGCTACCCGCCAGGTGATAGACGGTGTTGTGCGTGCGCCGGATGTAGTCGGCGAGGTCCTCGTCCGACTGGACGTCGACACCGGGGAACAGTTCGGTTCCCGCCCACGACTGCATCGCCGGTTGCGCGACGATCTCGCGGGCACGCCGAATACCGGCGATCATGATCCGCATGTCGTAACCGTCGGGGTCTGTGAAGTAGCGGGGGTCGACCAGCGGCTTGTCGCGGAAGTCCCGGGTCCGCAGCCGGATGAACCCACGCGAGTGCGCATGGGTGACGTTCGGGGTGAGGACAAAGACGTTTTCCGACGTCGGATACCCCTGCCGAACCGTGTGCATGTCAAAGGGCACGGATCCGTAGTGCATCATCAGGTCGGGACGATCGAGACCATCGTCGACGGTGTCGAAGATCCCGATCTCCCACCACTGCGTCGACTCGGTGGGCATGGGCTGCTTCGCTTCCCACGAGATCACGCCTTCGGGGTGATCCTGCAGATGCGACCCGACTCCCGGCGAATCGACCAGGACCTCGATGTCGAACTCCCGCAGGTGATCTGCCGGACCGATTCCCGACAGCATCAACAGCTTCGGTGAATCCACCGCCCCGGCGGACAACACCACTTCGGCGTTCGCCCGGATCGTCTTGGTGCGGCCGAACTGGTTGTCGACCACGTCGACACCCACACAGCGGGTTCCGTCGAAGACGAGTTTCTTGGCGCGCAGCCCGGTCAGCAGTGTGAAGTTGGGCCGATCGGTGATCGGATGAATGTAGGACACCGACGACGACGCACGCGTTCCGTCGGCGCGGCGGTTGATCTGAAAGAAGTTGGCGCCGTGGACGACCGTGGATCCGGTGTTGAACTTCTCGGTCGGGATCCCGGCCTCGGCGGCGGCTTCGAGCAATGCCACACCGCAGGGATCGGCGGGCGGAACGTTCATCAGGTGTACCGGTCCGCTGTCACCGTGGTGCGGATACTGCGGGCCAGCGTCTTCGTTGGTCTCGAGCCGCTTGATCAGCGGCCAGACCGTCTCCTTGTTCCAGCCCGTCGCACCGTATTTCGACTCCCACTCGTCGATGTCCTCGGCGGGCGGCCAGAACGCGATACAGGAGTTGTGCGACGAGCATCCGCCCATCACCCGAGCGCGAGCGTGACGCAGGAACGAGTTGCCGTTCTCCTGCGGCTCGACGACGTAGTCCCAGTCGTAACCGGACTCGAGGAGCTCCATCCACCGGTCCAGTTGCAGCACTTCGGGAATGCCGTGATCGTCGGGGCCGGCCTCGATCAGCGCAACACTGATCGACGGATCTTCCGAGAGTCGCGCCGCCACGGCGCAACCGGCCGAACCGCCACCGACGACGACATAGTCGAAAGCCCGCTCGGTGCTCATTTGCTGCTCTCCGTGCTCGTGTCCTCGAACCAGCCGGTCACGGCCGGTGCGATGTTCTGATACACATGTTTGGCTTCGCGATACTCGCTCAGGCCCGTGGGCCCCAGCTCGCGTCCAACGCCTGATTGACCGAAGCCACCCCACTCCGCCTGTGGGAGATACGGGTGATAGTCGTTGATCCAGATCGTGCCGTGCCGTAACCGGTTCGCCACCCGTTGGGCCTTACCGGCGTCCTGAGTCCAGACCGCACCGGCCAGCCCGTAGACGGTGTCGTTGGCGATTGCCACGGCGTCGTCTTCGTCGGTGAAGGTCTCCACGGTGACCACCGGACCGAATGCCTCGTCGGCCACCACCGACATGCCCCGCTGTACTTGATCCAGCACCGTCGGCAGGTAGTAGTAACCGGCATCGAGATCGGATTCGCCCGATGTGCCGGTGCCGAACTCACCGCCGCACCGCAACCGCGCGCCCTCGGCGACACCCTTGCGTATGTAGGCGTCGACCTTCTCCCGATGCGCTGCCGAGATCAACGGGCCGGTCTCGGCCGAGTCGTCGAACGGTCCACCGAGCCGGATCTGCTTCGCCCGGGCGACCAGTGCATCGGTGAATTTCTCGGCGATACTGTCCTGCACGATGATTCGGGCCCCGGCAGAGCAAACTTGCCCGGAATGCACAAACCCGCCGTTGAGTGCGTTGTCGACGGCGGCATCGAAATCGGCGTCGGCGAAGATCACATTCGGATTCTTGCCACCCAGCTCGAGGGCAACCTTCTTCACCGTCGCCGCCGCCGCGGCACCGATCAGACGCCCGGTGACCAGCCCTCCGGTGAACGACACCATGTCTACGTCCGGATGTTCCGACAGGGCCGCTCCGGCCCGCGGTCCGGTGCCCGTGACCAGATTGGCCACCCCGGCGGGAAGCCCCAGATCGTCGAAAACCCGCATCATCAAAATCGCGGTATGTGGTGTCAGTTCAGCAGGTTTGAGGATGAACGTGCAGCCGGCCGCCAGGGCAGGTGCCATCTTCCACGCTGCTTGCAGCAATGGGTAGTTCCACGGCGTGATCATCCCGCAGACACCCACCGGTTCGTACTGGATGCGACTGACCACGTCATTACTGCCGGCATCGACCAGCCGACCGGCATCCTGCGCCGCCGCGCGACCGAAGTACTCGAAACAGGCTGCGATGTCGTCCATGTCGATTTCGGACTCGACCAGGCGCTTGCCGGTGTCGAGGGATTCGGCCCGGGCGAACTCTGATTTGCGTTCCCGCAGTGCCGCCGCCACGCGCAGCACGAAGGCGCCGCGTTCGGGTGCGGGCACGAGCGACCACCGGCCGTCGTCGTATGCCTGCCGGGCTGCCGCAATCGCCCGCTCGGTGTCTGCCGGACCGGCGTCACTGACCGTCCCGACCAGCTCGCGCGTGGCGGGACATTCGATGTCGCGGGTGCCCCCGTCGGCCGCGGATTCCCACTTACCGTTGATGAACAGGGTTTGTGCGGTCATGACTCCTCTTTGGTGGTCGGTGTGGTGCCTGCTGTTCCGTCTGTGTCGTCTACGACATCGGCCGGGATCGACTCGAAGTCGGTCGACCAATCGAGGACCGGTGCGACGTCGACCGTGGTCGAATCGCCGCCAACGGAGCGATGCAGGAACTCGAGGTGACGTTCATAGTGATCGAGCACATTGCCGATGAGTTGATCCTTGGAGAATCCGAAGACGTCGAACCCGCTGCTGCCGGAGGCCGTGAACACCTCGAGCCGGAAGAACTTGCTCGGGCTCTTCGGTAGCCGTCCATATTGCGGGATCAGGTGTTCGGTCGGATAGACCTGATAGTGGAAGCCCCGCTCCCCCTCATATGCGACATCGAGGTGGTAGGCGTGGATGCCGCACGATTCGACCAGCTGCTCGCCAAACGTCGCTTCCCTTCCGGCAGCGGTCAATTCGTCAGCGACCTCTTGCAGCGCCGGACCGACCACGGTGCTGACGTACCGCTCGGTCGCGGCAGCATCGGGATATCGCACCGACCGCGCTATGCGCTGCCGCCAGTGCAGCGCGGTACCGCCCGCGGTCCGGCTGGACAGCACCTTGGGGATCGACAACCGCGCCGACTCTACCCAGTGTTGTTCCACCTGAAGCGCTTTGAACAACCCCAGCATGATGAAAACGATCACGACGGCAAACGGGACGCCCATGATGATCGTGGCGTTCTGCAACGTGGTGATGCCGCCGATCAACAACATCGCAAAGGTCAGCAGGCCGGTGGCCGCGGCCCAGAAGATCCGCACCCAGGCCGGTCCGTCGGACTCGTTGTCCGGCATCCGCGAACTGAAGTGCGACATCACCAGGGCCCCGGAATCTGCGCTGGTGACGTAGAACAGCAACCCGGTCAACGTGGCGACGACGATCAGGAAGGGCGCGGCCGGATACTCCTCGAGCAGACCGTAGAACGCCTCCTCGGGCACGTTCACCGCTGTCTCACCGAATTCGGTGTTGCCCCCGCGGACCAGTTCGATCGCACTGTTCCCGAAGACCGAGATCCACAGCAGGATGAACAGGAACGGAACGGTCAACGTGCCGAGCACGAACTGCCGGATCGTCCGTCCACGGGAGATCCGGGCCAGGAACAAACCGACAAACGGGGCCCAGGCAATCCACCAGGCCCAGAAGAAGAGGGTCCAGGACGACAGCCATTCATCGGGCCGGTCGTAGGCGAACGTGTCGAGGGTCATGCCGGGGAACCGGCTGATGAAGTCGCCGGTGTTCTGCACGATCCCGTCGAACAGGTATGCGGTGGAACCCGCGATCAGAATGAAGAGCATCAGGCCCACTGCGACGATCACATTGAGCTCGGACAACCGGCGCACACCCTTGTCGATGCCGGAAACCGCTGACACCGTGGCGATCAGGACGGCGATTGCGATCAGTCCGGCCTGCGCCCACGTGCCTCGTTCGATTCCGAATAGTTCATCGAGGCCGACATTGAGTTGTGCCACACCGATTCCCAGGCTGGTCGCCAATCCGAAGATCGCACCGAGCAGGGCGGCGATGTCGACGAAGTTGCCGAGTCCACCCTCGACCCGCTTCCCGAAGATTGGGTACAGGGCCGAGCGGATACTCAACGGGAGATTGTGCCGGTAGGCGAAATAGCCCAGCGCCATACCGATCAGCGCATAGAGCGCCCAGCCGATGATGCCGTAATGAAACAGCGTCCACGTCAACGCCTGTCGAGCCGCTTCTGTTGTCTCACCGTCACCGACCGGTGGCGCGAGATACTGCGTGACCGGTTCGGCGACCGAGAAGAACATGAGGTCGATACCGATCCCGGCAGCAAACAACATGGCCGTCCAGGAGAACAGGTTGTAGACCGGCTTCGAGTGGTCGGGCCCGAGTTTCACCCGGCCCACCGATGACAACGCCGCCCACACCACGAAGGCGAGTACAACGGTCACCAGGAGGATGTAGAACCAGCCGAGGTTGGTGGCGACCCAGCTCACTGCGGTGCCGATGACGTCGTCGGCGCCCTCCTGGTCGATCAGCGCCCAGACGATGATCCCGATGATCCCGACACTGGAACCGATGAAGACCGGCCAGTTCACCGTGACCTTCTGTTGCGATTTGGTCGATGTGTCCGAACCGCCAGGTGGAGCGGGACTCTGCGGGTTATCGGTAAAAATGGCCATAGCGCGTCCTCAAGTGGTTGTTGTCCGAAAGCTTTGTCGGGGTCAAACCAAAATCAGTCTTTGTTTTCTCTGGCAAATCATCGGTTAACAACGTAGCAGTGCGCGTAGTCCGGTTTCCGGGGGTTCGCGACAAGCAACAGGTCAGACCCCACCCCTGGAACAACGATCACATCGAGGTACCGGTGTGATCACGAACCCAGATGCGATCGGTAGTGTCGTTCGCCGTGAAAGCTCAGCGCGGAGCCATCCGAATCGCGCCGTCGAGGCGGATCGTCTCGCCGTTGACATATCCGTTCTGCAGCAACGTCAGCGCCATCCCCGCATAGTCTCCGGGGTCGCCGAGACGCTTGGGGAACGGGACATCCGCGGCAAGCCCTTCGCGGATGTCGTCGCGCAGGCGGGCAAGCATCGGTGTGTCGAAGATGCCTGGGGCGATGGTGTTGACCCGGATACCCACACTGGCGAGGTCACGTGCCGACACGAGCGTCATACCGTGGACCGCCGCTTTGGATGCGGTATACGACGTTTGCCCGATCTGTCCATCGAAGGCCGCGACCGATGCGGTCAGCACGATAGCGCCCCGCTCCCCGTCGATCGGTTCGTTGCGCGCGATGCGGGACGCTGCCAACCGCAGCACGTTGTAGGTGCCGACGAGGTTGACCTCGATGACATTTCGGAA
Source organism: Williamsia sp. z34 (assembly GCF_059553395.1). NCBI lineage: Bacteria > Bacillati > Actinomycetota > Actinomycetes > Mycobacteriales > Nocardiaceae > Williamsia > Williamsia sp. z34. The sequence goes on along the minus strand of NZ_JCANWW010000001.1, from coordinate 131,504 downwards.
GCTCTCGAGCGAGGCCGGGTTCTTGTCCCGGTCGAGAATCCGCAGCCGGTCTCCGCCGCGGCCTGCGCAGTGCACAGCCCCACGTAGCGGCCCATGGACTTCGGCTGCGTCGAGCGCCTCGGTGAACGACACCTCGTCAGTGATGTCTGCGGGCACGAACAGCGCCGCGTCGCCGAGCCCGTCGGTGGTTGCCGCTCCCTCAGATGTCGCCAGATCCGTGATCACCACTCGCCCACCGCCTTCGACGATCGCAGCAGCGGTCGCAGCACCGAGACCGGAGGCCCCGCCCGTGACGAGGAAGGTGTTGTCTTTCAGTCGCATGGAAGTGCCAGACTCTCTTTCGGAACCGCTGTCAGCGCGAGGTTGTTACTTACCACGCAAACAGGTCATGGCTGGTCGCTTCGGCGGTTCCGCCGAGGTGTCGATCTCCGAATCCTTTTGCGATCGCGCTGACTTCGCCGGCCTTCAGGTGCGGCGGGTGGTTGGGGTCAGGCGTGCCATCCCGCGAAGGATCCACGGCGTCCGCCGCGCCATCATCCCCACGGCGAGGTCCGTTCGGCGCATCGCAGCGCGAGGACCGGGGGTTGAGGTGGACGCCAGTGCGGCCTCGGCAGAACCCGGCCGCGCATCGTGCCGATCGACCGCCAGGAGTTGCCACCTGCCGGGCACACCGCGCAACTCGACGCTGCCACGCAACTCAAAGCTGGTGCCCGAGCCGACGACCAGGTCACGAACGGTACCGGAGACCAGGATGTCCCCGGGGCCGGCCTGGCCGAGGATCCGCGCCGCGATGTGTACGGCGAGTCCCCCGATGTCGTTGTCGAGTAGTTCGCATTCCCCGGTGTGGATTCCGGCGCGGATCTCGATCCCCAGCGTCTCGGAATCAGAACGCAACGCCTCGGCACATCTGATGGCCTGAGTTGGACCGTCGAACGTGACGAGGTGCCCATCACCGGTGCTCTTGACCAACGTGCCGCTGGACCGTTCCGTGACGGCGGCAGTCATCTCACCAAACCGCGTCAGCACCGCGCGCCATCTCTCGTCGCCCGCTGCCGCCGCATGTCGGGTGGAGGCAACCATGTCGGTGAACAACACGGTGCGCAACGCGCGATGGGATTGGGCAGGCGCGGCATGGCCACCGGTGAGAAACTCCTCGATCGCGGCCAAGATCCGGTCGGGACCGGTGACCCAGGGAGCGTGGTCGATGCCGTCGACCTCGAGCCACTGCGCGCCGAGGACGTGGTCGGCGATGTAGCGACCGCATTGCACGGGCATGCAGTCGTCACGAGCGTGAATGACCAAGGTAGGTGAGTCAATCGTCGGCAAGACGGTCCGGATGTCCATCCGAAACACCGATTCCGCTGTAGCCCGTACCATTCCGGGGCTTGCGCTCATCCGCTCGAACATTGCGAGCTGGCGTATCGACCGGGTTGACGGGAACATGCACCTGGCCGCCGCACCGGTGCCCCACTCCGAACGCGTCGCGCGTCCGAGCTCCTGAAGGCGGACGATCTGCTCGGTCGACGGCAGGTAATCCGCGCCGGTGCCGGACAAATCCTCACCGGCATCGGATACGAGGCGTTTTCTCACCTCGGCCGGGTCCCGATCGATGTCGTCCCAACCGGTTGCCATGAACGGGTAGGCGCCGTAGAGGATCAACGCTCGCGTTCGCTCCGGTCGTTTCGCCGCGAACACGATCGAGGCCGTGCCACCCTCGCTCATTCCGAAGAGGGAAGCCTCTCCGAAGCCGGCGGCGTCCATGACGGCTTCGATCTCGGTCACCCGATCATCCAGTGTGCGAACTTTCGCCACCGGGTCCGACAGCCCGACCCCTGCCTTGTCGAACAAGAGGATGCGACAGAACGTGGCGAGCTGGTCGAAGAAGGACTTGAACTCGGGCAGGGTCCAGAACAGCTCGATATGGCTGACGAATGGCCCGACAAAGACCAGGTCGACGGGCCCGTCGCCGAACACCTGGTAGGCCAGACTCAGCTCGCCGCAGGCCGCGTACGAGGTTTCTGGCACGAACCTGATCCTACGGTTCCGGAACGCCACAGACAACGACAGGAGATCGGTCCACGACGTCCCCGACTCGGCCCTGACCACGAAATGTAGTTCTGCACAACGTAATCCGATGCTGAAAGTCTCGCGCGACGCTCTGGTTGCTGCAACCCTCCGGGTGCCGGTGCGCGGCCCGAGCGCACCGAACATAGTCTGAAGTCCCATCGTCCGCGCGCGTCGAGTCCGCCCGCCACCCGAGCCGACCGAAGGAATCCCAATGTCGATCCGAAGCCTGAACCACGCGGTGTTATTCGTTTCCGACGTCAAGCGGAGCGCAGAGTTCTATTGCGACGTACTCGGATTCGAACGGCTGCCCATCGACTTCCCCGGCGGCGCGTTCCTCCGTGGCAGCGGATCGGCCAACGACCACGATCTCGGCCTGTTCCAGGCCTCCGGTCCACGGGCCGCCGACGGTTCGGTGGGCCTCTACCACCTCGCCTGGGAAGTGGAGACCCTGCGTGAACTCGCGCGGGCCCGCGACCGGCTCCAGGCGGCGGGCGCGCTGAGCGGGGCGTCGAATCACGCGGCAACCAAGGCTCTGTACGGAAGGGACCCCGACGGACTCGAGTTCGAGGTCACCTGGCTGGTGCCTGATTCCCGACTCGATGAGGAGCTCGTGCCGGGCGTGGCACCGACCCGCCCCCTGGACCTCGCCGCCGAGATCGAGCGATATGGCGCCGACACCCCAGGCGGTCCCCGGTTGGACCGAGAGCTGATGATGCGGACCATGGCACGTCTGGCCCGCCCCTAACGGACCATCCGCACGGCCAGTTCGCCGTAGGTCTCACCCAAGGCCACCGGATCGCGATGGGTCCGGGTCGGGAACCACCGGCACACGTCGACACAGAGCGACGACAACGCGAGCACCACGTCGTCCGCTGCAGCCACGGTGAACTCTCCTGAGTCGACACCCCGACCGACGATCGCCGCGAGAACCTCGGAGGTGTCGCGGCGGATCGCGGTGATCGTCCGGTAGTGCTCCCGGGTCAGTTCGTGCAGTTCGTACTGCACGACCTTCGCCAATTGGTGGTGCTCGGCCTGCCATCGCGCAAACTCCCGCACCACAGCTCGGAGCCGATCGCTGTCGGAGCGCCCGGGATCGTCCACCGCACGCAGCGCCGTCAGTACACCTCGGTGCCCTTCCAGTGAAATTGCGTACAGCAGTTCTTCTTTCGACCCGAAGTGGGGATACATCGCGGCCGGGCTCAGGCCGAGGCGTTTGGCGATCTCCCGGGTCGAGGTGCCGGCGTAGCCCTGTTCGGCGAATGACGCGATCGCCGCCTGACGGATCCGTTCCGCCGCGGCCGAACCGCTTGCCTTCGTCACAGCCACGTGGCGCCCCCCTCGCTCCCGGCGATCGCAGGCCGGTTGACCCGATCGCACCACCGAGGGCATCATAAGCGAACGCTTAGAAAATAAGCGACCGCTTGGTTTCGAAGGAGTCCCATGGCAGCCCCACTCTCCCGTCGCGACCTCGAGTTCCTGCTCTACGAGTGGCTCGACGTCGAGAAGCTGACGACTCGCGACCGGTTCGCAGAGCACTCTCGGGAGACCTTCGACGCAATCCTGGAACTGAGCGAAGACCTCGCCACCAAGCGATTTGCCCCGGTCAACAAGATCGGCGACCAGAACGAACCGTTTGTCGGGGACGACGGCAAGGTGGTGCTGCCGGACGGCATCGGGGACGGCATCGACGAGTTCGTCAAAGCCGGACTGCTGACGGGCTCGTTCGACGAATCCCTGGGCGGCATGCAACTGCCGACCGTGGTCAACAGGGCGGCGATGGCGTGGTTCCAGGCGGCCAACGCGGCTATGTCGTCCTACACGTTCCTCACCGTTGGCAACGCCAACCTCCTTGCCGAGTACGGCTCCCCGGAACAGATCGACACCTGGGTCCGGCCCATGGTCGAGGGCCGCTACTTCGGCACGATGTGCCTGTCCGAACCACAGGCCGGTTCGTCGCTCGCCGACATCACCACCAAGGCCGAACCGATCTCCGACGGCACCTATCGGATCACCGGCACCAAGATGTGGATCTCGGCAGGTGATCACGAACTATCCGAGAACATCGTCCACCTGGTGCTGGCGAAGGCACCCGGCGGTGGACCCGGGGTCAAGGGGATCTCGCTGTTCGTCGTGCCCAAGTATCTGGCCGACGGCACCCGCAACGATGTCGCACTCGTCGGCCTCAACCACAAGATGGGCAACCGCGCGACCACGAACACCCTGCTGAACTTCGGCGACGGAACACACTCCCCGACAACCGAATCCGGAGCGGTGGGCTACCTCGTCGGCGAAGAGCATCGTGGCCTGTCGTACATGTTCCACATGATGAACGAGGCCCGGATCGGAGTGGGGTTTCTGGCCACCTCTCTGGGCTACGCCGGATATCTCGCCTCGCTCGAATACGCCAAGGTGCGGGCACAGGGCCGTCCCGTCGATCAGAAGGACCCGGCGTCGCGGCCCGTCCCGATCATCGAGCACGCCGACGTCAAGCGGATGCTGCTGGCCCAGAAGTCCTATGTCGAAGGCGCTCTCGCCCTCGGTCTCTACTGCAGCAAACTGGTCGACGAGCAGACCACCAGCGCCGGCGACGACCGGGATCGCGCCGGCCTCCTTCTCGATGTCCTCACCCCCATCGCAAAGAGCTGGCCGTCCCAGTGGTGCCTGGAGGCGAACAGCCTCGCGATCCAGGTCCTCGGCGGCTACGGGTACACCAAGGAATTCGACGTCGAGCAGTACTACCGCGACAACCGCCTGAACCCGATCCACGAAGGCGCACACGGAATCCACGGACTCGACCTCCTGGGCCGCAAAGTCATCATGCAGGGCGGAGCCGGGCTCACGCAGCTCGCCGAGACCATCGGTGACACCATCGACCGTGCCGCCGACAACGGTGCCGCCGCCGGCTACGCGGCCGATCTGCAAACCGCTCTGGACCAGTTGGTCACCACGACCACCACCGTCTGGTCCGCGGGTGATCCCGCGCTCGCCCTGGCCAACGCAACTGCCTACCTCGAGGCCGCCGGCCACATCGTGATCGCCTGGATGTGGCTCGAACAGTTATTGGCGGTCGACGCCAAGACCGGCGACTTCTACGACGGCAAACGCGCTGCGGCCCAATATTTCTTCCGCTACGAGTTGCCCAAGACCGCCGCGCAGCTATCGCTGGTCGCCTCACTCGACCGCACCACGCTCGATGCCCAGCCGGGCTGGTTCTGACCACCGGCGGTCGGTACACAGAACACAGATGTCAATCCGGTGACGCCACCACCACCGGCGAAGTCGAGAGTTACAGGAGCACAATGCGTTACGTTGCAGTCGGCGACAGCTTCACCGAGGGAGTCGGCGACGAACCCGATGGCGTGAACACCCGCGGGTGGGCAGACCTCGTCGCGGCCGGTCTTGCTGCCGAACACGGCAGTATCGACTATGCGAACCTCGCGATCAGGGGTCGCCTGCTCGCGCCGATCGCGACCGAGCAGATCGACGCCGCGCTGTCGATGGACCCGCTCCCGACGCTGCTCACGTTCAACGGCGGCGGCAACGACATGTTGCGCCGGGGCAGCGACCTGCCGGGCCTCATCGAACTGACCCGTACCGCGGTGCGGCGGTGCCGCGATGCCGGGATCGAGGTCGTGCTGCTCGCCGGCGCGGATCCGTCCGACGGACTGCCCATGCGCGAGACGATCCGCGGACGCGGCGAATACCTGACCACAGAGGTCGCCGCCCTCGCTCATGCCGAAGACATCACGTTCGTGGACATGTTCCACGACAGCGAGATCCGCCGAGCGGTCTATTGGTCCGACGATCGCCTGCACCTGAACCCGATCGGACATCAACGGGTCGCCGCCCATGTTCTTCGCGCACTCGGCGTCCACACGATCCCGGTCCCCGACCGACCCACAGATGCCGACAAACGCCGGATCATCGAGAACATGCGTTTTGTTCGCAGCCATCTGGCGCCGTGGGCAGTGCGACGCCTACGCGGACGCTCCTCCGGCGACAATCGTTGCGCCAAGCACCCGAACTGGGTGACCCTCAACGCCTCCGACCTCCCCTGGTCCGCCAATACCCTCTGACACCCGCTGACGCCGCGGACACCCGACCGCACCCCTCCGTCGAGCGTGCCGATAACGCCGTCGAGCGTGCCAAAGTTGCTGGCGGATAGCCATTTTCGGCACGGTCAACGGGTATTTCGGCACGGTCGGCGGCGGGTGGGGCAGGTCAGGGCAGGTCAGGTCAAATCTGTGCGCCCACCCGGTAGCCCTCGGCGATGGCGTGACTCAGCCGCCGTGGAGTGACACAGTCGCCGATGATGCTGATGCTCTCCCCCGGTACGAGCCCGAACGCCGATTCCGCCACCCGCGGCTGATGCCACACCGTCAGCGCCGGACCGGTCTCGATGTCACCGGCGCCGAACAACGGCCGCAAAAGCACTGATTCCGAGGCGTTTTCGGGCACCACCAACGTGTGGCCGATCCGGAACTCGACGCCGGCTGCACCCAATCGGGTCAACAGCGGTCCGGCACTTTCCGCCGGAACCCTCGTGGCCAGTCCGGTCAACGGCGTGGCCAACGTGACATGCCAGCCCTGCTGCACCAACGCCTCGGCGGCGCTGTAGGCAGGCCAGAAACCGTCACCCTCGTCGTAGACCACCGCACGTTTACCCGGCACGTCCGGGAGTTGGCCCAGCAGAACCTCATCCACCGTGGCCGACGGACGGTCACCGAGCACAACCGGTGGTGCAGCCGCCCGCGAACCGGTGGCCACCACCACGTGATCGGCCATCGTCCGGATCTCTTCGAGATCACCGGCGTCGATGCCGGCGGCCAGGTTGACGTCGACCTTCAGACGCTTGAGTTCGAGTCGCAGGTAGTCGATGGCATCGATGAAGGTCGCCCGATGTGGCGAGGCGGCAGCGATACGCGCCGAACCACCCAGGGCGGGCTCCTTCTCGAACACGGTGACCCGATGACCGCGGCCGGCGGCGACACGGGCCGCCTCGAGGCCGGCTGGTCCACCGCCGATCACGTAGACCTCCTTGACCTTTGGCGCCGGTACGCCCACCCGAGGGTCCCGCCCGCGTCCGACCTCCGCGTTGACCGCACAGTGCAGATGCGGGTCGAATGCCCGGCAGTCCTGGTTGATTCCGAGGCAGCCGCGAATCTCGGTCAGCCGTCCGGTTTCCGACTTCACCGGCAGATCGGGATCGGCGATCAGCGCGCGGGCCATCCCGACCATGTCGGCGTGACCGGATTTGATGATGTGGTCGGCGGTGGCCGCATCCCGGATCCGTTGGCCGACCAACGTCGGCAGCCCCGTCGCCGCTCGGACCCGCGACGCCGACGGCACCGCAACGGCATCCGGATTGGTCGAGTCCTTGACGTACTTGCCACGGGTGCCGTGGGTGATGCTGAAGTAGTCGACCCCGAGTTCGGCAAGGTTCTCCGCGATGCGCACGCAGTCGTCGATGTCCATGCCACCGGGGATCTCCTCTTCCCCACTGAGCCGTACCCCGAACACGAAACCGTCCGGGACCACCGACCGCATCGCCTCGATCACCAGCCGCGGGAACCGCATCCGGTTCTCGAAGGATCCACCGAAGCCATCGGTCCGCTGATTGGTCAGCGGTGACATGAACTGGGCCGGGAGATAGCCGTGTGCGGCGTGGACCTCGACACCATCGGCCCCGGCCTTCACCAGGTTCTCGGTCGAGATCCGCCAGCCCTCGATGATGCTCTCGATCTCCGGCACCGTCAGTTCGTGGGGCGGATAGGCGTCGCGCACGGTCTTGATCGCCGACGGTGCGGACGGCGGCGAATCGGACTCCCCGCCGATGAACTCCCGTCCGAGATGACACAACTGGCCGATGAATCGCGCACCGTGTCGGTGGATGATGTCCGCCTTGGCGGCGGCAGCGGGTACGAACTCGTCGATGTAGGCCTCGACGAGTTTCCTCGACCGCAGGGTCGTCGTGGGGTGCACCACCGTCGCACCACCGATGATCAGACCGACGCCACCGGCGGCGAGCCGCCCGAAATGCTCGGTGTCACCGTGGGTGGGAACGCCGTCCTGCGCCATGCTCGTCCCGGCCGGGAGCGCGACGAGACGGTTCTTCAGGGTCACCTCACCGATCGCAAAAGGCGAGAAGAGATGCGTGAACTCGCTGCTCATGGTCTCTCTTTCGATCATGACTGAGGGCTGCGGTCATGCCGACCCCAGCCGATGCACTAATTGAACTGAACTCAACTCTAGTGCATGGAAGTGGGGTGGGTCACGTTCCCCACCTGCGGCGGCGGGGGCTGCACCGTAGACGTTCGCGCCCGGAGATGGTCAGAGTTCCTAAGACTCTTTCGAACGACACTTCGGCGACGAACAATGGGAAGTGTCCAGCCCTCAACGGGAGGACCGGATACCGCATAGGAGGCACCGATGAAGGCACTCGTGTATCACGGACCCGGCAAGAAGTCGTGGGACGACGTCCCCGACCCGACAATCAAACAGCCGACCGATGTGATCGTGAAGATCGACACGACCACGATCTGCGGCACGGATCTGCACATCCTCAAGGGCGACGTCCCAGCGGTTGTCGAGGGGCGCATCCTCGGCCATGAGGGCGTGGGCACCATCACCGAGGTCGGGGGCGCGGTCACCACGCTGGCCGCCGGGGATCGGGTCATCCTCTCGTGCGTCAGCGCCTGCGGACGATGCAGCTTCTGCAAGCAGGGCGTGTACTCGCATTGCCAGGCCGACGAGGGCGCCCCCGGTATCGGCTGGATCTTCGGCCATCTCATCGACGGAACCCAGGCGGAGTACGTCCGGGTGCCGTTCGCGGAGACCTCGGTGTACAAGCTGCCCGACGGGGTCAGCGACGCCGAAGGTGTGTTGCTCTCGGACATCTTGCCCACCGGACACGAGATCGGGGTGCAATACGGCCGGGTGAAGCCGGGTGATGTGGTGGCAGTGGTCGGTGCCGGACCGGTCGGTCTGGCGGCGATGCTCACCGCAGGCCTCTACGGCCCCTCCCGGATCATCGCCATCGATCTGGACGCGAATCGTGTCACCGAGGCGAAGAAGTTCGGGGCCACCGACGGGGTGGTGGCCGGCGACTCGGACTGGAAAGAACAGGTTTTGGCGCTCACGGACGGACTCGGGGTCGACGTCGCGATCGAAGCCGTCGGCATCCCCGCCACCTTCACCATGTGCCTCGACATCGTGCGTCCGGCGGGAACCGTCGCGAACGTCGGCGTACACGGCACCGGGGTGAACCTCCCGCTGGACACCCTGTGGATCTCGAACATCGACATCTCCATGGGGCTGGTCAACACCAATACCACCGACACGCTGCTGAAGATGGTCGCGTCGAAGAAGCTCGACGCCACACCGTTTGTCTCCCACACCTTTGCGCTGACCGACATTCTCGAGGCCTACGACGTGTTCGGCCGGGCAGCGGAGACGAAAGCGCTGAAGGTTGTGCTGACCACCTGACGCCGAATCATCGGAGCCTCCGGCATGAGCACGTTGTCGCCGCGCCTGGAAGCGATCGTCGGCGCACTCCCCCTCGCGCCGGGGATGCGGGTACTGGAGATCGGTGGCGGCCCGGGAGCCACCGCCAAAGCCGTTGCCGCACGCATCGGCGACGGGCACGTGCTCATGATCGACCGCTCCGCCAAGAGCATCGCCCTGGCCGAAGCGAACGCCGACGCCGAGATCGAGGCCGGCCGGATGAGCGTCCGCCGGGTCGCTGTCGAGGAGTTCGAACTCCTCGCCGGCGAGGACCCCTTCGATCTGGCCTTCGCCGTCCGGGTGGGCGCCCTCGACGGGCGCCATCCGCAGGCCGGGCGGATCGCCCTCGACCGGATCGCCGACGCGCTCACCCCGGCAGGACAGCTGTTCATCGACGGCGGCAACCCGATCAGAGAGCTGGAGCTTCCACCACGGCGCAGGTAGCCCCGGCACCGGCGCCACATGAGCCGGTACGTTGCCAACCGCTGTGACCCTGCCGGCGACGCCCCGGACCAGCCGCTGGTTGGTTCGCCACCGGAACTCGGTTCGGGTCAGGTCGCCCGTTTGATCGTCAGGCCCGACATCGCCGATATGGAGCCGCTGACGTTGATAACCGATCCTCCCGGGCGGATCGGCGGGCCACCTTTGTCCTTCAGGCTCGACCAGCCGGACTTGGCGAGTGCTGAGTAGCGGATCTCCTGATCGGGCCCGATCCGGATCTTGACCGTGCTCGTGGACACCTGCAACTGCACGTTGACCAGCGGTTCGGGAAATGTCGCGTTGGTGAAGTCGAGATCGATGGTGCCCATCGAGCCGGTGATGAGGATGTTCGGCGGAACTGCCCATACGCCCTTGCGTCGCACCGTCTCCCAATCCGCACCAAGGACCACCGGGCCGGCCGGGACCACAGGCTTTTCGACGGGTACCACGGCGGCGACGGACGGCGAGTCGAGGAACAGATGTCCGGCGACCGGCAGGTGCTCGAGTACCGCACGAAGGTCACCTCGAGTTCTCGCCCGATACACCGCTCCCGCGCGGTCCTCGAACTCGACAATTTCCAGATACCCGTCCGAAAACGCGCTGTTGAGCAAAGCGATGGCCCGCTCACGTTCCGGGTTGCCCACCCGCACCTCGTCGTCAGAATGATCCTCGGCCATGCCAGACACTCTAGGAGACCGGACATCGATGCCGCTCCGGCCGAGCCCGGTGGTTCGCTCCGGGGTACGAGAGGCTTCCCTGCGCTGAATTCCGATCTGTGACCTCAGCTCGTCATGAGCTCGTCGATCTGGTTGATCGACACCGTGGCACCTTCGATGAAGCCCATGCCCAGCATCGTCTGGAGGTCTGCTTCGCTGTCGTAGGTGTTGATGTACGTGGCGACGGTCTTGCCGTCCTTCTCGACGAACGTGTACGAGTTCCGGGACACGGGATATCGGTGACCGGATTGAGGTTCGCATCGGCGGCACCGTCGAGGAACGTCAGGCAATCCCTGGATGAACCGTCGCCGAAAACGAAGAAATCCCCTCCGGTCAAGACCGGAGAGGATTTCGTCGATGGGTGGAGCTAAGGGGATTCGAACCCCTGACCCCCACACTGCCAGTGTGGTGCGCTACCAGCTGCGCCATAGCCCCGTATTCGGTTTTCGCAAGCTTTGCGGTTGATTTCTCCGCTCGGCTTGCTTGACCGAAATTACACCATCCGCGGGAGCGCGACCAAATCCGCTAGTCGGCGGACCCGGCCGGGCCCACCGATCAGCCGTTGTCGGAGCTGATGAGCTGCTCGACCCATTCCGGCCCGTTGGTGACCGTGACCTGCTTGCCGTCGCGCAGGACGCTGGGCGTACCCACCTGGCCGCCGAGTGCGGTGGACAGCTCTTCCTGTGACTGCTTGGCCGAATCCTGCGCAGCGGCCACCTGCGCCCCCTCCGCAATGCACTGCTGCGTCGCATCACCGGCGCCGACGTCCTTCGCGTACGCGGCCAGCGCTTGATTGCTGTGGTCGACGTCACCTTCGGTGGGCTGCTCCTGGAAGAGCTTCGAATGGAAGGCCAACTGGACGTTTTGGTCCTCACCGGCGGCCACGCACTTCATCGCACCTGCCGCGCGAGAGCTGTAATCACCCGAACCCGATCGCTTGTCCAGGAAATTCAGCAGGTGATAGCGGACCTGCAGCTGACCGCTGTTGATCGCATCGGTCAGCGCCGGACCCGACGCCTCCTCGAGGTTGCGACAGGCTGGGCACTGGAAATCCTCGAACATGTCTATGGTCACCGGTGCCGCGGCGTCGCCCGCGGTGAAGGTGGCACTGGAGGCCAGGGCATTGGTGTCCGCAGTTCCGTTGTCACTGTTGCTGTTCCAGATGATCCCGCCGATGACGACGGCCGCGATGACCACCACAGCCAGCCCGGCAAGAATGTACGTCGTCGTGCTCGACTGTGCGCGGGGCTGGTATTTGCCGCCCGACACCTTGGGTACCGACTGCTTCTTCTTGTTGCTCACTTTGTCCTCACCGAACCGATTCACACCCGACTGAATTCATCGCGCGACACACGCGCGTCGCCTACCAGGGTATCGAGCAACGCCTGAGAACAATCTGAGCAGATCCGCCGGTGACCGGGCGTACGATCGCGAGGTGTCGCCGCGCGAATATCCGAATGAGGCACCGCATCCTCCCCGGTCCGGGAGAGACGAGGCGAGTCACACCCATGCCAATGTCGCAGGCGGGCGGCTACGCGCTGCGACCTTCGGCGCGATGGACGGTCTGGTCACCAATATCAGTCTGGTCGCCGGTGTCGGGGCCTCCGGCACCTCCGGTCACACCATCATCCTCAGCGGCGTCTCGGGTCTGGCGGCCGGCGCATTCTCGATGGCCTTGGGTGAATACACCTCGGTGACCACACAGAACGAACAACTCGATGCCGAGGTCGCGGTCGAACGCCGTGAACTGGCCAGGCATCCCGACGCCGAACTGAACGAACTGATCGAGGAGTTCGTCGACCTCGGGATGACCCGGGAAACCGCAACCGCCGCCGCGGGCGAGGTCCACCGCGATCCCGATCGGGCCCTGAACCTGCATCTGACCCAGGAACTCGGCATCGATCCGGCCGGTCGGCCCTCGCCGATCGTCGCGGCCGTCTCCTCGTTCGTGATGTTCGCGATCGGCGCGGTGATCCCGCTGCTCACCTATCTGCTCGGCTTCGAATCACTGACCGCCGCCCTCGCGGTCGGCGCGGTCGGACTACTCGTCGCAGGCGGTATCGCCGCACAGTTCACCAATCGGCCGGTGTGGAAGGGCGCACTGCGACAGCTCGCCTTCGGCGTGATCGCCGCCGCGGCAACCTATCTCGTCGGCTACCTGATCGGCGTCCCGGCATCCGGTTGATCTGCGGGCAACAGCTCAGCCCAGGACACCATCGACGAGCTCCTGGGCCTGCGCCTGGACCTGCGCCAAATGCTCTGGCCCGTTGAACGATTCGGCGTAGATCTTGTACACGTCTTCGGTACCCGACGGCCGTGCGGCGAACCACGCGTTCTTCGTGGTCACCTTCAGCCCACCGATCTTCGCCCCGTTGCCCGGCGCCTCGGTCAGGATCGCGGTGATCGGCTCACCGGCGAGTTCGGTCGCGGTCACCTGATCGGCCGACAGTTTCGCCAGCGTGGCCTTCTGCTGCCGATCGGCCGGAGCATCGATGCGCGCATACGACGGCGACCCACCATGCTGCTCCGCCAATTGCCCATAGCGCTGCGACGGCGTCTTGCCGGTCACCGCCAGGATCTCCGACGCCAGCAGGGCCAGGATGATGCCGTCCTTGTCTGTCGTCCAGACGGTTCCGTCGGTGCGCAGGAACGAGGCCCCGGCACTTTCCTCGCCACCGAAACCGACCGAGCCGTCGAGGAGTCCGGGCACGAACCACTTGAATCCGACCGGCACCTCGATCAGGTTCCGCCCGATACCGGCGACCACGCGGTCGATCATCGACGACGACACCAGGGTCTTGCCGACCGCCGCACCCGGCGACCATCCGTTTCGGTGGGTGAACAGGTAGTCAATGGCAACGGCCAGGAAGTGGTTCGGATTCATCAGACCACCGTCCGGGGTCACGATGCCGTGCCGATCGGAGTCGGCATCGTTACCCGTGGCGATGTCGTACTGATCGCGTGCACCGATCAGTGAGGCCATCGCGTTCGGCGAACTGCAGTCCATCCGGATCTTGCCGTCGGTGTCGAGCGTCATGAACGAAAAGGCCGGATCCACAGAGGGATTGACCACCGTCAGGTTCGTCAGCCCGTAGCGCTCACCGATCTCGCCCCAGTAGTCGACCGAGGCGCCCCCGAGCGGATCGGCCCCGATTCGGACGCCCGCCGTGCGGATGGCCGCCATGTCGATCACCGAGGCCAGGTCGTCGACGTACGCGGCGAGATAGTCGTAGGTCCCGCAGAACTCGGATTCCCGGGCGCGCTCGAAGGGGATGCGCTTCACACCGGACAATCCGCTGCGGAGCAGTTCGTTGGCGCGGGCCGCGACCACGCCCGTGATGTCGGTGTCCGCCGGACCGCCGTTGGGTGGGTTGTATTTGAAACCGCCGTCGCGGGGCGGATTGTGCGACGGGGTGACGATGATGCCGTCGGCCTGCGGGCCACCGCCACCGCGATTGTGGGTCAGGATCGCGTGGCTCAGCGCAGGCGTCGGGGTGAACCCGTCGCGACTGTCGACCAGCACCTGCACCCCGGCAGCGACCAGGACCTCGATCGCGGTCTGCCAGGCGGGCAGCGAAAGCGCGTGGGTATCACGGCCGATGAACAGCGGCCCGGTGATGCCTGCGCCGGAGCGGTACTCGACGATCGCCTGCGTGGTCGCCACGATGTGATCTTCGTTGAACGCGTTGTCCAAACTCGATCCCCGATGGCCGGAAGTCCCGAAAACGACCTGCTGCAAAGGGTTTTCAGGATCGGGCTTGCCGGAATAGTACGCATCGGTCACCGCCGAGACATCGATCAGATCTTCCGGCAACGCCACGGTTCCCGCACGCGGATGAGCCATTGGTCTTTCCTTCCGGTTGTGCTGCAGCGGGCCGGCGAACCGTCCGCTGCGTCCTGGCGACTTCGACTGGACGCCCCGAATTCTGCCACCGATCGTCCTACGCGGCGCAGCGAGCGGGCTACACTCCAGCGTAGAAATGTCGCGCTCCGAAGAACCCGGGACCGACGAAACCTCGGTTGGGGGACGGAGGGAGCATCGTGCGTGTTCGGAAACCGATGAGAAGGCGATTCCTGCGAGGCCTTGCCGCCCTTGCACTCACCACGACGGCGGTCATCGGCTTCACCGCGGCCCCGGCCGGCGCGGCACCCTTCATGCCCGCCCCCGACAGCGACCCGTTCTATGCCGCACCCGCCAACCTGGATTCCGCGGCCAACGGACAGGTACTCAAGGTGCAGAACAGGGCCAGCCCCTTCCCGGGATCCACCGCCCGGAAGGTCCAGTTCCGGACCACCGATTCCGCCGGTGAACCCATCGCCGCGGTGACCACGGTGTTCGTCCCCGATGGCGGAGCCCGCCACGACCTGCTCTCCTACCAGCCGTTCACCAACTCCCTCGGCCTGCAGTGCGCGCCGTCGCACCAGCTGTTCGCCGGTGGACTGCAGGAACAGCAGCTGATCGCGTTGGCCCTGGCCCGAGGCGTGGCGGTGAATGTGCCCGATCACCTGGGCCCCACCAGCGCGTACGGTGCGGCCCGGCTCGGCGGCACCATCACGCTCGATTCCATCCGTGCCGTGCAGTCCGACGCCGGGTTCCGCATCGGCAGGACCCCCACGGTTCTGGCCGGATACTCCGGCGGCGCGATGGCCAGCGGGTTCGCCGCGACCCTGGCGCCGACCTACGCCCCCGAGTTGAATCTCGTCGGACTCTCCGCCGGTGGAACCCCGGTCAACCTCGGCGCCATCGCCCGGACCCTCGGCGTCACGGCCAACCCGTTGTTCGGTCTGGGATTCGCCGCATCGGTCGGCCTGGAACGCGAGTACCCGACCGCACTGCCCCTGTCACGACAACTGAACGGACGGGGTGTGGCGTTGGCCGACCAGATCCGCAACGCCTGCACGCAGCCGATCATCGACGCCGGCGCCGGCCTGCGGATCTCCGACGTCGTGACCGGCGGCCGCCTGTCCGATGATCCGGCCGGTACCGCCGCCCTGAATCGAAACAGCCTGGAGGTCTCGCCCGAGGCACCCAGGATTCCGGTGCTGCTCTATCAAGGCGCCGACGACCAGCTCACGCCCACCTCGCGTGTCCTGGCCACCGCCGCGAAGTGGTGCGGTCAGGGCACCCGGGTACAGACACTCATCGTGCCCGGCGACCACGGGTCCACCATCGCAGCCGGCGTGCCGTTCGCGTTGGCGTACATCAACGATCGACTCTCGGGCGCGCCCGCACCCAGCTCGTGCTGATCCGGCGCGGTGCTACCCCGTCCGCTTCGGTACTGGTGCTCCCCGGCGGGACCGATCTGTCGTACAAACCCTTCAGCCGCACCCAGCCGGCGGCGTTGCGGATGTACCCGTTCACGTTGTCACTCGCCGCACTGCCCGGGGTGGTCGTGCGACAGGCCCGGTACCGGGTCTACGGCTGGAACGGTGGACAGAACAGTCCGATGCCCTACGCCCAGGTCGCACTCTCCGAGCTCCTCGACGCACACCCCGACGTCCCGACGATCGTGATCGGACATTCCATGGGCGGACGCGTCGCCGCACAGTTGGCGGCCGACAAGCGGGTCGCCGGGGTCCTGGCCCTGGCCCCCTGGTGGCAGCACGCCGACTGGCGGCACATCAACGACGACGCCCGGGTCCTGGCCCTGCACGGCACCGCCGACACCCGCACCTACGCAACGCGTACCGCCAAGGGCATCAACGAGCTCCGGCAGCGCGGCGTCGAGGCCGACTACGTCCCGATCGACGGTGGCGGGCACGCACTTCTCGACCACGTGTGGACCTGGCAGTCCACCGCGGTGCAGTTCGTCCGCAGCTTCCGCTAGCAAATTCGCGCCGGTTACAGCGAAACGCGCCGGTTGCAACCGGCGCGTTTCGGGGTAAGTGGCGCGAATTTCCGCAGCGGGGCGGGGGTCAGCCGATGTAATCGAACGTGTCGGGGTTGGGGCCGTTGCGGCCTGCCTCCCCCTTGTCGAGTGCAGTGATCGCGTCGATCGCGGCGTCGTCCAGTTCGAAATCGAACAGCGCGAAGTTCTCTGCGACGCGCTTCGGCGTGACCGACTTCGGGAAGATGATGTCGCCGCGCTGGATGTGCCAGCGCAGGACCACCTGTGCGGTCGACTTCCCGACCCGGTTCGCGATCTCCGTGATCACCGAGTCATCGAGAACCTTGCCCTGGGCGATGGGTGACCAGGCCTCGGTCGCGATGCCGTGGTCCTTGCCGTACTGCCGGGCGGCCTCATTGGTGAAGTACGGGTGTACCTCGATCTGGTTGACCGCGGGCACCAGAGCTGTCTCGGCTGCGAGTCGGTCGAGATGTGCGGGCTGAAAGTTCGATACACCGACCGACTTCGAGCGGCCGTCCTTGGCGAACTCGATCAGGGTGTTCCACGTCGATACGTAGTCGCCGCCGTACTGCGTCGGCAGCGGCCAGTGGATCAGGAACAGGTCGATCTGCTCCAACCCGAGCTCCTTGAGCGTGGTGTCGAAAGCCTTGCGGGCCGCATCGGGCTCGTGGAACGTGTTGTTCAGTTTGCTGGTCACGAAGATCTCGTCACGGGCGATCCCGGACGCCCGGATCCCTTCGCCGACCTCTCTCTCGTTGCCGTACATCTCCGCGGTGTCGATGTGCCGGTAGCCGACCTCGAGTGCGGTCTTCACGGCGTCGGCGGTGTCTTCCGGCTTGATCTGGAACACACCGAATCCGAGCTGCGGGATGGTGTTGCCGTCATTGAGAGTGATGTTCGGAACCTGGGTCATCGTCATCCTTCGTCTGATCTCGCCTGCGCCAAAGCGAAAGGCTTCACAGTGGCATGTCGTCGTTCCTCGAGAGTCCAACACGACGGCGGCTCACCGATATTCCAACAGCTCCTGATTCCGCGATGGACTCCTGGCAAAAAGAAACAGGCCAGAGCTGTGGGCTCTGGCCTGTTTCCAACGGTGGAGCTGCCGGGAATCGAACCCGGGTCCTTCGCCGTGTCAGTAGGGCTTCTCCGTGTGCAGTTCGCTGAGTCTCTACTCGGATCTCTCGGTCACGCGAACAAGCCGAGATGACGATCCCAGTCGCTGTTGGGTGTCCCACTGTGGTCCGCGACCAACCGCAGTGGTGAGTTCCCTAAATGATGCCGGTACCCGGGGCGGGAACACACCCGGGCCGACAGACACGCAATCGCTTAGGCAGCGAGGGCGTAGTCGCGCTGATTTTTGTCGGCGCTTAATTGGTTGCTACGACGCTTACGGTGGTCTCTAGCCTGCACCGACACGCTTCCCCTACCTCAACGCACCAAGTCGAAACCGTTCAGCCCCTGGTCGGTGAATCTCTGGCAGGATCCAGCCGCTGGCAGCGACCGGACAATCCATTGTAACAAGACCCTCGCCCTTGTCATTCCCTTACCGCCGGCCACGTCGGACGCCGAGTGGGCAGCCCATATGAAAAGGGCCTCATCTCCGCCGACCTGGCGGAGATGAGGCCCTTTTCGAGAGTTCATCGGGAGGTGTCCCGATCGATCTCTTCTCTCAGTTGTCGACCCCGGCGTCGACGATTTCGGTGACCTTCTCGACGGCGTCGATGACAGGCTGGACCTTCCCGACGAGCGGCGCGACCGTCCGATCAACACCGTCGATCACCCGATCCACCGCGGCCGCGCCCTGATCGATCGTCCCCGTCACATCGGTGACCTGGGCTTCGATCGCCGAACCGCGAGCAACATTGTCGACCTCGTCGGTGAGTGCGTCGGCGACCTTGGGCAGCTGCCTGGCCATAACCCGGTTGACCTCGGCAACCGCAATGGCCGTGGCCACCCGGTTGGCGGTCGGATCGGACATCGATGACGTCGTCGCGGCCGGAGCCGCAACAGGTTCGACGCTCCCCGACGGCGCGGTGCTGACCGCAGACTCCCGGAGCCACGAACTGACGTAGTTCGAGCCGGTCATACCTGACTGGTCAGGGTCGGTGAAGTAGCTGGTGTGAGAGAGCCCCGGGTACCAGTACTCCGGATGCGCCGCCATGAGCAGCACCCCGATGTTGTTGTGGATACCGAGGACCAACTCCTGCCCCACCTTGGCTTCCCAGGCGTTCGAGAACTCCGAGGCGAACGTCGCCACACCGTATGCCGACCGCAGCACCACAAGCGGGTCCCGATGGTTCGGCGCCGTGTAATACGGATTCGTCGTCGTGGCGACCACATCGCCCAACGTCTCCGACGACAACATCCAGTGCGGGGTCGTCACCACATGGAGTCCGGTCAGCAGCGCCGACCGCAGCACGACCGACCCCAGGTCAGTCGTGATCAGAGCCGGATCGGTGGTGTCGATGTGGATCTGCTCGGCCACATTGGCCCCGATCCGGACCACCTGGGCATTGTCCGGGATCGCACAGGCGAAATCACCGGTCATACACAGCGACACAACGCGGCCGGTCAACTGACCGAACTCGGCACCACGTGCCGATCCGATACCGGCACCGAGAGCCGCCTCCGAACTCGCCGCACTGGTCCGCGCACCGTTCAACGGTGCCGACAGTCCCGGCGCGCCGGGAACCAGATCTGCGCCCACACCCCGGTTGGGGTCGGAGATCAGGTAGACGCCGCGCACCCGCGATGCGGGTACCGGCCCATCGCCCGAACCGATATCGGCCGCCACCCGGTTGGCGATATCGGCACCCTGGCTGTATCCCACGATCGCGATCTCGGTGTCCGCACCACACCGCTGTGCGATCTGCGCGATCTGCGCCTCGGTCGCCGCCACACCGGCGTCGACCGATTGTGCATATGGCGTGCCGTCCGACGAGTAACCGAAGTCAGCCGGATAGGGCACGTACGTCGTCTGCATCGAGCCGGCGGGCGCATCCCGCTCGGCGTCCGCGATCACCGGGGCCAGAACGCTCCGTTGATCATGCGGGTCCCTGTTGACACTCGAATCCAGCGTTCCCGGGACCGCCACCACGTGGAGGTCAGGGCAATCACTGATCGGTCGTGCCGACACGTTCGACTGAACCAGCGCCGGCACCACACCCATTGTCATGGTCGCCGCGACGGAGGCGAACATCATCGCCGCCACCGGGCGCCATCGACGGTGCCGACGATCCGCCTCAATCGTGGCACCACCCCCGGCCCTAGATCGTTTTCGGGTCATTTCGAATGCTCCTGTTGAGGCTCATGTCCATGTGGACACCGAGCGTGGGACTTGTGCATTGCCCCCAACTCAGAGACCGGCCGGACCCACGGCCAGTTCGCAGTTGGTTAGGCAGACCTAATCCTCTATGTGAAAGCGCTGTCTGGCTCCTGTGGGAACTCGCCGGACCGAAAAGGTACTGTTCACGTGGCATGAATCCCTGTCCGGTCCGGATCCTGTACGAGCCAGACCGGCGCCCGCCCGGGCGGGGAAATCGTGTGACCTGGCTCTCGTTTGGTTGTGCAAGCAGTTGGCAGGATCAACAATCATTTAGCTCTTCGAACAGATCGGCAGAACCGGGGTTGGACGACGTCACACCGAGCATCGCCACACGCGACGCTCGCCTGGAGTTCGCGGCACGCTTCCGTCTGTTGCACGAGACCGCCGGTTCGCCGGCACTCAAATCCCTCGCCTCCCGGGCGTCCACGTCGCTGCTCATCGGGGACTCACCCCGTGCCGGTGCCGTCTCCCCGCAACGACTGTCGGATTGGCGAACCGGCCGGAACGTCCCCGCCAGGTTCGACGGGCTCGCGGCCACACTCCGCGTGCTCATCGCAGCCGCCCGGAAGCGACGGCCCGAACCGCCGTCCCGCGGCCTGTACTCGATGGTCGAATGGCACAACCTGTGGAACGAGGCGTTGGCCTCCCCGGCGATCGCGGAACGGGCCAAGGAGACCCGTCCGAAAGTGGCGGAGGGGCCTGCCGGCCCGCGCCCGGACACCTGCCCGTACCCCGGGCTGACCGCCCTGTCCGATTCGGACACCGCCTTCTACTTCGGGCGGACGAAGGCGGTCTCGATCCTGGTCGAGCGATTCACCGCCAACCTCGGATCCCGACGACTGACCTTTGTGGTCGGCGCGTCGGGTTCGGGCAAATCCTCACTCCTGCAGGCCGGCTTCGCCGTCGCGATCGGCGCCGACTACACGGTCACCTCCATGACCCCGGGCACCCGACCCACCCAGGCGCTCACCGAGGCTTTGGGTTCGGAGGCTCCCCCCACTCCGCGGGTACTGGTCGTCGACCAGTTCGAAGAGGTCTTCACCAACTGCGACGATGTCGAGCGCTCGGCATTCATCTCCATGCTGACCGAACTGCCGGGCAACGAATCGGGCACGCCGGGCAGTTGCGCAGGCGTGGTCGTCGCGGTGCGTTCGGACTTCTACCAGCAGTGTGTCGAACTACCCGCACTCACCGATTCGCTGGTGCACAACCAGATGGTGCTCGGCCGGATGTCGCGCGCCGATCTCACCTCGGCCATCGTCGGGCCCGCGGCCGCGGTCGGGCTCTCCGTGGCCGACGGACTCGTCGACGTCATCCTGTCCGATCTCGGTGTCGCCTCGCGGAGCGCAACCGCGGTCCCGTCCGATCCGGGGGTACTCCCCCTGCTGGCGCATGCGCTGCATCGCACCTGGGAGGCCAGATCGGGCAACGTCCTCACCCTGGCCGGTTACCGCGAGACCGGCGGTGTCCATGGCGCCATCACCCTGAGCGCCGAAGAGCGCTGGGCACAGTTCACCGACATCCAGCGTGAGGTCGCCCGCGACCTGCTGCTGCACATGATCCACATCGGGGAGGACGGGCGCGGAACCCGGCGGCACGTCCCGACGCTCGAACTGCGCAACCGGCATCCGCAGGCCCCGGCGATCCTCGACGCGCTCGGCCAGGCACGCATCATCGTCCATGACGAGCGCGGGACCACGTTGGCCCACGAGGCCGTGATCGAAGCATGGCCACGGCTGTCGCAATGGCTCGACGACGACCGCGAAGACGTCCTGCGCCGGCAACGGGTCGACGCGGACGCCCGCGAATGGCAAGCGGGCGACAACGATCGGTCGCTGCTCTACAGCGGCACCCGGCTGGCAGCGGCGACCGAGTGGCAGAAGAACGCCCGCAGTCCGATCTCCCCGACCACCGTCGAGTTCCTGCGCGCCGCCCGGGAATCGTCCCGCCGCGTCTCCCGGCTGCGCCGCGGCCTGGTCCTGCTGCTGGTGATCCTGCTGCTCACCACCGCGATGGCGGCACTGCTCGCGGTGCAGCAACAACGTCAGGCCGACGCCGATCGCTCCGACGCACAGTTCAACGCATTGCTGGCGCAGGCCGCACTGACGCAGTCGGTCGATCCGACGATCTCGGCGCGGCTGTCCCTGGCCGCCGCCGAACAACGCCCCGACGACCCGCGGCCCAGTGCACTGCTGATGGGCACCCAGACATCCGCGCTGGCCAGTGTGGTCGACGGACATCAAGGCGCCGTCTACGACGTCGCCATCAGCAATCGCGATCTGGTCGCGACCGCAAGCTACGACCGCACCGTCCGTTTGTGGCAGGAGTCGGGAACCGGTCTGCCGACCCCGATCGGTCAGCCGCTGGCCGGACACCAGTCGTGGATCACCAGCGTCGAATACTCCACCGACGGTGACACCCTGTTCTCCGGCGACGGTGACGGCGTCGTCCAGGCCTGGGATGTCACGGACCCGGCCCAGGCGCACCTGCGCGCGGCCACACCACTCACCGGACACAGCGGGGCCGTCTACCAGATAGCCGTACGTCCCGAAGCCGACGGCGTGACGCGCTGGATCGCCACCGCGGGCGACGACCACACCGCACGACTGTGGAACCTTCAGACCGGGCAGACCCGGGTCCTGGCCGCGCATGGTGACGCACTTCGGACCCTGGCCTTCTCCCCCGACGGCAACACCCTGGTCACCGGCAGCGATGACCGCACCGCGATCGTCTGGGACACCGGCGACCCGTCGGCTGCGCAACAGCTCGGCACGCCCCTCACCGGGTACGACGCGACCGTGCACGCCGTCAGATTCAGCCCGGACGGATCACTGCTGGCCACCGCGAGCGACGACCAGACCATCCGGATGTGGTCGATGGCCGACCGGGCGGCACCCCGGGCGATGGGCGCTCCCGCCGAAGCCCACACCGCGGCGATCTGGTCACTCGAGTTCAACCACGACGGCTCGCTGCTGGCCACGGCCAGTTGGGACGGCACTGCCAAGGTCTGGAGCCTGACCGACCCGTCGCGTCCGGTGCTGCTCGGGCAGCCGTTGACCGGCAGCAGCGGTGGACTGACCACCGTCGCATTCGGCGGTCCGGGAGGACGACTGATCACCGGCGGTCAGGACGGTGCCATCCGGTTCTGGACGCTGCCCGCCGGAACGGTCCTCGGCCACACCGGGCGGGTCGCGCAACCCGCCTTCAACGCGTCCGGGTCCCTGATGGCAACCGGTTCACGCGATGGCACGGTGCGGATGTGGGACACCACCGAAGGCTCCGCCCCGCGCCCGGTGGCGCTGCTCGAGGACCCGGCCGGACCACAGGAAATCGAGACCATCGCATTGTCCGGCGACGGTCGAACGCTGGCGTACAGCAGCCTGGGCACCGGGCAGGTGCGACTGTGGGACGTCTCCGACCCGGCCTCCCCCCGACCGCTCGGTGCTCCGCTGATCACCCGCGCCCGATACACGCACGGACTGGCCTTCTCCCCCGACTCCCGGTCGCTGGCAACAGCCTTCGACGACCAGAGTGTGCAGATCTGGAACCTGACCGATCGGCGTGAGCCGGTCACCTCGGGGGCACCCCTGACCGGACCCCAGGGCTGGATCAACGATGTGACCTTCTCCCCCGACGGCCGGTATCTGGCCGCGGCGAGCAGTGACAAGAACCTGCACCTGTGGGACCTGCAGCGGGGGGCGCCCTTGTCCCAGGTCTACCCCGGACACGGTGGACCGATCAACGCGGTGGCGATCAGCCCGGACTCCCGGTGGGTGGCAACCGGCAGCGACGACCAGACCGTACGACTGTGGAAGCTCGATGCGCTCGACTCGAGTCCGGTGAAGGTGACCGGACACGAGTCGACAGTGCGATCGGTGGGCTTCGACCCCAGTGGCGCCATGCTCGCCACGGGCAGCGACGACCAGACCGTGCGCATGTGGGACCTGCGCGAGATGACCCACCCCACCGCGATCGGACGGACGGTTACGCCCCCGGGCACGGTGCGCTGGAAGGTCACCTTCAGCCCCGACGGCAAACATCTGGCAGGCGCGGGCGAGAACGGTGCACTGCGCTGGTGGACTCACCAGGTCAAGGCAGACACCGGACTCTGCCAGGCCACGGCCGGCGGGATGACCGAGAGCAAATGGCGAGATCTGCTGCCCGACATCCCTTACCGCCAGACGTGCGCGGGAAACGAATCAGTGCCGGGCTGAGATCGGGCCGAGGACAGAAGGTCCCGACAGTCGGTCAGCGCATACCCTTCACGCGACGACCCAACTCCCGGGTGACCTCGCGTTCGGCGTCGCGTTTGGCCAGATCGTGACGCTTGTCGTGGGCCTGTTTGCCTCGCGCGAGCGCCAATTCGACCTTGACCTTGCCGTCGTTGAAATACATCGACAGCGGCACCAGGGTCAGGTTGCCGTCCCGGATCTTGCCGACCAGGCCGTCGATCTCCTTGCGGTGCAACAACAGTTTGCGACTGCGCCGCGGCGCGTGGTTGGTCCAGGAGCCGTTGCCGTATTCCGGGATGTGCAAGCCGCGGAGCCAGACCTCACCGTTGTCGACGGTCGCGAACGCGTCCACCAACGAGGCCTTGCCTTCGCGCAGGCTCTTCACCTCGGTGCCCAGCAACGCGACCCCGGCCTCATAGGTGTCGAGGATGGCGTAGTTGTGCCGCGCCTTACGGTTCGTGGCAATTGCCTTGCGGCCCTTTTCCTTCATCCTCGTCACCTACTCTCAGTTCGCCGATCGGCCGCGGTCCCGTCCGGGTCGCGGCGGCGTCATCGATGGCCCCGCAACAATACACAGCAGCAGGCGGGGGTGTCGCATCCTTATTCTCGGACGTAGAAACGCAGCGTCGCGTAGGCGGTCAGGCTCGACATCACCACACCGATGATGACCAGCCACGGCGCGACGAACAGCACGTCCGAGATCTCGATCTTGGCCAGGATGTTGACCCCGTACAGGTCCTGCAGGGCGCGATCGAAGAACAGCGCCTTGGCCCCGAAGAGTCCGGCGATCGCCAGCAACGAACCGACCAGGGTCGCGATCACCGCCTCCAACAGGAACGGCAGCTGGGTGTACCAGCGGGTGGCACCGACCAACCGCATGATGCCCACCTCGGTCCGCCGGGTGTAGGCGGCCACCTGGACCGTGTTCGCGATCAACAGGATCGCCGCGATCGCCTGCACCAGGGCGATGGTGAACGCGGCGTTGCGCGCACCGTCGAGGACGCTGAAGATCCGGCTCACCAGTTCTCGCTGATCCAGGACACTGTCGACGCCTTCGGCATCGCGGAACTCGTCGAGCACGGCCCCGAACTGATCCGGGTCGGCCATCCGGACCTTGAACGATGCCGGCAACGTGTCCTCGCGGACCAACGCCGCGATATCGGGGTTGTTGGCGAAGGTCTTCGTCGTGGCGTCACGGAAAGCCGCGGCCCGGTCGATGTACTGCACCGAATCGACCCCGTCCGCCGCCTCGATCTGTTCGCGCAACGTCAGGCAGGGAGCGGTCTGACAATTCGGGTCGGCATCGGTCACCTCATCGGAGATGAAGATCTGCATCTCCACCCGGTCGAGGAAGATGTCCTGCGTCTTGTCGGCCATCTGGACCACCAGCAGACCCGCGCCGAACATGCCCAGGGTGATGGCGGTGGTGATGATCATGGCCATGGTCATGGTGATGTTGCGGCGCAGTCCGTTGAGGACCTCGCTCAATATGAAACTCGCACGCATGTGAGTTGGGGTGTCCTCCCGGTCGGGACTGCAGAAGTGAAGTCGTGAGGGTCGTTACACGGGTCGAGCTCTGCTGCGCTGCGTCTGAGCCGCGGGGTCAGCCGCCGAGGCCGTAGACACCGTGCTCGTCGTCGCGGGCGAGGCGGCCGTTGCTGAACTCGAGGACCCGGCGGCGCATGGAATCGACGATCGCCCGGTCATGGGTGGCCATCACCACGGTGGTCCCGCGGCGGTTCACCCGGTCGAGGACCTCGACGATCTCGCGACTGGTGTCGGGATCGAGGTTTCCGGTCGGCTCGTCGGCGAGTAGGAGCAGGGGCCGGTTCGCAATGGCGCGGGCGATCGCCACCCGCTGCATCTCACCGCCGGAGAGCTCGTACGGCATGCGGTCGGCCTTGCCGGACAGTCCGACGTACTCGAGCACCTCGGGCACGACCTTGTCGACGGTGCTGCGCGGCTTGCCGATGACCTCGAGGGCGAACGCCACGTTTTCGGCCACCGACTTCTGTTGCAACAGCCGGAAGTCCTGGAAGACACATCCCACCGACTGGCGCAGCTTCGGCACCTTGCGGCTGGGCAGCTTGTTGACGTGGAAGTCGCCGACGTAGACATCACCCGTGGTGGGTTTGTCCTCTTTCAGGAGCAGACGAAAGAATGTCGACTTACCCGAGCCCGAAGGCCCGATGAGGAACGTGAAATCGCCTTTGTCGACGTCGAGGGACAGATCCCGCAGTGCGGGCCGGGTCGATGCCTTGTACTGCATCGTCACATTCTTGACGCTGATCACGGTCTGCCAGTGTAACCACGGATTTGCGACAACCCGCTCAGGCGGGCCCGGGCGGGCCGGGCGCAGTTCCCGGTGACGCGATTCACGGAGCGATGCTCATAGTCGGCAGTTCCAGTCCGGGCAGCAATCCCCGCGTCGACTGAGAGGTCGATGTCGGCGGCGGTATCGTCCCGGTCTGCGGCGCGTTTCCGTTTCGCTCCTGCTCCGTCGTCTCGACGGGCTGGTCGGTCTCGGGGATCGTCGTGGTGGTCGACGGCGTCCAGGTGGTCTCCGGGGTCTCGCTGTACTCCGGCTCCGGCGTGGACGTCTCGGGGACCGGAGTGGGGGTTCTGCGCTGCTGCACCTGCTCGGACTGGGCCTGCCGGTTCTGCTCGTCAATCTTTTCGTAGTGCTCGGACCGCTGGCCGTACAGGGCCAGGGCCCCGAGGAACAGCACCACCAAGACGACCGTGGTGGTCCGGACCTTCCCGCGGAACAACCGCCGCGGGATCCGATCCCACAGCGATTTCCTCGGCGGGGCCGAGTGGGCGGGGGTCGGGTTGGTCGGGGTCGGGTTCGTCGGCGTGTGGTCGCTCATCGACGTGCCTCCTCCGCAACGGCGGGATCAACCGCATCGGTTTCGATGGCGGACCCGGGGGCCAGCGCGATCCCGGCCCGGCCGAATGCGCGGACGAGTCGCGATCGCAGATCACGGCTGACCTCGAACTGGCGGCCGGGCAGGGTTCGCGCCACGATCCGCACGGTCATGGTGTCGACCTCGATGTCGATGACGCCCATCGCGGTCGGTTCGTCGAGCAGCAGCTTGCGCATGCGGGTGTCGTTGAACGCCTGATGACCGATCTGGGCGATCAGGTCGTTGACCCGGCCCATGTCCACCCCGATCGGCAACGGGATGTCGACCACCGACCGCGCCCAGTCCTTCGACAGGTTGATGGCCTTCACGATCTGCCCATTCGGGATGGTGATCATCTCGCCGTCGGCGGAGCGCAATTTGGTGATCCGCAAGGTGACGTCCTCGACGGTGCCCTCTGCCGGTTCGGCCGAACCCACGATCGCCAGACTGACGACGTCGCCGAAGCCGTACTGCTTCTCGGTGATGATGAAGAAACCCGAGAGCAGGTCCTGCACGATGCGCTGTGCACCGAAACCCAGGGCCGCACCGAGCACTGTCGCCGGCGCCACGAACCCGGTGATGGGTACGCCGAGCTCACGGACGATGCTGAAACCGGCGATGATGTAGACGACCGCGATGGCTCCCCATGCCAGCACCTGCGCGACCGAATGACGATGTTTGATGGCCTCCGATCGCACCAGGGCGTCGGATTCGGTGAAAGCGGCGTCGATCCGGGTGGTGATCTTGTTGACCATCCACTGGATGAACCGGGTCGCCAACAACGCGCCGACCACCCACAGCAGGATCGACAGGCCCTGCAGCGACAACCATTCGATGAGCCGGTCGGATCCGGCCACACCGCCACTTGCGGCCGTCGTCGTCAATGCGCTGACGTCATGCACCACTCAATTGCTCCTTCGCGTCGTGCGTGACTGCGGGCCGCTCACGTATGCGCCCGGCCGGCCTCAGCCGATCAGGCGCTCTGAGCCATCCTCCACCGGATGCCCGACTCGATGAATCCGTCGATGTCACCATCGAGCACCGCGGTCGGATTGTTGACCTCGTATTCGGTCCGCAGGTCTTTGACCATCTGGTACGGATGCAGCACATATGACCGCATCTGGTTGCCCCAGCTGGACCCGCCGTCGCCCTTGAGAGCGTCCATTTCGGCGCGCTCTTCTTTGCGTTTACGTTCGAGAAGCTTTGCCTGCAGCACCCGCAGGGCGGCTGCCTTGTTCTGCAATTGGCTCTTCTCGTTCTGACAAGTCACCACGATACCGGTCGGGATGTGTGTGAGCCGCACAGCGGAGTCGGTGGTGTTCACAGACTGTCCACCCGGGCCCGACGATCGGTAAACATCAACGCGCAGTTCGGTTTCCGGGATGTCGATGTGGTCTGTGGTTTCGACCACAGGGAGCACCTCGACCTCTGCGAAGGACGTTTGCCGGCGACCCTGGTTGTCGAATGGGCTGATGCGCACGAGCCGGTGGGTGCCCATTTCGATGGAGAGCGTGCCGTACATGTACGGCCCCTTCACGGCGAACGTCGCGGACTTGAGGCCGGCCTCTTCGGCGTAGGAGGTGTCGTAGACCTCGACCTTGTGATCGTGTTTCTCGGCCCAGCGGATGTACATGCGCATCAGCATCTCCGCCCAGTCGGCGGCGTCCACGCCCCCGGCGCCGGAACGGATGTTGACCAGTGCGTCACGGTGGTCGTACTCACCGGCGAGCATGGTCTTGACCTCCATCGCCTCGATGTCGGTGCGCAGGGAGGCACGCTCTGCGTCGGCGTCGGCGAGCGCCTCGGCCCGGGAGTCACCCTCTTCGGATTCGGCGAGTTCGTAGAGCAGCGGCATGTCCTCGACACGCTGGCGCAGCTCGGAGACCCGGCGCAGTTCGGTCTGCGCATGCGAGAGCTCGCTGGTCACCTTCTGGGCGTGCTCCTGGTTGTTCCACAGCTCCGGATCGGCGGCCTGATGCTCGAGTTCGTCGATCCGTCGGCGGAGCTCCTCGAGGTCGAGAACCTTCTCCACTGTGGTCAGGGTCGAATCGAGGGCGTCGAGGTCTGCTGAAACGTCTGGATGCACGGTCACTCAGGTTACCGGTCGCGGGGACAGAGTCCTATCTGCGCACTTCTAATCTTTGCGCAAGTTGGGACCGGCGCCGCCCGGTTCGTCCCCGATCGGCCCGGCGATCTCCCACGTCGTCTCGGCCTTGCCGGGTTTGTAGGTCACCGGGATCTCGTCCCCGACCGACGGCCAGCTCATCGCCATGGTGACCACGAAACGGCCGTAGACCTCGGTCGGAGCCGTGTCCGGACCGGTGATGGTGCCGGAGACCGTGCAGAAGACCTGGTTGTTCCTGTCCCCTTCGACGGGCTTGTCGGAAACCCCCGTCACCGTCAACGTGCCGGGTACGCGGTCGACGAAACGGCGGTCCCCCGCCGCACCGGCGGCAGGTTGTCCCGGCCGCGAGCGCCGCCACTGGACGAGGACGGCGCCGAGCATCGCCGCAAACATGAGGATGATGATGATCTCGAACATGGCCGGTCGGCTCCTCAAGTGGTGGGGTCGGTGGCTACCAGGTTAGTGCCGGGTAGCGTGGCAAACCGTGACCGACTCAAGTGGCCTGCCGAACGCTTCGAGCGATCTGGAGCTCGCGTTGTCGCTGGCCGAACTCGCGGACATCATCACCATGGACCGGTTCGGCGCCATCGACCTGCACGTTGATTCCAAGCCCGATCTCACGCCGGTATCCGACGCCGATCTGGCGGTCGAGACGGGCGTACGAAACGAGCTCCAGCAGATTCGGCCCGACGACGCGGTCCTCGGCGAGGAGTTCGGTGGCGACGTGGCGCTGACCGGACGCCAATGGGTGATCGATCCGATCGACGGCACCAAGAACTTCGTCCGCGGCGTCCCGGTATGGGCGACCCTGATCTCGCTGCTCACCGACGGCGTTCCCCAGGTCGGTGTCGTCAGCGCACCCGCGCTGGGCCGTCGATGGTGGGCCAGCGCCGGGGACGGGGCCTTCGCCCAGTCCCCCGACGGCTCGGTTCGGCCTATCCAGGTGTCCCGGGTGTCCGACGTCGCCTCGGCGAGCCTGGCCTTCTCGAGCCTGTCGGGCTGGCGCGACCGCGGCATCCGCGATCAGTTCATCGACCTGACCGACGCCGTCTGGCGGGTCCGGGGTTACGGCGACTTCTACAACTACTGTCTCGTTGCCGAGGGCGCCGTGGACGTCGCCGCCGAACCCGAGGTGTCGCTGTGGGATCTGGCCGCGCTCGACATCCTGGTGCGGGAGGCCGGCGGCGCGTTCACCGGTCTCGACGGAATCACCGGGCCACATCAGGGCAGCGCGGTGGCCTCCAACGGGCTCCTGCACGAGCCGGTTCTGGCAGCACTGACTTCGAAGTGAGGCCTGCCCGGGCGCATACTTGATCTCATGCAGATCACACATTTTGGGCATTCCTGCATCCTCGTCGAACTCGACGGAACCAAGGTGCTGTTCGATCCGGGCAACTTCTCGCACGGATTCACCGGTGTCACCGGCCTCGACGCCATCTTGATCACCCATCAGCATCCCGACCACGTCGATGTGGCGGCATTGCCGGATCTGGTGGCCGGCAATCCCGATGCGGTGCTGTACGCCGACCCACAGACGACCGCACAACTCAACGGCGACGACGTCGCCGGCACCTGGACCGCCGCCCACCCGGGTCAGCAGTTCGCCATCGGCGCGCTCACCGCACGCATCGCCGGCGGCACCCACGCGGTGATCCACCCGGACATCCCCACCATCGACAACGTGGCATATCTGCTGGGCGACAACAAGAATCCGGCGCAACTCATGCATCCGGGCGATTCATTGTTCGTCCCGGACGAGACGGTCGACGTGCTCGCGATGCCGACGATGGCGCCGTGGATGAAGATCAGCGAGGCCATCGATTACCTCCGCGCGGTGAGCCCACGCCTGAGTTTCCCGATCCATCAGGGTCTGCTCAACAACTCAGGGCTGAACATGCACTATGCCCGCCTGTCCGAGATGAGTGATCCGGCAACCGAATTCATCGTCCTCCCCGATCAGGACGCACTGACTCTCACCTAGGCCAAGCCGCCGCTGCTCCACCCAAATTTGCACTGTCCAAGCGTAATTGCGCCTGGACAGTGCGTATTCAGGTGGACGAGGGGGGTTATGCGATGTCGGGGAAGATCCCGGTACCGGCGAGTTGATCGATCACGCGGGCGATCCCATAGAGCACCCACAGCGCCACGACAGCGATGACGAGGGGATCCCGCAGAACGCGGACAACCGGCGTCATCGGCCGCTTGCGCACCTGCAACACGGCCACCGCGATCACGAACGCGGCGACGGCAAGCAGGCTGATCGGACCGAAGAGGTTGTACGAGAAGGCGTCGGCAAAATGCCCGTGGGCCGCAGCGGTCCAACTGCGGGTCAAACCACAACCGGGACAGGGAAGACCGGTCACCAGACGCATCGGACACATCGTGGGACCGGAGGTACTCATCGCCGGCGTGACGGCGAACGCCGTGACGATCGCCGCGGCACCGACACCGGCCGCGACCCGAACAGTTCGTTCGGGTCGTCGCCGGTGCGGCAACGTCGGCAGGGCCGTCACTTCAGCGGCAGGCCGTCCGAGTCGGGGACCTTGCGCATCGCGATGAGCACGATGTCGATGAGCGTCCATATGCCCAGCCCACCACAGGTGAGGAGCTTGGCGATACCCAGGCCGGTGTATCCGAGGTAAAAGCGGTCGATACCGAAGCCACCGACGAACACGGAGATCAACAGGGCGGTCAGCCACTCCTTCGAGGAGAACAGACCGGGGACCTGGGAAACCGGGAACCAGCTACTGGTCTGGGTACGAATCTGCGTCTCGGGCTTGACCTGACCGGATCGGACCAACCCGGCCAGATCCTGGTAGCCCATCGGGCCCTGTTCCTGACCGAACAGCGAGACGATGAAGGTGTCGTTCTGGGGGCCGCCCATCGGCTGGGGCGGCGGCGGCGGGAAGCCGGGAGGAGGTTGCGTCATGGGAGGAACGATAAGCCACAAAGGTGGTCTTGGACACCCGGCGACCAAAAATGTCATTGATTGAATGACGCCGACGGATCACTAGCCTGACCAGCGTCGATGGAGATTATCGCCGACCCATTATTTGTCCACGAGACTCCACCGCCGCGGTACCCTTCCCGCCTGCGTGACAAAGCACCTTACTCCGGAGTAAGGTCGTTCTTACTGCTGAGTAAGATCAGCCCCTGTCCGGGCACCGTCCGGACGGCAGTCAGCCCGTACACGCACGAGACAAGCTGGTGAGAATGAGTACTCATACCGAGCCCCGCGACACGTCCGCTGTTGGCAAGAACCCCCGTCGACGCTCCGCGATCGGTACCGCAATGCGGGTGCTGACCACGGTGACGGGTTCCGAGTTCGCCGACAAGTACAAGATTCGCGAACCACTCAACCGGATTGCATACGAGGGCACCAAGACCGGATTCAAGACGATCGGCGCCGCCAACCGCGCGTTCGCCGCAGCACAGGGTGGCGGCAAGGCCAAGCGGCTGACCACCGCCCCCAAGGATTACTTCAACCTCTATCCGGACGACGAGCAGAAGATGATCGCGGACACCGTCAAGGAGTTCGCGGTCGAGATCCTGCGCCCGGCCGCCTACGACGCCGATGCCGCCGCTGCCACGCCACCTGAGATCCTCACCCGCAGCGCGGAATTGGGCATCACCATGGTGAACGTCCCCGAGGAGTTCGACGGGGCCGCCGGCGAGCGCGGCGTGGCCACCAATTCCCTGGTCGCCGAGGCGATGGCATACGGCGACATGGGCCTGGCCCTGCCTCTGCTCGCCCCGAGCGGCGTGGCCACCACCCTGACCCAGTTCGGCAGCGACGCGCAGCAGAAGACCTACCTGCCCGCCTTCGCCAGTGAGAACGTGCCACAGTCAGCAGTTGTCGTCGCCGAGCCGAGGCCTTTGTTCGACGCAATGTCATTGCAGACCAAGGCAACTCGCGTCCCGAGCGGATACCGGCTCAGCGGCGTCAAGTCGTTCGTCCCGGCCGCGGCTTCGTCGGAGTTGTTCATCATCGGTGCGCAGCTCGACGGTCGTCCCGCACTGTTCATCGTCGAGTCCGGCACCAAGGGCCTTGTCGTAGAAGCCGATCCGGGGATGGGTGTTCGCGCAGCCGGAATGGGCCGACTGCTGCTGACCGATGTCGTCGTACCCACCGGGGCGCTGCTCGGCGAAGAAGAGGGTGAGGCCGCAGCCGCGGCCTACCGCGACGTCGTCCGGCTCTCGCGCCTGGGCTGGTCGTCACTGGCCGTGGGTACCGCCCACGCAGTCCTCGACTACGTCATCCCCTACGTCAACGAACGCGAAGCCTTCGGCGAACCGATCTCCAATCGCCAGGCGGTGGCATTCATGGTGGCCAACATGGCAACCGAGCTCGACTCGATTCGTCTGGTCACCCTCCGCGGTGCCGCCCGCGCCGAGCAGGGGCTGTCGTTCGCCCGCGAGGCCGCCCTGGCCCGCAAGCTCACCGCCGACAAGGGCATGCAGATCGGCTCGGACGGTGTCCAACTGCTCGGCGGACACGGATTCACCAAGGAGCATCCGGTGGAGCGCTGGTTCCGCGACCTGCGCGGCGCCGCCATCGGCGAGGGCATCGTTGTCCTCTAGCGGACACCCGCCCACGGCTCCCCCATTCGCCCTGACGTCACTCTCTATCTGAAAGACAACAGATATGGCTATCAATCTCGAGCTTCCCCGGAAGCTGAACGCGACGGTCGACCAGGCCCACCAGGCCGCTGCCCAGATCTTCCGGCCCATCTCCCGCAAGTACGACCTGCGTGAGCACGACTACCCGGTCGAGCTCGACACCCTGGCGAGCCTGTACGACGGGCTGACCGAGGCCGGTGCTGCCGGCGCCGGGGCCGATGGTGGCCGCAGCCAGCAGAAGAACAAGAAAGAACTCCCCGCCGGCGCGGTGGTCAACGGCGGCAACATGCAGTCGGTGCTCAACGCACTCGAAACCTGTTGGGGCGACGCCGGAATGATGTTGACCATTCCGTACCAGGGCCTGGGCAACGCCGCCATCGCCGCGGTCGCAACCGATGAGCAGATCGCCAAGTTCGGCAAGGTGTGGGCCGCGATGGCCATCACCGAACCGAGCTTCGGATCCGATTCGGCCGCCGTGTCGACCACGGCCACCCGCGACGGCGACGACTACCTCATCAACGGCGAGAAGATCTTCGTCACCGCCGGTTCGCGCGCGAGCCACATCGTGGTCTGGGCAACGGTCGACAAGAGCCTGGGCCGCGCGGCGATCAAGAGTTTCGTGGTGCCCCGCGACAGCGAAGGCCTCACGGTCGTACGCCTCGAGCACAAGCTCGGAATCAAGGTCTCCGATACCGCCGTCCTGCGCTTCGAAAATGTCCGGGTCCCGGCCGAAAACCTGCTCGGCTCCCCGGACGTCGACGTCAAGAAGGGTTTCGGCGGGGTCATGCAGACCTTCGACAACACCCGCCCGCTGGTCGCCGCGATGGCTGTCGGTGTCACGCGCGCTGCACTGGAAGAGCTACGCAGACTGCTCGAGGAAGCCGGCGTCGAGATCGACTACGACAAACCGGTCAACAACCAACATGCCGCGGCGGCCGAGTTCATCCGCATGGAATCGGATTACGAAGCGGCATACCTGCATTCGCTGCGGGCGGCATGGATGGCCGACAACAAGGAGCCGAACTCGAAAGAGGCTTCGATGTCGAAGGCGAAGGCAGGTCGCACCGTGACCGACGTGACGACCAAGACCGTGGAGCTCGCCGGCACGCTGGGCTATTCAGAGCGTCTCCTGCTCGAGAAGTGGGCCCGTGACTCGAAGATCCTCGACATCTTCGAAGGCACACAGCAGATCCAGAACCTGATCATCGCCCGACGGGTTCTCGGCAAGAGCAGCGCCGAACTCAAGTAGGCATTGCGGCGATTGGGCACCGCCATCGCAGAGAGTCCCGCGGCATCGAGGGGTTGCCGACGGGACTCTCTGCGTTGTCCCGGCCAGGAGATTCCTCAGTGTCGATCCGAGTGCACGTCAGGCCAAGGTCGAGCCCAGAATCCGATTCGATGAGGCTGCCGCGTCCTGTACGACCTCATGACGGCAACGGCCGGCAAGCGGTATCGGATCCGCGATTTCGAGTACTACTCCTCCTGCTGGACGGGATACGAATCCCTGGGCGACGGACAACTGTTCTTTGCACGCAGTGGGAGCAGCGGCGGCGGGGTCATCGCCGGAGCCTTCGCGATGAAGTTCGCGCAGGCCCGCGACCGGACGCACCCACTGCACGGCGTCGGCGAGTTCAAACGGAGCTTCGGCGATATCACCGACCACCTCGGCGCCTATGACCTGCCACTGAATCCAATTGCGTTCAGCCTCTGGGACAAAGTCGGTGAACGCGAGGCCCGCCGGCTTTCACATATCGTCCGGCACGAGGTCTACTACTGACCGCAGCAGCACCAATAGACCGGCGAGTTCAACCCTGCGGCCCAACGGTTTTCGACGGCAGAACAAAGCCGACATAACCGGTGCCGCCATTGTGTTCCCCGCCACAATCGGTGTTCAAGCACGCATTTGAACTCCAGCGGATTTCTCCCCGCTGACCTGCGTCGAACGAAAACACAAGCAGCACTGTTCTTTTAGCACTGAAACACCTCCGCCGTGATCTTTCTGCGATCCGCCCGTACTGTCGCCAACGTGCTCAGGGACCTGGGTACGTCAACGGAAGATCACCGATCCCCCTGCTGCCCGATATTCGGGCGGTGCGGTGCGAGGAGGAAACCAATGACCGATATTCGTAAACTTGCCGTGCGGACCGCTGTGGCCGGTGCACTGACCCTGGCACCACTGGGTGCTTTTGCCGCCAATGCCTCCGCAGAGGGGACTCACAACTGGGACGCAGTCGCCCAGTGCGAGAGTGGCGGCGACTGGGCGATCAACACCGGCAACGGGTACTACGGCGGCTTGCAGTTCAGCCAGTCGACCTGGGAATCCAATGGTGGCGCCGGCGTCGCATCCGATGCGAGCCGCGAAGAGCAGATCCGGGTGGCCGAGAATGTCCTCGCCACACAGGGTGTCGGCGCGTGGCCGGTCTGCGGGCAGAATCTCTACGCCTGACCAGACCCATCAGTGGTCGCCGCCGGCGCCGAACGCCTGGCTCCGGCGGTGGCCACCACGCGATGCACGACTGCCGGCCTTCTCCGGCTCCACACCGGCCTATCGGCCCGTCCGCGAGGTGGCAGGGTGCCCCGGACCCGAGGGCACCCCCAGACGCTTGTTGCGGCCGAGGTCAGTCCTCGTCGTCGATGACGTGCACGGCGGCTTCTTCGGCCGAGGCCGCGCCGCCGTCGATTCCGGCGTCGGTCGCCACCCGTTCCTGGACGTCGTGGACCGCGGTCCCCTCGTCGGGCGCGACCAGTCGCCCGGCCCGCCGGTTGCCGACCTCGTCATCGAGTGGAAACTCGGGATCGTAGTCGGAATCGTCGCTGCGCCAATCGTCTTTCGGTGGCTCTGGCTGATACGCCTGCGCAGCGGGATCCGCTTCTTCCTCCGCCAGGTACTGGTCGAGGCTCTCCCCTGCGGCCTGCTCCGCGGGGGTCAGACCGAACTTGTCGGTACCCAACGGTCGTTCCGGCGGCGAGTAGCCCTCATCGAGGACGTCGTCGACGCCGCGGTCATCGAGGGTGTCACCGGGCTGGAGCTGATCGTCCTCGTCCAGGCTGTATTCGCCGGTCGAACCCTCCGGCGTGTGGTCGGGAAGTTCCTTCGTCATCCTTCTCACGATGCCACCAGGACCGGCCCCGCGCACCCCTCTTGCCGATGCGGATTCTGCAGACACCCCGCAGCTGCGAAACAGAACAACCGGCAGAGCAACGCAAAAGGCCCCCGAGACATTGTCTCGAGGGCCTCTTGACCTTCGTAGCGGGGACAGGATTTGAACCTGCGACCTCTGGGTTATGAGCCCAGCGAGCTACCGAGCTGCTCCACCCCGCGGTGTGAATACAACGTTACAGGGCAGGGCATCTGAAACCAAATCGCCTTATCTGACAACGTAAAACGGCTTCCGGCCGCCGCCGGAGACAGTCATCGTCGGGACAGAAACCATCACCCGCCCGGACCGCACGCCGGGGATTTGCTACCTGGTCACCGGACAACGCAAGAGGCCCCCGAGACATTGTCTCGAGGGCCTCTTGACCTTCGTAGCGGGGACAGGATTTGAACCTGCGACCTCTGGGTTATGAGCCCAGCGAGCTACCGAGCTGCTCCACCCCGCGGTGTGAATACAACGTTACAGGCCGACCCATTCAGTTCCAAATCGCCGGCCTGTAACGCGCATCACCTGCCCTGAGCTGCGCGGACGCTAACTCGTGGGCAATGCCTCGTATTCCGCGATGGCCGTCTGCAGATCAGACTGCGCCTTGCCGTAGGCGGTGAAATCGCCCGACCGCATGGCCTGCTCCATCGCCTCGATGGCCGTGTTCATCCGATCGATGACCGCGTCGCGCTCCGGCGAGGCCGGGACAGCGCCCTGTGTGCTCTCCGGCGTCTGCGCCTGCGCCTGCTCGGGTGTCGGCGTCTGGCCGTCCGGTGCAGGCGTGGTCGGTTCGACGTCGGCCTCGGATATATCGGCCACCGACGACGGATCGATCCCGACACCCCGCAGGGCACCGGCGACCGTCGGTGCGTACCCGATCTTGTTGTTGTACCGGACGATCACCCGGAACAATCGCGGGAAGGTACCCGCGGTGCTCTTGGCCTGTGCGTACATCGGGACCACGCTCAGGATCCCGTTGTCGCCCACCGGCAACGTCAGCAGGTTGCCGAACGTGACATTCGCGGTGTTCTCGAGGTTCTTTCGACTCTCGGCAACGCGGCCGTCGGTCTCCATCGCGCTGAACACCTGTTTCGGACCCTCGCGCTGGGTATTCGCCGGCAACGTCTTTATCGTCATCTGCCCGTAGTTCTTGGGATCGGACGACACGGTCAGATA
Organism: Williamsia sp. z34; assembly: GCF_059553395.1. NCBI lineage: Bacteria > Bacillati > Actinomycetota > Actinomycetes > Mycobacteriales > Nocardiaceae > Williamsia > Williamsia sp. z34. The sequence continues at coordinate 93,362 of NZ_JCANWW010000001.1, read as the reverse complement.
GGCCGACAGGAACTCCTGCTTGAGCACGTTGAACACCGAGGTCAACTGGAACGACGGCTCCTTCGACTCCGGATCGGCGGCGACGAAGTAGTACGGCGGCTGATCGAGGCCCTGCGTGACGGCAGCACTGTCGGTGGGATCCGCCGGGACCGACCAGAATGCGTCACCCTGGAAGAAGGTCTGCGGATTGTCCACGTGGTACTTGGTCAGCAGCGACCGCTGGATCTTGAACAGATCCTCCGGGTACCGCACGTGCTCGCTCAAGCTCACGTTCTTGTCGAACTCCGCCCGCGACTCGACCGAGTCGGGGAAGACCTTCATCCAGGTCTTGAGGACCGGATCCTGTTCGTCGAATTGGTAGAGCTTGACCTCGCCGGAGTACGCGTCCACCGTCGCCTTGACGGAGTTGCGTACGTAGGAGACCTGCTTGTTGACCTGGGATCGGCCGGTCTGGCCCTGATTCAGTTCCTGCGCATCAGAAGTCGCATCGTCCAGCGACATCTTCTGGGCGTACGGGTACGCGTCGAGGGTGGTGTAGCCGTCCACGATCCACTTGACCGATCCGTCGTCCATCACCGCGGGATAGGTCTTGGAATCGACGGTGAGCCACGGCGCCGCCTTCTTCACGCGGTCGCGGGGGTCACGGTTGTAGATGATCTTCGAGTTCTTGTTGATCGCACCGGACAGCAAGATGTTGCGCTCGGTGTACTTGATCGAATACGCCATCCGATTGAACCAATTCGACAGCGGCACACCGGCAGCGCCCTGATAGGTGTAAGTCGAATCAGCCGTGTCGAACTCCCGGGACTGGCCGTTGTCCGAACCGACGATCGCGTAGTCGGGATTGACCTTGGCGATCAGCTCACCGAAGTAGATCCGCGGCTGCGCGACCTTGATCGGAGCGGTCTCCTTGTATTCCTCGGTCTGGTAGTTGCTCAGGTCGCTGACGTAGAACACCGGCTCGCCACCACCGCTGGTGACGTCGTTCTCGTTCGAGACGGCTTCATTGACAGTGTTTGCCGGTGCCGCGATGAATCCGTTGCCGTGCGTGTACACGGTGTGCTTGTTGAGCCAGTTCTGCTGGTTGGCCTCGAACTTGCTGGGATCGAGCTCGCGCGCCGCGACCACGAAATCGCGCAGCTGCCCGTCGACGGTGTACCGGTCCAGGGCCAGTTGGCTGGGGAATCCGTAAAAGTTCTGCTGGCGCTTGAGCTGGGTGAATGCCGGCGAGACGATATTCGGATCAAGGATTCGAATGTTGGACAGGGTTGGTTCGTCCGCATCGACCTGGGCCTGGTTGACCGGCTGGCCGGTCCAATTCTGTTGGTAATTGATCTTGTCCGCACCGATGCCGTATGCCTGCTCGGTGGCCGTGATGTTCCGGCTGATGAACTCGGCTTCTTTCTCCGCCGCGTTCGGCTTGACCGAGAACTGTTCCATCGCAGCCGGCCAGCCGACGCCGATGACCAGCGCCGAGAGCAGCATCATCGCGGTCGCCAGTGCCGGGATACGCAGATCCCGCAACACCACGCCGGCGAAGAAGGCCAACGCACAGATGATGGCGATGGCCATCAGGATCAGCTTGGACGGCAACACCGCATTGATGTCGGTGAAGCTGGCGCCGGTGAAGATCTCTTGCTTTCGGGTGCTGCTGAGCAGGGTGTAGCGATCGAGCCAGTAGGCCACCGCCTTGAGCAGCAGGAAGGTTCCGGCGATGACCGCGAGCTGGATGCGGGCCGCGTTCGTCAGCGATCCCCCACGTCCGGCCAGACGGATCCCACCGAAGATGTAGTGGGTCACCAGGTTCACGATGAATGCGATCACCACGACGACGAACAGGAAGTTCAGCACAAAGCGGTAGAACGGCAGATCGAAGGCGTAGAAGCCGACGTCGAGTCCGAACTCCGGGTCCTTGATCCCGAACGACTCACCGTGCAGGAACACCTGGATCGTCGCCCACGAACCCTGTGCCACCAGGCCGGCGAGAAGACCGACGAGCACCGACGGGATGATCGCGAACCAGCGGATCCGGCTCATCACGACCGTGCGGTAACGGGCGATCGGATCACCCGGACCGCTGGTCGGCACGAACACCGGCCGACTGCGGTACGCGAGCCAGAGCGCTCCGAAGACGATCAGGCCGGCGATGACGGCACTGATCCCGAACACGGCCACCCGCGTCCAGATGATCTTGGAGAAGACCGACCGATAGCCGATGTCGTCGAACCACAGCCAGTCGGTGTAGATCGAGATGAACCTCGGGCCCACCAGCAAGATCAGCAAGACTGCGACAGCGACTCCAATGAGCGCCTTGCTACGTCGCGACAGCGTTGGCATCGATGCCGGACCCCGGATTCCCACGTGAACTACTCCCAGTTTCATGCCGGACGCACCGCGGCCGGTCCTTGACGAACACTTTACTTTGCGAAAAGCCGCAGTCGGCAGGTGGTGAGAGCCGGGGAGCTGGCGGGCGGCGCGCAAGTACTGTGCATTCGCTTAGAACACTACCCATCCCCGAGCAGACCGACCTCGACTGCGAACTCGCGAGGGCTTCTGTGCCGCTTGTCACTGCCAACGGTCGATCGGCGACACCGGTTCCCGGGCGTTGCATAAAAGCCCGGTCGGCAATGCGACTATGGACACGTGACCGACCCGCAGCCACCCCTACTCTCCCCCGATGCCCTGGGCAGCGCGATCCGCGAAGTGATCGAGTTCGTCGACGCCGCCGGGTGGGGGCAACCCCCACAGCTGTTCGCCCTCGTGCCCACCGCGCTGCTCGCCGACACCCAGCCCGACTGGGTCGATGACCACGACACCTCCGAGTTGACGCTCATCGAGCAGGAGCCGCTGCCGGTCTCCCCCGAAAGCGGGATGGCCGAGCTCGAACACGTCCTGGCCACCACCAGCTGGCCGTCCGAGGTGGAAGGTTGCGCGCTGGTCCAGGAGATCATCGTGCTGCCGCCCGAGGCACAACACGACCTCGACGAAGCCGTCGGGCCGCTGGTATCCGACCCCGATTCCGCCGACCACGTCGCGCGGAGCGCCGCCGAAGCACTCCCGGACAGCCGGACCGCCCGACTGGCTGCCGCGGTCCTCCGTGATGGCCGGTCGCTGTGCCTGCTGCAACTGGCACCGGACGACGACGAGGAATCAGATGGTCCGATAGAGCTGCTGCAACATCCGGACCTGGCCCCGAACCTGGTGGCCGCACTGGCCGCGACGCTCGAGAACGTCCCGTTCGACGACTGAGCGACCGCGCACCGGCGATCAGCAGGTCGGCGGCGTCCGGCCGGCCTCGATGTCGGCCATCGCGTTGATCGCGTCGGGCAGTGTGTCGACCTTGACCAGGGTCAATCCATCCGGGGCGTCGGTCTTGGCCTCGGCGCAGTTTCCGGCCGGGACCAGGAATGCGGTGGCGCCGGCCTCCCGGGCCGCGCGCATCTTGTGAAGGATGCCGCCGATCTCACCGACGTCGCCCGATGAGTCGATCGTTCCGGTCCCGGCGATGAACTCCCCACCGTTGAGCTCACCGGGACTGAGCTTGTCGATGATGGCCAGCGCCAGCATCAGTCCTGCCGACGGTCCCCCGATGTCACCGACATCGAAGTTGATGTCCAGGTTGGGGTCGCCGTTCTGTTCCGACAGCGCGATCCCCAGGATCCCTCTGGTCTGGTCGTCGGGATCTGCCCCCAGCGTCACCGTCTCGGTCACGGGCTGACCGTCGCGGATGAGGTCGAGGGTGACCGGCGTTCCCGGCGGGATCTCGGCGAGAGCCTCACGAAGCGCGACGGACGTCGCGACCGCTGTGCCGTTCAGCGCGACGATCTCGTCGCCGTCCTGCAGCTTGCCGGTGGACGGGCCCTCGTCGTCGACTGCGGCGACCTCGAGATCGACGGGGCGGTCGAGATAATCCAGCGCGGCGATGGTGGCCGAATTCTCCGAACCCGTCATCTGCTGGCGGTTCTCCTGGTCGACCTCATCGTTGGATTTCCCGGGCGGATAGACCCGATCCCGCGGCTCGAGTTGGTCATCGCCCGACACCCACAGCCCGATCGCCTGGAAAAGGGTCAGGCCGTCGGTCACCGACACCGTCGTGAGGTTGAGGTTGCCGTTGGTCCGGTCCACATCGGCACCGGTGATCGAGACCACCTCGCGACCATCCACGGACCCCAGGGTGTTGACGGTCGGTCCCGGGCCGAGTGCCACGAAGGGCACCTTCACGAGGGTTCCGATCAACACGAACACGATCAGGAACGCGAGCGCGACCAGGAGGGTGACAATCCGCCGGTATCCCGGACCGATTCTGAGGGACTGCAGTTTCACCAGGCCCAGCGTAGAGGGTCGGCATCACGGTGCCCGCCATGCACTCGAACCGCGCGTTGACCGGCGGCGCCCCGGGTTTCGCGCAGAGCGGATCTGTGACGTTCGGGGTACTGCCCCATTCGCCGGTACCGTGGAGGCATGAATGACTTGCCCTTTGGTTTCTCCGCTTCGTCCGGCGACGACGGGGATGGTGATCCTGGCAAGAAGCCCGGAGACTTCGATCCCAACCAGCTCGGCCAGATGCTCTCGCAGCTCGGCCAGATGCTCTCGGGCATGGGCGCAGGCATGGGTTCGGGCGGCACCGGCGAACCGGTCAACTACCAGGTCGCCACAAGCCTGGCCCGCCAGCAGATCGGCAAGCACTCCCCGGTCAGCCAGGGTGAGCTGTCGGCGATCACCGATTCCGTCCGCCTGGCCGAGGTGTGGCTCGACACCGTGACGACGCTGCCCGCCGGTGTCACCACGACCGAGGCGTGGACGTCGGTAGATTGGCTCGAGAAGACGCTGCCGATGTGGAAGCAGCTGTGCAACCCGGTGGCCGAGCAGATCGCGGGCAGCTGGTCGACCAACCTTCCTGAGGAGGCCCGGCAGTTCGCCGGTCCGATGATGGGCATGGTCAGCCAGATGGGCAGCATGGCTTTCGGTACCCAGCTGGGCCAGGGCCTGGGCCAGCTCGCCCAGGAGGTGCTCACCTCCACCGACATCGGTCTGCCGTTGGCGCCCACCGGAACTGCGGTCCTGCTGCCGGAGGCGATCAGCACCTTCAGCGAGGGACTCGAACAGCCGAGCCAGGAGATCCTCGTCTTCCTCGCTGCCCGGGAGGCCGCGCACATCCGGCTGTTCGCCCACGTTCCGTGGCTGCGTCAGCGACTACTCGCAACTGTCGAGGAATACGCCCGCGGGATCAGCATCGATTTCTCCGGTATCCAGGACGCGGCCGCCGGCATCGATCCGGCCACTCTGCTGTCGGATCCGAGCAAGCTCGAAGAGCTGATGTCAGGAGGCGCGGCATTCGAACCGAAGACCACGCCGCAGCAGCAACATGCGCTCACCCGCCTCGAGACGCTCCTCGCACTGATCGAGGGCTGGGTCGAAACCGTTGTCACACAAGCACTGTCCGACCGGATCCCGTCGGTCGCCGCATTGACCGAGACCATGCGCCGCCGGCGCGCCACCGGCGGACCGGCCGAGGAGACCTTTGCCACGCTGATCGGACTGGAGTTGCGTCCGCGCAAGCTACGCGAAGCCGCCGACCTGTGGCGGAAGCTCGCCGAGTCCTCCGACATCGAGGCCCGCGACGGAGTCTGGGCACATCCCGATCTGATGCCCGACGCCGACGACCTCGATCATCCGGCCGCGTTCATCGACCGGGTGATCGGTGGCGGCAGCGACGCTTTCGACGATCCGATGGCGCAACTCGAGAAGACCCTGGCCGACGAGGCCCGCAAGCGCGAAGAAGAGGGCAAGGGACCCGCCGGCGGCGACACCCCGACCGTCTGATCAGCCATCCCTCGCACCAACGCCGTCTCGCCGCGTTCTCGCTGGTCACAGTCACGACGACCTGTGGATAACCGGCGGCTGAGGGCACCTGGGGCGTGACCGGTTCTGGTTCGGTGTTGCCATGACACTCGCGCCTTTGCCGATGCTCCGTGCCGGAGCAGTGATCCTGCTCCGGCCCGGCGGCCGGATCCAGGTCGGACATGACCCTGACCGGGCGGTGATCATCGAACCGCCCGCCCATGTCGTCCCCGATCGGCTCGCCGCACTGCTGCGGTCACTGACCGGGCCGCAGCCTCTGCAGGACACCGCCGCCCGGGCAGCGGCGGCGGGCCTGACGACCGACGAGGTCCGCGAGTTGCTCGACGCGCTGGTCGAGGCCGGCACCGCCCACCACGGCAGATCTGCGATCACACCGATGCAGATCCGGATCCATGGTGCCGGGCCGCTCGCCGACGCAACGGCCTCGGCGCTTTCCCGGCCGGAGTTCTCGGTCCTACAGTCGGTCCGGCGGCCACGACTGTTCGACGGCGAGGTCGATCCGATCACCCACGAGGACCGGATGGTCACCTGGGCCACGGATCTGGTGATCCTCACCGACTTCCTGGCGCACGATCCCTGGTTGGTGTCGAGCCTCATGCGGCACCGGATTCCGCATCTGATGGTCCGTCTCCGTGACGGCACCGGTGTGATCGGCCCGATGGTGTTGCCCGGGCTGTCGAGTTGTCTGCACTGCGCCGACCATCACCGCCGGGACCGGGACCGGGACTGGCCGATCGTCAGTGCCCAGCTGCTGGGGCTCAGTGGCTGGGCCGGGTCGGCGACCATTGCCGGAACGGCCGCGATCGTGCAGGCGGAAGTCGAGCACGTGGCAGCGGCGACCCGGCCCGACCGCCGCACCGGCACGCCTGCGGCGCCGACCAGCCTCGATGCCACGATCGAGTTTCGCGCGGACCCGTCATCGCTGCTCATCCGGGGCTGGTCACCACATCCGTTGTGCGGCTGTCGTCTACCGCAATGAACCAGGCGTCGTCCACTAAGCTCGGGTCCATCGGAAAGGGGAAACTCAATGGCTGAGATCACACGCGGCGGGGCACGGCGAAACGCCAAGCTCGCCGCGCTTCCGCTAGGGGTGGCGGGGCGGGCCGCATCGGGCTTCGGTAAGCGGCTCGCAGGTGGGGACAAGGACGAGATCACCGCGGACATGATGGAGAAGGCAGCGCAGCAGCTGTTCGCGGTTCTCGGTGAGCTCAAGGGCGGGGCGATGAAGGTCGGGCAGGCGCTCTCCATCATGGAGGCCGCCATTCCCGAGGAGTTCGGCGAGCCCTTCCGGGATGCGCTGACCAAGCTGCAGGCCGAGGCACCGCCGTTGCCGACCGCCAAGGTGCACGCGGTGCTCGACAATCAGCTCGGTACCAAGTGGCGTGAACGGTTCAAGGAGTTCTCCGACGAGCCGGCGGCTTCGGCGTCGATCGGCCAGGTACACAAGGCGGTCTGGCATGACGGACGCGAAGTGGCCGTCAAGGTCCAGTACCCGGGCGCCGATCACGCGCTCAAAGCCGACCTGAAAACGCTGTCCCGGATGACCGGCCTGCTCAAGCGCCTGTCCCCCGGCACCGACGTGAAGTCGATGATGGACGAGCTGATCGAGCGCACCGAGGACGAACTGAACTACACCCTCGAGGCGAACAACCAGCGCGCCTTTGCCAAGGCATTCGCCGGCGACCCGAACTTCGTGGTTCCGCGCATCGTCGCATCTGCACCCAAAGTTGTTGTGTCCGAGTGGATCGACGGCATTCCGATGTCGAAGGTGATCAAGAACGGCACGGTCGACGAACGCAATGACGCCGCCGCCAAGATGACCGAGTTCGAGGTCAGCTCGCCCACCCGGGTCGGTTTGGTCCACGGCGATCCGCATCCGGGTAACTTCCAATTCCTCGCGGACGGCCGGATGGCCATCCTCGACTTCGGCGCCGTCGGCCATTACCCGAACGGTCTGCCGGCGGCCACCGGTCCGATCCTGCGTCTGTGCCGGGACCGGAAGTACGACGAGCTCAAAGAAGAAATGGTGCGGGCCAACTTCATTCAGCGTTCACACCAGGACAAGGTCACCCCGGCCGACCTCGAGGCGTATCTGCGTCCCTACGTCGACCCGCTCTACAGCGAGTCGTTCCACTTCACCAGGAAATGGCTGCAGCGCGCCGCGGGTGCCGCCTCCGACCCGCGTGGAGATGTCTACCGGACCTCGCGAAACCTCAATTGCCCCAAGGAGTATGTGATGGTGTTCCGGGTGCTCGGTGGATGTGTCGGTATCGCAGCACAACTCGATGCCGAAGCGCCCTACCGCGCCATCATGGAGAAGTGGGTCCCGGGCCTGGCCGAGTAGGGTTCGGACAACAAAGAGCGGGCGGACACAGAAGTTCTTGTGTCCGCCCGCTTTTCGCTGGGGATCGGTGGAACATCATGCCGCGGTCGGGTTCTTGCGTGGCCGGCCGCGAGGACGCTTGCGTGCGATGACGACCCCCTGATCGAAGATCTCACCGCCCCAGACGCCCCATGGCTCAGCGCGTTCGAGCGCTTCGGCCAGGCATTCGCGCCGCAGTGGGCAATCGCTACACAGCGCCTTGGCCTGCTCGAGTTGACCGGGGTTCTCGGAGAACCACAGGTCGCTGTCCACCATCTGGCACGGGAGCTCCGTTTTGGATGCATCCAGTGCGAGTCCGCCGACCCCGAAACCGTTGTCGCCGGACCTGCTGTCGCGGTACGACTCGAGTAACTCGGTCATTGGGTCTTCCTCCACTGTCGAATGTGCTGCTCGGATTGATTTGGGACCGGGCCTCGACTGTGGTGGAACAAAAATTGTTCTCAGATCACAAAAGAGGCCACGGTTTCGCTGTCGCGATTCGCCGTGGCCTCACATGGAGTCTGAACTGTGTCAGATCTCTATTCGTGGAGAGAACACGGGAAACGCCTGGCGGGTTCGGCGACGGACGGATACCACCGTCGGCGGCAGGAACGCCGGAATCGCTGCTGTCATAGCCAGGAATCCCGGCTTGATGGCGGCGGTGTGCGCAGTGTGAACGGCCTTGGGGCGAGGGGCGAGGGGCTGTTCGTGATGCCATGAGGCACATGCCGTGACGGCATGGTCGACTGCGCGCTCGGCGCTGCACAAATCAATCATCGGACCTCTCCTCTCCCGCTCGGTTGGCTCGTGCACCTGGTTGTGACACCGTTTTGTTCTCCGTGCCACACAATGTTGTTGTCCACAGTAGGGGCTGCCCAGAAAACGCACAAGCTATTTTTGACCTGCGGTTTTCCCGCCTCGGACGAGTGTGAGTATGTCCTCGCCGTACTGATCGAGCTTCTTCTGACCGATCCCCTGGATGCCGACCAACGCCGAGACATCCCCGGGCTGCTGTTCGGCGATCGCGATCAGCGTGTTGTCGGTGAACACCACGTAGGCGGGGACCTTTTGTTCCTTCGCGCGCCCGCTGCGCCACTCCTTGAGCGCGAGCAGCAATCCCTCGTCGAGGTCGGATGGACACCGCTCGCAACGACCCAGCAGCACTGCGGTCTTGCCCAGCAACGGCTTTCCGCAGACGCGACACTTCGGTCCGGAGCGGGTTCGTTTGGGCTCGGCGATCTTGGATGCCGGCGAGTCGTCGGGTACCAGGTTGATCACGAAACGCGACCGGCGCCGCGAGGCCCGGCCACCCTCGTTCCGCGACAGCGCCCACGACAGCTGCAGGTGTTCGCGCGCGCGGGTGACGCCGACGTAGAGCAGCCGGCGTTCTTCTTCGATGGCGTCTTCGCCGGCTTTGATGGCCTGGCTGATCGGCATCGAGCCGTCGACGAGCCCGACCAGGAAAACCGCATCCCACTCCAGGCCCTTGGCCGCGTGCAGGGACGACAACGTCACGCCCTGCACCGTCGGTGGGTGCCTGGCCTCGGCGCGCGCCGCGAGCTCACGGGACAGTTCGGTCAGGGTCAGGTCGGCATTCTCGGCCAGCATGTCCTCGGTCATCGTCACCAGCGCCCGCAGGGACTCCCACCGCTCGCGGGCCTGTGCACCGGCCGGCGGCTCGTCGGTCAGGCCCAGCGGGACCAGGATCGCGCGCAGGAGCGTCAGCGTCTGCGCCTCGGCGGGCAGATCGTCGCGCTGGGCGGTCTGGCTGACCGCTCGCATCGCCTGCCTGATCTCGGACCGCGAGAAGAACGCCTCCCCACCGCGCACCTGATACGGGATCCCGGCCGCGGTCAGCGCCTGCTCATGGGCTTCGGACTGGGCGTTGATCCGGTAGAGGATCGCGATCTCCGACCCGGGCACACCGGAGTTCATCAGTCGCTTGATCGAACGGGCGACGGCCTTCGCCTCGGCCGGTTCGTCGTCGTACTCGGCGAAGTCGGGCTCGGGGCCGGGATCTCGCTGCCCGATCAACTGCAGGCGCGTGCCGGCGATACGCCCGCGAGCGGCCCCGATGACGCTGTTCGCCAGCTGCACCACCTGGGGTGTCGACCGGTAGTCCCGCTCGAGACGGACCACCGTCGCGTCGGGGAACCGCCGCGAGAAATCCAGGAGATAGCGGGGTGTGGCCCCGGTGAACGAATAGATGGTCTGGTTGGCGTCACCGACGACGGTCAGGTCGTCGCGCGGCCCCACCCAGGCGTTGAGCAGTGCCTGCTGCGCCGGGGTGACGTCCTGGTATTCGTCGACGACGAAGCAGCGATAGCGATCCCGGAACTCCTCGGCGATCAGCGGATGATCGTCGAGGATGGCGCGCGTCATCAGCAGCAGGTCGTCGAAGTCCAGGAGCTGATCGCCCGCCGGCGACACCTTGGCCTGCTCGTAACGTTCGTAGACCAGCGCCACCTGCTCGGGCGGGATGGGTGACTCGCGACGGCTCTTGGCCACCGCGGCCGGGTAGTCCGCGGGCCCGATCAACGAGCCCTTGGCCCACTCGATCTCCGAGATGAGGTCACGCAACGACTCGGTGGTGGTCGGCGCTCCGGCAGCGCGGGCCGCGCGGGAGACCACCGGAAACTTGTTGTCGAGCAACTCCCACTGGTTCTCACCGATCGCCTGTGGCCAGAAGTACCGCAGCTGACGCATCGCTGCGGCGTGGAACGTCAACGCCTGCACCGCATTTCCCTGCCCGGAGATACCCAGCGAACGGAGTCGGGTGCGCATCTCACCGGCAGCGCGGGAGGTGAACGTCACGGCCAGGACCTGACTTGCCCGGACATGGCCGTCACCCACCAGATGCGCGATGCGACGCGTGATGGTGCGGGTCTTGCCGGTGCCTGCGCCGGCCAGGACACAGACGGGCCCACGGGGTGCGAGCACAGCGGCCTGCTGCTGCGGGTCAAGTGAGGCATCCATGGCGATCAGTATCCCAACGTCCACCGACAGACGTGCGGCCGGACGGTCCCGCACCGGACCCCGCCCCGCCGGCGCGGGACATCGAGGCACGACGGGAACACCGTCGGCCCCCGTGATGTTATGTAAGCGTGACTACCGACAACGCTGCTCTGACCATGTACACCACCAACTGGTGTGGATACTGCAAACGCCTCAAGATGGGCCTGAAGTCCGCCGGAATCGAGTGGGTGGAGATCGATATCGAGCAGGACCCGTCGGCCGCCGAGTTCGTCGGCAGTGTCAACGGTGGCAACCACGTGGTTCCGACCGTCAAGTTCGCCGACGGCAGCACCGCCACCAACCCGACGGTGGCCGACGTCCGCAAGAAGCTGGGCGTCTGACCACCGCCCACCCGCGGTGAGTCAGCGCACCCCGGTCGCCGGCGTGTAGGCCCAGGCCCGGATCAGCGCGCTGGCGATCGAGATCGATCCGGGCAACCGCAACCGCGCGTTGTCGACGATCGGATCGCCGTCCGGACTCATCCAGTCCTGCTGGGCCTCAACCGCTTCGATCACCTCCGCCCGGCCGAACCACTCGGCTGCCGCGATCTCACCATCGATGAAGTCGAGTGGTTGGTCCGGGTCTGCGGTGACCTCGAAACCCACCATCAGCGACCGTGGGAACGGCCACGGCTGTGACCCGATGTACTGCGGATTCCAGGAGTCCAGACCGACTTCTTCGTGGACCTCGCGAAGCACACACTGTTCGAGCGACTCCCCGGGTTCGACGAATCCGGCCAGCGTCGAGAACCACCGCTCCGGCCATTGCTTCTGCCTGCCGAGCAGGATCTGATCGCCGCCATCATGGACCACGGTGATGATCGCCGGATCGGTGCGGGGGAACTCCTCGCGACCGCTGATGACGTTGCGGCGGGCCCAGCCACCTTTGACCGGCTCGGTGTGGGCACCGTCGACCGGCGAGAACCGGGCCGTGTCATGCCAATTCAGTACCCCGAGCGCGGTCGAGAGGATCCCGGCCTCATTCGGTCCGAGCAACTGGGCACCGCGCCGCGGATCGTCCTTCGGTCCGTCGATGACATCGAACCGCATCGCCCACATGTCGTGGCCCTCATCGGGATGCAGTCCGAGGAACACCGCTTCCGGCGGAGGTTCGTCGTCGACGTCGACCGCCATGATCCAGCCGAGGCCGTCCTCCCCCACCGGATAACGTCCGGAGGGGTCGATCTGCAGCAGAAGTGCCCGCGCCCAGCCGTCCTTGAGTCGCTGATGGTCCTCGCGGATCTCGTCGGCACGGTCGTAGACCGCCTGCGACAGCATCGGGGGCTGTTCGAATTCAAAGCGCCGCACTGGTTTCCCTTCTCGAATCCCACTGTTCGGCCATCACCCCGCCGACCTCGGTGACGAGGGACGTGGCAGACCGTTCGGCACCGGCCCACCGTGAGGACCACACCCCACCATAAGGCCTCATCCGCCGTCGCCGGACGGTGTCGACGGCTGACCGCCTCCGCGCCGGCACTGTCCGGGCTAGCTGATCTCGCCGCTGTCCTGCAGGACGGTCTCCTTCGCCTCCTGCACATCCGATTCCCCGTCCCGCGCCAGACGTGGGATCAGGCCGCCGGCCAGGACATCGGCGACCTGCCGCTCGGACAACCGGTGGCGCACCGTGATCGGGGCTCCCTTGGTGACGTTGTCGATGGTGAAGGTGTCGCCGGTTTCGAGCGTCCTCCGCAGTTCGTCGACCCGCAGGACATCGGTCTGTTCGACCTTCTCGTAGTCGGCCGGATCGTCGAATTCGACTGCCAGGACACCAAAATTGGCGAGGTTCTGCCAATGGATACGGGCAAAGGACTTCGCGATGACCATGCGCACCCCCAGGTATCGAGGGGCGATGGCGGCATGTTCGCGGGATGACCCCTGCCCGTAGTTCTCGCCACCGACGATGATGTGCCCGGCCTCGCCGGCCTGCTGCGCGCGCTCGGGGTAGGTCTCGTCGATGCGGGTGAAGGTGAACATCGCCAGCTTGGGGATATTGGAGCGGTACGGGAGGGCTTTTGCGCCGGCCGGCGAGATCTCGTCCGTCGATATGTTGTCGCCGACCTTCAACAGGACCGGGGCCTCGAGTTCGTCGGGAAGATCATCGAGTTCGGGCAGGCTCGAGATGTTCGGCCCCTTCACGGGTTCGACCTGTGCCGCCTCATCGGCGTCGAGCGGCGGCACCAGCATGTCGGTGTTGATCGAATGTTGCCGGGGCAGATCCAGTGCCGGATGGTCCATCCCGACATCGGCGGCCCAGTCACGCGGGTCGGTGATGGTGCCGGTCAACGCGGAGGCAGCCGCCGTTTCGGGCGAACACAACCACACCGCATCTTCCGTGGTGCCCGAGCGTCCGGGAAAGTTACGCGGCATCGTCCGCAGGGAGTTGCGTCCGGTCGCCGGCGCCTGTCCCATCCCGATGCAGCCCATACAGCCGGCCTGATGGATGCGGGCACCGGCGACGATGAGTTCGGTGGTCGCACCCATCTTCGTCAGATCGGTGAGGATCTCGCGCGATGTCGGGTTGATGTCGAAGCTGACCTGGGGCCCGGTCTGCCGGCCGGCGACCATCGCGGCGGCGATCGCGAAATCCCGAAGCCCCGGGTTCGCGCTCGACCCGATCACCACCTGCGAGACATCCTCACCCGCGACCTCACGGACCGGCACCACGTTTCCCGGGGAGGACGGCTTCGCGATCAGCGGCACGATCTGCGAGAGATCTACGGTCTCCTCCACGTCGTACCCGGCGTTGCCGTCGGCGACCAGTTCAACCCAGTCATCGGCTCTGCCCTCAGCCCGCAAGAACTCCCGAACCACGTCGTCGCTCGGGAAAACACTGGTGGTGGCGCCGAGTTCGGCACCCATGTTCGCGATGACGTGGCGATCCATCGCGGTCAGGCCCGCCAGCCCCGGACCGTGGTACTCGATGATCTTGTTCACGCCGCCATTGACGTCGTGGCGTCGAAGGATCTCCAGGATGACGTCTTTCGCCGAGCACCAGGGTGGCAGCTCACCGTCGAGCCGCACGCCCCAGATCTGCGGCATCCGAATGTTGAGGGGATGACCGGCAATCGCCAACGCGACCTCCAGACCGCCGACACCGATGGCGAGCATTCCCAGCGACCCCGCGGCCGGTGTGTGCGAATCAGATCCCACCATCGACTTGCCCGGTGCCCCGAACCGTTGCATGTGCGTCGGGTGGGAAACGCCGTTGCCCGGCTTGGAAAACCACAGACCGAACCGTTCGCACGCCGTCCGCAGGTATTCGTGGTCCTCGGCGTTCTTCTCATCGGTCTGCAGCAGATTGTGATCGACGTACTGCACGCTGACCTCGGTGCGGGCACGATCGAGACCGAGCGCCTCGAGTTCTTGCATCACCAGGGTCCCGGTGGCGTCCTGGGTCAGGGTCTGGTCGATGCGCAGGGCGACCTCTTCACCGGGCTTCGTGGACCCCGACACCAGATGCGACTCGATCAACTTCTGAGCAACATTTGCCGGCATGCGCAATCTCCCTACGATGCGGACCACGTCTCCGTTGAACGCCGGCGTCAGAGGCCGAGCGGAGGGTTGCGTACCGACACCGGTGGGCCGCTGGGCTCGACCCGGGTTCGCCAGAGGAGATCACAGTGCACTCGGATGTCCCAAGTCTTCCAGTCGATGTCGAATACCGCCGAGGGTTGACGAACCGCGTGGACACCAAAAATGTTGCCCAGAGGTTTAATATGCCAAAGCTTGGGTTAATCCAGCCGAACGCCGCAGAAACCTGGCCCCACAGCAGTGCTTGACGTTCAAGGGGAATCCGATATGGCCGTCACCGCAGGACAACACTTTCATTGGCCCTCACCATCGGGGCTGTCGGTCCTCATGCAAGTCATCGCCGTACGGCACCATCCGGTTTCGTTTGCCGAGGTGCAGCCACTGGCGGGCGGACAACGCTTCAGCCTGCCACTGCGCCTCGTCGAACAGGCCACCGAATCCATGCCGCCCACCCCGTTGGCGTCGAACAGCTAGTCCGCGCTGCCCTGCCGGACGTACAGCAATCTGTCGCCCTGCTCGATCGCATCGACCTTGCTGTCGTCGACGCGGTGCAGCTTGCCGTCCCGCACCACACCGAGCACGATCTGCGGCAGGTGCCGCGGTGACCCGCCGTATTCATCGGGTTCGACATCCCGTTCGGCGATGGCGAATCCCTGGTCGGGCGTGAGGAGATCCTCGATCACCTCGACCACCGTCGGGGTGATCGTCGCCAGCCCGAGCAGACGGCCCGCGGTCTCCGAACTGACCACCACCGAATCGGCGCCCGACTGCTTCATCAGGTGGGTGTTCTCCGCCTCCCTGATCGAGGCGACGATCTTCGCCTTGGGGGCCAGTTCCCGTGCCGTCAAGGTCGCCAACACCGCGGTGTCGTCGCGGTTCGTCGCCACGATGATCGCCGACGCATGCTGGGTACCGGCCAGCCGGAGGACATCCGAGCGGGTGGCATCGCCGCGCACGGTGACCAGCCCCTTGGCCGCGGCGTTGTCGAGTACGGCCTGATCACCGTCGACAACGACGATCTCGGCGGGCTTCTGTCCGTCCGCGATCATCGCCTTCACAGCGGTCTTGCCTTTGGTTCCGTAGCCGATGACCACGGTATGGTTCCGCACCTTGTTCCTCCATCGCTGGATCTTGAGCGCCTGCCGCGACCGTTCGGTCAAGACCTCGAGGGTGGTACCGACCAACACGATCAGGAACATCACCCGCAACGGCGTGATGACGAGCACGTTGATCAGCCTGGCCGATGGCGTGTACGGCGTGATGTCACCGTATCCCGTCGTGGACAGGGACACCGTCGCGTAGTAGAGGCAGTCCAGGAACGACAGTGGGCTGTCCTGCACATCGCGGTAGCCGTCCCGGTCGAGATAGACGATGAACACCGCGGCAAACAACGC
This sequence comes from Williamsia sp. z34, assembly GCF_059553395.1. Taxonomy (NCBI): domain Bacteria; kingdom Bacillati; phylum Actinomycetota; class Actinomycetes; order Mycobacteriales; family Nocardiaceae; genus Williamsia; species Williamsia sp. z34. The sequence goes on along the minus strand of NZ_JCANWW010000001.1, from coordinate 77,199 downwards.
GGCCAGAGCAAAGACGACGCGGCGACTGATCGCCCGGCCCGGGCTCGACTGCATCTCCGGGATGCGGACCACACCGACCAGGGCGTGGTCGGGCATATCTGTCAGCTCATCGTCTTTGAACCGCCGGCGTAGCCGACCCGCAGCCATCTATCCGACCCACCTCTCGCCGCGACCTACCGGTTGCAGAGTTTGCGTACGCACAAAGTGGGACTGTAGTCCTATCAGCCGCCGGCGGTCATAACGACGGACAGGACGGGACATCATCAGGCATGGTGGAGGGATGACAGCAACCAGACAGAGCTTGCCGCAGTTGGCGTTTCCGGACTCGCAGAAGCTGGCCACCCGCATGGGCCTCGGACTGCTGGGTATGGGGACTCTGCATTTCGTCGCCCCGAAACCCTTCGACCAGCTGATTCCCGCTGAGTTGCCGGGCAGCGCACGCGCTTACACGTATGGCTCCGGGGTGGTCGAGCTCGCGGTGGGCGCGGCGCTGCTCGCTCCCAAGACGCGCCGGTACGGCGGCCTGGCAGCCGTGGCGTTGTTCGTCGGTGTGTATCCGGGCAACATCAACATGGTCCGGCTGTACAAGAACAAGCCGTTGCCGCAGCGCGCCGTCGCGTGGGGCCGGTTGCCGCTTCAGCTTCCGATGATCTGGGCCGGGTGGCGGGTCTGGAAGTCCGCGCCGAAGCGATGAGTTCCTCAGGACGCACCCTTCTCCCGGCGGATCAGCGCGGCGAGCCGGGCCCGGTCCGGTAGGTCGCGCGGGCGCAGGGTCGAGTTCGACCGGACATAGTGGAATGCGGCCCGGACCTTCTCGAGGTCGGTGCCGGTCAGCTCCGCCCATGCCACCCGATACGCGGCCAGCTGCACGAAGACCGAATGCTCCTGCGCCGGTGTCGGCTTCGCACCGGTCTTCCAGTCGACCACCGTGTACCCGCCGTCGGGTTCGGCGAAGACCGCGTCGATGCGTCCGCGGATGATGGTGTCGGCGATGACCGTCTCGAACGGCACTTCGACCTCGATCGGGTTACGGGCCGCCCAATCCGATCGCAGGAACGCCTCTCGCAAGACCTCGAGGTCGGCATCGGACCCGCCCTCGGCGTCGGCTGCGCCCGGCAACTCGTCGATGTCGAGAAGCCGGGTGGCACCGTATCGACGTTCCACCCACGCATGGAAGGCCGTACCCCGGCGCGCCAGCGGGTTCGGTTTGAACGGCAGTGGTCGGCGAAGGCGTCGGGCGAACGCATCTTCGTCCTTGTCGAGCTCGACCAACTGGCTCACCGAAAGGTGCTGCGGCATGGTCACTTCGATGTCGGAACCCAGGCCTTCGGACCGTTCGGTCAACAGCACCGCCAGATCGTTGGCCCATTCCCGGATCTGCGGATCACCCTCGTCGACCTCGGAGCCCGATTCGGTGTCGATCTCCTCCCCCATGTCGAACAGCGCGGGTTCGCCGCGCGCACGCAACGCCGCCCGGACCAGGTCGGCTCCGCGCTCGGTGCCCGGTCGCCGCGGCCCCAGCGGATCAGCGGGCCAGGGCGCCCCGGCCGCCAGCATCGCCAGCGGATTCTCGGCCCCCTCTTCGGGCTCGGCGGCCCACTGCGCGATGGTCAGTCCCGGTGCACCGTCCGGCGACGTCTCGATCAATTGCTGCGCGATGTCATGGAGTTCGGTCAGGAACACCGACGGACCCTTGGGTTTGTCACCGGCGGCCGACCAGTGGTGCCCGCTGATGATCAGCGCCCGTTTGGTTCTGGTCAGTGCCACGTACAGGAGCCGGCGGTCCTCTTCGAGCTTGCGTCCGCGCAACGCTTCTTGGTGCGCTTCGATCAACTCCTCGAGTTCCTTGCGGTTCTCCAGCCCGTCGAGCACCAGCGGCGGAAAGCCTTCACCTTCAGACGAATCCGCGAGGTCACCGCGCAATTCGGCGGGCAGTTCCCGGGCGCTCTTGAGCCAGGTGCCCTCGGCCTTGCCGCCGGGGAAGATGTTGGTACACAGGTGTGCGATCACCACGACGTCCCACTCGAGCCCCTTGGCCGCATGCACGGTCAGGATCTGCACCCGGTCCTCGGCGATCTCGACCTTGCCGGGCTCGAGCCCCTTCTCGATGTCGGCCGCCGATGCCAGGAACGCCAGCAGCCCGGGCAGGGTGGCCGCGGAACGCTCCGCATAGTTCGCGACATATTCGGCGAAGGCGTCGAGATGTTCGCGCCCGGTGATGTTGCCGCGCAGTCCCCGTGCCCGGATCTGCGCCTCGACATCGACGCCGGTGACCCGCTCGACCTCGGCGACCAGTTCGGGCAGTGGCCCGCCCATCCGTGCCCGCAGCACCGACAATTGGTGTCCGAGCAGTTTGATCCGGCGGTAGCCGTCCGGCGAATAGCGCGCCGCCGGACCGGGATCGGCGAGGGCATCGCCCAACCCCGCCTGATCCACCGTCTCCGAGGGGACCGCCGAGTCGAGCGCGCGGTCGAGCTCTTCGAGACTGGTCATGGTGCCCGACACGGCATTTGCGCCGGCGGCCAGATCCCGCGCCCGCGCCCAGAGCGCGGCGAGATCCCGGGCGCCGATGCGCCAGCGGGGTCCGGTGAGCAACCGGACCGCGGCGGTACCCGCCATCGGGTCGGACATCAGCCGGAGCATCGCGACGACGTCCTGGACCTCGGGCACGCCGAGCAACCCGCCGATGCCGACGACCTCGGCGGCGATCCCTCGATCGGCGAGCTGCGCGGCCAACGGTGCCGAATCCTGGTTGCGCCGCACCAGGATCGCCACGGTCGGCGGTTTGCCGTCGGCCTGGTTGTACTCGCGCTCGATCTGATCGACGATCCAGGTGCGTTCATCGGCAACGGTGTCGGTGAGCGCCATGTCGATGGTTCCGCGCGGGGCGTCGACGCGGGGCCGCAGGATGCTCACCGGAACACCCCGTCGACGCAGTTCTTCGGAGGCGGCGTTGGCCATGTCGAGGGCGTGGCGCGCGTTGCGCCAGCTGGTGAGCAGTTCCAGGCGCGGCGCCTGGGTGCCGTCACTGCACCGGAAGTCCGTGGTGAACCGGGGCAGATTGGCGGCCGAGGCACCACGCCACCCGTAGATGGACTGGATCGGGTCACCGACTGCGGTGACCGCGATCCCGGCGCCGGCGAGAACCCCGCGCGGCGTTCCGAACAGTTGCGAGAGCAACACCCGCTGCGAATGCCCGGTGTCCTGGTACTCGTCGAGGAGCACGGCCCCGATCGCGGCCCGTTCCGCCGGGGCGACTTCCGGATGCGCGGTGACAAGCTTGGCCGCCAGCGACATCTGACTGCCGAAGTCGAGCACGTTCGCGTCCATCATCGCCTGACCGAGCGCCGCCACCAGTGGCACCAACTGCCGGCGTTCATCGATCGCGGCCTGGATGTCGCGCAACTTCGCCGGCGGTGTCGGTTTCTGCCGCCCGACCGGTGGCAGTGTGTCGATCAACCGGTAGAGGTCGTCGCCTGCGGCCGCGAGTTGTTCGAGGTCGACCAGGTGCTCGGCCAGCTCTCCGTACAGCTTGAGTACCGATTCCGTCACTCCGCCCGGCGTTTTGGGGGTGTCGAGATCCTCGGACCAGCCGCCGACCACCGAGAACGCGAGTTGCCACAGCTCCGTTTCGCTGAGCAATCTCGCGGACGGTTCCACCGGCAGGAGCAGACCGTAGTCGGCGATCAACCGGCCCGCATACGCGTGATAGGTGCTGACCTGCGGATCGGCCGAGCGCAATTTGACGCGCAGCTCACCGTCGGGATCCCAGCGTGACATCGCCGACGAACCGGCCAGCATCGACAACCGGCGCCGGATCCGCGCGGCCAGCTCCTGTGCGGCCTTTCGGGTGAAGGTCAGGCCCAGGACCGCGTCGGGCTCGACCAGGCGGTTGGCGACCAGCCAGACCACGCGGGAGGCCATCGTCTCGGTCTTGCCCGCCCCGGCACCGGCCACCACCAGCACCGGTTCCAGCGGTGCCTCGATGACCTCGACCTGCTCATCGGTCGGGGGCGGCTGATCCAGCGCACCGGCCAGCACCCGCGCGGAAATCCTTGTGTGCACGGCTGTTTCAGCCATCGGTCACCATTCGTCCGTCGAGTTGGGCGGGACAGCTCGCGGTCAGCGGACAGTGCCCGCAGCCGTCGTTGATCGTCGCCTCGAAGCTGGGCCCGATGCTGCGGTAGGCCGCCGACCGGACCACGGCCAGCCACTGATCGATCTGCTCCTCGGTCAGCGGGTCCTGATTGCGTTGGGCCGCACCGGTCTTGCCGTTGGCGTTGTTGACGTAGACCAGTGTCCCGCCGCCCGGTTCGACGTTGCCGAGCTCGGGGACCCCGCCCAGTGCCAGCGCCAGTTGGTAGGTGGCCAGCTGCGCATGGTCCTGTCCGGCTGCCACCGAGATCGTGTTCTTGCCGGTCTTGACGTCGACGACCACCGGGCGGCCCTTGCTGTCGGCCTCGAGCCGGTCGATGCGCCCACGCAGGCGCACTTCCGGGACGTCGATCACCTCACCGTCGGCACCGGTCACCTTCGCCGGTTCCACCCGGGCATCGACGTCTATCTCCACGGCCACCTCGGTCAATCCCTCTCGGGACATCTTCAGCCACTGCCGGAAGTTGGTCAGCATCTCCTCGGTGCGCTCGAGTTCACGGCGCGAGAACCAGGGCGCGCCGACGTCGACCTGATCCCAGACCCGCCGCAGGGACGCGGTGACGTCTTCCGGCGGGATCTTGCCTGCCACGGCCTGCACGAGGGTGTGCACCAGCGTTCCGGCGACCGCCGGACGCGAGTCCCCGTCGCGACCGCCGTAGCGCTCGAGCATCCAGCGCAGCGAACAGGTCCCCAGTGATTCGACGCTCGAGGGTGACAGGGTCAGCGGACCCGACGACTCCGACCAGAGCGGCTCGGTGGTGCTCGGTCCGGCCAGCCCGTACCACTGGTCGGGATGCGCGCCGGGCACACCCGCGTCGGCCAGTTCGGCCAGCATCTCGGCGGCGGCCTGCGTCCGCGGATCGTCCTGGTCGCTGCTGTCGCAGACCTGGGCCCGCAGTTCGGCGACCAGCGACGACAACGAAAGCACCCGTCGCAGACCCGGTTCGACGGGAAGCTCCAGTTCGGGTTCGTCCTCGTCGGCGCCGGCCACGACCGCCGCCAGTTCACCGATGAACCGGGACGGCGCCGCGTCACCACTGCCGTCGTCGACCGCGCTGACCATCAACCGGCGACGGGCCCGGCTGCAGGCGACCAGCAACAGCCGCCGCTCCTCGGCCAACGCGACCGCGGTACGCGAGATGGTGTCGATCGCATCGGCCGACACTCCGTCGAGCAGGTCGACGAGCTGACCGGTACCGAGGATGCTGCCGCGGCTGCGCAGACTGGGCCACAGGCCGTCCTGCACGCCGGCCACCGCGACCACATCCCATTCACGACCGGCGGCGGCATGCGCCGAGAGCACCGTCACCGAATCGGACGAGGTCTGGGCCATCCGCGATTCGGTGGGGATCTGCAGGGCGCTGAGGTAGTCGATGAATCCGCCGAGGGTGGCCGCGGGCAGGCTGTCGGCGAAGTTGGCGGCGGCGTCGAACAGCGCCACCATCGCATCGAGGTCCCGGTCCGCCTGTGCACCGCCGGGACCGTGGTCGCGGCGCATCACCTGATTGGCCCAGCGCGGCCCCAATCCGCTTGCCTGCCAGGCCTCCCACAGGATCTCCTCGATGCTGCGACGGCTCGCCGCCGCCGTACGCGCCGCCCGGATGACCGTCAGCACCCGCACCAGCGGCTGCTTTTCGGCGTCGGTCAATCCGCCGAGGTAGTGCTCGACGTCGATGGCGGGCTGGTCGCCATCGGAATCCGAACCCGGGGCTGCGGGGCGGGCGCTGACCAGTTCGGCGATCACGGTGGCCGAATCGCGGTCCCGGGAGGACTCGGTCTCGACCCGTCGCACGCCGCGTCGCAGGCGCCGCAACGCCGCCGGATCGGCACCGCCGATCGGACCGGACAGCAACTCCAGTGCCGCGTCGGGGTCCAGGGGCGTCTCCACCGCACGCAGCGCCAGCAACATGGCCGACACCGAACGGGCCAGGGCCAGCGGTATCTCACTGGCCGGGGTCATCACCGGCACACCGGCCGACCGCAGGGCCCGGCGCAGCGGTGCCATCGCCCGGGGAACCGACCGCACGATCACCGCCATCTGCGACCACGGCACGTCGTCGTAGAGGTGGGCGCGGCGCATCATGTCGGCGATCGCGGTGGCTTCCTTCGCGGCCGAGCCGTAGATGCGGACCACCGGGGGCGGGGCGTCGGGATGATCGGCTTCCGACTTACGCCGGCGGCGGCCCGGCAGCCGGGCCGCGATGGAACCGCCCAGATAGCTGATCGGCGCGGTCGACCGGAAGTTGTTGTCCAGCAGGATGTCCCGCTCGGGGTCGTCGAGTTCGTCGAGAAACCGCGCGCTGGCACCGCGGAAACCGTAGATCGACTGGTCGCCGTCGCCGGCGACCACGGCCTGCCGGGTCCCGGCGCCCACCAGCTTGATCAGGGTGGCCGCCTGCGGGTCGAGGTGCTGGGCGTCGTCGATCAACAGGTACCGCACCCGGGCGCGCTCGCTGCGCAGCAGTTCCGGGTCGGTGGCGAACGCGGTCAACGCCGACCCGACCAGCTCGGCCGCATCCACCGCGGGGGCCGTGGCCTGCGGGGCCTCCAGCCCGACCGCGCCGCGCAGCAGACCACTCTGCTCGTACTGGCGGTACGCCCTGCCCACCGCCTGCCATTCCGGGCGGCGATGGGTGCGACCCAGCGCGATCAGATCTTCGGGACCGACGCCCCGTTCGGCGGCGCGCATCATCATGTCGCGCAGGGCCTGGGCAAAACCGTTGGTGCCCAACGCCGGCCGCAACCGATCAGGCCAGTACTCGGCGCCGTCCTCGATGTCGCCGGCGAGCAGTTCGCGCAGCACGGCATCCTGTTCGGCTCCGGTGATCAGCCGCGGCGGCGGGTTGTCGTGTGCGGCGGCCTGCAGACGCAAGACAGCGAACGCGTAGGAGTGCAGGGTACGGACGATCGGCTCACGAGTGGCCCGCGGCGTCCGCGCCGGACCCGTGCCCGTCGACAGCAATCGGGAGGTGATCTGCTCACGCAGTTCGGTGGCCGCCCGCCGACTCGAGGCGAGTACCAGGATCGATTCGGGGTCGGTGTCCGGGTCGGACAGTCGCGCCACCGCGATGTCGACGATCAGGGACGTCTTGCCGGTGCCCGGACCACCATGAACCCGGTAGGGGCGGAACTGCCCGGTGGCGGTGAAGTCACCGTCGATGAGCGCCTGTACGTGAGAAGGCCAGGTGCGTGGGAGCGCAGCGGCGATCGGCGCGGATACCAATCGCGTGGTCAATGCGGGCACGCACACGTCCTTTCTCTCGACTGTGGTCGATGGTGTCATGTGCCTCCGACAGCCGGCGAAGGCCCGCAGGCAGAACACCGGGCCGTCAGGCAAGATTGCGGCCATGTCTGCACTCAATGTGGAACTGTTCGGACCCGTCGACGGCCCGCCCGTGCTGGCACTGCACGGCCTGACCGGCCACGGCAAGCGCTGGGCCGATCTCGCCGACGCCCTGCCGAACGCCCGGATCGTGGCACCGGACCTCCTGGGCCACGGTTTCTCGCCGTGGACCCCGCCGTGGTCGATCCAGGCCCAGGTCTCGGCGCTGCGCGAGGTCGCCGACGAGTACATCGACGGACCGATGGTGGTCGTGGCCCATTCCTACGGCGGGGCGCTGGCGTTGCATCTGTCACAGGCGCTCGAAGACCGGATCCGGTCGATGGTGTTGCTGGATCCGGCCATCGGGCTCGATCCGCAATGGCTGCAGGAGGTGGCCGAGAGTTACCTGTCGCACTACGACTACCCCGACGAGGCCGCGGCCCGTGAGGAGAAACTCGGCGGATCGTGGTCCGAACTCGCTCCGGAGATCCTCGATCGAGAGATCGCCGATCACCTGATCCCGGTCGGCGATCGGGTGAACTGGCGCATCAACCCGGCGATGGTCGTCGCCACCTGGGGCGAGCTGAGCCTCCCGTTTGTGCTTCCTCCCACGGGCATACCCGTCGACCTGGTGCAGGCGATGCGCGTGCAGCCGCCCTATGTCACCGCCGAGTTCCGGGCGGCGCTCGCCGAGCAGCAGGGTGATCTGCTGACCGTGTTCGAAGAGGACTGCGACCACATGGTCCCGTTTTCCAGAGCCGAGCTGACCGCCGACCTGGTCGCCCGCGCGCTCGCCCGCGACTGACATGGCGGCGGTGACGGAAGAACAGGTCGAACGGGTTCGCGAGATCGTGGCCGCGGTGCCGGCGGGCAAGGTGGCCACCTATGGCGATGTGGCCGCGGCTGCCGGATTGTCCAGCGCCCGCATCGTCGGATGGATCATGCGCACCGATTCGGCGGATCTGCCCTGGCACCGCGTCATCGCGGTCAGCGGTCGTCCCGCGCCCCATCTACGGACCGGTCAACTCGAACGCCTTCAGGCCGAAGGCGTTCGAGTCTTCGATGGCCGAGTCGACATGAAAACCGCCCGACAACCGCTCCCCTAACCCGATAATGTGCCCTTTTGGCGAACAAAAGCCCAGGTCAGCTCCGCCAAAAGGGCACATCATCGGGGGGCGACAGGGATCCGGACCGAGCGCATGCGGCGGACGACGAGGTCGACGACTCGGGGGTCGGCGCCCAGTGGCGCGCCGACACCATCAGCCCCGGCCCCGGCCAGTCGATCATGAAAAAGCCCATGCGCCAACAGATATGAGGCAATGAAGACCCGGCGGCCGGTCTTTGCCCGGGTCTGCGCGACGACGTCGGCGATCGAGGGCTGCGCAGTGGCGACATAACCCACCGGCACCTGCTCGCCGAGCATCGAACCGAGGAGGTTCGCCTCCCGGCGCACCTGGCCGAGCGCATAGGCATCGGATGATCCCGCAGCCGCGATCACCACCGAATCACCACGCCTCCAACCACATTCGGCCAGGCGCTGGGCCAGCACCCGGGCGAGTTCGGGATCGGGCCCCAATGCCCGGGACACCGTGGTGGCGCGATGGCCGCTGGCCACGACGTGTTCGGGAAGATCCTGCCGGACGTGATAGCCCTCCGCGAGGAATGCCGGGACGACCACCGCCGGTCCGTCGACGCCGGACAACACTTCCGACGGCGACGGTCCGAGCACGTCCACGAATGCCACCCGGGTCCGGCCGATCTGCGCCGAGACCTTGTCGGCCAGATCCGCGATCATCGCCACCCCGTGTTCGGATCGTGTTCCATGGGCAACCAGGATGGGCTGCGCACCAAGACGATTGATCGTCATGCGTTCTCGCCCTCCTCGTATTCGAGATCGATCGACAACCGGTATCCGCGTTTCACCACGGTTTGGATCATGCGTGAGTCGCCCAGCCCGGCCCGCAGCCTGGCCATCGCGGTCTCGACCGCATGGGTGTCCCCGCCCCCACCGGGCAACTGCGTCAACAGTGCCTGCCGCGAGACCACCCGGCCCGGGTTCTGCGCCAGCGCCTTGAGCAAGGTCAGCCCGGCAGGCGACAGCGGCCGCAGCTCACCGTCGACCAGGACCGCCCGGCTCCGAATACTCATGTCATGCCCGGCAACCCGCATGGTGGGCACCCGGCGCGGCATCTCCTCGGCGATGTGCCGGGCCAACGCTCCCAACCGGAACCGCCCCGGCCTCGACGTCGGAACCTTCAGTGCGGCAAGCGGTCCCGCGGTAACCGGCCCGACGCACATCACCGCGACATCCGAGCGCAGTGCTGCGAGTAGATCGTCGAGGCGACCGGTGTCGTGCGCCCGGCCGAGCATCGAGGCCGCCGCAGGTGCACTGGTGAACGAGACGGCATCGATGTCGAAGTTGATGATCTGCGAGATCATCTGATCGAGATCCGTCGTGTCGTTCGGTGGCAACCACCGGTACACCGGAATCGCGAGCACTTCGGCCCCGGCCTCCCGGAGCACCTCACAGAAGTCGGGCAACGGTTCCCACTCGGTGGTTGCGCCATGCAACTGGACACCGACGCGAACGCCGTCGACCCCTTCGGCGAGCAGGTGCTCGAGTACCTCGCTCGAAGATTCGCTCGGCGGCGACCATTCCTCGTGCAGGCCACCGGCCCGGATCGCGCCCTTGGCCTTCGGACCTCGGGCCAGGACCCGGGATCGGCCCAATGCCTCGACGAGCGTCTCGGCCATCCCCCAGTCCTCTGCTGCCTCCAGCCACCCCCGGAACCCGATACCCGTTGTGGCGACGACGATCTCGGGTGGATCGGCAACAACATTCTCGGTCGCCGCCCGCAATTCCGCGTCGTCGGCGAGTGGAATGATCTGAATGGCCGGCGCCCGCTCGATCACCGCACCACGTCGCTCCAGCAGAGCCGCGAACTCATCGGCCCGGCGCGCCGCCGTGATCCCGATGGTGAAGCCGGTCAACGGGCCTGTTTCACCCTGCGTGCGACGACCCGAACTCACAACGCCTCCATGTGTCACGCTATCGCGGCCGAACCTGTACCAGGCCGGCGTGTTGCCGTACTTCATAGACGGGCAACCATACATTCTCATCACCCAAGCAGCGTCCGTCGACCAGGGAGAACACCTGCTTGAGCAGGGGTGAAGCGACGGTGGGTTCACCGTCGCGGTCACCGACCAGTCCGCGCGACATCACTGCCGCATGCCCGAACGGGTCGATGTTGTCCACGGCGTAGAGCGTGCCGTCGACCATCCGGAACAGCGCCACCTGCGCGCCGCCCGGAAGCAGGACCGCGACCCCGAAGCCCGGGACGAGCCGGTCGAAGGGGCAGGCCGCGGTCCAGGTTGTGTCGAGCGCATCAACGCGGGTGTCATCGACGAGACTCATCGTGTGCTTCCTCCGTTCCCCGGCGGACTGCGCCGGGCTGCGGTGTCCCCAAGAGTACCGGCACCTTGCGTCCGCCACTCTCCGAGAAATCAATGGTGGGATCGGGCTGTTCGGGCGCGTTCACAAAGGACACGAAGCGCGCCAGTTTGTCCTCGTCCTCGAGCACACCCGCCCACTCGTCCTTGTATCCGGCCACGTGTGCTGCCATCGCCGCCTCCAGCTCGGCGGCGATACCGAGACTGTCTTGACACACAACCTCTTTGAGATGTTCCAGGCCACCTTCGAGCGACGCGAGCCACGGCGCCGTGCGTTGCAGCCGATCGGCGGTACGGATGTAGAACATCAGGTACCGATCGATGTACTTGACCAGCGTCTGATCATCGATCCCCGAGGCCAGCAATTGCGCGTGCACCGGACTCTGGCCGCCGTTGCCACCGACATAGAGGTTCCAGCCGTGCTCGGTGGCGATGATGCCGACGTCCTTGCCGCGGGCCTCGGCACACTCCCGGGCGCAACCGGAGACGCCGAACTTCAGCTTGTGCGGCGATCGCAGTCCGCGATAACGGTTTTCGAGGTCGACGGCCATCCCCACCGAATTCTGGACGCCATACCGGCACCAACTGGTGCCGACACAACTCTTCACCGTCCGCAGACTCTTCCCGTAGGCATGTCCGGATTCCATCCCGGCATCGACCAGCCGTTTCCAGATGAGCGGCAACTGTTCGACCCGGGCACCGAACAGGTCGATCCGCTGACCGCCGGTGACCTTGGTGTAGAGATCGAAGTCCTTGGCGACCTGTCCGATCACGATCAGCTGATCGGCTGTCACCTCGCCGCCGGGCATCCGCGGGACGACCGAGTAGGTGCCGTTCTTCTGCATGTTCGCCAGGAATCGGTCGTTTGTATCCTGGAGCGCCACCTGCTCATCCGAGAGGATGTGGTCGCTCGAGGTCGATGCCAGGATGGATGCGACGGTGGGTTTGCAGATCTCACAACCCAGCCCGGACCCGTGCTTGGCGACGAGTTCACTGAACGTGCGGATGCCGGTCGCCTGCACGATCTCGAAGAGCTCGGCCCGCGAATGTGAGAAGTGCGCGCACAGCGACTTCGAGATCGCGACACCCGAATCGGCCAGCAACCGGGTGATCGACGGCACACATCCGCCGCAGGTGGTGCCGGCCTTCGTGCAGGCCTTGACCGCCTCGACGTCTTGCGCACCATGTGCGATCGCGCCGCAGATGGTCCCCTTGTCGACCCCGTTGCACGAACAGATCTCAGCACTGTCGGGCAAGGCGGACAGGCCCACGCCCTCACCGGCCGCCGGGGTGATCAGCGCCGCCGGGTCGCCGGGTAACGGACTCCCGACCATCGGCTTGAGCAAGGCGTACTGCGTGGCGTCACCGACGAGCACACCACCGAGGAGGGTCTTCGCGTCGTCGCTGACAACAACTTTGGAATAGGTTCCGGCCACCGGGTCGTTGAAGACGACCTCCAGGCAGCCCGGCGTGGCACCCATCGCGTCACCGAAACTCGCGACGTCGACCCCGAGGAGCTTGAGCTTGGTCGACATGTCCGCGCCGGCGAACTCCGACCGGCCCCCGAGCAGCCGATCCGCGACCACCTCGGCGGTGCTGTAGCCCGGCGCCACCAGCCCGTAGCAGCGACCGTCCACCGCCGCGACCTCACCGATCGCGTAGATGTCCGGATCATCGGTGCGGCAACTGCTGTCGACGAGAACCCCGCCCCGCTCCCCGACCGCGAGATCGGCGTCCCGGGCGAGCTGGTCGCGTGGTCGCACTCCGGCCGAAAAGACCAGCAGCGCAGCGTCGTCGATGGTGCTCTCGTCGGAGAGTGTGATGTTCAGGCGACCACCGTCGACCTGTTCGATGGCCGCGGTCCCCACCCCCGTGTGGACGGTGACCCCGAGTTCTTCGACCAGGTTCGCCAGCAGCGCCCCGCCACCGACGTCGACCTGCAGCGGCATCAGCCGCGGCGCGAACTCGACGACATGAGGCCTGAGTCCGAGGAGTTTGAGCGCGTTCGCCGCCTCGAGGCCGAGCAGTCCGCCACCGACCACAACGGCCGTCGCTCCGGCCGGGGCGGCCTCGGCGGCGGCCCGGATCCGGTCGAGGTCGGTCAGTGTTCGATAGACGAAGCAGTTCTCGGAGTCCTTGCCGGGGACCGGTGGTACAAAGGGATACGAACCCGTGGCCAGGACCAGCGCGTCGAAGACCACACTGGAATCGTCGTCCAGGACGGCGGTGCGGGCGACCCGATCGATCCGCTTCACCGATCGGCCCAGGAGCAGGGACACCAGCGGGTCTCCCGGATAGGTGTTGCCGTCCAGTGCCAACGCCTGTGGGTCCCACTTGTTCACGTAGGACGACAATCCCACGCGATCGTAGGCCGCGGTGGGTTCCTCACAGACCACCACGACCCGCCACTGATCTGTGACGTCGCGCTGACGCAGTTCTTGCACAAAGCGATGGCCGACCATCCCATGACCAACCACCACAACGGTTTTAGCGGACACGTGGGCCCTCCCTCTCACATCTGTTGTCTCTGTCATGCGTCCGCCGTCTTGAGCCAGTCACACAGGCCTTCGACCACGGATTCGCAACTGCCACAACCGGTTGTCGCGCGCGTTGCCTCGGCCATCGCGCCCGTGCTGCGGGCACCTTTACGCCAGGCGTCGGTCAGGTTCTTCTTCGACACCGTGTTGCACCGGCAGATGATCGCGTCGCCGGGCATCTGCGCCGGACTCGCCGATTCGGTGGCACCCCCGGTGAGATGACCGAGCAGCAACCGCATCCGGTCGCTCGGCACCGGCGCCCCCGAGTCGAACAGTTGCGAGATGGTCCCGACCACCTCGGGGTTGCCCAGGAGCACCGCCCCGGCCACCCGATCCTTGCGGACGACCACCTTCGCGTATCGGCCGCGGTGGGGATCGGACAACGTCAGCACCTCGGCCTCGAGGTCATTCGGATCGGTGTCGACCTCACCCATGGACGCCAGGTCGATGTCATGTGCCTTGAGGCGCAGGATCTGTTGAGTGCCTTCGTATCCGACCTGGGTGTCGCCGATCAGGTTCTGCGCCAAGGTCTCTGCCATCTCCCAACCCGGCTGCACCAGTCCGTAGACGATGTCCCGGTGCTGGGCGCATTCGCCGATCGCGTACACCGACCGGTCGCTGGTGCGGAGTTCGTCGTCGACCACGATTCCGCGCTCCACCGCCAGCCCGGCGTCGGCGGCGACGTCGACGTTGGGGGCGATCCCGGCGGTCACGATGATCAGGTCGGCGCCCAGGGTCGAGCCGTCGGTCAGGACCACCTCACGACCGGTCCGCGGGTCATCGCGGATGGCGCTGACCCGTCCGCCGAGCACCACGTCCATCCCGATCTCACGCAGGATCCGGGTCAGCACCGCCCCGCCTGCACTGTCGAGCTGCTTTTCCATCGGGTGCGAGCGCGGATGCACAACCGTCACGGCGGCACCCTGCAGGAGTGCGCCGCGGGCCGCCTCGAGGCCGAGCAGACCGCCGCCGACCACCACCACCCGAATACTCCTGCCGGACGCCGATTCCCCCAGCGCCGAGACGATCGTCTCGCAGTCGCGCAGGTTGCGGAAGGCGACCACACCGGGCAGTGTCCGGCCCTCGTCGTCGAGGGCGCCGGCGATCGGCGGGATGAACGCCCGGCTACCGGTGGCGAATACGAGCTTGTCGTAGCGGTGGACGGTTCCGTCGCTGCAGTGCACCGTCTGATCGGTGCGGTCGACGCGCTCGACCCGCACGCCGGTGTGGGTCTGCAGGTTCCGTTCGCTGTACCAATTCGTCCCGCGGATCATGGTGTCGGCCGGGCTGATCCGGCCGGCGACCACATTCGACATCAGGATCCGGTTGTACGCCGAGGTCGGTTCCTCACCGATGACGACACTGGTGATGCGGCTGCCGTCGGGGTCGCGCCGGTGCAGTTCTTCCTGCAGGCGCGCACCGGCCATACCGTTGCCGATGATCACCACACGCTTGGTCATGTGGACTCCGTCGGTTCCATCCGCACGGCGCAGATCTTGAACTCGGGCATGCGGCTGGTCGGATCGAGCGCGGGGTTGGTCAACAGGTTGGCGCGTCCCTCGCCGGCATAGTGGAACGGCAGGAACACGGTGTCGGGCCGCAGCGAGTCGATGCACCGGGCCGCGGCAACCACGCAGCCGCGGCGCGAGGTCACTCGCACCTCGTCCCCGTTCGCAATCCCCAGCCGCTCGGCGGTATCGGAGTTGACCTCGACGAACATCGGACCGGCGGCCTCGGACAAGGCCTCCACATGGCGGGTCTGCGCTCCCGACTGGTAGTGCGTGAGGACCCGTCCGGTGGTGCAGATCAGCGGGTAATCGGCGGACACCGGTTCGGTGGGTCCGTGATGATCGACGGCCACGAACTCGGCCCGTCCGTCGTCGGTGGCGAAGCGGTCCAGGAACATCCGCGGCGTCCCGGGGTGACCGGGCTGCGGGCAGGGCCAATGGATCGCCTCATCGTTGTCGAGCCGTTCGTAGGTGATCCCGGTGTAGTCGGCGGGACCTCCGGCAGAGGCCCGGCGCAACTCGTCGAAGACCTCGCGCGGATCGGTCTTGAAACGCTCGGCGGGCTGACCGAGGCGGATCGCCAACTCCGAGAGCACCTCCAGTTCACTGCGGGGTCCATCGGGAATCGACACCGCCTGACGCCTGCGCAGCAACCGCCCTTCGAGGGAGGTCATCGTTCCCTCTTCCTCTGCCCACTGCAGCACGGGCAGAACAACATCGGCCATCGCCGCGGTCTCGGACAGCAGGAAGTCGTTGACCACCAGCATGTCCAGCGACTGCAACCGCTCGACGACGTGCCCCGCGCGCGGCGCCGACACCGCGAGATTGGCACCATGGACCATCAGCATCTTCGGACCATCGGGCCGGCCCAGTGATTCGAGCAGTTCGTACGCGCTGCGACCGGGGCCGGGCAGGTCGTCGGGGTCGATGCCCCAGACCCCGGCGACATGCTCACGGGCCGCCGGGTCGGTGATCTTCCGGTAGCCCGGCAGCTGGTCGGCCTTCTGCCCGTGCTCGCGACCGCCCTGACCGTTGCCCTGCCCGGTGATGCAGCCGTAGCCACTGCCCTTGCGGCCACACAAGCCGAGCACCAGCGCCAGTCCGATCACGGCACTGACGGTGTCGGTGCCGGTCGAATGCTGTTCGGCACCACGGGCGGTGAGCACGTACGCGCCGGACCCGCGATCGCGGGACGCGGCCAGCAACGCGACCGTACGCCGCATCGCGCTCACCGGGACGCCACTGGTCCGTTCTGCGCGTTCGGGCCACCACTGCCCGGCGATCCGCCAGAACTCGTCGAATCCGCTGGTGCGGTCGGCGATGTAGTCCAGATCGGCGTACCCCTCGGTCACCGCGATATGAACCATGCCCAAGACCAGCGGGAGGTCTGTTCCGGGCGAGAGCTGCAGATGGACGCCGCCATCGGCGACCGCCCGTTCCACCGTTGCCGTCCGGCGCGGATCGGCGACGACGAGTCCGCCGGCGCGCGCTGCCGTCATCAGGTGGGCGACCATCGGCGGCATCGTCTCGGCCACATTGCCGCCGAGCATCACGATGCACTCCGCAGATCCGATGTCGGCCAACGGGAACGGCAGGCCCCGATCGAGTCCGAAGGACTTGATCCCGGCGGCGGCCGCCGAACTCATGCAGAACCGGCCGTTGTAGTCGATGTTCGAGGTCTGCAGGGCCACCCGCGCGAACTTGCCCAGCTGGTATGCCTTCTCATTCGTCAGCCCGCCACCACCGAAGATCCCCACCGCGTCGGCACCGTGCTCACGCCGGGTTCGGGCGAACCCCCGCGCCACGATGTCCAGAGCGTTGTCCCAGGTCGTCGGCACCAGCTCGCCGTCGACCCGCACCAGTGGCTCGGTGAGCCGGTTCGGGTTGCGGAGTACTTCGGCTGCCGTCCAGCCCTTTTGGCACAGACCACCCTTGTTGGTGGGGAACTGCCGGGGCGTGATCTCGGCATCTGAGGCGTCGGCACCGGTGATGGCCATCGCACACTGCAGTCCGCAGTACGGGCAATGGGTCCGGGTTCCGACCGACCCATCGGCGTTGCGGCGCAGCGGGATCGTCTGCGTACTCACGGCTGCACCACCGGCGCGGCCGATGCGGCCGGCGCCGGTCCGGGTTGCGGTGCCGATTCGGCCGGTGCGGCGGCGACGGTTGCCGGGATCTCGATCGAACGGCGGACATAGAACCAGTACGTCATGATTCCGGCGATGATGTAGAACGCCAGGAATATCACAAAGGCCTGCGTAGCAGACTGATTGGACTTGTAGCTGTCCCGCAGCACCAGGTTGATGGCCACCCCGCCGAGGCCGCCGAACGCGCCGGCGATACCGATCAGCGCCCCCGACATCGACCGGGACCAGTTGGCCTGACCCACCGCGTTGAGTCCGGGGTTGATCTTGGACTTGTGCTCCCAGATGGCCGGGATGATCTTGTAGACAGAACCGTTCGCGATACCCGAGATGACGAACAGCAACACGAATCCGATCACGAAGGCGGTCAGGGTGCCACCGGTGATCTTCTTGTCGTTGGCGTCCGACAACGCACTCGCGGCGACCAGGATCGACGACGCGGCGACCATGGCGGCAAAGCAGTACATGGTGATCTTGCCGCCACCGATCTTGTCGGCGAGCTTGCCACCGTACGGCCGGCTGATCGACCCGAGAAGCGGTCCGATCCAGGCGATCTGTGCTGCGGCGAGGGCCGGCTTGGCAGCACCGGAGGAGGTGAAGGAGATGTTGAGGACCTGACTGAACGCGAATCCGAAGCCGATGAACGAGCCGAAGGTGCCGACGTACAGGATCGAGATGATCCAGGTGTCACGGTATTTGAGGGTTTCCAGCATCGCCTTGCCACTGGAGGTCTGGTGGTCGAGGTTGTCCATGTAGATCGCAGCGCCGATGCCGGCGATCGCCAGCAGCACGAGATAGATCGCACAGACGATCTCGGGTCGATCGGCGGCGAGCCAGATCACCAGCAGGCCGATGAGCTGGATCGCCGGGACACCGATGTTGCCACCGCCCGCGTTGAGTCCGAGCGCCCAGCCCTTGAGTCGCTGCGGGTAGAAGGCATTGATGTTGGTCATGGAGGACGCGAAGTTACCGCCACCGAAACCGGTGAGTGCGGCCACGAAGAGGAACCAGCCGAACCCGAAGTCGCCGGGGTTCATCATCAGCATGAGGGTGAGTCCGGTGGGGATCATCAGGACGAACGCCGAGAAGATCGCCCAGTTGCGGCCACCGAAGATGGCGGTCGCCTGGGTGTACGGGATGCGCAGGCACGAACCGACAAACGTGGCGGTGGCGCCGATGACGAACTTCTGGTCGAGGGAGATGCCGTATTCGGGGCCCATCAGCAGGGCGAGGGCGGAGAACATCGACCAGATCGAGAAGCCGACGTGTTCACAGATGATGGACCAGACAAGGTTTCGCTTGGCGATGGCGGCGTTGCCCTTGTCCCACGCCTGCACGTCCTCCGGATCCCAGTCGGTGATGTAGTGCTTACGCTTGGTGGCCTTGGCAGTCACGTCGAGCCCCTCCTCGTATGTCCGGGTCAATTACCGGATGACTTGGAGAGACCGTAGAAAATTGGTGTTGCCGCAGTTTTGCAACCAGTGACCGAACAATCACAGTGTTCTCACAACTCACGCCACCAGATCGTGAGAAGTGTTCGACCACAAGATCGAACAGCGCACTCATGTGCGCCGAAAGGCCTGATCAGTAGCGTTAAACGAGGAATCTGACCATGTCGGAGACCCGCTTGAGACCGGGCAGTGCGCCCGACGTCGACCGTGGGTGCAGCGCGTGAACGGCCAACCTGAACATGACGGCCCGCAACATCATCTGCGGCCATTCGGGCGTATCGGCCCAGCGGTCGATCAGACCGTCGTCGGCCCCACCCCAGGCCAGGGCATCGACCACGACCACCGCCGCGGCCCACCCGGCCGGACGCCAGTACGGGGTGATGTCGGTGATCCCAGGTGCCGCGGCGCCGGCGAACAGGACCGTGCCGAACAGGTCACCGTGGACGAGTTGCGACGGTGATTCCACTGTCTTACGAAGTGTGGACAGCGTCTGGAGCATTGCCAGGCTGGTCACACCGTCCGGGGAGGTCGGGTCGCCCATTCCGGCGGCCCGGGCCGATCGCATCGGGACGTCATCCCAGGCAGCGCGATCGGAAGCGGTGAACACGTCGACATCGCTGAACGGCGCCGCAGGCGGCTGCATCAGGAAGCGGGGACGCTCCAATTCGGCGGTGGCCTCATGGAGACGGTCGGCCAGTGAGACGACCTCGTCGAAGCGGGGTTCGGGGGTTCCGGCGATATAGGTGTCGGCCCGCCACCCCGACACGACGTACCGGCCGTCGGACGAGCGGATCGGGCGGGCCACCCGGACACCATCGACATAGAGCGTCTCGCGGACCTTCGCGGACCACGCCGCCCTGGCGTGATCGGGTACCAGCGACAGGACCGTTTCACCGATCCGCCAGCCGCCCTCCCACCCGTCGCCCAATGCCACCACGGGCTGTTCCGTCAACCCGAAGGTCTTGAGGACATGCTCGGGCGGCTCGACGGAGGTCAAGTCAGAGATCACGTGGCCAAGGTTACCGGCGTGACCGCGAGAATCACTGCACGACATCCCGGTGTCGCGGCGCCGGAACGCCGCGACCCCTCGGGGAGCCCGGAAATCAGTAGACGGGCAGGGCCGTGTCCACCTGTTTGGCCCAGGCGGTGATACCGCCCTGCAGATGGGTGGCGTCGGCGAAACCCGCTTTCTTGACCGCGGCCAGCGCCTCGGCGGACCGGATGCCGGTCTTGCAGTACAGGACCGCGGGCCGGTCCTGTGGGAGCTTCGCCAGGCCCTCGCCCGATTCGATGTCGCCCTTGGGGATAAGGGTGGCGCCCTCGATCTTGACGATCTCCCACTCCACCGGCTCCCGGACGTCGATCAGGGCGATCTTCTCGCCGGAATCCAGCCGCTGCTTGAGTTCGACTGCGGTCAGGGTCGAGTCCTTCGCCGCCGAGACACCCTCATCGGAGACCACGCCGCAGAAGGCGTCGTAGTCGATCAGCTCGGTGATCTTCGGCGCCTCGGGGTCCTTGCGCAGGTTGATGGTCCGGTAGCGCATGTCGAGGGCGTCGTACACCATCAGCCTGCCGAGCAGGGTCTCGCCGATACCGGTGATCAGCTTGATCGCCTCGGTACCCATGATCGACCCGATCGAGGCGCACAGGATGCCCAGCACGCCACCTTCGGCGCAGGACGGCACCATGCCCGGGGGCGGCGGCTCCGGGTACAGGTCGCGGTAGTTGAGACCGAGCCCGTCCGGCGCATCCTCCCAGAAGACCGACGCCTGACCCTCGAAGCGATAGATCGAGCCCCACACGTACGGCTTGTGCGCGAGCACCGCGGCGTCGTTGACGAGGTAGCGGGTGGCGAAGTTGTCGGTGCCGTCGAGGATCAGGTCGTACTGCTCGAAGAGTTCCACGGCGTTGCTGTTGTCGAGCCGGAACTTGTGCGTGTGCACCGTGACATGGGGATTGATCTCGAGGATCGAATCCTTCGCCGAGTCGGCCTTTGGACGACCCACGTCCGACTGTCCATGGATGACCTGACGCTGCAGGTTGGATTCGTCGACCTCATCGAACTCGACGATCCCGATGGTCCCGACCCCGGCGGCCGCCAGGTACAGCAGCGTGGGCGATCCCAGACCGCCGGCCCCGATGACCAGCACCTTCGCGTTCTTCAGACGTTTTTGCCCGTCGACACCGATGTCGGGAATGATCAGGTGCCTGCTGTAGCGGGCCACCTCTTCGCGGGTCAGCTCTGCGGCGGGCTCGACCAACGGCGGCAAATGTGACACGAACTCTCCTCACGATCAGCGCAACACGCGACGGCCCTGCGGCGGCCATCGGCCTTTGTTGCTCTCCCTGCAACGAGCAGGCGGGGACGAAGATTCCACCGCCGGCGATTCACCACCGAGGATCACCGTGGGCATCGGTACGGCGGATCCGCCTCATCGCTCGGGGAACGGCCAGGGGTTGGGCCGGCACACATAGCTCCGGTCGGCCTTCATTTCCGGATCCAGTGCCATGATCTCGCTGTTGGCGGTACCGAAGGTCTGCTGCATCATGACCGGGGCCAGTCCCCCGTTGACCTTGCACGGCTCGTGGCCGACGAATCCGATCGCGTGACCGATCTCATGGTTGATCAGGTACTGCCGGTAACCGAGGTCATCACCCTGATACGAGAGCGCCCCCCGGATCCAGCGGGCCTCGTTGAGTGTCACCCGGCCCTCCGGCGGGTAGTAACAGGACGATTCGAGCTGGATCTCATAACCACACAGCTCGCGCGTGGTCCCCGGGGAGGTGAGTGTGACGCGGAAGTCCGGCGTGCCCTCGTCGATCCGCCGGAACGAGAACTGCCCGTCGCCGATCCAGCTCTTCGGATTCGACAGGGTGGCGTCGACCAATTTGGCGTACGTCGGGTCGCCACCGTAATCGCCTGAGGTCAGCCCGTTCTCCACCTCGATGGTGTACGTGTACTCCTGGCCACCGCCACCGATCGGCGGCGTGGTTCCGGGGACGATCCGGTAGGTGCGGTCGCCGTTCTCGGTGAACGGGCCCCCTTGCGGCAGGGTGCCGGCGGGCAGCTGGTCGGCCTGCACCTCGGCCGGTGGCGCACCGATCGCGGTGGTGACGTTCTTGACGTCGGTGTTGCGGGCCGCATCGGGATCGGAGTCGGCGGCGGTCGTGCCGGGCGAGTTCCCCTGCTCCGATTGCACCGTCGACACGATCATCACGATCGTGAGCACCACCAGAACCGGGATCGCGTACGCGCGCCAGCCATAGGTGGTGACAAAGCGGCCCACCGCGGTCTGCTTCTTGCGTTCGGTGTCCCGTTCGGCCCGCTGCCGGCCGGGGTCACCGGTGGGATCCCAGCGGGCCCGGAGCGGTTGGTCCGGTGCGGGACGTCCCGACGACACGGGAGGATGGATGTCGGTGCGCTGATTGGCCAGTCGTGCCTGGGCCTCGGCCTCGGCGCGGGCAAGCCGGCGGGCCCTCTCGGCGGCACGTCGCGCCTGGTCGGAGTGTTCATTTCCGCCTGCGACGGACGTTCGACGACCAGATGAGCGACGACTGGGCGTCTCGTCTGCACGGCCGGAGCGGTCCGAGGTCACCCGCGGCGAACGTCGCGTCCCTCTGGTCCCCGAGCCTCCCGCATCAGTCACGGCTCAACCTTCTCACAGCCATCGGTGAATCAGCTGTAGGCAACCACCGGTGGCGGCCTGTCAAGACAGATATACCCTCGATCCATGGATGAAACGGTCGCAGCGGGCACAGGGGTGAAGGCGAGCTCAGCCAATGCCGGACGCCGGAGCGTCCGGATGCCACGCAGCGCACGCCGCCTGCAGTTGATGGATGCGGCCAGCGAGATCTTCGTCGAACGCGGTTATCACTCGGCCGGCATGGACGAGATCGCGGTACATGCAGGCGTCAGCAAACCCGTTCTCTACCAACATTTTCCGAGCAAACTGGACCTCTATCTCGCGGTCCTGGACCTGCATGCCGAGTCCATGGTCAACCGGGTCACCTCAGCGTTGCTGACCTCCACCAACAACCGGCACCGTGTCCGCTCGGCAGTGGAGGCGTTCTTCGACTTCATCGATGAGGACAATCAGGGATACCGGCTGATCTTCCAGTCCGATGCTCTTGATCCGGCGGCGATCCGTCGTGTCGAAGGTGCCACCGAGGCGTGTGTCGACGCCGTATACGGCCTGGTGATGCACGATTCGGGACTCGATCCGCACCGATCCCGCATGCTCGCCGCAGGACTGGTGGGCCTGAGCCAGGTCAATGCCCGTCACTGGCTCGACGCCAAGCGGCCGATGACCAAAGAAGAAGCGATCGACATCACTGTCACCATGCTCTGGGGCGGACTCGCCCGCGTGCCGATGCAGCACGCGAACGACTCCGAACTCGACCCAGAGGGCTGAAACAAATCTGATCTAGATGGCGCCGAACCCGACCTTGCGGGATTCGGAGGTGCCGACCTCGACATAGGCGATCCTGGTGACCGGGATCAGATACCGCGCACCTTTGTCGTCCTGCAGACGCAGAATCTGATCGCTCCCCGACAGGGCGGCCTCGACCGCGGCATGGGCTTCGTCGCTGTCCTGGTCGATGTGCACAACCAGCTCGCGCGTGCTGTCGGTGATCCCGATCTTCACATCAACGGCCACAGAATCCTCCATAGATAGCGGTGTACTTCATACAGGTGTGAATCTATCCGCCGGTCCGGCCGGACCTGCATTCAGGCCGAACGGGGTTTACGCCAGCCCCATGTCCGCCATCCGGCGGGCATGACGTTCCTGGATCGAATCGAAGAATCCGGCGATTCCGTTGAGGTCGGTCTCGACGGAGAAGAGCAGCTCCGTCAGATCCTCTTGTCCGGCCAGGACGTACTGGGTCTGGGTGATCGCCTCGCCGAGCAGACGGCGTCCCCACAACGTCAGCGGCGACCTCAGGTTCGGATCGGCGGCAACGGCGTCGCGGATCGCCGCCACGGCAAAGTCCGAATGTCCGGTCTCGGCCATCACAGTGCGGACGACGGCCTCGGAACCCGGCGGCAACGTCCCGGCGATCTCGAGGTAGAAATCTGCGGCCAGCCCGTCGCCGACATACACCTTGACCAGCGATTCCTCCCACGTACTGGGCACCGTCGACGCGTGATAGCGGTCGAGCACCTCCTCGTACGCGGCGATCAACCGATAGACATCGGCCCCGCGGCGCTGCAACTCTTCCTGCAGGGTTTCGAAGTGCGACATCTCCGCCGCGGCCATGCTCGCCATGGCCACCCGGCCGCGGACGTCCGGAGCCATCAGCGCCTCGGACGTCAGGCGATAGAACGCGGCCAACTCGCCGCACGCCAGCACACCGAAGAGCTCGGTGATCCCGGGATGATCGGCCGACACCGAGGTCGAGACCGCGGCCGCAGGCGGTTCGGTTTGTGAACCAGAAGACATGCGGTCGAGTGTAGTGCGCCCGCCCATCGGCGCTTCGCCGGCGCATTCCGCGAGAGGTCGATTCTTCGAGACTGTCAAACGACACGTACACTGCCAGGGGTGGGTCATGCTCAGACGCTGACCTGCACAGAATTTGTGCGCGCACGGACGGCGGCCCGATATCGATCGGACCCGATTCGGCCAGATACCGGTTGCCCGAGTCCTCGGTTGTTCGAGGATGGATGCTGACCTGTTTGGTTGACCCTTGCAGTGCGCGCGGGAGCACATTGCGAAAGGCAATCAACTGAACATCGAAAATGACACCCAGAACCCCGTACTGGACGTCGCTGAAGAAGCGCACGTCATCGTCGCGGAGGACCACGTCTCCCCCACGTTCGCCGAACTCGGCGTCCGCAAGGAGATCGTCGACGCGCTTGCCGCCGACGGAAAAGTCAATACGTTCGCGATCCAGGAACTGACCTTGCCGCTGGCGATGGCCGGTGAGGACCTCATCGGCCAGGCCAGAACCGGCATGGGCAAGACCCTCGGCTTCGGCGTCCCGCTGCTGCAGCGGGTATCCCAGGCGACTGCCGGACCCGGCGAACCCGGGATCCGCAAGCCCGACGGAACCCCTCGCGCACTCATCATCGTGCCGACGCGCGAACTCTGCATCCAGGTCACCGACGACCTCGAGATCGCCGCCAAAGGCCTGCACGTCGACACCGTCGACGGCCAGAACCGGCCGCTTCGGCTGCTCTCGATCTTCGGCGGACGCCCGTTCGAACATCAGATCAGCGAACTGAAGATCGGTATCGATGTCGTTGTCGGTACCCCCGGCCGCCTGCTCGACCTCGCCCGCCAGGGCCATCTGATCCTGGGCAAGGTGCAGGTACTCGTCCTCGACGAGGCCGACGAGATGCTCGACCTCGGCTTCCTGCCCGACATCGAACGCATCATGAGTTCGCTGCCCGACGCCCGCCAGACGATGCTGTTCTCGGCCACCATGCCCGGACCGATCGTCACCCTGGCCCGCACGTTCCTCACGAAGCCGACCCACATCCGGGCCGAGCACGCGAACGACTCGGCCATCCACGACCGCACCACCCAGTACGTCTACCGCGCCCATGCGATGGACAAGGCCGAACTCGTCGCCCGCATCCTGCAGGCCGAAGGTCGCGGCGCCACCATGATTTTCACGCGGACCAAGCGGACCGCCCAGAAGGTCGCCGACGATCTCGCCGAGCGCGGATTCGCTGTCGGCGCCGTCCACGGCGACCTCGGTCAGGTGGCCCGCGAGAAGGCGCTCACAGCCTTCCGCGAGGGTCGCGTCGATGTCCTGGTCGCCACCGACGTCGCCGCCCGCGGCATCGACATCGATGACGTCACCCACGTGATCAACTACCAGTGCCCCGACGACGAGAAGACCTATGTGCACCGGATCGGTCGCACCGGCCGCGCCGGACGCACCGGTATCGCGATCACCCTCGTCGACTGGGACGAACTCCACCGCTGGGAGATGATCAGCAAGGCACTCGACCTGGGCATGGACGAACCGGTCGAAACCTATTCCAGCTCACCGCATCTGCGCGAGCAGCTGAGCATCTCCGAGTCGAAGACCGGACGTATCGGTTCGGCCAAGCCGGACCGCGAAGAGCGCGCACCGCGTTCGGGCGGACGTTCCTCCGACGATGAGACGCGCGTGGTCGCAGGACGCCGGGATACGGCCAAACGTCCGTCCCGCCAGCGTCGTCGAACCCGCGCCGGAGAAGGCGACGGAGCAACTGTCGACGCGAGCGTATCCACCGCCACCGCGAGCACCACCGACGACGCCACCGTCACCTCGGCAACCGAGAGCCCGGCTCCGGCACCCAACGGTGCAGAGAGCAGCGATCGTCCCCGTCGTCGACGTCGTCGCCGGTCGAACGCGGGCAGCGGCACCGACACCACGGGTACCGCTTCGGAGTAACTGACGGTGCTCAGGCCAGAGCGGCGGACACCGCTCGACATCGTGGTGGTCGTCGTCCTGGTTGTGGTGGTCGCGGTTTCGGCCGTGGCCATCTGGGCAACCAGTTCGGCAAAGAACACCGAGTCGGACCCGGCAGCGGTGCCCGCAAAGCCGATCGCCGGCGCCACCGAGGTTCCGCGCGAGGTCACCGAGGCCTGGCGCGCCACCAGTTCGGCCACCACGTCGCCGGTTGCGATCGGCGGGGTGGTGGTGACCGGGGACGGCGGAGCCGTGGTCGGTCACGATGCGGCCACCGGCGTAGCGCTCTGGTCCTATACCCGGGACCTGCCGCTGTGCACCGTCACCGGATGGGATGCCGGGGGTCGCAACTACGCACTCGCGATCTATCGCAACGACCGTGGCTGCAGCGAGGTGACCGCACTCAACGCCGCCGACGGCACGCGAGCGTCGTCGCGGACCAGCGATGCCGACAATTCCCTCGAGATCAGCACCGGCCGGGATTACGCTCTCGCACAAGGCGATACCCGCCTGGAAGTGTGGCGCACCGATCTCGTCCGCACGATCGAGTACGGCCGTGTCGACGCCCCGGTGAATCCCGGGACCCAACCCAGATCGGGTTGCGAGTTCGTCTCCAGCGGGATCGGCGACTCCCGGGTCGCGATCATCGAACGCTGCGGCATCGAACCCGGTTATCGTCTGACCATTCTCGGCGCAACCCTCGACAGCGAAGAGAAGCTCGAGGAGTTCGCCTCGACGATCATCACCGGCGAGCTGGGCACTCCGCCGCGGATCGTTGCCGTCGATCAAACCGGCGTGGCGATCTATCTGTCGTCGCCCGCTCCCGTGCTCGAGACCTACGGCATCGACGGCACGATCAAGAACCGGACCACCGTGCTCGGTGACGCGGTCGGCATCGAGAGCAAGCCCATCGCCAGCGGCGACGTGATCACGTTCTGGACGGGCAAGTCCACGGTGGTCATCGATCCCACCAACCTCGCCGCCCGCTTCCAGGTCCCCGAGACACTCGGTCCCGGGGTCGTGATGGCCGGATCACTGTTGCTGCCGAGCGTCACGGGCATCAGCGTGCACAATCTCGCCGACGGCCAGCCGATCGCATCGATTCCGGTGGAGCGCGCCGGCTACATCGGCGGCATCATCACACTGGCCGACATCGGCGATCACATTGTGCAGCAGTGGGGTTCCACCGTGTCGGTGCTCGCACCGACGCAGTAAGCCTCAGATCGCCTCGAATGTTTTCAGTTCGGAGCCGTCGTTCCAATGGTTCCACAGGTTGTCGGCGAGATCCCGATATGCCTGCGCGCCCTTGCTCTTTCGACCGGCAAGCAGACTCGCACCGGACGCCGACGCCTCTGCGAAACGGACGGTGCGCGGGATCGGTGGCGACAGCACGGGCAGGTCGTAACGGTCGGCGACATCGGCGATGACGTCGCGACTGTGGGTCGTGCGGGCGTCATAGAGCGTGGGCAGGGCGCCGAGCAGCTTGAGATCGGGATTGGTGATCTGCTGCACCTCCGTGACCGTGCGCAGCAACTGCCCCACCCCCCGATGGGCCAGCGTCTCGCACTGCAGTGGCACCACCACCTCGTCGGCGGCGGTCAGCCCGTTGAGCGTGAGAACCCCGAGCGAGGGCGGGCAGTCGACGATGATGACGTCGTAGTCCTCCTCGACGGTCTTGAGGGCCCGTTTGAGCGCGTACTCGCGACCCGGGCGCATGAGTAGCAATGCTTCGGCCCCGGCGAGGTCGATGGTGGCCGGAAGCAACGTCACGTTGTCGTCGGTGTTGAGCAGCACTTCGGCCAGAGTCCCCTCCCCCAGCAGGACATCGTGGATGGAAAGCGTCAGCTTGTCCGGGTCGTGGCCCATCGAAAAGGTAAGGCAGCCTTGCGGATCGAGATCCACCACCAGAACCGACAACCCTTTGGCCGCCAACGCCGCGCCCAGAGAGACGACCGTTGTCGTCTTCGCGACGCCCCCCTTTTGATTGGCCACCGCAAGAACCTTGCTCATCGCTGACTCCCTCCAAGTCGAGCATGCAGAACGCTCTACCGCAGTTCGCTTGCCATTGACCCTATGCGCAGGCAGTGCAGAATGTCTGGGGTGCGCACCACGAACTCGGCAATCCACCGATTGATCCTCATCCGGCACGGCGAAACCGAGTGGTCGAAGACGGGAAGACACACCGGCGTCAGTGACATCCCATTGACACCCTTCGGCGAGAAGCAGGCGGCCGGACTGCGCAAACCGCTCGATGACCTGCTGCTGACCGACCCCCTGGTGCTGTCGTCACCACGTATCCGGGCCATTCACACCGCAGAACTGGCCGGACTGCCCATCGCGCACACCGATGAACAGTTCGCCGAATGGGACTACGGCCTGTACGAGGGTTTGACTAAACCCCAGATCCGGGAGACCGAACCGGGCTGGACGGTGTGGGCCCAGGGCGGGCGCGGCGGCGAATCGTCCCAGCAGATGAGCGACCGGATCGATACGGTGATCGCCGAGTTATTGGGCGAGCTGCGCAGCCGATCGGTGGTTCTCATCGGACACGGTCACCTGTCGAGGTCGTTGCTGGCCCGTTGGATCGGTGCTCCCATACAGTTCGGGGCGCATTTCTCGATGCTGCCCGCCTCCATCGCGGTGCTCGGTTTCGACGGTGAGACCCGGCAGATCCAATCCCTGGGCATCACCGGATACCGCAGCGCCGACTACGTCGACGCCGGCCGTCCCGCGCACGTTCGCACCGGGGACTGATCCGGGTCCTCGGTGGCCGGCAGCGATGCGCTCAGCGACGCTTCTTCTTACGCCGCTCGAAGGTCTTGGCCACCGGCTTGGGTTCGACGTCCGCTTCGTCTTCCTCACCCGGGTTGATCTCGTAGGCCTTGGCGAACCACTTCATCGACGACGGGCTGAACAGGAAATACAGCGCGATCACCAGGATGACCAGCACCGGCGTACCGATGATCGGGAGCTCGCTGTCTGTGATCAAGGCAAAAGCCACCGGAACCAAAAGCACCTGGGTCATCACCGCGATCGACCGGCCCCACCGACGACCGACAATCAGCGCCACACCTCCGGCCAGGACACCGCCGCCGAGGATCGCAAACCATGCCGCGGTGCCGTAGCCACTGATGAAGTCACCGTCTTCGTGACCCATCAACCCCCGGATCACCATGTAGATCGCGGCCGCGACGCCCAGTGCGCCCTCGAGTGCGACTATCGCGCCGGCTCGACGAACATTGATCGGTGGAGAGGATTCAGACACCCGGCCAGCCTAATGGTCGCCCGCGCCGAGTCTCTGCCAGGTCCTTCCCACGCCCCGGTGACCGGCTCAAAGGGCGACATCGGCCCTTCTGACGCTAGGCTCAGTTCTCGTGCGCGCGATGCTGATCGTCAATCCCTTTGCCACCTCGACCACCGAGGCCGGCCGGGACGCGCTGCTGAACACCCTCTCTGTGTCACTTCGCCGCCCCGAAGGCACTGGGGACGCGGAGACGAAGCGCAGCGGAGCTCGACCAGATCAGGCGAATACGAAGCGCAGCGGAGTTCGGCCTGAGTATGTAGATGTCCGGGTCGAGCACACCACCCACCGCGGACATGCCGGAGAGCTCGCCGCACAGGCCCGCGCGGAGCGATACGACGTGGTGGTGGTCCACGGCGGCGACGGCAGCGTCAACGAGGTGGTCAATGGTCTGCTCGACCCCCCGTCCGCGCCGGAGAGCGGCTTCCCTTCGCCGGCACTGGCGGTGGTCCCCGGTGGCAGCGCCAACGTCTTCGCGCGCGCACTGGGTATCGATCCTGATCCCCTCAAGGCGACCGGACAACTCGTCGACCTTCTCGCGACCGGCCAGCGTCGCCGAGTCAGCTTGGGGCACACCGACAATCGATGGTTCCTGTTCAATGCCGGGTTGGGGGTCGACGCTCAGGTGGTCAAGTCCATCGAGGAGCAGCGCCGTGCCGGACACCGGGCGACCGCCACCCGCTATCTGTGGACCGCGGTACGGACGTTCATCGGCGCAGCACGGAGCAAACCAACGTTGACCGTCACCATCCCTGACGCCGAACCCCTCGAAGGCGCACACTTCGCCTTCATCTCGAACGCCAGCCCGTGGACATATCTGGGTGCCCGTCCGATCGAGACCAATCCCGACACCAGTTTCGATGGCCGGCTCGGTGTGTTCGCCTCGACGTCGATGGCCCCGCTCCGCAATCTGCCGCTGGTCCGCCAATTGCTGTCGGCAAAAGCAAAGCCGCAGGCGAAACACTTGTTGCGCGCCGACGATGTCGCATATGTCGAGATTCTCAGCTCCGAACCCATCGACATGCAGATGGATGGCGAATACCTTGGCACCCGGACGGCATTGCAGTTCGGTTGCCGTCCCGCCGTACTAGAGGTCATTTCTCCCAAATCGTAGATTTCAGTCCCACGAACACGAGAGATCCAGGTCACATCGACATTCGCATGTGATTCTCAGGATAAGTTGGCCGCAGAGTAGTACAACGGTGTAGGGGCATACATAGGCACCCCCTACACAGTGATGTTGCCCACGTGTTAAGGGAACATCATTGACATCATCTGGATTCGTGAAAGTATTCACAAGCAACAGTGCGGAAACAATACCTACGCACATATGAACAAACGGTTACGAGTGGCGCAGTGAAGCGCCTGAAGGAGCAGTGGGATGGACTGGCGTCACAACGCAATTTGTCGCGACGAGGATCCGGAGCTGTTTTTCCCGGTGGGAAACAGTGGACCGGCCATCGCGCAGATTGCTGATGCGAAGCTCGTCTGCAACCGCTGCCCGGTTACAGCAGATTGCCTCACGTGGGCACTGGAGTCGGGACAGGATGCAGGCGTCTGGGGCGGAATGAGCGAAGACGAGCGACGCGCCCTCAAGCGGCGAAATGCCCGCAGCCGCACTCGCAGCTCGGTCTAAGACCCCAGAAATCAAGGCGGTCACTCCCGGCGACCACCTCGACGACAAACCAACCCGGTGGCATCTGCCACCGGGTTTGTGTTGTCAAGGGGCAGTTGGTGACTGAGGACACAAGGTGGCGGTCGTCACGAATTTCGCTGCGGCGCAAGAATTTCGGCGTCAGCTCAGCGGGACGGTCAGGATCGCGTCGGTGCCACCGGTGGCACCCGGGCGTAGTTCCAGTTCGCCCGCCAGCTCGATCCGCACCAGCGTGTGGACGATCTGCAGACCCAGCCGGTCGGACTGCTTCGGATCGAAGTCCGGGTCGATGCCGATGCCGTTGTCATGCACCGTGATCACGAGTTCCCTTGTGCTCCTGGACGTGTCGATCAACACCCGGCCGGATTCTTCTGGCGCAAAACCATGTTCGACGGCGTTCTGTATCAATTCGGTGAGCACCATCACCACCGGCATCGCCAAATCAGACTTGAGTACACCGATTGTGCCGACCCGCCGTACCGTGACCGCGGTCCCACCCGATGCCACGTCGGCCATCACGGGGACCAATTGGTCGATGACCACGTCGAGATCGACTTCCTCATCGACACTGCCCGAAAGCAGTTCGTGCACAAGGGCGATGGCCGCAACCCGCCGGACCGCCTCCCCCAGCGCATGCCGGGCTTCGTCATTGGTGGTTCGCCGCGCCTGCAGTCGCAGCAGCGCGGACACACTCTGCAGGTTGTTCTTGACCCGGTGATGGATTTCGCGGATGGTCGCGTCCTTGCTTATCAACGCCAGATCACGACGTTTCACCTCGGTCACGTCGCGCACCAGGATTATGGCGCCGACCAGCTCACCGCGGGGCCGCAGCGGCACCGCCCGGATCAGCACGGTCGCCCGGCGGGCGTCGGCCTCGATGCGCATCCCCGCTTCACCCGCGACCGCGGCCCGCAGCATCGCAGCGGCTTCCTCCGACTCGAACGGGTCACTGAGAAGGCTCACCGTCACCTCGGCGAGATCGTTGCCGCTGAGCTCCGACGTCCAGCCCATGCGGTGATACGCCGACAGCGCGTTGGGACTCGCGTATTGCACGGTGCCGTGCTCGTCGACCCGGATGAATCCGTCGCCCGCCCGAGGCGTCGACAGACCTCGCGGATTGCCCTCGTTCTGCGGGAATGTCCCCTCGGACACCATCTGGCACAGGTCGTATGCGCAATCCTGGTACGCGAGTTCCAGCGGTGATGGCATCCGCGGCTGGGTGAGGTTGATCGCGCGGGCCAGGACCGCCACCACTTCACCTTCGAAGCGAACCGGGATGGCTTCACGTCTGATGGCCACCGATCCGACCCACGTCGGATCTTCCTCCCGAAGGATCCGGCCCTGCGCAAGGGCGCCGAAGACCTGGGGATTATCCGCCTCTGAGATCAACGTGCCGACGCCGTCGACTGGAAAGACTGTAGGTGCGGTATTCGGCCGACATTGGGCCACACAGACCATCTGGGAGCCGGTTACACCGGAGTCGCCGTCAACTGTGTGCTGCGACTGCACCCACATCTGGAAATCAGCGAACGACAGGTCGGCGAGCAGTTGCCATTCGGCCACCACACGTTGCAGGTGGCCGCCGGCAGCGCCTGACAATTCCGTGTGTTCTGCGAGCAACTCCGAAAGAGTCGACATCAGCGCCGAGCCCGTCTACCGGCCGATTGTCCCAGGATCAGTTGTCGATGACCGCGATGAGGTCACCGGCCTGGATCACGTCCCCGACGTTGACCTTGACCTCGGTGATCGTGCCGGCTTCTTCGGCCAGCACCGGGATCTCCATCTTCATGGATTCCAGCAGGACGAGCGTGTCACCGACGTCCACCGTCTGACCGGTGCTGACAACCACCTCGAGAACGCTTGCAACGATTTCCGCCACAACTTCTTCTGCCATCGCCATCCTCCAGGTGTTCGGTTACGCCGGCTATCAACCTAGCGCAGCACCTTGCGCCCGGGCGATTCTGACCAACGGCAGGCTTCGTGTCACAATGGAGCGCTGTCGAAAGGAGACTGCCATGGGAAAGCGTGGACGCAAGAAGCGGGCTCGCAAGAAGAATGCGGCCAACCACGGCAAGCGCCCCAACGCCTGAGCGTTGAGGCCCTTACCGGGGTTTGGATCCCTGGCGGATTCGAAAGTGTGGTTTATCCGTGCGTGTCGCGGACGATGACCGTCTTCCGGATCTCCAGGGTCAACCGCTCCCGTAATCCCTTGGGCGCCTGATCTCCACCGCATTTGCGGTTGACCAAAGACTTCAATTGCTGCTCGATGCCGTAGTGCTCGAGACAGGGCGTGCACCCATCGAGATGTGACTGCAGACGAGCACGAGCATGTGCATCACACTCGTTGTCCAGCAACAGCCACACATCGGCGATGACGGCCGAACAATCGAGCCGATCGGCTTCGTCGAATTCTCGTTCGGCGTTGGTCCCGCCGGCTACTTCTCCGGTACTCATCCGGCAACCTCCTGTTTGTGGCCGGACTGGCCATCGGCCGACTGGCCGGGAGTTCCTCTGTTGAATCCACGCTCGCGCGCCACGTCGCCGAGCAGTTCCCGCAGCTGTTTGCGGCCACGGTGCAGTCGCGACATCACGGTCCCGATCGGGGTGTCCATGATCTCCGCGATTTCTTTGTACGGCAGTCCCTCGACGTCCGCGTAGTAGACCGCCATCCGGAAATCTTCGGGCAACGCCTGCAGCGCCGCCTTGATCTCGTCATCGGGCAGTGCGTCGAGCGCCTCGATCTCCGCGGACCGCAGACCCTGCGACGTGTGTTCGGCCGTGGCGGCCAGCTGCCAGTCGGTGATCTCATCCGTCGGATATTGCGCAGGTTGACGCTGTTTTTTCCGGTATCCGTTGATGTATGTGTTGGTCAGGATCCGGTAGAGCCACGCCTTGAGGTTGGTCCCCTCCTTGAACGACTTGAAGGCCGAGAAGGCCTTCACGTACGTCTCCTGGACGAGGTCCTCGGCATCGGCTGGATTCCGCGTCATGCGTAGTGCGCCGCCGTACAACTGATCGAGTAACGGCAATGCATCACGCTCGAACCGCGCGAATCGCTCTTCCGAGGTCTCTGGGTTGACTTCGGGTGTTTCGGCTTCGGTCACGACAATCCCTTCGAGACCTGCGGGAAAATCAGGTCTGTCGAGCAAGCCTACCGACCCGCGCTGCTGCGAGTTGCTGTACACACCACACCTCCTTCAGGTGGAGTCAACAACGACTCTGAGCGACTTGTTCCGCCGGCGCCTCACTTACACCCACCCTGGGTCGATGCTTGCCACGTCGACCGCGGTCTGGTCGGCCCGAGATCGGACCGACCTGAGAGAATCGACAGCCATGGCAGCGACCGCGGCGATCAGCGTTCTGGAAAAGGCCGGGGTCCGGCACCAGGTCCACAAGTACGAGACCCGCTCCGACGGCGACTGGGGGCCGGAGGCCGCCGAACACCTGCGGCGCTCGATCGGCGCCGAGCCGGAACAGATCTTCAAGACGTTGGTGATCGATGTCGGCGGCACCCTGGCGGTGGCGGTGATCCCGGTTCCCGAGCGCCTGTCCCCCAAGGCCGCGGCCGGTGCGCTGGGTATGAGCGGCAAGGCCGTGATGGCCGATCCGGCGGCGGTCATGCGGGTCACCGGCTATGTGCTCGGTGGGGTGTCGCCGGTCGGCCAGAAGAAGCCACTGCCCACCGTGATCGACGAGACGGTCGATCTGTGGGATTCGGTGTTCTGCAGCGGCGGCAAACGGGGTCTGGAGATCGAACTGGCCCCGGCCGACCTGGTCGCGGTCACCGGCGCGGTGGTCGCGGACGTCCTCGCCTGAGGACCGCCCGGCCTACCGTCCCTCGTGCTGCCTGTGGTCGTAATCTTCGCGGGCCTCGAAGACCTCGTCCATGTGTGACTCGGCCCAGTCCTTCACCCCGCGCATCAGCTCTCGGAGCGAGAGTCCCAGCGGCGTCAGCGAATAGTCGACCCGCACCGGAACACTCACCGTCACCTCACGGGTGAGGAGACCGTCTCGCTCGAGGGTCCGCAGTGTCTGGGTCAACATCTTCTGACTGACGCCGGCCACCGCACGGGACAGCTCTGAATACCGCATCGTCCGGTCCCCCAGCGCGACCAGGATCAACGCCACCCATTTATCACTCATCCGATCGAGCAGCATGCGGCTCGGACAGTTCGCGACGTACACGTCGTATTCCTGCTTGGCCTGTCCGCGGCGATCGGCGGCTGTCGTCGTCGGCATCGGAGCCCACCTCCTGGGTTGTTACGCACTTTCAGGTGCCTACTTCCCATTAGAGAGTGGCATCGGCATCGTGGAGATCGCAAGGTGCTCTTCAGACAACCGCCGACACGAGATGGGACGAGCTCATGCGAACGATCATCACCACAGGCACAGACGACCTCACGATCGCCGACCGGCGCACGCCCGAACCGGGCCGGGGCGAAGTCCGGATCCGGGTGGGCGCGGCATCGGTCAACCCGGTCGACATCGGCGCGGCACACGGCGTCTTCCACCGCCTCGGGATCATTCCCCCGGGCGCCGCGGTGGGGCTCGGCTGGGACGTCTCCGGGGTTGTCGAGGCGCTCGGACCGGACGTCACCGAACCGGCCGTTGGGACAGCGGTCGCCGGACTGCGGGTCGGGATCGGCCCGGACATCGGGACCTACGGCGAGTACGTGGTGCTGCCCGCCGGCGCCGTCGCTGCGCTGCCGAACGGGCTCGATCCGGTGGCCGCCGCCGCGGTGCCGCTGGTCTCCCTGACCGCGTCCCAGTCGATCTCACTGCTCGAT
The DNA here is from genome assembly GCF_059553395.1 of Williamsia sp. z34. NCBI lineage: Bacteria > Bacillati > Actinomycetota > Actinomycetes > Mycobacteriales > Nocardiaceae > Williamsia > Williamsia sp. z34. The sequence continues at coordinate 41,486 of NZ_JCANWW010000001.1, read as the reverse complement.
CCCGGTGGGCGGCGTCTGCTGATCGTCGGGGCGTCCGGCGGGGTCGGCAACGCGGCCGTCCCACTGGCCGCCCGCAGCGGCGCCACCGTCACGGCCGTCGGCAAACCCGACGATGTCGATGACCTACGCGACCGCGGCGCCGCGACCGTCACGACGACCGTCGCCGATCTGGGCGACACGCTTTTCGATGCCGTCTTCGACCCGGCCGGGGTCGGTGCCCCGTTGCTCGACCTGATCGTCGAGGGAGGCCGGTATCTGGGCACCGCTCCACGCAATGCACCCGCACCCACCCGCGGGATCACCAGCGGCTGGATCGAGGTGCAGGCCGACGGTGCCGAACTGGCCGAACTCCTCGGCGACGTGGCAGCGGGTCGACTCCCGTCGCGCATCGCCGGCGACGTCCCGCTCGATGAGGCGGCCAAGGCGCACCGCGCGTTCGAGGACAAGGCGGCGCCCGGCCGGTGGCTGATCAGGCCCTGATCGTCAGAGCCACACCAGCTGTCGCAGCCGCACCCAGTCCAGCGGACGCTTGGGCGGCCTGACACCGGGCCGATTCCGGGGCACCCGGACCCGCAACGCCTGTGGGCGGATCGTGCATTGCACCGGGGTCGAGAGGATCAGCGCCTCCCCGTCGACCCCGACGGGGATCTGGGGCTGGTCGGCATCGATGACCACTTCCGGTCCGGTGTACTGGGTCAGACCGTGCTGCCGGGTCCGGCGCAGCAGGCCGACCGCCTGCAGGGTGGTGCTCACCGACACGACCACGATCCCGAGGGTTCCGGTGTCCAGTCGCGGCCGTCGGCCCAGCCCGGCCAGGTCGTGCATCTCGTAGGCGCCGTTGCTCACCAATACGGCCTGCGGCTCGGTGATGGTCACCTCCCCGGTGCGGACGAACAGCCGGGGGCCACGGGTGCCGGCGATCAGGTCCGGGAGCATCGCCAGCATCGTGCCGGTCTTGTCATCGCGGTAGGCCGGGCTCTGCACGACCTCCGCGTAGGCACCGAAGGACGCATTGTTGACAAACGTCCGGTCATTGACCGAGCCGAGATCCACCCTGACCTCCACCCCGTCGGTGAGCGCGTCGAGGCACGAGGCCGGGTCCTCGCGGTCCAGGCCCAGGTCGAGCGCGAAGTGATTGCGGGTTCCGGCGCTGATCACCAGGAACGGCAGGTCGTGTTCGGCGGCGATCCCGGCCACCAATGCCTGGGTACCGTCGCCGCCCGCCACCCCCAGCAGGTCGGCGCCGCGCTCGACCGCCTGCCGGGTCAGGGCCGCGATGTCGACGATCTCGGGGCCGTCGAGCACGGCCACCTCCACGCCCAATGCCTCGGCGCGCCTACGCAAGTCGAACTTCTCCACCTTTCCGCCACCCGAGCGGGGGTTCATCACCACGAATGGGTGCTCGGGCGGTGGCACGTCACGCTCGGGCATCATCCAGTCGTCGCGGTCGCGCACCAGCGCGGCGCGGGCACAGGCGGTGGCCAGCATCGCCAGTGCCACGACCACCAGCACCACCCACAGCAGATGCTCGTTGACGAGGAAGAACAGCAGGGCGATGGGGATCACGACCGACATCGCCAGCGCAAGCCACCGGACCCGGCCGCGCACGGTGAGAAACCAGAAGACCGAGGCGAGGCCGATCACCAGCGCACCCACCGTCGCCAGGAACACGAGCAGGGTCTTGAAGCCGGCGAACACCACCAGCACGATGATCGCGGCGAACACGGCCGCGAGCGCGGCCCGCGCCAGCCATTGCCGCCGACGGCTCTCGGTGTCGATCTGCGGCTCGGACTTCTGGTGTTCTTGTGCCATTGCGTCCCGTTCAGTTGGGCGTTCGCGGGTATTTCGCCTCGTATTCGGTTTTTGTGATCTCTTGCCGGGCTCGATGTTTGACGCCGATCAAGTCACCGTCGATGCCGTTGGTGGTCAGCAGGTGCCGTCGGTAGATGCTCATCAGCGCGATCTCGAAGTACACCAGCGGGATGAGCAACAGCGCAATCATTCCGAGTCGATACGCCACCGGCCCGGGCACGAACGAGAAGGCGACGAAGATCGGCAGGAACGGCACGACCCCGCGGATGATGTAGCGGCGCATACATCCGGGGACCGGTCACGTCCCGGATCACCCAGTCCCGCATCGATTCCGGCAACGGCCGGCCGAGCAGGTACTTGATCACCTCGAAAAGGTTGGGGCGAGCCCGGCTCTCGTCGCCGCTCACACCGGCTCGATGAGATCGGCGCGGTTGTTGCGAACGCTGTTGACCTCGGTCGACACGCGATACGGCACCAAATGGGGCTCCGGCAGGGCTTCGAGCAGATCCTTTGCCACCGAGGGCTTTCCGCTGGTGCAGTCGAGCCAGTCGTCCCGCAGGTCCGGGGTCACGATCACCGGGGTGCGGTCGTGGATGTGGCCGAGCGCGTCGGTTGCCGAACGGGTGATCACCGTGGTGGTCCACAGCCAGCGATCCGGATCGTCTTTGGCCTTGGCCGGGTCGGGCCACAGTTCGTAGAGGCCGGCAAATCCCAGGATCGGGGTGTCGGGGTCGTGCAGGAAGTACGGCAGCTTCTTTCCCTCCGGGTCCTTCGTCCATTCGAAGAATCCGGCAGCGGGCAGGATGCACCTCCGCCGGGCCGCGGCGACCTTGAAGGACGGCTTGTCCGTCAGGGTCTCCGAGCGCGCATTGATCATCCGGCTGCCGATACCCGGATCTTTGGCCCAACTCGGAACGAGTCCCCACCGCACGGCCCGTAGCTGACGGACGAGCTCGGGTTGGGCGTCTTCCTGGCTGTCGGGGTCACGGCGGGACGGCCGTTCCAGGATGACCGGCACCGTCTGGGTGGGGGCCACGTTGTAGGAAGGGCTCTGCAGTTTGCTCGCATCATCCTCCGCCAGCGCAGCGTCGAACGCCGCAACCAGATCCGAGGTACTCGCCGTTGTCGCATATCGCCCACACATGGCGGTCATTATCACCCATCGACGGCCGCGAGCCGGCAGCAATCGGACCGGCCTCCTGGTCATCCACCGGGCGCGGCGGGCTGACCGTGCCCGCCGACTACGCCGCAGCGTCCTGCACCAGCGCGATCTGCTTGTTGAGCAGCTCGACCATGACCGCCTCGTCCGAGTTGTTCCAGTTCGCGGCGTTCTCACCGGTGAGGGTGATCTGAACGCTCACGGTGGTGCCGTCGACGTACGCGCCGGTGGACCGGATGGTGATCGGAACCGTCTGCTCTCCCACCGTCGCCGTACCCGTGCTGATGATGGTCTTGGCCTGCACGGTGGAACCTTCGACGTCCTGCACCGAGTTCTCCATCTCGGCAACGAGCTCGGTGCCGTCCTCGATCGGACCCCGCATGGTCATCGCCGGGCAGGTCTCGACCTGGCCCGCCACCGTCTCCAGGTCACTGGTCTCACCCATGATCACCTGGGTCTCGATCGAGGTGCCGTCCTCCATCTCGTACTCGACCCGAGCGCGGTCGTACTCGTCTGTGCCGTCCTCTTCCTCGACGATCGCCGCACAGTTGGCCGGGGTGACCTCGGGATCGCTCGACTGGTCGGCGTCGATGGCGGCCTTGTCGAGGATGACGTACTCACCGGTGCCCGGGAAGTCCGATTCCGAGAGCATCAGATCCTCGACGCGGACATCGGGCTGCGCGGGGGTGGCTTCGACAGCGGACGACTCCGCGGCACCGGTGGACGATTCCGCGTCGCCGTTCGAGTCGTCCGTGCATGCCGAGAGTGTCAAAAGCGCTGCCGCGCAAAGCGTCACCGCTGCTCCGCCGTGGGAAAGTCTGAGGTTCATGGATCGAACATAGCGACCGAAATGGCCCCGGACACCGGATGTCCGTTGAATGACCGACCGCACGGGTGGCCCGGAAACACCCTCCGTGAACAGGGGAAACAACGGGTCGCGGACAACATGAAAGACTGGTCGGGTGACTTCATGGAACGCACCACTGGCACCGGGCCCGTTGCACGCGACGGTGACCCTGCCCGGGAGCAAGTCGATCACCAACCGTGCCCTGGTGCTGGCGGCACAGGCCGACGGTCCGTCCACCGTCTCCGGCACGCTCCGCAGTCGCGACACCGACCTCATGCTCGACGCACTGGCCGCCCTCGGGGTCGGGGTCGAGGCGGACCCCGATGATCCGACCACGGTGAGGATCACACCCGGCCCGCTGCACGCCGCGACGATCGACTGCGGTCTGGCCGGAACCGTCATGCGCTTCGTGCCGCCCCTGGCCGCCTCGGCGCGCGGGCCGGTGCACTTCGACGGCGACGAGCAGGCCCGGTCACGGCCGCTGCACACCATTCTCGACGCGCTGCGCGACCTCGGTGTCAAGGTCGACGGGGATGCCCTGCCGTTCACCATCGAGGCCACCGGATCAGTCCGTGGCGGTCCGGTCACCATCGACGCGTCCGCCTCTTCGCAGTTCGTCTCCGGGTTGCTCCTCTCCGGCGCGGGCTTCACCGAAGGCGTCACGATCACCCACTCGGGCACGCCCGTTCCGTCGATGCCCCACATCGAGATGACCATCGAGATGCTGGCGGAGGCCGGGGTTGTCGTGGACACCTCGGTCCCCGACCGCTGGCACATCGCTCCGGGTCCGGTCCGCGCGGTGAACTGGCAGATCGAACCGGATCTGTCGAACGCGGCAGCCTTCCTCGCCGCCGCAGCCGTGGCCGGCGGCAGCGTCAGCGTTCCGCGGTGGCCCAGTGCCACCACCCAGCCCGGAGCCGCGATCGTCGACATCCTCGAGGCGATGGGCTGTGTCACCGGCCTGGCCGCCGGACTGCTGACCGTCACCGGACCCGAAGTGCTGCAAGGCATCACCTGGGACATGAGCGCCATCGGAGAGTTGACCCCGACGGTGGCCGCGCTCTGCGCACTCGCCGAGGGCACCTCGACACTGTCCGGCGTGGCACATCTCCGCGGGCACGAAACCGACCGGCTGTATGCGCTGCGCACCGAGATCAACCGCCTCGGGGGGGCCTGCCGCGAGACCGACGACGGGCTGATCATCGAACCGGCACCATTGCACGGTGGCCTCTGGCATTCGTACGCCGATCATCGGATGGCAACTGCCGGAGCCCTGATCGGGTTGGTGACCGAGGGCGTCGACGTCGACGACATCGAGACCACGGCCAAGACACTGCCGGACTTTCCGGCCATGTGGGCGAGGATGATCAGCGCTTGAGCAAACGGGAGTACGACGAATCCGACGTCCGGATACGCCCGGGCCGGAGTAGTCGGCCGCGCACCAAGACCCGCCCCACCCACGACGACGCGGCCACCGCGATGGTGGTCTCCGTCGACCGCGGCCGGTGGGGTGTCGTGCTCGAAGACAACCAGGACACCCGGGTCGTCTGCATGCGCGCCCGAGAGCTCGGCCGCACCCCGATCGTCGTCGGCGACGACGTGTCGGTGGTCGGTGACCTGTCGGGAAACCCCGATACGCTGGCCCGGATCGTGCGGGTCGCCCCGCGACGAACCGTGTTGCGGCGCACCGCCGATGACACCGATCCGTATGAACGGATCGTGGTGGCCAACGCCGATCAACTGCTGATCGTCACGGCCCTGGCCGATCCCCCACCGCGGACCGGGTTTGTCGAACGAGCGCTGGCCGCAGCCTATGTCGGCGGACTGCAGCCGGTTCTGTGTCTGACGAAGAGCGACCTGGCCGACCCGGAATCGTTCCGGTCGTCCTTCGCCGACCTCGATCTACCGGTACTGATCGCCGGCCGCGACGATCCGCTTGAGCCGGCCCAGAAACTGCTCGCGGGTAAGGTCACCGCGCTCATCGGCCACAGTGGGGTCGGCAAGTCGACCCTGGTGAATCGTCTTGTGCCCGACGCCTATCGGGCCACGGCTGTCGTGTCCGGCGTCGGCAAGGGACGGCACACGTCCACCCAGTCGGTCGTCCTGCCACTGCCCGGCGGTGGCTGGGTGGTGGACACCCCCGGCATCCGCTCGTTCGGCCTGGCGCACATCGGCCCCGAGGACGTGATCAAGGCGTTCGACGATCTGAGCGAGACGATCAAAGACTGCCCGCGCGGCTGCACGCATCTCGGACCGCCCGCCGACCCCGAGTGCGCCCTCGACTCCCTGACCGGCCAACACCATCGCCGGGCCATGGCAGTTCGCGAACTCATCAGCGCACTGAGCGTGGCCAACCACTGGGATTGACCGGCTCCCACAACGCACAAACCCACCTGTTCCGGCCCTACCCACCTGTCATGACAGGTGGATGGGACCGGAACAGGTGGGTTCGCGGAGACTAACTGGCGCGCAATGTCTTTCGACGCGCCTTGACCTCGGCGATAGCGGTCTTGAGGCCCTCACGTCTGCCTTCGCCGGCCGCCACGATCCGCTTTCCACGGTCGGCCGCAGCCGCCCGGAGACCGGCAAACCTCTTCTCCGAGGCCGTTTCCGGCGCGTCATCAGCGGTGGCGATCAGGTACTTGTCCGGCAGCGACAGCTTCGCGATCGTCCGGAATGTCTGCCAGTACTGCACCAGGATCGGACCCGTGGTGTACGGCAGATCGTACTTCTCGCACAACTGGCGCACCCGCACCGAGATGTCGGCGTACCGGTTGGACGGCAGGTCGGGAAAGAGATGGTGTTCGATCTGGTAGCAGAGATTGCCACTCATGAACGCCATCGCCGGGCCCGCATTGAAGTTCGCCGATCCCAGCATCTGCCGCAGGTACCACTGGCCCTGCGTCTCGTCGACCAGTGACTCCTCGGTGAACTTCTCCGCACCATCGGGGAAATGCCCACAGAAGATGACCAGATAGGCCCATAGGTTGCGGGCGAGATTGGCGGTCAGGTTGGCCGTCAGAGTCTTTCGCGCCGCCTTGCCCGACAGCAAGGGGAAGATCACAAAATCCTTGGCCATCTGCCGGATGATCTTCTTGCTGAAGTCCTTGATCTGCGGGACCGCGATCTCCGCCGGCTTCTTGCCCTCGAGATAGTCCTTCAGCTCGATGTCGTGCAGCCCGATGCCCCACTCGAAGGTGGCGGCCAGGAACAGGTTCGCGAGCACCTGGTAGGAGTGCTTCCACTGCCATTCCTCGTCGCGGGTCACCCGCAGCAGTCGATAGCCGATGTCGTGATCCATGTCCATCACGTTGGTGTACTTGTGATGAATGTAGTTGTGGGAGTGCTTCCAGTGACCCGAGTAACAGACCATGTCCCATTCCCAGGACGTGGAGTGGACCTCGGGATCGTTCATCCAATCCCACTGGCCGTGCATGACGTTGTGGCCGAGCTCCATGTTCTCGATGATCTTCGCAGCCGAGAGAAGCGCCGTGCCCGACCACCAGAAGAACCGGTTCCGGCTGCCCAACAACGCAATCCGGCCACTCACCTCGAGCACACGCTGGGCCATGATGGTGCGCCGCAGATATGTCGCATCCCGAACGCCGCGATCGGATTCGATCTCCCGTCGCAGGGCGTCCAGTTCGGCGCCGAGCGCCTCCACATCCGATTCGGTCAGATGTGTGTATTCGTTGATATCACTGATTGCCATCGTGCCTGGTAACTCCTTGCTGGCGTTGATCCCCGGGCCGGGTGAGCATCGCGCTCACGGCCATCCGCCATAGTTCTTCTTCAGCGTACGGCCTTCGGACGCGGCAGGCCGATCAGGCAGCCCGCGCATCCTTCGGCCGGCCCTGACCGATGATGCCCGCCACCGGTGAGCGACGCCGACGCAGCCTGTCCATCGCGGTGCGCAGTCCCTTCCGACGACCCGTGCTCGGGTCGATCGTCGCAGCAAGCCGCTGCTCGGGGTCGGTCTTGAACCGGAGCTCCGATGCCGTCTCGGGGGCGTCGTCGACGGTGCCCTTCAGGTACTTGTTCGGCAGCGACAGCTTCGCGATCGTCCGCCAGGACTTCGCGTACTGCAGCAGGAACGGGCCGGTGGTGTACGGGAGATCATATTTGTCGCACAGGGCCCGAACCCGGACGGCGATCTCTGCGTACCGGTTGGACGGCAGGTCGGGGAACAGGTGGTGCTCGATCTGGTAGCTGAGGTTTCCGCTCATGAACGCCAACGGCTTGCCGCAGTTGAAGTTCGCGCTGCCCAGCATCTGCCGCAGGTACCAGTGGGCCTGCGACTCGTCTTCGAGATCCTGCTTGGTGAACTTCTCGGCCCCGTCGGGAAAATGTCCACAGAAGATGACCGCGTTGGTCCAGATGTTGCGAATCGTGTTGGCAGCAAACGTCGCAGTGATCGCCCGGACCCAGCTCTTGCGCGAACGCGTCACCGCACCCACCATGGCCGGGTAGACCACGTAGTCCTTGCCGACCTGACGGCCGACCTTGATCCCGACGTCGCGCAGATCCTTCTTGAAGGCTTCTTTGTCCGGGTGCTTGCCCGCGGCCACCCGGCCGAGCTCGAGATGCTGCACCGCAACGCCGTACTGGAAGAACAGCATCAGCAGGGTGTTGTAGGCGATGTTGCCGAGATTGAAGGGCTTCCAACGCTGGTCGCGGGTGACCCGGATCAGGCCGTAGCCCACATCGTCGTCCATCCCGAGCACGTTGGTGTACTTGTGATGGATGTAGTTGTGGGTGTGCTTCCAGTGCGCGGACGGACCGGTGTTGTCCCATTCCCATCCGGTGGAGTGCACCTCCGGATCGTTCATCCAATCCCACTGCCCGTGCATGACGTTGTGGCCGAGCTCCATGTTCTCCACGATCTTGGAGACGCCGAGCACGCCGGCGCCCAGGGCCCAGACCTTACGGTTGGCGGCGCCGAACAGCAGCGCACGGCCGGACAGCTCGAGTCCGCGCTGGAAGCGGATGGCATTGCGGATATAGGTGGCGTCACGCTCACCGCGCTCGTTCTCGATGTCGCGGCGGATGGCGTCGAGCTCACGACCAAGTGCCTCCACGTCGGCCTCGGTCAGGTGCGCGTACTCCGGAATGTCGGTAATTGCCACCGCTTCGAACCTCTCGTCGGGGGTAATAATCCGAGGTCAGTGCTTATGGCAACGAACCTACGGACTGGTAACTTACGCAATCGTAGGTTACGGTCCGGGAGGTGTCCAGAGGTAGGTGAGACTGATCTCACCTGTCCCCGGGTGGGCAAGAAACCGGGCATCCGGGCTATGCTGACTGAGTACTTCGCGCAAGATGCGCGGAACCGTCGTGGAACTGCTTCCTCGCGATGTGGCCCCCAGGGAAACCCGGACCACACTCAATCGCGAGTTGATCAACCCCACTGAGCTATTCACACGGCGATCGTTACTGCCCACCGGCCTGCGGTGTCCGACATCCGTCGGCCAGCAGATCAGGGCAGTCGCGCCACCCAGCGGTGAATCGTGCTCGAGACGCCGCGTAAATCAGAAACGTGATTCTTTGAATTCTGTATCCAGTCCTGCCACAACAACTTTCGCGGAGCTCGGTGTTCCCCCGCGCCTGGTCAAGGCACTGACCGCCGGTGGCATCACCGCCCCGTTCCCGATCCAGGCCGACACCCTTCCCGACAGCTTGGCCGGACGCGACGTCCTCGGCCGCGGAAAGACCGGCAGTGGCAAGACGCTCGCCTTCTCCATCCCGCTCGTGGCCCGGCTCTCCGCCGGAGCACCCGCCGGCGCCGGCCGCCCCCGCGGCCTGATCCTGGCCCCGACCCGCGAGCTCGCCACCCAGATCACCGCCGTGGTCCAGCCGATGGCCCAGGCCCTCGGCCTGACCGTGACCACCATCTTTGGTGGCGTCCCCCAGGGACGCCAGGCTTCGGCACTGCGCGCCGGTGTCGACATCGTCGTGGCCTGCCCCGGTCGCCTCGAAGACCTCATGCGCCAGCGCCTCGTGCGTCTGGACCGCGTCGAGATCTCCATCCTCGACGAGGCGGACCACATGGCCGACCTGGGCTTTTTGCCCGGCGTCACCCGCATCCTGACCGCCACCCCCGAAGGCGGCCAGCGGCTGCTGTTCTCGGCGACCCTCGACAACGGCGTCGACAAGCTGGTCAAGCGTTTCCTGAACCAGCCGGTCATGCACTCGGTCGACGAGGCCACCTCGCACGTCTCGGCGATGACGCACCACATCTATGAGGTCGCCGGTGCCGATGCCAAGAAGGGCGTCGTCTTCGCACTCGCCTCCGGCCGCGGCCGTCGCATCCTGTTCATGCGCACCAAGCACCAGGCCCGCAAGCTGGCCAAGCAGCTGACCGACGCCGGCATCCCCAGCGTCGACCTGCACGGCAACCTCTCGCAGGGTGCCCGCGACCGCAACCTTCTCGCGTTCTCCAGCGGCAAGGCACGCGTCCTGGTCGCCACCGACGTTGCCGCCCGTGGCGTGCACGTCGATGACGTCGAACTCGTCGTCCACGTCGACCCGCCGGCCGAGCACAAGGCGTACCTGCACCGTTCGGGCCGTACCGCTCGTGCGGGCAGCGCCGGTGACGTCGTCACCCTGACCCTGCCGGAGCAGCGTCGCGACATGTCGCAGCTGCTGCGCAAGGCCGCCATCAAGGCGACCCCGATCCGGGTGACCGCCGAGTCGGCAGAGCTCAAGACCCTGGTCGGCGAGACCGCCGATCTGATCGCCCCGCCTGCGGTCACCTCGGTTCCCAACCGTTCGGTGAAGTCGCCGGGCAGCCGCAGCACCGCCGGTCGCCGCCCGCGTCCCACCGCCGACGGATCGGCACCGTACGAGGGCCGCGGCCGCGGCCAGAGCGCCCGCTCGCAGGCCGGCCGCGCAGCAGCAGGTCATTCAGAAGGTGGCCGTAGCCGCGGATCGTCGCAGGGTGGCGGCGCTCGTCGCAGCCAGCCGCATTCGAGCAGCGCCCGCTAGTCTTTCGGAAAATCTCAAAGAAGTGGGGCCCGAGTTGAAGAACTCGGGCCCCACTTTTTTGTCGGTGTCAGGTCAGACCTCGAGGGTGCAATCCCCGGCCGCAACACTGATACACGTCTGGATTCGTTCTCCGGCAACATGTTCCGCACCGCTGCGCAGGTCCCGGACGACGCCCTTGTCGAGCATCACCACACAGCTCTGACAAATACCCATCCGGCATCCGAACGGCATCTGGACACCGGCGTCCTCACCGGCGGTCATCAATGTGGTCGCACCGTCGACACTCGCGGTACGCCCGGTCCTCGAGAAGGTGACCGTGCCGCCTTCGGCACCGACCTCACCGCGCTCGAGAGCAAATCGCTCGATGTGCAGATGGTCACGCAGGCCGGCCTGTGTCCACTTCTGGGTCAGCGAATCCAGCAACGCCGCCGGACCACATGCCCACGTCTGTCGCTGCGCCCAATCGGGGCACAGTGTGTCGAGCGCCGCCGGATCGATCTTGCCCTCGGCACGCGTCCGCTGGATGTGCACCCGCAGCAGACCGTCGGCCTCGAACTGCTTGAGCTCATCGGCGAACATCAGGTCCTTGTCGGTCGGAACCGAATGGATCAGTTGGACGTCGGTGTGCTGTTTGCGTGATGCCATCGTCCGCAGCATCGACATGATCGGCGTGATGCCGCTGCCCGCGGTGACGAACAACAGTTTCTCCGGGAGCTCCGCCGGAAGGACGAACTCCCCCTGGGGCGGGGCCAGCCGCACCACGGTGCCCGGCGCGAGACCGTTCACCAGGTGTCCGGACAGGAAACCCTCGGCCATCGCCTTCACCGTGATCGACACGACCTTGCCATGGGTGTCGGAGGTGGTCTGCGGTACCGATGTCAGCGAGTACGACCGCCAGGTCCAGCGGCCCTCGACCAGGACACCGATACCCATGTACTGGCCGGGCTGGTAGTCGAACGAGAATCCCCAGCCCGGCTTGATGACAAGTGTTGCCGAATCATCGGTTTCGGGCCGGACCTCGACGATCTTGCCGCGCAGTTCCCGCGCCGACCACAACGGATTGGCCAGATGCAGGTAGTCGTCGGGCAGCAGCGGTGTGGTGACCCGCGCCGCTGCGGCACGAACCAGATTCACCGCTCGGCTACGGCTCGCGATATCGCGAACCGGCTCCTCGAATCGTTCACGCCAACCCATCAGATATCTCCATTCGACAAGCTGTTGCGAGCTCCGCCTTCGGCTTCGTCTCGGCTCCATTTTGCTGCTAACTTACGCTACCGTAGGTTAGGGTCCGAACACAGCGCGAGAGGCTCGCATCACTGCGCGGACGAGCATTCCGTTCAGAGCAGTTCCAGCAAGAAAGGGAGCTCCTGGGTGGCGTACCAGCCCAGGTCGAAATCTTCGACATCGCCGATGGCGAGTTCGGCATCCTCGTCACCGAGATCTGCGGCATCGACGATCTCCATGGCCCGCAGCACCTTCTCCTCCGCGTCGCTGCCATCGACCAGCAGGGATGCGACCGCCGAAAGCGGAACCACCCGAGAAGTTTTCACCACCGCGACATCGAGATCGGGACGAAGCTTCACCTCGTCGACGTCGGCGGCGATCACCACCCGCCGGGGCGGCAGCGGCGTGGCGCCCTCGGAGTCGTCGTCCTTGTCGCCGTCCTCGTCCTGTTCGGCGGCCAGAAGCCGGAGCGAGGCACGCGCGGCCTCCCGGATCGCCGCCTCGGCGAGCTCCTCGTCGTCACCGTCGAGGTACGACTCACGCAGCGCAGGTGTGAGCGCAAACGCCGTTCCGCCGACCGGCAGGAACTCACCGGTGGTGTTCAGTTCTGTCAGCATCGACAGGGTGGCGGGCAGATAGATTCTCATCGGGCCTTTCCAGGGAGGGAACGCGGTGGGGATGTCACCGTTGTGGGAGCAATTCTTCGAACGAGTCGGTGAGGTACTCGGCCATCGCGCCGAGATCCCACATCACCCGGCGATCGGCGTTGAAACCGAAGAAGATCCGGCCGTTGTACGACGTGAGCCCGATGGCCAGCGCACGCCGGCGGACCAGGGACGGGACGGGATAGATGGCCAGGATCTCGTTGCCACCGAGGTACTGTGCCGAGCGCGGACCGCGGGCGATGGTGACCGGAACATTGAAGGATCGGCGCGACAACGACGCCGCCGCCCGCGCGCTCATCGCATGGAACGTGGCAGGCCCGATCTCCGGGATCCACGGTTCGACCGCCGCCGACCAGTTGCGGCCCGAGTGTGAGTGCCGCTCCGCCAGTTGCGCGACCTGTGAGAGCCGAACCGCCGGATTCGGTTCTCCCACCGGCAGATCCGTGACGAACCCGTGTAGTCCGCCGACCATCCACGATGCGGACGAGGACTCCCCCTGCGCATCGAGATCGGAATCGAACTCGGGTTCGTCCGCCCCCGCCGGGTACGCCGACAACGGCACCATGACACGCACGGTCTCCACTTGATCGACGGCCAGTGACCGCGAGAGCAGCCAGCGCCGGATCGCACCCGCGATAGCCGCGAGGAGCACATCGTTGGGGGTACAACCGTGACGCTCGGCGATGTCCACACAGTCCTCGGCGGAACAGGACGCGACGGTGAACCGGCGGGTGGGGGCCGTGGCACCGTTCAGTGGGCTCGACGGGGCGGAGGTGGTGGCCATCTTCATCACCGATTCGACGCGGCGGAACGCACCGGCTAGCGCTTGGCCGGCCGAGGCCAGCTGATTGGACGCCGCCCGCACCTGGTCGACCATCTCCCAGGGCCGGGTCAGGACGTCGGTGATCGCACCGACCACCAGTTCGCGAGAACCCGGCGCACGGTCGGGCAGCCACAGGTCCTCGGGCATCGGTGGTGGCTCGCGGGTGTCGTCGACGATGATCTGATTGATCTCGAAGGCCTCGGATCCGTCGACCAGGGAGCGATGGGTCTTGGTCAGGACCGCCATCCGGTCATCGGACAATCCCTCGACCAGGTACATCTCCCACAGCGGCCGGGTGCGCTCCAGCGGGCGCGACATCAGCCTGGCGACCAGATCGTGGAGCTGGTCGTCGGCGCCCGGACTCGGCAGTGCGGAGCGGCGGACGTGGTAGGTGATGTCGAACTCGTGGTCGTCGACCCACACCGGGCGGGCCAGACCGAGCGTGACCTCACGAATCTTCTTCCGATACCGCGGGACGAGCTGCAATCGGCTCTCGACGGTACGCAGCAATCCCTGGTAGTCCAGGCCATCCGGCCGGCGCTCGAGGATCAGCAGAGAACCCACCTGCGTGGTCGAACCGCGGTCATCGAGGTAGTAGTACATCGAATCCTGAGGCGAGAGCCGGTTCACAGCGCCAATCGTAACCGGCGGGTCCGCGCCCGCTCTCCGCGAACCGCTTGCCGAGCGCCGGTCATCGAACCTCCCGGGCCCGGACCGGCCTCATCCGACACTCACCGACACCAGGACGCATCGTCGCGCCTTACGCCGCGGGCCGCCGGGCGTCGACGCACGGATGGGCATCAGTCGACGCTCGACGCGAGCGCCCATCGCCTGGACACGCTCTCCCCGGCGGTACACGACGGTGATCTCGGCGATGTCCGGGCTGGTGTGCTGGGTGTGCAGGCGCAGCAGCGTGCAGGCCGGTCCCCTCGCCTGATCGGCGAGCAACACCCGGAATTGATCGGCGATCTTCGGTACCGCCACCTCCGCCAGATGAGCGAACGGCCGCCTGCCGCCCAAGACCTCCAGCAGGACCGTGGTGGCGTGGATGGCGAAGCGCCGCAGCTCGACGTCGACGGGTTCGGGCGGCGGTACCGCGGTGCGCCGGGCCGCGAGGACTTCGACTCCGGAACCCGATTCCGGCACCACCGGACCAGGCCCGAGACCCAGCGGCGGCGTCTCGCTGAAGGGCACCCGGGTGATCCGCAGACCACCGATCCCCCCGACCGCGTCCTCGTCGGTCTCGGCGATATCGGTTGTTGTCATGGCGCCCCCCGGGCCGTGTCTGCGACCGGCGACAACCCGGCCCGATAACCGGAGAACCCGGATACCAGCAGTACGACGTGCACTGCGCGTTCCTGGTTCCTTCGGAACCGGAACGGGGGTATCCGGGTTCTACGGGGCGTTCACGCCCAGCGCTGGTCGTTCCGCGCGTTGTTGGCGGGTGTCAGTGCTTCTTGCGGGTCTTGGGCGGCTTCGCGCCACCCTTGGATCCCGACCGCGCAGCTGCGCGGCGTTCCTTGCGGGTACCGGCCTGTCCATCGGTGGAACCGCCGGCGGTTCCGCTGGACCGGCGCACCGTGGTGCCACCGGTTTCGGACGGACCGCTGAACGTCAGACCGGCATTGGCCGAGCCGTCGTCGATTCCCTTGGCCCGCAACGCTGCCGGGGCCGCCGGTGCGACCGGGCGAGCCGGAGCGGCCTGCTCGGTGGGCAACGGCGCCGGGGCGGCCGGTGCCTTCGACATCGACGGCGGAGCCGCGGCCGCGGCCGCCGCCGGCTGTGCCGGGGTGGCTTCGACGCTGACGTTGAACAGGAATCCGACCGACTCCTCCTTCAGTCCGTCGAGCATGCCGATGAACATGTCGTACCCTTCGCGCTGGTACTCCACCACCGGGTCGCGCTGCGCCATCGACCGCAGGTGGATACCTTCCCGCAGGTAGTCCATCTCGTAGAGGTGGTCACGCCACTTGCGGTCCAGAACGCTGAGCAGGATGGTGCGTTCGAGCTGACGCATCGCCGTGGGACCGGCGATCGATTCGATTTCCTTCTCGCGCCTCGCGTACGCCTCCAGGGCGTCGGTCACCAGGATCTCGCGCAGTTCCTCGGAGGTGATGTCCTTGCGTTCACCGAACTCGTTCTCCTCGAACAGGACCTTGTAGTCCAGCTCGATCGGGTAGAGCGTCCGCATGGCGGTCCAGAGCTGATCGAGATCCCAGTCCTCGGTGTAACCCTCGGACGTGGCGCCGACGACGTAGGCTCCCACAACGTCTTCGATCATCCGTTTGACCTGTTCGCTGTGATCCTCACCCTCGAGGATCGTGCGACGCTCGGCGTAGATGACCTTGCGCTGCTGGTTCATCACCTCGTCGTACTTGAGGACGTTCTTGCGGATCTCGAAGTTCTGCTGCTCGACCTGGGTCTGCGCGCTGCGGATGGCCTTGGTGACCATCTTCGCCTCGATCGGGACGTCGTCGGGCAGGTTCACCCGGTTCATGATCGATTCGAGGGCGGCGCCGTTGAACCGGCGCATCAGGCTGTCACCGAGCGAGAGATAGAACCGGGACTCGCCGGCATCGCCCTGACGGCCGGAGCGGCCACGGAGCTGATCGTCGATACGCCGTGATTCGTGGCGCTCGGTGCCCAGCACGTACAGGCCGCCGGCTGCCTTCACCTTCTCCGCGTCCTCGGCGACCTCGGCCTTGACCGCTGCGAGCACCTCGTCCCAGGCGGCCTCGTACTCGTCCGGGGTCTCCACCGGATCCAGACCGGCCTTGCGCAGGCGGATGTCGGCGAGGATGTCGGGGTTACCGCCGAGCACGACGTCGGTACCACGGCCTGCCATGTTGGTGGCGACGGTGACCGCACCACTGCGGCCGGCCTCGGCGATGATCTGGGCTTCTTGTTCGTGGAACTTGGCGTTGAGCACGTTGTGTGGGATGCCACGCTTCTTGAGCTGGCGGGCCAGATACTCCGACCGTTCCACGCTGGTGGTACCGATCAGGACGGGCTGACCCTTTTGGTGGCGCTCGGTGATGTCGTCGACCACCGCGTCGAACTTCGCCTCTTCGGTCTTGTAGATCAGGTCGGTCTGATCCACCCGGAGCATGGGCTTGTTCGTCGGGATCGGCAGCACACCCAACTTGTAGATCTGGTCGAGCTCTGCGGCCTCGGTCTGGGCCGTACCGGTCATGCCCGAGAGCTTCTCGTACATCCGGAAGTAGTTCTGCAGGGTGATCGTGGCCAGGGTCTGGTTCTCGGCCTTGATCTCGACGCGCTCCTTGGCCTCGATGGCCTGGTGCAGTCCCTCGTTGAAGCGCCGACCCTCGAGCACGCGGCCGGTGAACTCGTCGACGATCAGGACCTCACCGTTACGGACGATGTAGTCCTTGTCGCGCTCGAAGAGTTCCTTGACCTTGATCGCATTGTTCAGGTAACTCACCAGCGGCGAGTTGGCGGCCTCGTACAGGTTGTCGATGCCCAACTGGTCCTCGACGAACTCGACACCCGCTTCATGCACACCGATCGTGCGCTTGCGGATGTCCACCTCGTAATGGACGTCTTTCTTCAAAAGCGGTGCGATGCGGGCGAATTCGGCATACCACTTGCTCGACGAATCGGCCGGACCCGAGATGATCAGCGGGGTCCGGGCCTCGTCGATCAGGATCGAGTCGACCTCGTCGACGACCGCAAAGGAGTGGCCCCGCTGGACCAGATCGCCGAGCGAATGGGCCATGTTGTCGCGCAGGTAGTCGAACCCGAACTCGTTGTTGGTGCCGTAGGTGATGTCGGCGGCATAGGCCTCACGACGCGCGGCCGGGGTCATCCCGGTCAGGATCACCGCGGTGTCCAGACCCAGGAAGCGGTGGACGCGGCCCATCCATTCGGAGTCGCGTTTGGCCAGGTAGTCGTTGACGGTGACGACGTGGACGCCCTCGCCCGCCAGGGCATTGAGATATGCGGGCAGAACACAGGTCAGGGTTTTGCCCTCACCGGTCTTCATCTCGGCGATGTTGCCGAAGTGCAGAGCGGCACCACCCATGATCTGAACGTGGAAGTGTTTCTGGGACAACACCCGCCATGCGGCTTCGCGAGCGACGGCGAAGGCCTCCGGCAGCAGGTCATCGAGGGTCTCACCGTCGGCAAGACGTTCCTTGAACTCATCGGTTTTTGCCCGGAGTTCGGCGTCTGACAAGGCCTCGGTCGCTTTGTCGAGCGTCTCCACATGCGTAGCGATTGCATCCAGGCGTTTGACCATCCGGCCTTCGCCGACGCGCAGCAGCTTGTTGAGCACTGGTAATTCCCTCGATCCGGTCGAATACACACGAAATCCGACCTGCAGATTCCCGCAGGTCGGACTCCATGGTAGCGAGCGCCTCGGCCACCTGACTCACGCGAGGCGAATCAGAGCATTCCGTCACGCTTTCAGAGCAGGTGATCCGGGCCCGCCCCGCGGTGCTTTCGGTGAGGTGGATCAGGCCCCCACCGCCGAGCTTCAGGAGGACAGGCGGATCAAGCCGTAGTCGAACGCATGCCTGCGGTAGACGACGGTCGGCTTGTCGGTCTCCTTGTCGTGGAAGAGAAAGAAGTCGTGCCCGACCAGTTCCATTTCATAGAGCGCGTCATCGACCGTCATCGGCACGGCGGGGTGCTCCTTGACGCGGACGACCTGTCCTGGACCGGCTACCTCGGGATTCTCCGCGGCCCAGCGGTCTTCCTCGCTCTGTTGCTCCGAGGCCTGGCCGTTCAGCGTCGGATCGGACGCAGCGGTCGCCTCGGCGACGGATATGGGTGTTCGCAGTCCGTGGTGGACCTTGCGACGGTCCTTGGTCCGGCGAAGCCGCGACTGGAGTTTCGCAAGCGCGGCATCGAGCGCGGCGTAGAAGTTGTCTGCGCAGGCCTCGCCTCGCACCACCGGGCCTTTGCCCACTGCGGTGATCTCGAGCCGCTGACAGATCTTGGACTGACGGCGATTTCGCTCGTGGTGAAGTTCGACGTCAAACCGGAAGATCGTCGGATCGAACCGTTCCACACGGGACAACTTGTCCATCACGTGTATGCGGAAGTGGTCGGGGATTTCGACGTTGCGGCCGCTGACCTGTACTTCGGCGTCAGGGCGGGACAGTTCATCGGACGAATCGGTTCGGACGTATATGCCCGGATCAAATGGGTCGGTTCGGGTGTCGGGACTCGTGCTGGAATCTGTGCTTTCGCCAGATTCGGAAACGGCTACTTTGCCGACGCTTGTCGTCACTTGCGATACCTCCTGGATCGGTGAACTAGAGATCCCGGCCACCGGCAGCGCATGCGCTCAGGCAACCGGTCTTTGAGTTGGGCTCTCACCTCCCCCCGGCCACCAATTGCTTCGGCAACCTTTGTACGGCTAACTGACGCACCTTCGACCGTAGTCCTCCGGCCACTTGTTCGCCACATATCGACCCCCGACCATTCATCGGCGTGTTGACCGCTTGATCCGGTTCGACCGCTTTGTGTCGACCCGAATGGCTTTGGCCACCAATTTGTTTCGGCGGTCATGTCCGGCAACGACCACGTGCGACTCACGCCGCGGCGACCACGAGGACGAGGTGCACCTCGACCCCGGCGCGACGCAGGACCGCCACGGACCCGGACGCGGTCGCGCCCGTCGTCAGCACGTCGTCGAGCAGGACAACCGCGGCGCCCTCAGTGCGCGCCGCCATGGTGTGCGGATCGACGCCCCGACGGAGCCTGATCGCGCCGGCCAGGTTGTCACCTCGCTGCCCCGCCGACAGGCGCGCCGAGTCACGCGCCCACATCGACGTGACGAGCGCCGGCATCACCGCGGTGCCACCACCGAGCGCCCCTGCGGTGGCAACGGCGATCGCCGTCACCGGGTCGCCGCCGCGCCGACGGGCCGACATCGATCGGGTCGGCGCCGGGATCAGCACCAGGCGATCGGCGCCAGGTAGTTCCGACCAGCGGTCGAGGCAGAGCAGGGCGGCGGCCACGGCCCGGCCCAACGGGACGGATAGGTCACTGCGACCACGCTCCTTGAACTCGAGAATCGCCTGTCGGCGCACGCCGGTGTACCGGCCAAGCGCGTACGCGGGAACCGACAGGGCGACACGGGTCCGGACCTCGATCGGAGCATCGGAGATCTGGCCGGCGCACGCCCGGCACCACCGGGTCCCCGGTCTGGCGCATCCGCCGCAGTGCAACGGGACCACCAGATCCACCAGGGCCGGCCACACACGCTCGACCATGGTCGGAGATGATGCCCGCACCGGAGATCGGCCGCCGATGCGCGATGGCCGCCTGCCGCGGATTCATCCACAGTCCACGGCGCGATCCACAGGTGCGCCGGGGGGGTTCCTGACGCAGGATCTAGTGCGGCAGAACGGGTATCGCGGACGTACCCATCGTCGGGGCGACTTCGCTCCAGTACTGGTCGGGCTCGTCGCTGGTGCCGCCGAGTCGCAGAATGCCGCGACTGTCGGCCGCATAAATCGTCGACGGACTGGCCACCACCGCCGTCACCGGCGGGGTGAGGTTGCCGCTGGGCAACGCTCCCGGTGGCATCCCGTCGATCCGCAGCTGCACCACCGGGCCTTCGGCCGAGCTGCGTCCGACCACCAGCATCTCGCTGCTCAGCCAATCCAGCGACACCGCACCTACGATGTTCAGGGCCGCGGCGCCGAGCGGGTTGGACAACAGCAACCGTCCGTCGGTGCGGTCCTCGATGATCGCGAGCACCACCTGCCCGCCGACGATCAACGCCGCACGGGCGCCGTCCTGCGAGACCTGCAATTCGGTGATCGGGCCCTGCGCCACCGCCCGGATCGCCGACGAATCCACTTCCCGTTCGGTGACCTGGCTGTTGCCCGACATCTGCGTGACCTGAGTGACCCGGGTGTCGTCGACCACCGCCCACACCGTCTGGGAGTCGCCGGCAAACGACGGCCGCGTGATCTTGCCGCCCTCGATGACCGGGGTCACCCCGGCACCGTAGTCACCGATCGAGAGCGCCAACGCCGGCGCCGGACCCGGCGCGGGGTTCTGCGACACCGCCGCCACCCGGCCACCGTCCGCCGAGAGATCCGCCGAGACGAGATTGCGGGTCTCGCCCAGCGTGCCGGGAACCGGGGTCAGCGCGTTGTCGGCGACCACCTGCAACGAACCGCCCTCGACGACGTGCAGACCGACCGGGCTGGTCGGCGGATTCGGATTGAGTGACTCCACATCGGTGGTCTGCCATCCGCCCGCGTGACGTTCGTTCAGCGGTGCACCATCGGCGTCGATCACGTACGGGCCGCTGATGTCGGCGTCGCTGAGTGTCCAGATGATCTGCGCTGCCAAGCGGTTGCGTTCGGCACCGCCGAGGCCACTGAGGCCCACCAGATCGATCCGGATACCGCCGCCGCTGAGCGGTTCGATCGACCCGCGCAACGACGACCGGGCCGGGAACTCGTTGATGACCGCACCGCGTAGATCGTCGACGGGTCCGGCGATCAGCAAACCGATCAGCTGGTCGGCCAACTGGTCCCCGCCGGTGTAGAACCAGCGCGGATCGACGACCAGATGCTGGTCGTCGTAACTCGGGTAGTAGAGCGCGTGTGGCCGATACGACAGCTCGAACTGCTCGCGGTCCATCAGGACACCGGCAGGCAACGGCCCGTTGATCCGCCATTCGCCGTCGACCCGCGTCAGCGACAACTGGATCTCGATGCGACCCGAACTCGGGATCAGCTGACCGCTCGGTTGCAGTTCGCCGGTGTCCTCCCCGTTGACGCGGACCGTGATCGTGTCGTCGGTGCGCTTGTCGCTCAGGACGTTGATCTCGTCGAGCAACAGGGCCCCACCCTGGTCGTCCCAGGAGTCCGAGGCGTCCTGCGTCAGGAACTGCCGGGCCGCGAGGTGACCCGACCCCGGCTGCGCGGACGCCTTGAGGAAGCTCCGGACCAGCGACTCGGGGTCCATCCCGGGGCTCGGGGTCGGGATGTTGGTGCTCAGTGGCGTGCGTTCGAGCGAACCGAGCGGTTGCGGGCTGGAGTTGTTCGGGATCGACACGCAGGCCGACAGCAGGGCGACCAGGATCACCGCCACCACACCGGCGCACAGTCTTGCCCGACCGGCGCGGTGACGGGCCACACCACTCATCGACACCCCACCTCGCCTTGTTCCTCCGGCTGCCACATCTGGCTGAACCTCACTCATCGGTGGGCCCCGGATCGCGTGGTGCGCGGCGAGAGCCCGGCGGTTTGAGCGGCAATGGACTCCCCAAGACTTTGTGTCCGCGGACCAGGGGCAGGGTCAACCGGAAGCACGCGCCCTTACCCGGCTCGCCCCACGCCTCGAGACGGCCCTGGTGCAGCCGCGCGTCCTCGACGCTGATGGCCAGCCCCAGTCCGGTGCCGCCGGACCGACGGAACCGGGAGGGATCGGACCGCCAGAATCGGTTGAACACGAGCTTCTCCTCCCCCGGCCGCAGACCGATGCCACCGTCACGCACCGTGATCGCCACCGCGTCGCCGTCGGTTCGCATGGTCAGCGTCACCGGTTTCTGGTCGCCGTGATCGATGGCGTTGGCCAGCAGATTACGGAGGATCCGCTCGACACGACGCGGGTCGACCTCGGCGATGACCGGTTCGTCCGGGAGATCCAGGATCAGTTCGGTGTTGGTCTCCTCGGCCAGATGCCGAACGGTCTTCACCGCCGCATCGATCGGGATGGTCATGTTCAGGCGGTCGGCGGACAGCTCCGCGACACCGGCGTCGTGGCGGGAGATCTCCAGCAGTTCGCCGAGCAGGGTCTCGAACCGTTCGAGCTCCATGTCGAGCAACTCGACGGATCGTTTCAGTACCGGTTCGAGTTCCTCACGGCTCTCGAACAGGACGTCGGCGGCCATCCGGACCGTGGTCAGCGGCGTCCGGAGTTCGTGGGAGACGTCGGAGGTGAACTGCCGCTGCAATCCGCCGAACTCTTCGAGGTGGGAGATCTGTTTCGACAGGCTCTCGGCCATGTCGTTGAACGACATCGCCAACCGGGCCATGTCGTCCTCACCCCGCACCGGCATCCGTTCCTTGAGGCGGCCGTCGGCGAAACGAACCGCGATCCGCGACGCGGACCGGACCGGGATCACCACCTGGCGGGAGACCAGGATGGCGATGGCGGCCAGCAGACCGAGCAACACCATGAATCCGGTGAAGATCGTGCCCCGGACCAGGGAGACGGTGCTCTCCTCGTTGGTCAGCGGAAAGACCAGATAGAGCTCGAGGCCGGGGATGTCGGTATTGGTCGGGGTACCGATGATCAGCGCGGGATTCTGCTGTCCGTCAGACCCGGTGACCGACGAATACCGGTACGCCATCTGGCCACCCTGGACCATCTGGCGAAGGTTCTCGGGTATCTCACCGATCGGCCCGACACCGGTCGGACCGGTCGGACCCGAACTGGGCACCAGCAACACCGTGTCGAAGGTACCGACGACCCCGGAGCTGTCCCCGGAGTCGATACCCCGGTCGGTCAGGATGGATCGGGTCTGGCGCAGACGGTTGAGCAACGACGCATCGCTGTCGGCTCCCGAGAGATCACGCTCGACGGCCAGCCGGGTGCGTTCGAGTTCTTCAGTCGCGGCCTGGAGCTTGAGGTCGAGCAGGCGATCGGTGATCTGGCTGGTCAGCACGAAGGCCAGGATCAACACCACGACAAACGACAGCACGAGGGTCGACACGACCACCCGCAGCTGCAGCGATCGGCGCCACAGCTGACCGACGAACTTGCCGACCGAGCCCACCCGGCGCATCGCCGGTCCGAAGGTCCCGTTGATGCGACGCCGCGGGCGTCCGATCACGGCGGTCCGGCCTTGTAGCCGACCCCCCTCACGGTCAGGACGACCTCAGGGTTCTCCGGATCTGTTTCAACTTTGGCCCGTAGGCGCTGCACGTGCACGTTGACCAGCCTAGTGTCGGCCGGATGCCGGTAGCCCCACACCTGCTCGAGCAGCACGTCACGGGTGAAGACCTGCCGCGGTTTACGCGCCAGCGCCACGAGTAGGTCGAACTCGAGCGGGGTCAGGGAGATGGGCACACCGTCGCGGGTCACCTTGTGCGCGGGCACGTCGATCTCGATGGGACCGATGGACAGCAACTCGGCGGGTTCGTCCTCTGTGCGCCGCAACCGCGCGCGGACCCGGGCGACGAGCTCCTTGGGCTTGAACGGTTTGATCATGTAGTCGTCGGCGCCGGATTCGAGCCCGAGGACAACGTCCACGGTGTCGGACTTCGCCGTCAGCATCACGATCGGAACACCGGAATCCGCGCGCAACACCCGGCACACATCGATGCCGTTCATCCCGGGCAGCATCAGGTCGAGCAACACCAGATCGGGCCGGATCTCTCGGACCGCGGTGAGGGCCTGGGTGCCGTCGCCGACGACAAAAGGCTCGAACCCCTCTCCGCGCAACACGATGGTGAGCATCTCCGCCAATGCCGCATCATCGTCCACAACCAGAATCCTGGGTTTCATTGGCATATCGTGTCACCGAATCGTTGCAATGTGTGGTTGACGCGCCGATTTTCAACGGCCCGGCTGCGCCACACGACGTCCCCCGACGGTTAGGCTCGGTGGCGTGGGCGTATTGATAGCAGTTGAGGGCTTGGATGGCGCCGGTAAGAACACTCTGGTCACCGGTCTCGTAAACCGTTGGGCCACAGAGGGATATCGCGTGGCAACAATGACCTTCCCAAGGTATTCCGAATCAGTGACCGCCGACATCGCCGCGGAGGCATTGCACGGCGAACACGGTGATCTGCGATCCAGCGTCAACGCAATGGCGTTGCTGTTTGCGCTCGATCGCCGTGACGCCGATGCCGAGTTGCGGAAGTTGTTGTCCGCCAACGACGCAGTGATCCTCGACCGTTATGTTGCCTCCAACGCCGCATACAGCGCGGCACGACTCGGTCAAGGTGCCGACGGCGACGTGGTCGAATGGGTGAGCACTCTCGAGTTCGGGCGGTTCGGTCTGGCCGTGCCCGACCACCACCTGCTGCTCGACGTCCCCACCGAGCTCGCGATCGGCCGGGCGAAGTCCCGCGCCGAGGCCGACGTCTCCCGCACCAGGGACCACTACGAACGCGATCACGATCTGCAGGAACGTACCGCGCAGGTGTACCGCGGACTCGCCGAGCGAGGCTGGATGTCCCCGTGGTCACGCCAGGGTTCCGAACCCGACCCCACTCTGGCCGATCGGCTCATCTCCCTCTGAGATCCACCGGGTTTTGGTCACAACCCCATCAAGAGAGCGTAACGCTCACCGTGACGTGCGCGGTTAGACCATCACACCTCACTAACGTCAGGTGCAGTCACGTGGATGGGAGGTTTTTGATGATTCATCTCCCGATGCATGTCGGTCCCCACGGTGGCTCACACACCATCCCGCCGATACCCGTGCGTCCCACCGCCGCGATCGCGGCGGGTGTGCTGGTGGTCAACATCGCTCTTCTCTGGCTTGCCTTCGGTCTGCGCTCCGGCCCGACGACCGATGCCGAGAAGATCGAAGAACTCGTCCATCGACAGATCACCGCACTGAACGACCGCGACGTGGCCGCGCTGCAGCTCACCTACTGCGCCGAGAGCGGACCGATCGCCGCCCGGATCGTCGAGGGCCTCGGTCCCGCCGACGCCCGCAGCACGATCGCTGTCGCCCAGATAACCGACATTCGATTCATCGGTTCACCGCCGGCCGATCTGGCGACCGCGCACATCACCCTGACCGTCGTGGGCAATGAAAACGCGGCGTTGACCACCTCGCCGGGGGACCTCTCGTACTTCAAACGCGAGAAAACCGGCTGGAAGGTGTGCCGGCAGAACGATCTGCAACAGGTCACACGACATCTTTGATCGCCTGAGCACCCTCGCCGATACAGATGGCCGACGACCCCGGTACCACCCTCAGGGGGGCTCGGGATGCTGTTCGACCTGGGCCTTGCGCCGTAGAGTTCCAAGTCAGCAATCGTCCCGATGCACATGCGCCGATGTTGCCTGCCCGTGAATCCGTCTGCCCGTGATCCGACCGGAGGCCTCGATGACGCAACCACCCAGCGGTCCGTACGGATCCGGCGACGACCGGGACGACTCCGGTTGGGGCCGGGGGCCGGGCGACGGGGCGAATCAGCCCGGTCGCGGCGATCGATCTCCGTCCGAACCCACCTGGGGCGGGCAGGCATGGCCGGAACAGACGTGGGGTGCGACGCCGCCGCCGGCGGGATCGCCCGGATACGGTCCCCCACCGCAGGGTCCCAAACCACCGGGTAAGACACCGTGGATCGCCGGGATCGCAGCCGCCGCAGTGGTGGTTGTGGTGCTCGCGGTGGTGCTGTTCATGACCCTCGGTGGCGACGATGACAACGACCCGATCGTGGACCCCGGACCGCTGACCACGACGTCGTCGCAGTCGTCGGCCACAGCGGCCGAAGAACAGATCGAGGAATCGATCCGGACGTACACAACCGCTTTCACGGACGGCGATTGGGAGACCGCACTGTCGGTGACCTGCGGCGCCGAGCAGGACATCATCCGGGATCTCCAGTCGGACACCGATGTCGAATTGAACGGGATGAAGCTGAACTCGGTGACCGCCATCGAGGTCGACGGCATCACCGCGCAGGCCACGGTGTCCCTGACATACGTCGACCCGGCCGATCAGAGTCCGGTCGAGACCAGTCGCTTCACCTTCACCATGGAGAATCGATCCGGCACCTGGAAGATCTGCGACACCCGAGAGATCTGACCCACCAGGATCTACACCGCAAACCCCCCAGGGGAGGGAATTCTTGAGTTATCCGCCGACCGGCCCATCGGGGTGGGGCAGCCCCGACCCACGTCACGGTCCGCAGCCCAGGCAACCGCCGTATCAGCGATCGCAACCGCCGCATCCCCAACCGGGACCGTGGGGTCCGGGTCAGCGAGCCCAGCAGTGGACGCAGCCCGGTCCATCCGGGTCGTGGGGTGCACCGCCTCCCCCGCCGCCGAATCGGAACCCGACCGGGCTGATCATCGGCGCGCTTGTCGCTGTTGTCGTGGTCGTCGTCGGTGTGGTGATCTCGGTGGCCGTGCTGTCGAACTCCGGCAACACCGACGACGAGGTGGTGGCCGAAACCTCCACGGCCCCCTCGACCGCGAGCAGTCCCCGCGCGTCCGCGGACGAGGGTGACGTCCGGGCCGCCGCCGAGAAACGCGTCGAGTTGATCAACACCCAGGATGCGGTGGGCCTGCACCGGATGGCCTGCGAGGCCGACTCCCGCACAGAATCCACCGCCGGCTATCAGAGCCTGTTCGACGAGAACGGGCCGGTCTCGGCATCCATCGACGTCCGGGACGTGGTGGTCACCGGACCCGTCGGCACGGTCGCCGGTGTGATGTCGATCGATCGGGACAGCGGGGACGTCACGTGGCCGTTCAAGAAAGAGGACGGCGAGTGGCGGTTCTGCCCCAGCCTGTCCCAGAGTCCGTCGTCGGGCAGCGGTGGCGACGACGACATCATCACCGGCTGAACCACGACGCCAGAACGCACAACGGTGGGTACGGGCAAATGCCCGTACCCACCGTTGTCAGTTGTTCGCCGACCTCACGGCCGCAGATGTATCAGTAGCGGTAGTGCTCGGGCTTGTACGGGCCCTCGACGTCGACGCCGAGGTACTCCGCCTGCTCCTTGGTGAGCTTGGTCAGGGTGCCACCGAGCGCCTCGACGTGGATCTTGGCGACCTTCTCGTCGAGTGCCTTGGGCAGGCGGTAGACCTCGTTGTCGTACTCGTCTTTCTTGGTCCACAGCTCGATCTGGGCGATCACCTGGTTGGAGAAACTGTTGCTCATCACGAACGATGGGTGTCCGGTGGCGTTGCCCAGGTTCAGCAGACGTCCTTCCGACAGCACGATGATCGAACGGCCATTCGGGAAGATCCACTGATCGACCTGCGGCTTGATGTTGATCCGCTTGACCTCTTTCGACGACTCGAGGCCGGCCATGTCGATCTCGTTGTCGAAATGACCGATGTTGCCGAGGATCGCCTGGTGCTTCATCTGCTTCATGTGCTCGAAGGTGATGATGTCCTTGTTGCCGGTGGACGTGATGACGATGTCGGCATTGCCGATCGCCTCCTCGACGGTGACGACGTCATAGCCGTCCATCAGTGCCTGCAGTGCGTTGATCGGATCGATCTCGGTGACCTGCACACGTGCACCCTGGCCGGCCAACGACTCAGCACAACCCTTGCCGACGTCGCCGTAGCCGCAGATCAGGACCTTCTTGCCACCGATGAGTACGTCGGTGCCGCGGTTGATCCCGTCGATCAGCGAGTGACGGGTGCCGTACTTGTTGTCGAACTTGCTCTTGGTGACCGAGTCGTTGACGTTGATCGCCGGGAACACGAGTTCGCCGGCTGCGGCGAACTGGTACAGCCGGAGCACACCGGTGGTGGTCTCCTCGGTGACACCCTGGACCGATTCGGCGATCTTCGACCACTTGCTGTTGTCGGTCTCGAAACGCTCGCGCAGCAGCGAGAGGAACACCTTGTATTCGGCCGAGTCGTTCTCGTCGACCGGAGGCACGACGCCGGCCTTCTCGAACTGCGCGCCGCGCAGAACCAGCATGGTCGCGTCGCCACCGTCGTCGAGGATCATGTTGGCCGGTTCACCGGGCCAGGTGAGCATCTGCTCGGCGGCCCACCAGTACTCTTCGAGGCTCTCACCCTTCCAGGCGAAAACCGGCACACCCCTGGGCTCCTCGACGGTGCCGTGAGGTCCCACGACGATGGCCGCGGCGGCCTCGTCCTGGGTGGAGAAGATGTTGCACGACGCCCAGCGCACCTCGGCGCCGAGGGCCACCAGGGTCTCGATCAGCACCGCGGTCTGCACCGTCATGTGCAGCGAGCCCGAAATACGAGCACCCTTGAGCGGCAACACATCCGCATATTCCCGACGCAGCGCCATCAGACCCGGCATCTCGTGCTCGGCGAGCCCGATCTCCTTGCGTCCGTATTCGGCCAGCGAAAGATCCGCCACCTTGAAGTCGATGCCGTTGCGGCTGTCCGCGGTGAGCGGGCCGTTCTGGACCGATGTCATATACCACTCCTCAAAGTCCCACTGGATATTGCCTACCAGGCTAACCCCTGGACGAAGGAGCGCCACCCCCGGCCGCGGCATCGACAACCGGTCCGAAGATCTCGGCCAGATCATCGGCGACATCGCGATCGGTTTCCGGCGGCATCGAGACGTAGCTCAGCGCCATCCGGACCATTGCGCGAGCGATCCGTATCGCGGCCGCCTCGTCGGCTCCGACCCAGCTGTGCTGCAGGAGTTCGCTGATCCGACTGCTGGCCTGATCGATCAACGGCCCGGCATCGGTGGTGATCAGCCGCAGCAGATCCGGCTTCGCCTGCCCGGTCAGCAAGGACTGGATCAGCGGATCGGTGGCGACAGAGGCGAAGAAGTCCGAAAACCCCTCCGCCAGAGCGATTTTGACCTGACCCTCGCGAGCGGCGATGGCCTCTGAGATCAAATCCACCAACTCATCGGCCAAGCGGAGTGCATATGCCGTGGCGAGCCCCTGCCGAGAACCGAACTCGTTGTAGACGGTCTGCCGACTGACCCCCGCGGCAGCCCCAACGTCGGCCATCGTGACCGCCGACCAGTCCTTCGACCGCAACAACTCCCGCATTCCGTCGAGCAGGCTGCCCCGGAGTAGACGTTTGGTGGCCTGCGCGTACGGAACCGGCGAGCCCACGCCCACGGTGGCCGGCGCGGGTTCCGAAACCTCTGACATGTCGGCCAGGGTATCGGTCGCGCCGGCCACCGGGATCACGTGCGGGTCACTTCCTCCATATAGAAGTCCGACTTGGCCGCCCCACAATCCGGGCAACTCCAGTCGTCGGGAATGTCCTCCCAGCGCGTCCCCGGGGCGATCCCGTCCTCGGGCCAGCCCTTCTCCTCGTCGTATTCGAATCCGCACTGCATGCAGACGTACAACTTGAAGTTCATGACGACACCGCCTCCTCGAAGTCGATCTTCTCCCGGACGCCACAGTCGGGACATGGCCAGTCGTCCGGGATATCGGCCCACGCGGTCCCGGCGGGGAATCCTTCGCGCGGGGCACCGGTCGTCTCGTCGTAGACGAAGCTGCAGACCGGGCAACGGTATGCGCTCATTTCGCGGCGCCCTTCGCTTCGCCGAGCATCGACAGCCGGTGCGCGGCAAGTATGTTCTCGCGGCGGCGGGGCACGATGTTGGCCAACGACAGGTCGCCCTCATAGTGCTCGGTCACCCTGTGGTCCATCACCTTTCGCCACAGCGGCGGGAAGTAGGCCAGCGTGATCATGCTGGCATAACCGCTGGGCAGGTTGGGTGCGTCGTCGAAACTGCGCAGCACCTGGTAGCGGCGGGTCGGATTGGCGTGGTGATCGCTGTGCCGCTGCAGGTGGTACAGGAAGATGTTGGTGCAGATGTGATCCGAGTTCCAGCTGTGTTCCGGACGGGCACGCTCATATCGACCACTGGCCGTCTTCTGCCGCTGCAGTCCGTAGTGCTCGAGGTAGTTGACCGTCTCCAGCAGACCGAATCCGTACACCGCCTGGATCACCATGAACGGCAGGATCTGCCAGCCGAAGATCGCGGTCAGGATGCCCCAGCCGACCACCGACATCAGCCAGGCATTGAGCACGTCGTTGCGGATGTCCCAGACCGAGCGCTCCAACCGCCCCATGCGGGTGCGTTCGAGATTCCACGCCGACTTCAGACTCCCCCACACACTCCGTGGGAGGAATGCCCAGAAACTCTCGCCGTATTTGGCGCTGGCCGGGTCCTCCGGAGTGGCCACCCGCACGTGGTGACCGCGATTGTGCTCTATGTAGAAGTGTCCGTAAAAGGTCTGCGCCAGAGTGACCTTCGAGAGCCACCGTTCGAGCGAGTCCTTTTTGTGTCCGAGCTCGTGGGCGGTGTTGATACCGATTCCACCCATCACACCGACGGTCAGGGCGATGCCCAGCTTCGAGACCAGTCCCAGGCCACCATCGATTCCCAGCCAGCTCAGGTCGTTTGCGGTCCACAGGTAGCAGGCGAAGACCACGCTCGCGAGCTGGAAGGGGATGAACGCATAGGTGCAATAGCGGTAGTACTTGTCGTTCTCGAGCTCTTCCATCAATTCCTCGGGCGGGTTCTGCCCGTCGGGCCCGAAGAACAGGTCCAGGATCGGCAGCAGTCCGTAGACGAGCAGCGGACCGATCCACCACCAGACCGGCGCAACGGCGCCCGCGCCCAGCCAATTGAAGCCGGCCACCATTCCGGTCGCGAGAAACAGTGCCGTGGGCGGGATGAGACCGAGCAGCCACAGGTGCCGTTTCTTGTCGCGCCATTGCGCCACCGACTGTTCGTCGGTCGGCGATTCCGCAGTGCTCATCATCGTCCTCCTGGCTGATCTTCAAACTGGAACCTGGTTGTTGACACTACTGCGATCTACGTCACGTGTCTATACATAACAATGAATTTGTAAAGCGGCTGTGGAGCGACAAAACCCCGGTCCGGGAAGTCCCGGACCGGGGTCGTCGTCTGGAGAATTGGGTCAGCGGTCGCGAACGGGCGCCGCGTGACAACTCATTCCGGCGCGGTGCGGTCCTTGGCGGCACCGGCGCGGATTTCGTCGCCGACCTGATCGGGCATCTCGCCCCGGGCCCGCTTCCCGACCAGCGAATGGCGCTGGCTGTACAGGAAGTAGAAGGCGACACCGATCACCATCCAGACCAGGAATCGCAGCCAGGTCAGCGCCGACAGGTTCAGCATCAGCCACACGCAGGCAATGATCGCCAGGATCGGGATCACCGGCATCCAGGGAACCTTGAATCCACGTGGCAGATCCGGTCGGGTCTTCCGCAGCACAATGACACCGGCCGCGACGACCACGAACGCGAACAGCGTGCCCACATTGACCATTTCTTCCAGTTTGGTGATCGGGAAGAATGCGGCCACCACCGCGACGACCACACCCACCAGGATCTGGATTCGCGCCGGGGTCCCGAACCGGCTGGTCTTCGCAAACGACCGGGGCAACAGACCGTCTCGGGACATCGCGAACAGCACTCGCGACTGACCGAGCATCAGCACCATGACCACCGTGGTCAGACCGGCCAGAGCACCGATCGAAATCGCCTTCTCGGCCCAGGTCACGCCGTTCAGACCGAACGCGTACGCGAGGTTCTTGGGCTCCCCGTCGCCGGCGGACGTCGCCAGGTCCTTGTAACTGACCATGCCGGTGACAACGATCGTGACCAGGATGTAGAGCACCGTGACGATGGCCAATGAGCCGAGAATGCCTCGCGGGACGTCCTTTTTCGGGTTCTTGGTCTCCTCGGCAGTGGTTGCCACCACGTCGAATCCGATGAAGGCGAAGAAGACGATCGAGGCCGCGGCCAGGATGCCGTACCAACCGTAACTGGAGTCACCGCCGCCGGTCATGAGCGAGAACAGCGTCGACTCGACGGACCTGCCGCCGGACTCCGACGGCTGCGATTCCGGCACAAACGGCTTCCAGTTGTCGGTGTCGATGTAGAAGAAGCCGACAACGATCACCAACAGCACAACCGCGACCTTGACGGCCGTGACCACAGCACTGAACCGGGAGGACAACTTGGTGCCGATGACCAGCAACACCGTGATCGTGGCGACCACGACCAGCGCACCCCAGTCGACGTCGAGACCTGCGATTTCGGTTGTGCCACCGGAGAATCCGAAGACGGTGCCCAGATAACTCGACCAGCCCTTCGAGACAACGGCCGCACCGACCGCGAATTCGAGGATCAGATCCCAGCCCAGGATCCAGGCCAGGAACTCACCGAAGGTGGCGTAGCCGAAGGTGTAAGCAGATCCCGCCACCGGAACGGTCGAGGCGAACTCGGCGTAGCAGAGTGCAGCCAGCGCGCAGGCCACCGCAGCCATCACAAAGGACAGCGAGATGGCCGGCCCGGCCTTGTCCCCGGCCGTCGACGCGGTGATGGTGAAGATACCGGCGCCGATGACCACCGAGACACCGAAGATGGTCAGGTCCCACCAGGTCAAACTCTTTTTCAGCTGCGAACCGGGTTCTTCGGTGTCAGCCATCGATTGCTCCACGGATTTTGTCCGTGTCAGCGGATTGCCCATCACAGCTCCTCAAGTGACTTGCGTGCATTGCGGCGAATGCAGCCTGCCTGAGAAACTATCCGACCAACCCAGCCAACACTGGTTAATCCACCCGGGATGGCGCGATCAGTTTGTTTGCCTGGCGAAAGATGCAGGCCAGGGTGATCCTCCCGAACCCTCTGAAACGCCGAAACCCGCCGGTCCGTTCGTCCGGCGGGTTTCGGGGTCGACAGATCGCGGGCTGCGCGATCTAGCTGAAGTAGCCTGCGGTGCGCTTGTCGGCGCCCTGCATCGTCGATCCTGCTTCACGTACCTTCGTCGACAGGTTGTTCAGCAACAGACGGGAATCCGAGAAGCTCGTATCCCATCGCTGCTGCGCCACCGCGTAGGCCTCGGCACCCTGGGGTGATTCCCAGTTCGAGTGCAGCCGAACGACTTCGGACTTGAGCGTTCCGGCCAGTTCCTCGAGCTGTCTGAAATCGGAATCGAGCTGGGCCGAGAGCTCTTCGATCGCGGCAAAGTTGTACTTGATCATTGCGATGTGACCTTTCTGGTTGGTGGTGGAGGGCGCAGGCTCAGAGACTCAGACCGGATCCGCCACCCATGACGGAGCCGATGGTCCCCGCGAGGTCCTGGTCTTCGTTGTCGTAACCGGTGAAACCACTCTCCAACGACGCCTTCAATCCATCGAGAGCCACCTTGAGCGCAGCGCCTTCGGCCTGCCACGCCGCCGCCGCATCCTGGAATGCCTTGCTGGCAGTGCCCTGCCACATCGCTTGCGCGTCTTCGGCATTCTTGTTCAGGCGCTGCAAGACAACACCCATGTCCTCGATGATCTGTCCCACCGATTTGGTCGTGATCAGCGCGTCTGGGACGTCGAGTTTCAAGCCACTGTTACCGCCGTCGGTCATGGCGATCCCCCTTCTTGTGCGATTGCCGCGATATCGGATGATGTCCGCGGGTTCTGTAATCTGCTCCGGTACCACGCCGGCGTGTCGCCGGGTGGGCCCCCTCCGGTTGGCCGAATCACGGCAACCACCTCCGGGCCGGCAACGTCTCCATCAGGAGCGTGACGGCCTGGGAGATCCGATGACCGGTGCCCGGCGACAACGTCGACCAGACCCTGCCATCGGGAGACATACTGGGGCCGGCGACAATCCGGCCCCTGGCTGTGTCGTAGACCGCCACCGCGCCTTCCGAGCGCCGCAACCGCCCCGGGACACATTCGATGGCAACGATCTCCGTGTGCCCACAGCAGGCATCAAACGCAACGGCATAGGTCGCCGCGTCGGCCGACGCCACCCCCATCGCGTGCAGTGCATCTGCGTAGTCGGCTGCCGAATGCGCCCCATCGAGCCGGTTCTGCAGTTCACCGGCGGGCACACTGACCGACGAAACGCTCAACGGCACAGCATGCGTGGCGTCGGCGGGTTCGAGCAGACGGGCAACGAGCTGACCCACCTCCAGGTCGCTGCCGATCGCGATGTCGCGGAGCACCAGTCCGGATTCGGTCCTGGTCGCCAGCACATGGTGATCACCGCGCCGCGCAAGACAGATCCGGTCGGTGGAAGCTTCACGGTGACAGCGGATCTCGAGTACCACATCGGGTGCGGACAGGATGACCAGCGCCTCGGCCAGGGCCTCGGTGACACCCACCCCGGCAGCCGAGTGCGGGTCGTCGGACAGCCACCCGGCAGTGCTCAACTCCGCCGCTGCGGCGGCGCACGCATTCTCACGCTCATCGACGAACTCGTGGCGAGGTCCGCCGGCGAGTACCGCCGGCCACGTCTGAAGATCGAGAAGAACTGCCAGATAATCGATCTGGTCATCCGAGAGGTCGAACTCGCATTCCATCGGGGTTGCCCACATCGCGTTCACCCTTCGTGTTCCGTGGCGCCGAGTACAGCCGGCACCGACGTTGCGTGGGGCAGGTCGAGAGTTCCGCTCCGGTACCGCGGATCGGGATGATCGCCGAGGGCGACCGCGGCAGCGACCGGCACGTCATCAAAACTCTCGACGCCCGACGCGGATGCGGATGCAGGGTCGATGCCGGCCCCGGCATTGGCCGGGCTTCTCCGTGCGACGGAATCCCCACCCTGACCGGGAGCCCCGATCATGGGGGCCATCGGCGCCGCGGGGACAGACGGCCGGGCCCCTGCCGACGGCGACACCGGTTGCGCCGCCCCGGCCGAAGCCGACGACCCGGCCAGAATGGTGGTGGCAAAACGCGTCTGCCGGAGTGCACCGGAAACCGGCGCGTATCCACCGATACCACCAGGCACTGCCCCGGCCGCGGGTTCAGGATGAGCCGGGATCGCCCGGGCTGCCTGGCGAACCGCCTGTTCGGCAGCGAGCGCATCGGACGAGACGATCTCGGCCGGGCGCGGTGGCGACCACCCGCGGGCGACGGGTTCGGTGGCCGCTTCATAGCTTTCCATCACCCGTGCCGCACGTTGCTTCTGATCAAGGGCGGCACGTTCGGCGTCGGCTGCCACGCCGCCGATGGGGGCACCCGTCGCGGCCCCGACTGCCACGGCCGCGGTGTGGATGTCCTCGGTGATCTGCATTTCCGGCAGTCCCGGCATGCTGATCCTGGCCACTGTGGTGGCCGCAGCCTGCGCCCCCGCTCGAGCCGCGCTGTCCGCCGCGGACGCGGCGGCATCGGAGAACCAGTCGGCGAACGAAGCCAGCTTCCCGAAAGCCTCATCGCCCGCCACCGATTCCCAGGAGATGCCGAGCCTGGCCAGGATGCGAACGTAGTCGATTCCGGCATCGGTGAGCAGCGCCGAGACCTGCGTCCAGCCGAGCGCAGCAGCGATCAGCGGACCGTCACCGGCACCGGCGCACAGATCAGTTGCCAGCTGCTTGGCGGGGCGGGCCTGCCACACCACGTTCGTGAATCCGGTCATGATCGTGTCCCCGGCGTCAGAGCCGGAATGTCTCCTCGATGTTGTCCTCGGCTGTACCGAAATTGCGGGCCTGGGCACGAAGCACCGCAGCGATCTTGCGAAGCTCGTGCACGCCGGCCGCCGCCGTATCGGTGAACGTCTCGGCGACGGCACCGAATGTGGCGGCAGCGGTCGTCGAGACCTCGTCTCGACCGGCTGCCTGCACCACGAGAGTGGGGCGATGGACGGCCACACCCTGTTCCAGATCATTCGCCAACCGGTCGAGACCATCTGCGGCACGCAGTAATTCGCCCGCGTCGACGTTCAACTCTCCTGTGGACATCGTTTCCCCCATGTTCGCGTCAGGCTTGTAGATTGTGGTCGGGCTGATCACGGTCGGGCGGACCCAACCGCAGACGGACGTCCGGTGTCGGGGTCGCCTCCGGGGTCGGGGTTTCACCCAGGACTGCCGGGGCCACCGCCGGCATCTCGCCGATGATCCGGGTTCCGTTGAGCTCGGTGACGAGGTAGTCGGCCGCTTCGTGCTGATCATCAGACGCGCCGGCGCCCCGTCCGGCTCCCATCCCCGCCCCGCCCATCGGTGCCATCGGTCCGGTCATGCCTGCCGGGACCACCGTGTTCTGATTCCTGTTGACCGGTCCACCGCCTGACTCCGGAGCTGTTCCGCCGAGCAGTCCCGGCGTTGTCCGCGCGCTCAGCGGGCTCGGGCCGCTGCCTCCTCCGCCACCGCCGCCCCCTCCTGCGCCGCCGCCCCCACGGCCCGCGGCCATCGCACCACCGAGTGCGGCCGGCACGGTCTTGGCGTCATCGATGTCTTCGCCCTCGTATGCGGTTTGTAGTTGGGCCTGATGCGTTTTCATGAGTTCGGTCGCGGCCTTGGACGACATCGTGCCGAGCTGGCCGACACCCGTCAGCATCGGTTTGCCCACCGAGTCGAGCACCGTACTGGCGATCGAGAACGGGGATGCGCCCGCCGCGGGGGCACCTGTCACCGGGACCGGTTGTCCGGTCGCCATCATGTGTGTTGTCGGTGCCAGCAACTGTGCTCGGGTGGCCGCAACCACCGCGGTCGCCTCGGCCAGACCATCGGCGGCCGCAGCCAACGCAACGGCCTGTCCGGGTGGTGTCACGAGGAATGGCGCCGAGGCGGTGATGATGCCGACGGTTTTCGCGATGATCCCCTGGACCAGTCCGAGACCGACGCCAACGATCGCCGCAGCCCCTTGTGTGTCGGCCGACATCGTCGTGCCCTGCGTCGACAGGGCCGCGGTATCGGTGCCCGCCTGAACACCTTTGACGGTCGCCGCCGTGGCGGACTGCCCGCTCCACACCTGATCGAGAACCTTCAACGCACCCGAACCCATCGACATCGATGTGTCCAGAATCTGCGAGAGCGCCTCAAATATCATGGTGGGGTCGAAGTCACCGCCACCCAGATTGCCCGATCCGAAACCACCCAGCAGATCGGTCAGCGGTTTGAGCAGGAGGTCGAGATCCAGTGGCGGTAGTGGCGGCAGATCGGGCAAGGGCGGCATGCCCGGGAGAGCCGGCAGCCCGGGTAGGCCAAGGTCTTTGAGGACCTGGCTGACCGGGGTGTCGAGAATCGGCCCGAGCGGACTCGATTCGACCAGTTGCCGAATGGTGGGATCGAGCGGCGGTGGCGCGGCCGATGGCATCGTCGGAAAACTCACGTGGCTGGGCTGCCGGTGACTACAGCGCGGCCTGCACGGCGGCAAAACCTCGGCCGCTGCCATCGTCTGCCTCGGCGAGCTGGGCCGCCGTGGCGAACGCGGCTGCCGCACTGCCGGCGTGGACCGCGGCGAGTTGCCCGACCCCGAACAGATGACTTGCCTGCGCCTGGGCGAAGGCCAGCAGGAACTCTTGGCCGATCAACCCGAATACCGGCACCATCTGAGCGATGTTCGCGGCGGCGTTGATGGAACCGGCACTGGCAACCGCCGCCGACATCAATGCGGCCGTGTCGCCGTACGCCTCGATAGCCGCCGGTACCGCTGTGACCTCAGACATTTTTCCCCCGTTTGTTCGAAAACATGCGTACAGCCCCAAACCTCGGGTAGCCGACCCTGGCAACCCCGTCACTCCCCCGGTCCGACGATAGGACGCCTATCGCAGGGAGATGGTTCCCTCCGGTTGCGGAGAACCGGCCGACGACATGGTCATGTCGGCCGGCTGTTCACCAGATCGGCAAAAGATTCGTTGAATTCCGCGACGATCTCACCGCGGCGTGCAAATGCGCGGCCGGCCGCGACGCCGGCCGTCGTGACGATCAGATCCGAGAGCGGACCGGCCCCGAGGCGGGGAGCCGTTGGGGCCAACCACAATCCGGTGAGCTCGCCGACACCGTTCACTTCCGCGGTGACGTGGTCGCCTGGTGAGGTCTCGCGCGCCGAGACGGCGGCCAATCGTTCGTTGACCTCGCGCAACCGGTCGAGCTGAGTCCGGGCCCTGGCCTCGAGTTCATCCATCGCCGAGCTCATACCGACCTCATCCAGCTGCCCGGTGCGCCCGCAGCGACGTCGTCCTCGTATTCCGCCCGGGCCAGATCATCGGGCCGCGGCAGATTCATCTGTTCGATGATGTCCGCGCCGACCCCCGCAGCGCGCAACTCCTCCCGGCGCGCGACCCCGGCGTGCATCGCCGCCTGCCGACACAACCGGAGTATCTCGGCGGCGAGAACAGCCGGATCTTTGTGCAATTCGGCGGGTTCGATCCGTACAGAGAGCGGTAGGCCCTGTTCCGTCGTGACGACGGACAGGCCTCCGGTGCGAGATGCAGCAGTGGCCATGGTTCCCCCTCAAGAACTCCCCTTGGCGACAGATAGTACCCACAACTTGCGACACTGCGGGGTCGCAGCACCGGAGTCGACATCCGCTCCACCCGACCACGGGCGATCATGGTGGTCTATCATCGCCGTATTCGGGGGTGGCGGGGTGGTTCGATAAGGGAAACACCTGGGGCGTCAACCACTGGCAAGACCACCTGCAACCGGTCAGACGAAGTGCAACAACGGGGGGCTGTTCTGTGAGCTACAACAATGCCGACGTGCCGGCGGCACCACCGTGGCTTCAGACCGCGGCGGACGTCGACGTCGCATCTTTCGAGCGCCCGAATCAAACACCAACGGCGCCCACGTCTCCGGACACACCGCCGACGCCATCGGTCTCCGAGACACCGCCACCTCAGCGACCGGCACCACCCGAGGCTGCGACGCCACCGGAGAACGCACCGGACCCCGACAGGGCACCGGCGCACACCGGCCGTCACGGCCACGCCCCCGCTTCCTTCGACACCGAACCACCACAGCCCCCACCCACACCGGCGGCCACGGTCGGCCAACAGCATCCGGTCGAGCCGCAGTTCTGGGCCCCCGCTGCCGGAGGTCATCCGCCCCCGGCGCCGCATCAACAACCGCCCACACCCGGCCATCCGACCGGACCGGGCCCCTACGGGGGTACCAATCCGTACGGTGAATCGATTCCGCCCCAGGGCTTTCCGCCTGCCGGAATCCCACCGCAGGGCAACCAGATGCCACCGCCCGGATATTTCCCGGGTCAGCAGCCGATGCCCGCGCACCAGCAGTACGCCCCCGCGCAACCGCCGGCACCCGCACCGTCCAGCCTCGACGAGGTGGCACTGCTCCGGAAGGCCCGTCGCGCACCGGCCAGCGGATGGCGACGGACGGTACACAAGCTGTCGGCGGGGACCATCAATCCCGGCGAGTCGCCTGACGACCTGGTGTACAAGCAACTTCTCGAACGCGTGAATCAGCCCGTCCGCGGCGACTACCGAATCGCCGTCCTGTCCCTCAAGGGTGGCGTCGGAAAGACCACGGCCACAGTCGGTTTGGGCTCCACGTTCGCATCACTACGCGGCGATCGGGTCATCGCCGTCGACGCCAATCCCGACCTGGGCACTCTCGCGCAGCGCATTCCGCAGCAGACACGATCGACGGTTCGCGACCTGCTCGCCGATGAATCCATCTATCGCTACTCCGATGTCCGGGCACATACCTCGCAGGCGCCGAGTCGCCTGGAAGTCCTTGCATCCGAAAGGGATCCGGCCAAGGCCGAGGCGTTCAGCGAAGCGGACTACCGCGGCGTGATGACGGTGCTGCAGCGTTTCTACAACATCATCATCACCGATTGTGGAACCGGACTGAGCCATTCGGCGATGAACGGTGTGCTCGACATGGCCAACTCGCTGATCCTGGTCACCTCCCCCGCCATCGACGGGGCACGCAGCGCGGCAGCGACACTGGACTGGCTCGGTGCCCACGGATTCGGGCACCTGGTGTCGGGGGCGGTGGTGGTGCTGAGCTCGGCACGACCCGGCGCGTCGACCATCGACACCGATCAGCTCAGCGCCCACTTCCTCACCAGATGCCGTGCAGTACAGCAGATCCCGTTCGACGATCACCTCGCCGAGGGCGCTGAGGTCGATCTCGACCTCCTGGGCAAGGACACCCGTCGCGCACTGGTGGAGATGGCTGCGACCGTGGCCGATGATTTCCCGTCCACCACGATGCGACGCGGCGACCCGTACTACACATCCTGACCCCGCCCCCCGATGATGTGCCCTCAGTGTGACTCTTGTGTTGCCGCCTGAGCGGTGGTTGGGTCCTGGTCACCTGGTGTTTGGCTCTTGATGTGCCTGCCGGCATCGCATTGATGCGCATGTCTGGTCTTGCAAAAGTTATGCCAACACCAGGTGGGAAGGACCGGCCGATGTGGCTTGATAGGAGCGTGGCAACGCCCCCAACTGAGGATTGCCCACCGACCGGCCCAACCGTCCCTGGTCCCTGTTTCTGAAATCAGGAGGCAACCACCATGGTTGTAGTTGGAGTCGATGTACACAAGAGCTCACACACATTTGTTGCCGTCGATCCCGTCGGCAAAAAGCTAGGCCAACTCACCGCCCCGGCCACCACCGCCGGCCATCATGCCGCGATGCGATGGGCCCACACCCAGTTCGGTACCGACCTGCTCTGGGGCATCGAAGACTGCCGACAGATGTCGACCCGCCTCGAACGCGACCTACTCACCGCCGGCCAGACCGCCGTGCGGGTACCCACCAAAATGATGGCCCACACCCGTGCCTCGGCACGTACCCGCGGCAAATCAGATCCCATCGACGCTCTGGCCGTCGCGCGGGCAGTGCTGCGCGAACCGAACCTGCCCGCCGCCGGCGCCGACCCCCGATCCCGCGAGATACGTCTACTAGTCGATCGACGCGAAGTGTTTGTCGCACAACGCACCTCAACAATCAACCGACTGCTGTGGCGAGTCCATGAAATCAACCCCGCCTACGCCCCCAAACCACGCTCGCTGAGCATGCACAAACACCAACAGATCCTCGCCGCACAGCTGGCCACCGAGACCGGACTGCTGGCCGACATCGCCCGCGAAGAACTCGACGAGATCATCTCCCTGACCACCCGGATCAACACCACGGCCACCGAGATCGGCAAACGAGTCCGCGAACTGGTTCCCTCGCTACTACAGCTACCCGGCTGCGGGGAACTCACCGCAGCCAAAATCGTCGGCGAAACCGCCGGCATCGCCCGCTTCCACTCGGCCGACGCCTACGCCAACTACGCCGGCACCGCCCCCATCCCGGTCTGGTCCGGCAACACCGCCGGCCGCGTCCGGCTACCGCGCTGCGGCAACCGACAACTCACCACCGCCCTGCACCGCATCGCCCTGACCCAAACCCGACTCGAAGACAGCGACGGCTACACCTACTACCGCAAACGCCGCGCCGCCGGCGACTCCACCACCGCAGCCCTCCGAGCACTCCGACGCCGCCTGGTCCGCACCGTCTATCAACGCCTGATCACCGACACTGCGCCCCAACCACGAGCCATTCAGACCGCCGCCGCTTGACATAGGAGCAACTTTTGGCG